>VGNE01000059.1 GCA_016866215.1 Chloroflexota bacterium | reverse complement strand
AGCGGGTCGCCGAGGATGTAACGATACTCGTTGTCCCCGTTGAACCAAAGGTAAGTGGGTGCGAAGTTTTTATCGTAGACGAATTCACCTTTGATCTTGAGATAGATGAAGTGATCATCGGTGCGACCTTCCTGGCCTGCCTGCGACCAGTCCCAGGTGACTTTGGTTGGGTCTTCAAGCGCAATCGCGGGGATGTGACAGGTCTGGCAAGCAACAGCGGAAAGATGTGTGTTGATACGTTCGTCTTCGTGTTTTTGGTCAACGTGGCATTGTTCGCAGGAGACCTGCTCCTTTGGGTCAATGGTGTAGTTATCCGCGAGCATGCGGCCTAAAATTTGATGATCGGTTGTGACGTGACAATCTGTGCATTGCATGTCCAGTTTGCCGCCCATGTGCACATCGAGGTTTTCAGCGGGGAAATACAAACTTTCATCAAGGTCGCCATGTTTGACGCCGTTGCCGCCGCCGCCGTCGAAGTGGCATTTGCCGCAATTTTCGCGGGTGGGCGCTCGCACGCTTTGCGCTGCGGCTAACAGGTCAACGCCTTCGGCGGGATTGCCATAACTGCCTTTTCCGTATACCCCCATGTCGGCATGACAGGCAAGACAGTCTACGTTTTCAGGTTTTGAGTAATCATATTGTTCGCCTTCTTTCCAGTCGTAGCCTGCATGGCATGACATGCAGGATTTCTGGTTGCCTTGTGCGCTAATGCAGAAGTTGTTGATCTGGTTGGCTTTGCCAATGGTAACAGGCTCATTGCGCCAGGGTACATCGAAGGCTTTTGATTCCCAAGTCCAGTGAGTTGTCTTCATCAATTGCGCCGCGGCATCTTCATGACATTCGAGACAGGCGCGGGTTACATCCTGTCCTGTTTTGAATTCACCTTTGACGATGTCTTTATGGTCTACATGAACAAGTTTTGTAGGGATGTATGCCGCAGGGTCGTTCTTTGATTGGGCGTGGGGTAGGTAGTAAATGACCGGGACTAGAATCAGCAAGATGATGCCGAGCAGTCCCAAAGTCCAGAAAGGGAAGCGGTTCTTCATCAACATTCTCCTTATGCGATTTCATTTATCAGGCTTGCACGCTGGGTCAAACGATCCCGCATAACGGATCGCAGAAGATCTAGCGCCTGAATTAATCTCTGGTCTGAAAGATGATAGGTGACGGTGGTGCCCGTGCGGACAGCTTGAACCAAACCCCGCTCGCGCAATACTTTGAGATGCCGCGATGTAGTTGGCTGACTCAACCCGAGTTCATGGGTGAGTTCGGTTACATTGAGAGGTTTCTCGCTGAGGGCATACAGCATGAGGATGCGATTGGGGTCAGAGAGCGCGGAGCAAAAATCTGCTTCGAGTTGGGAGATTTCCTGTTGGAGGGTTTGATTGATCATGCTGTCCTTGCCTATATTCATATAAACACATATTTACACCCATCATAATATTGTGACGGTTTGTACAATAGTGGAGTGTGTCACGTTAACTTGTGTTTAATGTCACATTAAAATGGAGGTATAATGCGACCATGTTCAGTTAAATTACAAGAGCCATAAACACGAAGGAGGTATTTATGGAATCATTTGCGCGTGAAGCAGCTTCAGTAGATGTAGCCTCGAGTTTGCGTGAATTGCGCGAGGCGCGCGGCATATCCATGCGCACCCTCGCCACCAAAAGCGGACTCTCTGCAAACGCCTTGAGCATGATCGAGCGCGGGAAGACTTCGCCTTCTGTGAGTACGTTATATAAATTAGCAGATGCGTTGGGGGTTTCGATCACAGCTTTCTTTGGCGCCGAGACTGAAAAGAAACAGATCGTCTTTCTGAAATCAGATGAACGCACGCGCATGTCTTTCACGCGCGGTGTGTTTGAAGCTTTGGGTGGAGAGCAGTTTTCTGGACGCGTCGAGCCGTTTATGCTCACACTCGAAAGTGGTTCATCCAGCGGGCCGCATAATATTGTCCACACGGGACATGAATTTGTGTTTTGTTTACGAGGTAAGTTGGAGTATTATGTGGGGAAGCAGGTTTTTCAGCTATCTGCAGGAGACAGTTTGCTGTTCGCTTCAAAAATGCAGCACCGCTGGAAGAATTCCTCCGGAAATGTTGTAAGCGCGTTGGTCATTATTTCAGGATTTGCAGAGGGCGAACAACCGCATGCAATGCATTGGAAAAAAGGGGAATAGTACGGAAAGCAGAAGGCAGAAAAAAAGACGCCTATCCAAAATGGATGACGTCTTTTAACCTTCAACTTTCAAACCTTCAAACTTTCAACTTGCCCTACGCGTACATTCCCCAGTCCAACGCGGATGGGTCTTCCATCATGGAGAAGTCCCACATATCCATGCCCATTTCAATATTGACGGGCATATTGAGTCCTTCCACAGCCTTGGCTTTTGTCATTTCGATCATGGCGGGTCCGTAAGGGCAGAAGGGTGTGGTCAGGATCATCTTGACGTGGCCAATGCCGTTTTCAACTTCGACATCGCGGATCAAACCTAGCTGGATGATGTTCATTCCAATTTCAGGGTCGATCACCTCCGAAAGGCGGGCACGCACTTCCTGTACGCACTCAGGGTGTGTTTGGTGGAGAGTCCACTGGATTTCTTTTACTTCAGAGTCCGTCATTTTTCCTCAACTATTATTGCCACAGGGTTAGTGGAGATTTTGCGAAATACTTCAACTTGCCTACCTGTGTACTTGTGTACTACTTCGTCACTTCAACAGGTTGGATAACATATGTACAATGCGCGGCGCCGCTCAAAATACACTGTACTTTATTTGCGGGTAATGCCAGCATTTTGGAAATTAAAGTTTGGTCAACAGTGCATACTTCAGGATGGGCAATTCCAATTTGATAATACGGGCACGAAATTTCATGGATCTGATATTGCCCGTCTTTCTTTTCCCATTCCACGGTAAAGCCTTCGCGTCCCAGCAAATCCTTGACGAAATCAAGCCGTTCTTCCATACTCAGATTTTTCATGTCGGTCGAGTATTGACTCGCAACATCTTCCGCAATTTGATTGAATAACTTTGCTATGACGGGGCCTGGCATGGTGTCTTTCATCTGAGAGAGCAATCGTGTGGTAAGTTGCATGTAACGCGTGGGAAAGCGTTCCATGCCTTCATCTGTCAGGACGTAAACCAGGCGCGGACGCCCAACACCATGGCGTTCCTCATGGCCTTCAACCAATCCTTCCATTTGCAGGTTGGTGAGGTGATGTCGCACGGAAATAGGGTTAATGCCCACAGCCTCAGCCAGTGCATTAATAGCCGAGCGAGGCTTGTGTAATAAGGTTTGTAAAATCCTGTCGCGCGTTGATTTCATAAAATGAGTATAACCAAGTCATTAGAGTTTGTCAATATACTAGAAAAATATCATAAATATTGACATATTCGCCCAGCCCTGCTATAATGACGCTAAATTGATAAAAATGCCAGTAATGGCTTAAATTCATAGGAGCCCAAGGTATGTCGCAACTCGAAATAAAGAACCTGCACGTAAGTATCGAAGATAAAGAAATTCTCAAGGGTCTCTCGTTGACCATTAATCAAGGTGAAATTCATGCCATCATGGGACCCAACGGCACGGGCAAATCCACTCTGGCTTACACCTTGATGGGCCATCCCAGCTACACCGTCACGGAAGGTGAAATTATCTTTAAAGGAAAAAACGTTCTTGAGTTGGAACCTGACGAACGTTCCCGCGAGGGAATTTTTCTTGCATTTCAGTATCCCGTTGCCATCCCTGGCGTGACCGTTGCCAATTTCCTGCGCACTGCCATCAATTCCCGCCGCCATGCAGCAAACCCTGAAGATAAGGGCATGCCCATCCCCGAATTCCGCAAGATGCTCAAGGAAAAGATGGACATGCTCAAGATGGATCATACATTTGCGGGCCGCTATCTCAATGACGGTTTCTCAGGCGGCGAAAAGAAACGCGCTGAAATATTGCAGTTGGCAACCCTAAAACCAGAGATTGCCATCCTGGATGAAACCGACTCAGGTTTGGATATTGACGCCCTCCGTATCGTCGCAGAAGGCGTCAACGCTCTTTCTGGACCCGAGCTGGGTGTGCTCGTTATCACACATTATCAGCGCTTGTTGAATTACATTAAACCGGACTTCGTCCACATTATGTTGGATGGTCGCATCGTGGAATCGGGCGCGGCTGACCTGGCCCTGCATCTCGAAGACCAGGGCTACGACTGGGTGCGCGAGAAATACGACGCTGTGCCCGAAGGGGAAGAGACTACAGCTTAATAGCCTGCAATAATGGGTGCTCGGTTGACACTACTTAATTATTAGCATCCCTTTGCCCTTACTGTTATAGAAAAACCCGGAGATTCCCATGACTGAAGAAATAAAAACTGATGATACCAGGCTCCTTGAGGAAATTGGCGATTACAAATACGGCTTTCATGACCGTGACGACAATTACGTGTTCAAATCCGAACGCGGATTGAGCCGCGAGGTGGTTGAAAACATTTCACGAATGAAGAACGAGCCGCAGTGGATGCTCGACTTCCGTTTGAAAGCGTTGGAACATTATCTTACGCGCCCCATGCCGACATGGGGACCCGAACTTGACGAAATAGACTTTGATAATATTTTTTACTATGTCAAGCCGACCGAGAAAAGTGAAAAATCCTGGGACAATGTCCCCGATGATATCAAGAACACCTTCAATAAATTGGGCATTCCCGAAGCCGAGCAAAAATTTTTAGCCGGAGTTGGAGCTCAATATGAGTCTGAGATGGTGTACCACTCCATTCTTGAACACCTTGAAAAACAAGGTGTGATCTTCCTTTCGATTGAAGACGGATTGAAACAATACCCCGATTTGTTCCGGGAATATTTTGGCACAGTTATCCCTATCGAAGATAATAAATTTGCCGCACTCAATTCTGCCGTGTGGTCGGGTGGATCATTCGTTTATATTCCTAAAGGTGTGAAGGTTGACCTGCCCCTTCAGGCTTATTTCCGTTTGAATACTGCAAACGTTGGTCAGTTTGAACGCACGCTCATTATTGTGGATGAAGGCGCGTCAGTGCATTATGTGGAAGGCTGCACCGCACCCCAATACACCACCAACTCCTTCCACTCGGGAGTGATCGAGATCATCGTTAAGAAGGGCGCGCGTTCGCGTTACTCGACCATTCAAAACTGGTCTACCAACGTATTCAATCTAGTTACCCAGCGCGCCAAAGTTTATGCAGACGCATCGCACGAATGGGTGGACGCAAATCTCGGCTCGAAGCTGACCATGAAGTACCCCTCCTGCTTTTTGATGGAACCCGGTGCGCGTGGCGAAATGCTTTCGATGGCTTTTGCTGGCCCAGGCCAAACCCAGGATGCCGGCTCAAAGATGATGCACTTCGCGCCCAATACCACCAGCAAAATCACATCCAAATCCATTAGCAAGGGCGGCGGACGTGCCTCCTATCGCGGCATGGTTAAGGTCTATAAAGGCGCAAAGGGCGTCAAATCAAATGTAGTTTGCGATGCGCTTTTACTTGACCCTAAATCTCGCTCAGACACATACCCGACCATCGAAATAGACGAAGACGATGTCAACATCGGCCACGAAGCCTCAGTCAGTAAAGTGGGTGAGGAGCAGCTCTTTTACTTAATGTCGCGCGGACTCAGCCAAGAGGAAGCCACCACTATGGTGGTCTCCGGCTTCATCGAGCCGCTCGTCAAAGAATTGCCGATGGAATACGCGGTCGAAATGAACCGTCTGATTCAATTGCAGATGGAAGGCTCAATAGGCTAAACGTCATTGCGAGGAGGGTGCTCGTCCCGACGAAGCAATCTCCCGCAAAGTTGGGGATTGCTTCGGGCAAAGAGCGCCCTCGCAATGACATAGTAGAGAAAACTATGCAAGAAAAACCCAAAGTATCTGTTACTCGAACTCGACGCGATTTTGCTGCGAAGGAATTTTTATTCACTCAGGCAGATATCCCCGAAGCGAGCAATGGTCTCGCCTCTTTCCGTGCCTCGGCCTGGGAGGCTTTCAAAAAGTTTTCCCTGCCCGTTTCCACAGATGAAGCCTGGCGCCGTACTGATTTGCGCTTGTTGCCTGCGTCCGATTTCAAACTTCCCAAGGATGATGCGTTTGAAGATTTACCCGTTATCCCCGAAGAATTGCTCAAGCCATTAACAGGCGAACAGCACGGCGGACAGATCACCCTGCTTCCCGGCGGTTCACAGATCCAACTGGATGCATCCCTTGCCAGGCAGGGTGTAGTCTTCACTGATTTTCGCACTGCTCAAAAAGATCACGCCAACCTGCTTGCGAAACTGATCGGTCAGATCGTGAAGCCTGAAGATGGCAAATTTGCCGCGCTTGCTTCTGCTTTGGCTCAAAACGGTGTCTTGCTCTACATACCAAAAAATGTGCAGGTGGAATATCCGCTTCACTCCGTCCTTTGGGGCCCCGGCGGCGGACTCGCGCATTTCTCACACTTGATTGTCTTTGTAGATAATGGCGCTTCTGTAACTTATGTTCATGAAGCCGCTTCACCGAATGAGACCGGTCACGCCTTGCACGCGGGTGTGGTTGAACTTCATGTCGGCGAAAATGCGAACTTGCGCTTTGTGGAATTACAATCCTGGGGTCGTCATGTCTGGAATTTTTCGCATGAGCGCGCTCGTGTGGAGCGGGGCGGCAATCTCGATTGGATCTTCGGCGCAATTGGCTCACGCCTAACCAAGAACTTCTCAGACCTCGACCTGGCCGGCGAAGGTGCACAGGGACGCATGTCCGGTTTTTATTTCACAGACGGCACCCAGCACCTCGATCATGATACCCAGCAGAATCACCTAGCTCCGCATACCACCAGCGACTTGCTTTTTAAAGGAGCATTGAAGGGTAAAAGCCGTTCTGTCTGGCAGGGCATGATCTACGTCGCCCCTAACGCGCAAAAGACGGACGGCTACCAAGCCAACCGCAACCTTGTCCTGGACGAACAGGCGCGTGCAGATTCGATCCCTGGCCTGGAAATCCTCGCAGACGACGTCCGCTGTACACATGGGGCCACCGTAGGTAAACTGGAACAGGAACCGCTTTTCTATCTAAAGAGCCGCGGTATCCCGCAACGGGAAGCGGAACAATTGGTCGTTGAAGGTTTCTTTGACCCGATCATGCAGCGCATCCCATTTGAAGGTGTGCGTGAAAGATTCCAACAGGCAATTCAGGATAAGTTATCCGCAAGGTCATGAACCCGGCACGCCTGGAAATTGCATGTCTTTTTTTAGGTTGAATAAATTTACAACGTAGGACCAAGTCTATGGCGGGGAGCATGTAAAGGTTAATTAAGAGGCGGAGGGCGTCTCTAGAATCAAGATAGGATGTGTGTTATGGTAGTCAAATCAAAAGCGAAACCCAAACTGAAGCCAAAAACCAAAGTGAAGGCGAAGGCAAGAGCGAAACCCAAGCTGAAGTTAAAAACCAAAGTGAAGGCAAAGGCAAAAGTCAGATCCAAGGTGGCGGTAAAGGCAAAGCCGGCCAGAAAATTAACCTCCAAGCCAAAAGTTAAGGCAAAGATTTTGAAAAAACCAAGTGCAAAGCTGGATGTGAAAACCAGTTCTAAAAACGCATTGGAAGCCAGGGCACATGCCCAGTCCATTGTCGAAAAAATGCCCGAAAAAATTTCAGCAAGAAAGGCAGCCAAAACCGTCATTACCGTGGTAAAACGGGTGGGGTCGCCTTTGGTTGAACGCCGCAAACCGATCAAGCGTTCCTTGCGTGTCAATCAATTTGCCTTCATGAGAGCGCCCGGCCTTGACCATGCTTTTGAAGTGGGCGGTACTGTCGAAGTTTTTTGTGACCATGAAAAGAGCCGCGAGCGGATACGTGGATGGTTAAAAGGCATTGTGGTGCAGGTGGATAATAAAATGGTGGCGGTCCAGTTCCGCTCAAATGTATATCTCACCGAGGGCTGGATGGTGCCGGATCGAATCCTTTGGTATCCGGTGGGTTCAGATCATATTCGCGCTGTGCCAGGTAAGAAGCCGGTGGTAAAAAAAGAATTCATCCCTGAATATTAGCGGGCGGGTACAGCGGTATACACGTAATTACTTGCTTACGTGTATACCGCTGTACGTGTTTACCTGTTTACTCACGCCATGAAACTAAACATAACAGAAATCCGAAAAGATTTTCCGATCCTTGAACGCGAAACCCGCAAGGGTGTCCGCGTAGTTTATTTGGATTCAACCGCCACTTCGCAGAAGCCCTTGCAGGTGATTGAAGCGATGAATGATTATTACCGCCGCTCGAATGCGAACATCCACCGCGGTGTACACACGCTTGCTGAAGAAGCCACTTCGATGTACGAAGGCGCGCGCGAAAAGATAGCCAGATTTATCAATGCCGCCTCTGCGCGCGAGATCATTTACACGCGTAACACGACCGAGTCGATCAACCTGGTTGCTTATAGTTGGGCGCGCGCGAATTTGAAAGCGGGCGATCTCGTTGTTTTGACCGAAATGGAGCATCACAGCAATCTCGTTCCCTGGCATATGCTGCAAATGGAACGCGGCATTGAATTGGATTTCATCCCAGTCACACAGGATGGTTTGCTCGAACTTGAGACCTACAAATCGCTTCTTGACCGCCGCCCGAAATTGGTCTCGTTTACGCACATGTCCAACGTGCTGGGCACGATCAACCCCGCGGCCGAGATCATTCGTTTGGGACATGAGGCTGGCGCAATTGTGCTGGTGGATGGGGCGCAATCCGTCCCGCATTTGCAGGTGGACATCCAGGCATTGGATGCTGACTTTTACGCGTTTTCTGCACATAAAATGTGCGGACCTACGGGCATAGGGATTTTGTATGGAAAGACAGCCTTACTCGATTCCATGCCTCCGTTTTTAGGCGGAGGCGATATGATCAAGGAAGTGAAACTGCGTTCGTTCCGCGCGAATACTTTGCCGCATAAATTTGAAGCGGGCACTCCTGCAATTGCAGAAGCAATTGGCTTCGGTGCCGCAGTAGATTACCTGACCGGAATCGGCATGGATAAGATTGCCGCGCATGAACACGAGATCACAGAATATGCGCTCGAGCGATTGGAAGAAATCCCGGGTGTGAAATTATTTGGCCCTTCGGCGGACAAAAAAGGCGGAGTGGCAGCTTTTACTCTCGAAGGTGTGCATCCGCATGATGTGGCACAGATTCTGGATCAGGATGGGATTGCCGTTCGTGCAGGACATCATTGCGCCCAGCCATTACATGAAAAATTTGGAATCCCTGCCACCAGCCGCGCTTCATTTTATTTGTACAACACAAAAGATGAAGTGGATATTTTGGTGAATGGACTCTATAAAGTAAAAGAGATGTTTGGATAACCATGGACGATCTATATCGTGAAATCATCATAGAGCATTATAAAAACCCGTCCTATCGGGGAAAACTTGACCCGCATGATATTTCCTTTGCGGATAATAACCCTTTATGCGGCGATCATATTCAAATTGACTTGCGGGTGGATGATCATCAGGTTGTGACCGAAGCGAGGTTTGATGGCCATGGATGTGCCATTTCTCAGGCTTCTGCTGATTTACTGATCGAATCAATTATTGGCAAGCCGCTGGAGGAAGTAAAGAAATTAAACAAGGAATATATCCTCGAACTACTTGGCATTGATCTTGGCCCTGTGCGTTTGAAATGCGCTTTGCTCTCCCTCAAAGTATTGAAGGCAGGCGTGTATGGGCTGGGCGAGGCCAGTGATGAATTGGTAGAATGATTATATAGACACGTAAACAGGCAGACATGTAAACACGTAACCACGTAACCATGTTCAAACCTGTGTACTTGTATACCAGTATACTTTTCCCATGTTTAATTACAAAACCTTTGATGAAACTAAAGTTGAATTCGTAGAGATCGCCCCCGCATCAGAACTCCCGAATGGCGAGCGGTTATTTGTTGACCTGGGCGATAAACCCATTGTCATTTTCAATATTGCAGGGCAATATTTTGCGATTGGCGATGTTTGCACGCATGATGACGGTCCGCTTGGGGATGGCGTGATCGAAGGGAATCATGTCGTCTGCCCGCGGCACGGCGCTGAGTTTGATATTCGCACCGGGCAGGCAGTACAAATGCCGGCAGTGGTGGATATCCCTGCCTATCCTGTTCAAGTACGGGACGGGATTCTTTTTGTGGGCATGCCGAAATAAGCGCGAATATAAAAGGGCCTCTGTATTGTTCAGAGGCCCTTTTGTTTTACTTCTGCGGTGGGGAAGTTTTTGGTTGTTTCTCTTTTTCAAGAATGGTTTTTAGTTCGGCGACGATCGCTTGATAGGCCGGATCATTGATCCTGCTTTCCATCTCGTAGGGATCTATCTTGAGATCGTAAAGCTCAGAGAGATCGTTGTCTGTTTCGATGTACACGTATTGTTCGGTGCGAATGGACGTCCAATGGCCGCGATCTGGCCACGCTTCCAGAAGCAAGCTCGTGCGCCAGGTGTCGTTCTCCCCTTTTAGAAGGGATACCAGGGAGAATCCGTCTACGGTATCCGGCGCGCTTGTTTCAGAGAGTTCGTAAATTGTTGGCGCAATATCAATGTTTGCTGTCAGTTTTTCTTCGATATAAGCGGCAGGCACGAGCACAGGATAGCGAAGCGCGAAAGGCACCTTGACGGATTCCTCGTAAGCTGTGCTTTTGGATTCCATGCGATGTTCGCCCCAGTGCTTGCCATTGTCAGATATAAATATGATAACGGTATTATCAAGTTCGCCGGTTTCTTCAAGCTTCTTCATAATCTCACCGATGGACCTGTCCAGTGCCATAAGAGTTAGGAGTTGTCTTCTTCGAATTCTTTCGATTTGTTGTATTTCTTCTGTAGTAAGAAGAGGCCGTTCAGAAATTGAATAAGGTTTGTCCGACACATCTTCTTCATTGTGATTAGGCAGGTCATTTGGAGGAAGGTCGGTCAATAGTGCGTTATCCTCTTTTGCCGGGGTGTAGGGAGCGTGAGGTGCGTTTGGCGAAAACAACAAAATGAAAGGTTTTCTTTGATTTGCAGCTTTTTCAAGGAATTCTATAACATAATCCTGGAATAGATAGGTGATATACCCTGTTTTTGCCTCCCACTTCCCATTGACATTCAGGTTGGGATCGTAATAATTCGGGACAGTCCCTCCAAAGAACGAAACCCAGTAATCAAACTCAGGTCTGGCTTCGCCATTCCATGAGTTTAGATACTTGCCTACCAGGCCGGTGTAATATCCGTTTTTGTGCAGAGCATCCACGACGGTCGGGAAATAAAGTTTATCTTCATTGACGCGAACATTATGGTTGTGGGCATACATGCCGGTCAGAATGCTTGCACGGCTGGGACAGCAAAATGGCGTCGTGACGTATCCGCGAGAAAAGGTGACACCCTGATCAAAAATCAGTTGCTGAGTATTGGGCATGTATTCCATGCTGTCGTATCTCTGGTCGTCTGTCACGATGATCAGAAAGTTTGGGCGTTCATCGTTGAAGCGCGGGACGCTTTGCGTGCCGCATGATTGAAACACAAGGGTCGAAATGAGAAGAAGAAATACGGCGTACCGTTTCATGGGATTTCCTTTGATGTTCTTAATTTTCGCCAAATTTCCCCACGATCCTCAAGATATCAAATCCCTCTGCGAATGGACATTCCGCCAGCGCGCCGTGACGCATCATGATCGAGCGGGTGAGTTCTGCGTTGAAGTAGTAGCGGTCACGATAGGTCTCATATTCCGCCAGGGCTTCTATTTTTTTGTTGACATCTTCCTCGGTGACTTCTACTAAAAAATGAGGAAAAAAACCGTAGGAAGAGCGGACGACGTCATAGCCCAAGACGGTGATGCCGCGAAATGCCCGCAGGGATTCGTCTGTCATTGTGTTGTGGTCCTGATGAACATCTTGTTTGCTGTGTGTGAAGATCAAATCTGGTTTGAAGTCTTTCCGGAGTTTGAGGAAATATTCCAATATCTCCTGTCGTGCATCGGGAAAGACGCGCGTGATAAAAGGACCAAAAGCGATCTTATCTTCAGGCACTCCCAGCACTTTCATTGACCTGAAATGTTCGTCTTTTACGTTTATCAGGTCAGGAATTTTTCGATTTTCCGAAAGGGTGACGCATAAAAAATCCGTTCTTTGTTTAACGATGTGATGAATCAAAGCGCCGCATCCGATCTCAATATCATCAGGATGCGCGCCGAGGAAGAGGACTTTTTTACCGAAGAAATTCATAATGTGATTATGTCGTTGCGAGGGCGCTCTTGTTCCGCATGTTTTCGCGGCCCGAAGCAATCTCCTTGTGAACGAGAAGATTGCTTCGGGGAAAGCGCCCTCCTCGCAATGACAGACCTTTTTCTATTTTGTCGCCAAAATGCCACCGACAACTTTGGTCATCACCAATTTGCCGTCGCGGTCGAACCATTTTTGGGCTACGGCTTGAATCTTGCCGATCAACGCTTCGTATTCATCCCTGCCATTGAACATGGATGTCCACAATTTGCGGTCTTCTCCCAATGATGCGCGCACGTAGTCAATAAATGGCGCAACTTCTGGGAAGGTGAGATGATTCTCAAATTTGTGTAATTCGGTCTTGGCGAAGATTTTGTCAATGGTGTTGAATATATCACCTTTGAAGCGGGATGAACCAGGCATGGGTGGAATAGTTGCGTTGGCGGCTTCCTTGATGATCTCATAGAACATCTGCTTATTTTCAGGTAATGGACCCGAGACGAAGAGCCGTCCTCCAGGTTTTAGCACGCGATGAGCCTCGCCAAATGTAAAGTCCAGATCGGAGGCGTAGTATATGGCGAAGGCGCTGGTGCACAAGTCGAAAGTGTTGTCTTCAAACTTGAAGGGTTGGTTAAAGTCTAAAAATTGAAAATCAATACTGGTGCCGGTTTCTCTATTCTTTTCACGCGCTTTATCGAGCAATTCTTCGGAGAAGTCGCCGCCTGTGATCTGCGCGCCGCCTTGAGTGTATTCATTGAACAGAAAACTCAGCTTGCCTGCGCCGCAGCCGACATCCAAAATTTTCATGCCAGCCTGCGGCTTGAGCAGGTCGTTGGTCCAAATGTCAATATTGGCTGAGCCGTATTTCTCATGAATGTCGATCCGCATGAGCAGGTCTTTGCTTGGTTCCTGATAATCAATTTTCATTGGTTCTCCTCATTAATGTAATGACGACTTAAGTCGCTACTACGGGAATATTATATGTTTTGTGATTATACCAAAATCAGGCCAAAATTCACTGGCTGAATTTTGAGAGCCTGCTAATACACATGATAAAATTCATGCAATGGAGTCAGTATGGCAAGCAAAATACAACCTGTAAAAGGCACGAGAGAATTCTATCCTGAACAAATGTTCCTGCGTAATTTCATTTATGAAAAAGTGCGCGCGGCATCTCAGGCTTTTGGCTATCAGGAATGGGATGCGCCGTTCATTGAGCCTATTGATCTTTACGCGGCAAAATCCGGCGAGGAACTGGTTAAGAAGCAATCTTTCACGTTTCAGGATCGCGGGGGAGATTTTGTCACCCTCCGCCCTGAACTTACGCCCAGCCTCACGCGCATGATCGCGGCGAAGCAGGGCGAGTTGACCTTCCCTTTGCGTTGGTGGTCGTTTGGTCCGTTTTGGAGATATGAACAGCCGCAAAAGGGACGTTCACGTGAATTCTTTCAGTGGAATATTGACATGCTGGGAGTGGACTCACCGTTGGCGGATGCGGAGTTGATCGCGGTCGCGGCGGCATTTCTGCGCTCGGTCGGACTTAATCCTCTGCTTGCTTCTATTTACGTAAACAATCGCCGTCTGATGGAATCGGAATTCGATGCGCTGGGCATTATTCCAGAAAAACGGCTTGAGGTTTCCAACCTGGTAGACCGCCGCTCAAAGATGGAACCTGCCAAATGGGATGCATACGCGCTTGAGTTGGGTTTGACCCAAAAGCAAGTGGATGGCTTGAAGAACATTCTCAGTAATTTTGAGCTGTGGAAGAAGAGCGATGAGTTAACTCGTCTTTTCGCAGCCCTGGAAGCCTTGGGCGTCAAAGAATATGTCAAATTTAACCCGAACATCATGCGCGGACTCCTGTATTACACCGGCACAGTCTTTGAAGCTTATGAGACCAGTGGTTCATTGAAACGCGCAATTCTCGGCGGCGGACGTTATGATAACCTGCTTGCGGATGTAGGCGGGCCGCCCCTCCCGGCTGTTGGATTTGCCATGGGAGATGTAGTGATCGGCATCATTCTGCAGGAATATGGACTCCTGCCAGAATTCATCCCGACGCCTGCTGCGGTGTTGGTGACTCTCTTCGATATAACTATGTGGATAAAGTCTTTTGAACTAGCGGTGCAATTACGCAATGCAGGGCTGAATGTAATGGTTTATCCCGAACCAGTCAAATTGCAAAAGCAGTTCAAGTTTGCAGACAGGATGAAGATGAAGATCGCGCTGACGGTGGGTCCTGATGAGGCGGCGAATGACCAGGTGGCGGTCAAAAACCTGGTTAACGGCGAGCAGGTTACAGTTAAGCGCGAAGCGGTTGTAGAGTTCATCCGCAAAATCCTTGCGAGGGTTTAATCCTAATGATATAATCCCGCTCGCTTGAAGTATGGAGCCTGTAGCTCAACGGCAGAGCGCTACACTGTGGCTGTAGATGTTGTGGGTTCGAAACCCATCAGGCTCCCAGATTCACAGACCCTAAAGGTTTTGAAAACCTTTAGGGTCTTATCGCAGTAAAATAAATCCATGCCTAAAACCATTAATGTTCTTTTTCTCGCGGCGGAAGCCGACCCTTTTGTGAAAGTCGGGGGGCTTGGCGATGTTGCAGGTTCTTTACCGCGCGCCCTGCGCGCTCTTTCCAATGAGGGTATAAAACTTGATGTGCGCCTTGTTTTGCCGTATCACCCTGTTGTGAAAGCGGATAATCTCAAGCCGTTAAGTATGTTCTCCATCCCGCGCGGCGACTCTGAGGTCGAGGTGGAGGCGTTTGAGGGCGCTTTGAATGGGATGCCTGTTTATTTCATCAGTGGCGATGCGATCCGCGCGAACGGCTCTGTTTATTCCGTCGATCCAAAATTAGATGCAGAAAAATATACATTCTTCTCTCTCGCAGCGCTGGAGCTGCCAAGACAGATCAACTGGTCTCCGGATGTTGTGCACGCCAATGACTGGCACACTGCTTTAAGTGTTTATGGCTCATTGACCAAGCGTTGGGAAGCAGGCACGCGCCATGTGGCAGGCGTGGTCACTTTGCATAATCTGCCTTTTATGGGACCTGATATCAGTGCAATCCTTGAAAGTTACGGAATTAAAATCGCACAAACCGATCTGCCCGAATGGGCGCGCCTGATGCCTTTGCCTTTGGGGTTATGGGCTTCAGATGCAATTGTGGCTGTTTCACCGACCTATGCCAATGAAGTTCTCACGCCTGAAGATGGCAGCGGGTTGGATGAATTTTTGCAACTCCGCCGCGAAACGATCAGCGGTATATTGAACGGGATCGATGTTGTTTCTTTTAACCCCGCAGATGATTCCGCTTTGGGTATGAACTTTGATAGCGACTCGCTTGAAAAACGCGCCGTAAATAAAACCTTGTTGCAGGAAAGGCTTGGCTTTCAGCCAGACCCGGACGCCCCTTTGCTCGCCGTGGTCTCACGTATGGATATACAAAAAGGGATTGACCTTGCCTTTACTGCGTTGAAAAGCATGAAGAAGGTTAATTTTCAAGCAATTATTTTAGGAACAGGCGACCCAAAACTTGAAGAAGCAGCGCAGAGTTTACACAACCTGTTTCCTGAAAAAATTAAAATCGAGTTGCGTTATGACGCGAGTCTTGCTCGACAGATCTACGCCGGCTCAGATATGTTGCTCATGCCGTCGCGCTACGAGCCCTGCGGACTCTCGCAAATGATCGCCATGCGTTACGGATGTGTGCCTGTCGTGCGCGCGACGGGCGGCTTGAATGACACGGTGAAACATGGAGAAACGGGTTTTGTTTTTGACAAGGCTCACCATATGTCCTTAATGGGGGCTGTCAAAGCGGGCATCAAGGTATATTCAGACCGCGAACGATGGAAAAAAATTCAACGCGCGGGCATGGCACAAGACTTCTCATGGGAAAACTCAGCAAGGAAATATCTAGCGTTATATCAATCTCTTGTGAAATAATAATTTCTCTTTTGCCCTTGTATCGGCCTAGCCCATGCAAGAGCTCATGTGATTATGGCATTCAAACGCTCTTCCGGTATTCTCCTGCACCCCTCCAGTTTGCCCGGTCCGTACGGTATTGGCGATCTGGGTCCGCAATCCCATCGTTTTATTGATTGGCTGTCTTCCACTGGCTGCAAGCTTTGGCAAATCCTTCCATTGGGACCCACAGGCTATGGGGATTCGCCTTATCAATGTTTTTCGGCCTTCGCGGGGAATCCATATTTATTAAGTCCCGATGAAATGTTAGCCGATGGACTCTTGACTCGGGACGATTTGGATGGAATGAAAGACCTGTCCGCTTCACGGGATCCTTCGGTGCGCTTCAGGATAAACTTTGGCCTGCTCATTCCAAAAAAACTTGATCTTTTACAAAAGGCATTTTCCCGCTTCCAATCCTCTCCCGAGTATTTGCGTAAGTCGTTTGACTCCTTTTGCGCTGAAAATGCCTCCTGGCTGGATGACTTTGCGCTCTTCATGGCGTTGAAAGAAGCCAGTGGCGGCGGAGCATGGAGCGGGTGGCCCGAGGCGGTACGTTCCAGAAACAAAACTTCAATGACCAAAGCCAGAAAAGAATTTTCAGAAAGCCCTTCGACTGCGCTCAGGACAAGCATCAGGCGTTATTCCTTCTATCAATTCCTCTTCTTCCGCCAATGGAAAAAAGTCCGTGCGTATGCGCATGAAAAAGGGATACAGATCATCGGCGATATCCCGATCTATGTTGCGTATGACTCAGCGGATGTATGGGCACACCCTGATTTGTTTTTCCTCGATGAGAGAGGCAGCCCGACCGTTGTGGCGGGCGTTCCGCCGGATGGGTTCTCTGCCACAGGTCAATTGTGGGGCAACCCGCTTTATAACTGGGAAGCACATAAAAAAGAAGGCTATGCCTGGTGGCTCTCGCGTGTGCGCGCTTCTTTGCAATTCATAGACATTTTGCGGTTTGACCACTTCCGCGGGTTTGCGGGGTACTACGAGATTCCCGCTGAACATACCACCGCCGAAAATGGACGCTGGGTGACCGGTCCTGCCCAAGACCTGTTCCGCGCAGTGGATAAATATCTCGGTGATGGTTTGATCACGCCTGGTACCGGATTGCCGATCATTGCAGAGGACCTGGGTCTGGTCACGCCTGATGTGATTGAATTATTGGAAGCCTTTAATTTGCCTGGCATGAAAGTTTTGCAATTTGGCTTTTCGGGGCCGGAGAATCCCTATCTGCCGCATAATTACATTTCCAACTGCGTGGCATATACTGGCACGCATGATAATAACACCGCCTTTGGCTGGCTTGCAACTGCACCTGAGCATGAACGGGATTTTGCAAAACGCTACCTCAACGCGAACGGTCATGACTTTGCTTGGGATTTGATCCGCGCTGTTTGGAGATCCGTTGCAGTATTTGCCATTGCCCCCATGCAGGATGTGCTTGGACTGGGCAGCGAGGCGCGCATGAACTTCCCAAGTACACTGGGCGGAAATTGGGAATGGCGCATGAACGAAAGCGACTTGCGTGAAGATCTGGCGGCAGGGTTGAGGGATTTGAATTGGTTGACGAATAGGTAGGGGCGTGATTGGTGATTAGTGATTAGGAATCAGGTAAATAGGAAACCCTGCGGGTCGGAATGAATCGTCCCAGATAAAGCCGACCAACCTGTCAGCCGGAAAATGAATGGGCGTTATTGCGTCTCGTTCTCGCAGACATCATCAGATCGGGTCTTGAGGTTGTAGACCATAGCCAATCATAGACTTGCGTGGATCGGGCGGAATTTTGTAAAAATTTAAAACCCATATAGATTCCTGCTGTGGCGATCATGACGAAGAGAGCAGGGAATTGAATTTTTTTAGACATTGCAGCATGTCACTCATTTAGCAGGAAACCTTAAATTTTGACAGATTCGGTAAATCCTTATTGATTTTTTAGATGATTTGTTATAAGATAGCCATAGAGACATTGCAAATTTGCAAACTCGAAAAGGCAAACCCATTGTGAGGTGGGGACGCAAAGTCATGGGTCTGCTGAAACGCAGACCGCCAGACCGCCGAAATTATTTTTCGGCGGTTGTTTTTTTGAAGGAGGTGGCACGCCAAATTTTTTCCAGCTTTCCGCTAATTTCAAAATATAACTAAACCTTAAGGAGAAAAATCTCATGGGTAAAAAATTGCTTTTTACTGTTTTCTCGGTGATTGTGATCCTTGCGATTGCTGTCAGCCCGGTCGGGGCAGTGACCGATGGCGAGCTAGATGGTAACGGCCATCCCTATGTAGGGTTGATGGTAGCCCAAGATGCCAATGGCAGTCCTTTATGGCGTTGCAGCGGTACTTTGATCTCCCCCACCGTTTTCCTTACTGCTGGGCATTGTACAGAAACTCCAGCGGCACACGTCGAAATCTGGTTTGATGCAGATGTTGAATCCGGCATCCCTGAAAACGGTTATCCGTTTGATGGTGATGTAGGTGGAACACCGTACACTCATCCTCAATATAATCCCAATGCCTTTTACCTCTATGACCTGGGCGTGGTCGTACTGGATAAAAAAGTCAGGATGAAAAAGTATGGCGCTTTGCCTCAATTGGATTCATTGGACAGTCTTCGCCCAGGCGCTGAAACGATCTTTACTGCGGTGGGATACGGTTTACAGGAAAGTTTTCCCGATGCCGCTTCCTGGAAGGAACATAATGTAAGGGTGCGCATGGTTGCCTATCCACACTTGATCCAAATCAATGGAGGCATTGTGGGCGATTCGTCTCTGTTATTGTCTAATAATACAAACACAGGCGGAACCTGCTTTGGTGACTCTGGTGGCCCAAACTTTGTTGGTGATTCCAATATTGTGGGCGGCGTCACATCCTTCGGCTTGAATGGCACCTGTGCCGGCACCGGCGGTGTCTATCGTGTGGATAAGGCTGATGATTTGGCGTGGCTTGCTGCTTTTGGCGTGACGCCTTAAGTTTCACATTGTAAAAACGGCAAATCATAAATTGAAAATCCCTCTCAGGAAACTGCGGGGGATTTTCTTACACAATTCCTATTTGGCTTTCTTTCTTTTCTTAGAATTGAAAGAGCCTTTTTGCGACAAAAAAATGCCCTTCCGAAAAGGGGCGATTTTATTGCTCCTGTCAAAGACACGAAATCTGGTAATAATCAAGTGGCTCCGTTTAGGGTATCCCCTTACCCTGCGCGAAGTTTTTAAACCCCTGACAATTTTCAGCTCTTTTTTAGTCAACCCATACATTGTCTCCGAATGGGGAGATTAACTTATCAATCCCTCTATCCGTTGACTCGATCTCACGCTTCACCATTTCCTGCTCGTGCCTGTCCCGATGCTCTTTCGGGGCGGCGTGCGCGGACTCTGCTTATGCAACGCCAGCATTCGCTCGACCCAAAAGCGCAATCACATTTAACCACCCACCTTCAACAAATTTGGAAATGGGACTCGAGACAATTCATAAATTTATTATTACGCCGGTTGCTGCGTTAAAACTAGAAGAGGCATTGTAGCCGCCAATATCCACTTAGTATCGCCTTGTAATTGATATTCCACTCGAAAAATATATTCACCCTTTGCAATCAAGGGGAGTCCAGGAATATTTATCCTTGTGCGATGAAAAACGCCTTGCGAAAGATTTAATTCCAAAGATATTGGGGGTGATTGATTACCATTAGGATCTATGTAATATGCTTGCATTTGCCCAACAGCGGGCAAATCAATATTTTCTCTTATCCACAAAGAAACTATTTCTGCTTGCACAATTGCTGGATGAGCGGCATCTGGTTCGCCGAACACCATAACGCTCTCTAATATGTTCTGCAAACTAACGTTGTTCGTTTGCGCGTCAAAAGAAGCGCTTTGACAAAGCACCGACCATATATGTCGAATCATGATAGTTTTCCTGTACTTTGTGAAGATAATGAATTGGTTTTTACGCTGGTTGGCCAGTTGTCAACTCTAATGCCAGGCTTAAAGGGAATGGATTTATACGAGTTTGTAGATATTGGCGAAACAAAATTAACATCAAGTTCAAGCGCCTGCAATATCTTATTGACCAATTTTAATGTTGGATTCCCTAAAGCGGACTCGAGGCGTGAGATATTTGCTTGTTTTGTACCAGCCATTTTAGCGAGGTCTGCCTGTGATAAACCTTTTTTTATTCTTGCGCGGAGAATGGCGTCCCCTAACGCAAAATGTGTCTTAAGATCAGCCAGACCCTGTAGGTATTCGGGATAATCTTCAATCTTAGCCAGATAGTCTGTGTGTTTCATTTCTTCTCTCACGTTTTGAAAAATAGTCTTTTCGATTCTTTTTTGCTTTTTCTATATCCGCTTTTTTTACTTTCGCTTCTTTACGCAAGCCGTGTGACAATATAATTTTGTCTTGATAAAAGTAAAAATACAAAATTCGATATTGTAGATTCTTAATTGGAATGCGAAGTTCATATATGCCGTCTTCAAGCAGATCGCAATGCGGGCGTCTTAATGTATAACCAAACTCCGACAGTAAATTAATTTCGCGCAGGACATAAGGAAGCTCCTTTTGCTTATTTAAGCCGTCCAGAAACTCTTGGGTCGGGCAGGCGCCATCTGGAGCATCGTAATATTCAATAATCCACATGATTGCCTGCCAAGCATTGAATTATAGCGCGCGCGCTATAAAAAGATAACATTTGTTCACCTAATTGTCAATCAAACAAGTGTGCTAATTACCGAGATTTCAAAGTATGGTCTTTTTTGCTGACATTTTGAGTAATTTTATCCGCAAATTAGATATTTTTTACTCGCCTTCCACAATCCTGATCTCTTCCTCGCTCAACCTCCCTGCGGCAACTCATAGACTAACATATCAATCCCCTTATCCGCCGCAGGGCTTGATCTCACGCTCCACCATCTGCTATACCAGACCCTAAAGATTTTCCCTGCTGACTCTCGTCCTGTTATGCCAGACTACCTTGCCTGACATGGCGAAGGTTAACGAAAGAAACCTTTAGGGTCTATGATTCCACAATCCCAATCTCATCCTCACTCAACTCATATACTATTGCTACTCTTCTGAAGCATCACTGTAATCTTCATCGAGTTCTTCGTCTACCCAAACTAATGATAAGGCCGCGTCATAATTAGGCATAGCAATTGAATGCTCTGAAACTGTAGCGGTTTTATCAAAATCTCCCGATGTGAACCAATTTGACGCCTTTGTTCTCCTTTTTTTTATAGGATTGCTTGACCCTTGAAATATTCTTGTCTCAAGGCTGTTAGAATCTAGTTTTGAATCGAGTTCAATAAAAAGATTGAGATCTTCTCTAAGTCTTTCGAAATCAGGAGAACCTTGGAACCAATGAATCTTGTTGTTCTTAGATAATATAATTACTACTGGTTCGTTACAGAGCTGAACATATCGTAGGGCCGTTGAAGTAAGCGATGTCATAAATGTATTTGATAACTCAGAAATATAAGATAATGATGGCTCTTCTTTGATACAGAGAGGCGCAAAAAAGATATTAGGCATGAGCAGTGCCGAAGCAAATTCATTAGCCTCCAATTCTAATTTTGGTTTGTTGTTATAGGTTTTGCTGTTTATTTCTCTGATGTCTTGATTTAAGCAAAGCGACAATTCTTGGATACCGCGGTGCATTTCAAAATGCCCCAGTTCGTGGGCTATACTAAACCTTCTTCTCTGGTCTTGTATATCGGTTGTAATAGTTATTACTCCTCGGCCTTTTGCAATTACAAGTCGAGCTTCAGCACCATCAAGCTCACTATCCTCTACAAGGACTCCTCTTACCCAGGCAATCTCCTCAAGACGCAATAAATCAGCTTTATCAAGGATACCTAGATCATTTATGAGACGATCAGCCATTAATGTTGGGTACGACATTATTCACCTTCGCCATTCGTCTGATCAGAAGTAAGGTATTTCAGTTGCTCTAGCATACTAAGTAGATCATTATCAGATGCAGTTTCAAAATTTCTAAAGTGAGCAGGCGCAAAATTTGAATTCTTGTTACCTAAGCTTAATAAAACCGCTCGAATTTCATCAATAAGGGATTTTCTATCCAATTCTTTATCTTCGTGAATCCTAGCTTTATCTAAGTTTGCCTTTGCGATTTCAATTTCTTTTTTAGCCTTATTCCGCCAGTTCAATGGCGAATTAGCTATGTGAAGATCAACAATTTCCTTTCCCTTTTTTTCTAACTTAGCCAGATCATAGCCTAAATCTCTTAGCTCACTTTCAATGTTCTCGATTGGTTCATCTTCGGTTACGTCACAAAAGAATTCCTCAAGGACCTGTAAGAGTTGCTCTTCAGTTTCTATACGTTTATTGTTTTTCATTTTGGCCCTGTTCTGGGTCTATTTTAGAAAGACGCCTTTGAAAACGTTTCTTTCGATTATTAATTTCACCGATTTCTATTTTTAGATAATCGGCAAGAATGATCGGCTTTGTGCCGCCTGTTTCAGTTATTGCATCAAAAAGCTCCTCCAATTCTTTATCTCCTGAAATTGCTTGAAAAACGCGACTGATTACTTCTGACTGTAAAATTATTATTTCTTTTTCCTTTAATGCCATCTCTGGCTGTGGTGAATTAACATCAATAGTGTCCTCTATTTTGATAGCAGAAGCATGATTTATTTCATTGTCTTCATTCTCATCGTCCCCAAAGGATATCTCGTTTTTTCCTGATTCGCGTTTTATCCAAGCATCCATAACACTTTTTACCTGATTTTTTAACCAGGGGAATAACAAAACTTTTGTCGGATCCCAATTCCGTTCTCCCGAGAATGTTTTTTCTATTACATGTTGAACAATGTCATCAACGGTGAAATCTCTTCCAGCCAACATCTGAGTTTCACTGTCATACCAGCCATAAAATTGTGCACGCATGATGGTATAACGTGTTAGTCTCTTATATATTTGTTCCCAGTCTGCTTGCTGGAGTTGTAAAAATGTTTCTGAGTTCAGTACATTGCTCCTCTACTTTTTCGATCAAGTAGTTACATTCCTTAATACTGAGCTAAGCAAACTTTTTGCCGCTTGGCGAAAAATCTGAGGTGTTCGGTATTAGTTAGTAGATGAAACTGAAAAGGAGTTCAAATGGCTAAATCTCGAAGCACGATTCATGTGGTACCCAATAAAGGAAACTGGTCGGTCAAGAAAGGCGGGCAGGTAATTAGCAACCATCGGAAGAAAGATAATGCCGTTCAGAGTGGCACTTCTACCGCAAAGAAACAACGACCAGCGCAAGTAGTAATTCATAAGAAGAATGGTCAAATTCAAACTGAACATACTTATGGAAACGACCCGTTTCCACCAGAAGGTTGATTGGAGATTCTCTACCGTACATGAGTTGGTACCTCTGGCAGGCTAAAAAGGAAGACGGGTTGAAAGTCTAGCGAATGCTTCAATGCGTACTTTAGCCAATCGAGTCCCAAACGGAAGAGACTTTTATCGCGCCG
>VGNE01000058.1 GCA_016866215.1 Chloroflexota bacterium | reverse complement strand
CGTTTGGGACTCGATTGGCTAAAGTACGCATTGAAGCATTCGCTAGACTTTCAACCCGTCTTCCTTTTTAGCCTGCCAGAGGTACCAACTCATGTACGGTAGAGAATAAACCACTAAACTAATAAACTACCAAACTATATGACCACTCCCCCCGTTTGTAATTACGAAGGCGCCGATTATCAACAATCCTTTTGGGAGCAGGGCGGGCGCGAATACGAAGACCGTGCCGAAGCCATTGCCTTAAAAAGAATGCTCCCAAAGAGCGGCAAACTCATGCTCGAACTCGGCGCAGGCGCAGGGCGCAACACCTCGCGCTACGCTGGTTTTGAGCGCATTGTCCTGTTGGATTATTCAACCACACAACTGGCACAAGCCCAGGCACGATTGGGCCACTCAGACAAATATATCTACGTTGCTGCGGATATTTACCGCCTCCCTTTTCTGGACGGTTTGTTTGATTCAGCCACGATGATCCGCGCCCTGCATCACATGGCAGATGCAACGAAAGCCTTAAGCCAGATCCGAAACGTATTACAGCCGAACGCTGTCTTCATCCTTGAATTTGCGAACAAATTAAATCTCAAATCCATTTTGCGTTATTGGCTCGGACAACAGGACTGGAATCCATTTACACTCGAGCCTGTGGAATTTGTCCATTTGAATTTTGACTTTCACCCCCAAGCGATCCGCAACTGGCTTGGGGAACTTGGTTTTTCAATTGAAAAGATACTTACTGTTTCACATTTCCGCCTTGGTCTATTGAAGCGTTTAGTCCCCGCGAAAATGCTGGCCGCGCTGGATGGGTTATTCCAACCGACAGGCGCACTCTGGCAATTCACGCCCAGTGTATTTTTAAAGGCAAAAGTAAAAGGTCAATCTCAGAACATTGAAATCCCCTTAATGGTGATAGACATGTTCAAATGCCCTGATTGTGGGAGTGGACGTTTGCAGGATAAAAGAGAACACTTCCTATGCCCAATCTGCCAATCGCGCTGGGCTGTTAACGATGGTATTTACGATTTCCGCGAAAAAATGAAATAACCACCGCTGGGCAAATTCAGGTGCGACATCAATTCCGATACCGCTATCCTTAACGCTGATCCGTGTCTTTTTGCGTAGCGGCTTTTTCCGCCACATCCCGCGCTGGGGCAGGTTCCACATCCAATTCATGCGCTTTACTCGATAACCGTTCCACTTCGAGTTGTGCCTTGGCGCGCTGCTGTGCAAGCATGGTGCGTAGAAGCGCGCTGGCAAGCAAATTCTTCAAACGGAAGTAGATATCCCAATCGGCCAGCCCAATCTCTGTCCATATGAAACCAAAACGACTGCCTGCCAGCTCCAACGGCATGACGATGGCATCGTAACGATGGTCGTCCGGTGTTTTTCCAGGCGGAATCAAATATCCCGTGGCAGGCTCTGGACCCTGACGCAGGATCTTAAATTTGTTTTCATCATATTCCAATAACAAGCGAAATTTTTCAGGCATCGGATTGGAGATCGAACCCGGTGCGCTGACATCGCTATAGTACATCACATAACAGCGCTCGAGGCCCAATAGAGGAAAATGTTTCGAGATCGCGTCCCCAATGGCTTCCAAGGTCATGGCAGGCGCCATGGAAAAACTAAAATTGCCCAGCGCTTCCTCCTGCTGTTCAAACTGCAAGCGAAGATAGGCTTGCGCCCGCAGTGACAGTTCCCCCGCCAGCATGCGCGCCTGCTGAAAAAGATTCTCAGCGCGCAGCATAGTGGTATTGCTCGAAATGCCGCCCAATGCATACTTTCTGAAAGTTGAGATCACATTTTGCCATGTGGTGAAATCATGACCGTTCCGTTGCAACAATTCCACCATGGGCTGTATCGTTTTCAGGAAGGCATCACTTTTGTCCGTATTGTGCAAATTTACGAGGAACACATCCCACGTGTGCCCAAAGACATCCACATATTGGGGTTTTAGAGGATCATTCTCGGCAATGCGTACTGCACCACACAAAGCCTGAATGGCGGCATCACGCTTGTTCTCCAGCCTGCCCGTATGAGCCACTTCTTTGGGAAGCACGATCGCTTTTTGGATGCTCTCAGGCAAACAACCGCAAGACCAGCGCACCACCAGGTCAACGGGCATGATATTAATATCGTCAACCTGCCCGCCATCGATGCGCTTAAGCAAGGCTTCAACCGCCCGTTTGCCGGTTTCATAAAAGGGCTGATGCACGGTCGTCAAAGGCACACCCATGGATTGCGCTTCGCTGGCATCATCAAACCCGGTTAAGGCCATGCTTTCAGGAACCTGAATCCCACGTTGTTCCAACGCTTCCATCACGCCAAACGCCATGCGATCGTTGGATACCGCAATGGCTTGCATACGAACACCACGATCATCCAAAAGCGTGCGCACTGCGGCACGTCCGCTCTCCGGGGTGTAATCGCCTTCCACAACCAGTTTTTCATCAAAATGGATATTATGCGCCTGCAACTCTTGCTGGTAGGCGTTAAAACGCTGGTCTGCATCAATATGCCCTTTGGGTCCGCGAATAAATGCAATTCGTTTGTATGCATGCATTTCGATCAGGTGACGGATCACCGCACGCATCCCGCCTTCGTTATCCGCAATAAAAGAAGATACACCTTCCGTTCGAACAGCAAAAGATATCAGCGGCACAGGCGCAAATACATGACAGAAATTTTTGATGTCTTCAGCGGAGGATCCATGGCCAATATCAGCAGAGAGCAAAATCCCATCAAACTGGCCTGGTTTGATCAGATCGTACAACCCATAAGATCGCCTGCCATCTTTTGGTGACGCGAGAGCAAGCGGTTTCCCTCCCGCAAAATAAACCACATTAATATCATGGGTTTTGGCAGAACTCAATACGCCCGCCATGAACTCAGCGCCACACGCACGGGATAATTGTCCGCCAAGTACGGCAATCGTTTTTCGTTGGTTAGCGGATTTATTACTTGTCGTCATTTTGTGATTTAAAAATTATACGTCAGGATGCCTGGTTTGGAAATTCCATTTTTGATGACAGCCTCCCGCAAGTTTCCTAAGGGACGCTGTTATGTTTTCTATCGAATTTCGATTTGATATCCAGCCGGTTCCCGTGTAAAGCGGGTTGTGCCAGATACAACCAAAATCGCCCTTTCACCAGACTCCAATGAAAGATGGATTTGCGCTGTCTGGTCTTCGTTAAACGGGATCATGGTCACGCTTGAATCACTCGTCAGGATGAGAGCCAGGCCAAAGGTCTGAGGAAGAACGTTTTGGACCCGCACGAATCCCTCAGCCTGCCAGCCGCCCTCATCCGCTTCAAAATCGGACCTGTAGCCTGCCGCTTCCACTTCGACATCGTCCAGCAAAAAGCCTTCGCCATTGACAGCGGCATCCGTGATATATTCAAAACGGACAAAAACCTTTTTGCCTGCATATCCTGAAAGGTCAACCTGCTCTTCGATCCAATCATTGGTTACGCCGGTATATCCCCAGCCATAAGAATTACCTGAGGGATCTGTGCCTGTGCCCGATGGAGTTGGGAGGATCTGCCAGTTTTCACCGTTTTCTGAAACTTCCAAATAAACATAATCCCAATCTGTTTCAATGTCATACCAGGTGCGATACGATAATTCTATGGGGCTGCTAACTTTGGTGAAATCAAATTCCCGTGTGAGGGTCATATTGGACTCATCGCCTTTATTCGACCAGAAGGCGTAATCACCGGAAAATGGGTCAACGGGCAGTAAAGCGGTGACGGTGGAACCAGTGAAGGAAAGAGTGTAATCGCCTGCGCACTCAATGCCAATGTAATCCACGCCATATTGACGCACGTCACGCGTGATGGGTGTTTGAGGGCAGGTATTGATGGTTTCAGTTGGAGAGGCGCGATTGGCAGCGGGATAATTATTGTAGATAAAACGGCCGTCGCCAACGGCTTTATCCAACAGAAAATTGGTCACTGCCCAATCCATAAAGAAATCATCAGCGCTGATTGGCTGACCTGTAGCTGGGTCTATTGCATTAATTTCATGTAAAACATCATCCACGCTTTCCAGTCCATTGGCAGGGTCTTTTACCAATAGTTTTGTGGCATCTTCGCCGAAGCGGTCTAAAAAGTAGGTCATGAACAGGAAACCCGCGCCATAATGCGACGAGGTTGTATTTTGGTCATTGGGCCAGTCGTTCAATTGCAGGTCTGGTTCGTTGATGTATAACCAGTCAAAACCGCCGGGGGCATATCCATTTATAAATACCGCCAACTCGGACGATCCTTCGTTCAACCACGATGTTTCGTTGCCATCCAACCTCCAATGGATCATATGCTGAAATTCATGCGCCAGAACGCCAAAAGTATTTTCATCGCCCAGCGGTGTGTTATCCGCATTGAAGAGGAACATCTCATGCGCATTGGAGTATTCCTGCACCAGTGGATGGACGGAATCGGAGGAGGAGAAATATCCCGCAACAGAGGAGCCAAGTCCTCGAGCGTAAAGGATGTAGATATGTTCATCGCCGTCAATTCCGGGAGCCCATTCACTGCCAAAGAATTCGCGATTGGTTGGATAGATCTTTTGCTCAAACTCATCCACCAGCGCTTTCATTTCCCCTTCTTTATAGGATATGCCGTTCTGCACCCAGAAATAAACGTGCGGGGTGACATAACGCAGGGTGGCTTGCACTTGCGCATTTACATTCGTATCCAGGTTATGCACCCAGAAATGATCCGAATCGCCCGCCACGCGCGCGGCGGCGGAGGCAGCCATTACCTCAGGGACATCACACTTGCCATCCAACCGGCAAGCCAAATCCCTGGGGTTATTCGACGGAACATTGGTGCTCTGTAATTTCTCCAGAGTTTCGCTGGAAACCAAGTCTGCAAGCGGGCGCATGATTTTCGGTTCAGCCGTGACCAGATCATTGGTTGGAATAACCCGCGGGAATATTGCAAGTGGAGATGACCGTATGAACGCATAATATCCATAGCCTGCCATCGCGGCTGCAAGCACACACAGACACAACAATAAAGCAATAATTCCAATCACAATTGCGGTCGTATTTGATTTGTTTTCTGCCATTTTTCCTCTGGTTTAAAAAAAGATTACCGATAATACCGCATGTGACTGAAAAAGAAATTAGGAAATCTGGGATAAAAAGTGTAGCGCGAGATAATTATCTCGCGCTACATTCACTTCTTACGCGTCTACTTTTTGTTTTGATTTCTTCACAGCCGCCGCTGTGTTGAATGTGATCCTGTTTTCCTTCACATTTACATCCACCATCACCACCGCGCCATCCTTGAATTTACCGCTGAGCAATTCCACCGAAAGCGGACTCTCGACATATTTTTGGATCGCGCGCCGCAAGGGGCGCGCGCCGAATGCGGAATCATAGCCTTCTTTTGCAAGCCAGGCGCGAGCGGCGTCACTCAATTGAACTGTAATGTTGTGCTCGTTCAAGCGATCCTGTACTTCCTTCATCTGTAAGACAACGATCTCTTCCATTTGTTCAAGGGTAAGCGGCGAGAACATGATGGTTTCATCCACGCGGTTGAGGAATTCAGGGCGGAAGGTTCCCTTAAGGGCCTTCTCAATTTTGTCGTGCATGGCGCGTTCATCGTCATCCGCTTTTTGGGTGAAAAAGCCCAAAGTGCCGCCTTTGGTCACGTATTCAGTACCCAGGTTCGAGGTCATGACCAGAACCGTGTTGCGGAAGTCCACCACCTTGCCCTGCCCATCCGTCAAGCGGCCGTCATCCAATATTTGAAGCAGGGCATTCCACACTTCAGGATGCGCTTTTTCGATCTCATCAAAGAGCACGACACGATACGGACGCCTGCGGACTGCTTCTGTGAGTTGGCCGCCCTCTTCGTAACCGACATATCCGGGCGGCGCCCCAAAGAGGCGGCTGACCGTATGCTGTTCGCGATACTCGGACATATCAATGCGGACAAGCGCTTCTTCATCATCGAACATGAACCAGGCCAGCGCTTTGGCCAATTCAGTTTTACCCACACCGGATGGCCCGATGAAAATGAACGATCCGATTGGGCGGCTTGGATCTTTCAAACCAGAACGCGCGCGCCGAATGGCATCTGAAACTGCGCGAATAGCTTCCGTTTGACCAATGATCCGCTCACCCAAACGCACTTCCATGTGCAGGAGTTTCTCTGATTCGGTTTCGAGCATATGACTAACAGGAATGCCCGTCCATTGATGCACCACCGAGGCGATGTCATCCACGTCCACCACTTCGTCGAGTTGATGTTCGGTTTCCCATTTTTCGCGTTTTTCAGAGTATTCAGATTCAAGCCGTATACGCTCGGCTTTCTTTTGCGCGGCGCGTTCGTAATCACGCTCCAAACCAGCCTGCTCTTCTTCGGCGCGCAAACGATCTACATCTGTTTTCATGCCTTTAAGATCGGGAGGCATGGAATAAAGCGCGACACGCACTTTCGCGGCCGCTTCATCGATCAAGTCAATGGCTTTATCGGGCAGGTGACGGTCGGTCACGTACCGATCAGCCAGCCGCGCCGCAGCCTCCAGCGCATCATCGGTAAAGTGGATTTTATGGTGCGCCTCATAACGGTCCCGCAAGCCATGCAGCATCTTGATCGTATCATCCACATTTGGTTCATCCACATAGATCGGGGCAAAGCGGCGTTCAAGCGCGGCATCTTTTTCAATGTGCTTATGGAATTCATCCAAAGTGGTCGCGCCGATACATTGCAATTCACCGCGTGCCAGGGCCGGCTTGAGCATGTTGCTGGCATCCATGGCGCCTTGTGCCGCGCCCGCGCCGATGACTGTATGCAATTCGTCAATCATCAAAATGACGTCGCCCTTTGCGCGTTGGACCTCGTCCATGATGGCCTTGAGGCGTTCTTCAAATTCACCGCGGAAGCGCGAGCCTGCGATCATCGCGCCCAGATCCAACGCCACCACGCGTTTTCCACTTAATATCTCCGGCACATCGTTGGTCGCAATCTTCTGGGCGAGACCTTCGGCAATGGCGGTCTTCCCTACCCCGGCTTCGCCGATCAAGACAGGATTATTCTTCGTGCGGCGTGACAGAATTTGAATGAGTCGTTGAATCTCCTTATCACGGCCGATGACCGGGTCCAGTTTGCCTTCATGCGCCAACTGCGTCAGATTACGGGAATATTTTTCAAGCGCGCGATATTTCGTCTCAGCCTGCGGATCGGTGACTCTTTGTCCGCCGCGCAAATCCTGAATGGAATCATAGACGCGGTCACGGGTTAATCCGGCGCTTTCCAAAATGCGGGCGGCGGGTGTGTTGCGCTCGGTTAGAATCGCAAGGAAGATATGCTCTGTGGAAATATATTCATCCTTGAGACGGTTGGCTTCTTCATTTGCAAGATCGATGATGCGCTTGACGCGCGGGGTGATAAAGATCTGCCCTGCGCCGCCGCCAAAGATATTCGCCTTGGGACTGGAGCGCAAAGTGGCATCCAACCGTTCGGTGAGAGCTTCGGCGCTAACGTTCAATTTTTCAAGGATTTGGGGGATCACACCGCCCGGCTGTTCGATCAAAGCCAGCAGGATGTGTTCGGTGTCGATCTGGTTATGTCCATAGCGCTGGATGATCTCGGCGGCGCGCTGCGCGGCCTCCTGCGCTCTCTCGGTAAATCGGTCAAATCTCATCATAGGGTAGTTCCTCCGTTGGGGACGATGATGATAGACGATAGACCGTTGACCATAGACCGTTTACACCGTCTACCGTCTGCCGTCCATCGTCCGCCCTCCACCATCCAACAATAGTGGCATTATAACAAATGTCAGATTTGCGGGTTGTATGCGAGACATATGAAGAGTGTTAGATTTTTTAGAAAAAATGGATTCGGTTAAAATAATATTGTCAAAAAACGGGAGGAGGCTTATAGTAGGGGCAAGTCCGGGAGATGGTTATTCTGCATAAGATCCCACACCTGCCGCATTTTCGAGCATTTTTCTGACTTCGAGTTTTTCCTGCTCCCAAGCAGAGTCGACGCCCGCCCAGCCTTGACTGAAAGTCGCAATAGTGAGAAAGTTGTAAAAGTTACTATCTTTCAGAATGTTTCACGAATTTCTACATCAAGCGAGCATTGTTACTAATCATAGATAGGGAATACAAATGAATACACCAAATGGTTTCGATATTAAGTTTGTCTTCTTGGCATATGTTCCACCCTATCGTGAAGAAGAGCAACCAGTCGATTTGCAAACTGAAATCATTCAAGATCCCAACATGACTACCCAATATCTTTTTAAGATATTTGATTCGGCGATTGACGAGGCGAAAATAGAAATAGTTTTTGATTCAGATGGAAACCAAAATAATGAAATCAGGTCTCGTATACTTTCTATTGCACAAAAGGGGACTATAAACCAAAAAAGTTCTGATGCCATAAAATTGGCTCAAAACCTTTATAAGGTAACTGATGAAAGAAACGGGACAGGGTTATTTTCGATAATTGAAGGTCAAAAAGCACAGACAACCAGAATTGTTTTGTCTCGTTTTAAAGGTGATGAAGGTCTTGTTAATCAAGGAAAAAGACTGCTTATTGATTACATTCCAGAAATATTCACTAAAAAGTCAAATCATTACAAGTTGGCTGTCTACGAAGATATTGTTTCGGACAAATCTTTTTGGAAAGGATTTTCCATTGACAAACAAGTATCTGGTAAATCATATAAGCCGATCTCATTTTTTTGGATTGAATCTTTCTTACACTCCAAAACTGCGTTAACGTCGGCGCAGGGAACCCTGCAATTTTCGAAAATTATTAAAGCCATACTATTAAAAACGCCTGAGATTGAAGAGCAAGAAGAAATAATCTCCGGCGTTGTAAATCTCAGAAATAAGAAAAATGCTCAAATAAGCATTTCTGATTTTTGTAATACCTACTTATCGGATGATCTTTCCAAAAAAATTAGACAAGAGACGAATAATGATGATTTCTTTAATTCGGTTTTTGTGGTTGATAATGAAGTTTACAACAAAGAATTAGGGAAAACGGTTTTGTCTCTTAAAGATGGGATTATGGCATATGTTCCAACTTTCAGCTATGATAAACATGTGACTGAAAAAATAAATGATGACGGAAGTAAGAAGATAATTATTGAAGGCGACTTAAGGGCGAAGAATATTAATGTTCAGAAGAAAGAAAAAGTGAAAGTAGAAAAATGAGATCAGATTATCAAAAAATACAAAGTGAGTTTCAATCAATAAAACCGATACTGTCAGAGATTGCATTAAAGATTGAGGAGAATTTATCTGAAATCTTTAATGGGATTGAACACATTGACAGAATCTGTAGCAGAGTAAAAGAAGAAAAAAGTTTTCTAAACAAAACTCTAAAAGAGAAAAATGGAAAAATAAAATACGAAGAACCTTTGAAAGAAATTCAAGACTTAATTGGCGTGAAGATCGTTGTTTATTATAAGAGTGATTTTAATACTATTGTAAATTTGGTTGAAAAATTCTTCCATTTTGTTGAGAAAAACAAAATTATTCCTGATGATGTCAAAAAGTTTGATTATGAGGCGTTACATTTTATTTGCTTTATCCCGAATGCAATTTATTCTGCTCATAAAAACAACAATCTAATCCCTGATTTTTTTGAACTACAAATAAAAACCCTTTACCAGAATGCGTGGTCACAGGCGGAGCATGGATTAGGGTATAAACCAGACATACCGCCTTCTTTTGAAGAAGAGAGGAAGTTGGCTTTTATCGCCGCTCAATCGTGGGGCGCTGATAATATTCTTGTGGACTTAATAAATAATAAGAAATAGTGGGATTCGCCCCGCTAAATTGAGTTTATACTACGCCCAGGCAGTGTCCCGTTTTGACGGGGAGTCCAAGCCTGTGCTAGTGTCCGCTACCCACAGGGTGCTACGCGACACAAATCTTTGGGTGGCTTTCTTGCAAATCAAGGGGATGATAAACAGTAGTCAAAAAGCCTCCTGATAACAGTATCACTTTCTGATATTATTACGTCGTGGACAGCAAACACCGTAAAACTCTGGAAGCCATTTTCGAGAAGCCTGAGAGAGAGCCAATATCGCCTGGAGGGAGGTCGAAGCCTTGTTCATCGCTTTGGGTGCTGAAATCTCAGAAGGCAATGGCTCACGGGTGCGGGTTGCGTTGAAAGATGTTCGGGCTGTGTTTCACCGTCCGCATCCGCGTAAAGAAACATACAAGGGAGCAGTCAAGTCTGTTTGCAGGTTTCTTGAAGTGGCAGGAGTAAAACCATGATGGAATATAAAGGTTATATCGGTAAAGTTGAAATGGACGATGAAGCGGGCATTTTGTATGGGGAAGTTATCAATGTCCGTGATGTGATTACTTTTGAAGGCGCAAGCGTTGATGAAATTCAAAAGGCATTTCGAGAATCGGTTGATGATTATCTCGATTTTTGCGTTCAACGTGGCGAGTCACCTGAAAAGCCGTTTTCGGGAAAATTCGTTATCCGCTTGCCTGCCGAGTTACATCGGAAAGCCTATATTCAGGCGAAATTAGCTGATAAAAGCCTGAATGGTTGGGTCACGGAAGTTTTACAAACCGTGCTTCAAAACCAGTGAGGTCTTATGGTCGAAACGCCAGCCAACACAGTGCACAGTCCCTTCGGGCAGTAGGGATTCTCCCCGCTAAATTGGTTTTTTTCTGTGCTCAGATAGTGTCCCGATCCCCCTCAAGGGGACGATGTTGACGAGGACGATGCCGCAGGCCTTCAACAAAAAGACCTCCGAATTCCCGGAGGGGTTCGGAGATCTTCTGATTACTACTTATTGATTACTTTTTTCTTTTCATATCTCACTGTTCCTACCCATTCTTCTTCTGGAACTCCTTCATAAACTTAACCAATTCTTGCGTGCCGGCTAGATCCATGGCATTGTAAATGGAGGCGCGCATGCCGCCGACAGACCGATGACCTTTTAGCCCGATCAAGTTTTCCTTCTTCGCTTCCTTCGCGAAGGTCTCTTCGAGTTCTTCGCTGTGCAGGCGGAAGGGAATGTTCATGAGCGAGCGGGCTTCGGGTTTGGCATGACCGCGATAGAAGCCGCCGCTTTGGTCAATGGTTTTGTAAACCAGGTCCGCTTTGGCGCGATTATTTTTTTCGACAGCCTCAAGCCCGCCAAGTTTCTTCGCCCACTTGAAGACCAATCCCACCATATAAATGGCAAAGGACGGCGGAGTATTGTGCAATGAACCACTGGCGGCTAAGGTTTTGTAATCCAGCATTACGGGCAGGTTTTCAGGTACACGTTCAAGCATGTCATCACGGATGATGACAACCGTTACACCGGAAGGTCCCGCATTCTTTTGCGCGCCCGCATAAAGCAATGCATATTTTGTAATGTCAATTGGGCGGCTGATGAAATCAGATGAAGTGTCGCAAACGAGCGGCACGCCATCGGGCGGAGTCGGCTCGCTGAAATATTCCACGCCGTGAATGGTCTCATTGGATGTGAAATGCAGGTACGCGGCTTGCGGATCAAGATCAAGGCTGGCAGGGATGGAGTTGAATCCCTCCGCTTCGGTGTCGGCGACGGCGCGGGCTGTGCCAAGTTTTTTGGCTTCCTTGATGGCAGTCTTGCTCCATGTGCCAGTCACAATGTAATCAGCCGAAGCGCCGGCGGGTCGCAGGTTCATTGGCAGCATCGTAAATTGCAGGGTTGCGCCGCCTTGCAGGAACATCACCTTATAGTTCGCGGGAATGTTAAGCAACTCGCGCAAATCTGCTTCGGCGGTTTGGATGACAGCCTCAAACTCCTTCGAACGGTGGCTGATCTCCATCACAGACATACCCGTCCCCTTGAAATTCAACAACTCTGCCTGGGCTTCCTGCAAAACTTCCAACGGTAAGACGCCGGGACCGGGATTGAAATTATAGGCTCGTTTAATATCAGACATTGATTGCGACTCCTGTTTTATGATTATTATTTACGGTTCATTCCTAACCGTTGAGCTGATTCTGCTTCGTTTTACATTTTCTTCATTATATCTTTTTGTCGGGCAAATCCACAAGAACATTTTACTCGAATCCATACTGCCCACCTTCGGCGTATCGTTGACAAAGATTTTTCTCGTTGTTAGAATGACAGGCGTGTTAATACTGCCTTCCCAAACAGGAATTCAGCCGATTCCTCGGTTGGATTCCTGTTATTAATATCCAGCCCCAATTAAGGAGAATTTCGATGAAAGTTCTAATTTGCGACAAAACAGAAAATGAATATATCGAACAAATGCGCGCCGCAGGTCTCACGGTGGACGTGCGCGATGATATTACTCCCGAAGAACTCCCAAACATTCTGCCCGACTACGATGGCATGGTTGTCCGTTCGCGCACCAAGGTTCGGCAGCCGCTGATTGATGTTTGCCCCAACCTGAAAGTGATCGTACGCGGTGGAGCGGGTCTAGATACCATTGATTATGAGTATGCCAGGTCGAAGGGCATTACAGTGATGAATACACCGCTGGCAAATTCCGCGTCCGTGGCAGAATTGGCCATTGGCTATATGATCATGATGGCCCGCTCTCTTTATCAGGCGACTGCATCTGTCAAAGCCGAAAAATGGGATAAGAAGAGTTTTAATGGCGATGAGATCGGCGGAAAGACTCTCGGTCTAATCGGTGTGGGGAATATTGGCAGGGAAGTTGCCAAACGCGCAACCGTAATGGGCATGACCGTCCTGGCCTATGACCCCTACGTCAAGGAACTGGATGAAGTAAAATTAGTCACACTGGATGAATTGCTGGCCCAATCTGATTACATCAGCCTGCATCTGCCGAAAACGAAAGAGTCAGCGGGTATGATCGGCGCGGAGCAGTTCTCCAAAATGAAGGATGGCGTCCGCATCGTCAACTGCGCGCGCGGCGGCATTGTTGATGAGAATGCATTATACGAAGCATTGACCAGCGGCAAAGTCGCCGGCGCGGCATTGGATGTCTTCAACGAGGAACCCCCCACCGACTGGAAATTACTTAAACTGAATCAGGTAATCGGCTCGCCGCACATCGGCGCCGCCACAAAAGAAGCACAGGCACGCGTTGGCGCAGAAGTGGCTGATAAGTTAATCGCGTTTGCGAAGAACGGTAAGTAAATATCATTCGTCCTGAGCGGAGCCGTGCGCTCTTGATTTTCGCGCGGCGCAGTCGAAGGACATGATGCTCCATCCAAGTCATATCCTTCGACTGCATTCCTCGAAGAACACTCGCCACTCCGCTCACATTGTCCCGATGCTCTTTCGGGAGGACGGAGAATCAACAGGAGAACCATGAAAATCATTAGCGATATTGGCATTCAAATCCCAAAGGTTTATTTACCCAAAGCAGCCGTAGACTTAAACAAATGGGCGATCATTGCCTGCGACCAGTTCACATCCGAACCAGAGTATTGGATTGCAGTGGAAAAGATTGTCGGGGATGCGCCCTCCACTCTGAATTTGACATTCCCTGAAGTACATATTGAAAAGCCGGGTGAAGACGAACGAATCAAAAATATCCAATTGACTATGCGAAAATACCTCGACGAAGGCATACTCCAACCATATGATGGACTTATTTATGTGGAACGCGCAGTTTCAGGAAAAACCCGCAAGGGTATCATGCTGTGCCTTGACCTTGAACGTTACGATTACAACAAAGGCTCATCCAGCCTGATCCGCGCAACGGAAGGAACGATTGTGGAGCGCCTGCCTCCCCGCATCAAGATCCGCCAGGGCGCGGAGTTGGAGTTACCGCACATACTCGTGTTAATTGATGACCCACACCATACGGTCATCGAGCCGTTGAGCGCGGATAAATCCGCACTTGAAAAGTTGTATGATTTCGATCTCATGCTGGATAGCGGTCACCTGGCAGGATATGCGGTCAATAAAACTCATGAAAATCAAGTGATTGAAGCATTGCGCGGGCTTGCCAGGCCGGAAACTTTCGCGGCAAAATATGGCATTGGCGAAGATGAACCGGTACTGCTATTTGCCATGGGCGATGGCAATCACTCGCTGGCAACCGCCAAAGCCATTTGGGAAAAGATGAAATCGCAGGTTGGGATGGACCATCCTTCCCGGTATGCGCTGGTTGAAATTGAGAATGTCCATGACGATGGGCTGGCATTTGAACCCATCCATCGAGTTTTGTTCGGGTTAAAAAAGGACCTCTTTGCGGAGCTCGAAAAGACATTTGGCGCCAACTATACTTACATACCCGTTGCGGACGGCGCGGATATGACCCAACGGGTGGATTCGGCAAAGGGCGAGAATCAGGCTATCGGTCTGGTAGGAGGCGGGAAACAATTTGGTGTGATCGAGATCGCGGATCCTTCATCCAATCTTGCAGTCGGTACGATTCAATCCTTCCTGGATACCTTCTTGAAAAATGGCGGCGCGGATAGAATTGATTATGTACATGGGGAGGATGTGGTGGAACGACTCGCTTTGCAATCTGGCAATGCCGGCTTCTATCTGGCGGGCATGCACAAATCTGAATTGTTCAAGACGGTCATTCTCGATGGCGCTTTGCCGCGAAAGACCTTTTCATTGGGCGAGGCGCATGAGAAACGGTTTTACATGGAAGCCAGAAAGATATCGTAATGGCAATACGAAAAAACACCTTCAATAGCAAGGGCGTTTTTGAATCATCTGCGATTCGAATGAAAATTAAACGGGATCATGAGCAGGAAGCCTAGCGCGATCACTCCCTGACCGATCAAAACCCCTGTTGCCTGCCATGGACCAAAATAGGGAACCAATGGAAAAGTATGTGAACCCATTCCGAATACATCCGCAAGTCCGGCAAAAATGGCAATCACCAACCCTGTACCAACCAGCCTTGGACCGATGTCTGATAAGATCGTGCGTTCATTGCCCCACCAGAGCGTGTGCAGACCAATGTATCCACCCAGGCAAATCAAAACCAGCCCTATGAGGAAGACTGCGATTTGCACGAAGCCCACCACCAAACTGCGATCCCAGCCGAACAAGCCCGGTTTGGCGCCGACGGCAAAGATGAACAAACCAACCAAAGTGATAACCAGGCTGATGCGAATTCGAGGCGTTATCAAATCTTCCATGCGGGAGTTATTTTCAACAGGAGTTGAGGCAGAGAGGGGTTCTTTGTTGATCATGAGGAGGGTAAATCCCTTTTTAGGCGCGTCAACCAGTTACCGCCAAGTATATTTGAAATATCAGGTTCCGAATAACCACGTGTCTGTAATAAGGATACCAGATTTTGCAGGTCGGCAATGCTATCAATTTCCGGCGGGACAGATTGCAAGCCAAAGCCGCCATCGAAATCCGAGCCGATGCCGGCGTGCAGGGAATCTCCGGCGAGCTGGCAGATGTGATCAATGTGGTTTGCAACATGATGCAGGGGGACTTCCGTGCGGGAGTTTTTACCCGATACCCAGCCAACCTTTAAATATGTATTAAATGGGACAACCCCCACTACCCCATCGCGTTCGATAATGCCTTCGATGATGCGGTCCGAAAAATGACGGTTTGAATTTGAGTTGGGCATCAGCGCGGCACAGTTGGCATGTGTGCCGACAATCGGGCCGCGATAAATATCCAGCGCCTCGATTGCGGCAGGTTCATCCATGTGACTCAGGTCGAGGGTGAAGTTATATTCCGCCATGGCCGCGAGCAATTCGTGTCCATCATCGGTAAGCGGACCTGGTTCACGCCAGCCGCCGCAGTAACGCGTCCCCACCCAGGCGGGGCCGATCAGGCGCACGCCCAACTCATACCATTCCTGTAGTTCGGAGGGATGGCGCACGCACTCTGCGCCTTCCATGAGAATCACCATACCGACGGGGTGTCCATTCAGGTTGGGGAAATTCCAATCGGACAGAATCAGGTTTAGGTCAGAGGTGGAGGCGATGAGGCGAAATTTGTCCGGGCTGGAATCAGCCATACGGTGATAGGCCAGCAATTGTTCATAGTACAGCTTGTGCGCTTCATCAAAATTTTTGTAAACTTGTTTTTCCGTTTCGGTTTTACTGAAACGCATAGGAGCGGCAAAGAGTGTGGAAAAAATGACGGCAACCTGTCCGCGCTGGTAATCGTCCCAACCGAGCAGGGTATCTCCGTTATCCACAATGGTTTGAGTGCCTGCTTCGAGGCGGCGGGTTTGCGCTGCGGAACGCGTGTAATCGCGCCCGTATTTCAGCATGTTATAGGCAATATCTGCATGAGCGTCAACAATGAGCGGCATAGAGATTATGAAGAGCGCACCGATCGGTGCGCTCTGGATTATATTATTCTGATTTTTTTTCTTCGTCTGGCTGGCTTTGTTCTTTTGGCCGGCTTTCTTCGCCATGCTCATTGAATTCCTGGGTAAGCATTTTGAAGTCTTTGTCGGCAAAGGCGGCTGAGTCAACTTTGCGAAGGCTTAAACCGATGCGATGCTGGTCTGACTCAATGCGGATGACGCGCAGGGTTTTGACATCACCATCCTTGAGAACCTCTTTCGGATGTTCAACACGGTTCTCGCTTAACTCAGAGATGTGAATGAGTCCTTCAATATCCCCTTCGAGGCGGGCAAACGCGCCAAATTTTGTCAGACGGGTAATGACACCTTCCACAAGTTGACCCACACTGAATTTCTCAACGCGGTTCTTCCAGGGATCATCCTGTAAAGCGCGAATGGAGAGACCGATGCGTTTCTTTTCGCGGTCAATATTGATGACTTTGACCTGCACATCCTGTCCGACTTCGAGAAGATCCCTGGGATGCGCGAGGCGGTCCCATGATAGTTCGGAGAGATGCACGAGACCATCCGCGCCGTTGACATTAACGAATGCGCCAAAATCCGCGAGGCTGGTAACACGACCTGTATAGGATTTACCCTCTTCCAACTCGCCAATGACACGATCCTTCATTGAAGCGCGCGATTCGGTGTTCGCGGCGCGTTCTGAAAGGATAAGGCGGCGGCGCTCACGGTCCACTTCGATGATGCGGACGGAGATCGGCTGTCCAACCATTTTTTGCCAGCGTTGTTCAGGCGTATCGCCTGAGGATTGTGTACGGCGTGTGGCGCTGATCTGGGAGGAAGGAACAAACCCTCGCAGGTTGCCAACTGCAACAATCAATCCGCCTTTGTTGAAGCCAATGATCTTTGTATCAATTACAGTCTCATCGGCGACCATCTTCTCAACATTTTCCCAGGACATTTGTTCCTGGGCGCGTTTGAAGGACAAGACAACATTACCATTCTGGTCTTCAGGGTTAACTACGTAAACGTTAACTTCCTGTCCCACTTTTAACTCGGCACGTTCTTCCTCAGTGAGCTGTTCCAAATCACGGCCCGCGACAACACCTTCGGATTTTGCTCCGATGCTGATGAGAATTTGATTTGAGCCAATGCTTGCGATCATGCCTTTGCGGATTTCGCCTGTCTGAGGCAATTCAACGCTTAAAGATTCTGATTCAAGCAGTGATTCCATGGTTTGATGATTATTCAGCTGGTCTCCCTGCGCATTTGCGGCCCCGCTCAGGGCTTCATTTTGATCAATCACTCGTGACTCCAATTAACTGAAATGTAGGCTGGATTATACAAGTGAATGGTGAAGTTGGCAACCCTGCGATTTCCACCAAGCATAATGTTTCCTTCCGATGCACAAAAGTCAGTCGGAGGAGGAGGATAATGAGCCGGAAAAGCAAGTTTGGGTTATTTGTAATTGAGCAACCACAATGCCTGAAAGCGACGAAGATCGAAGGGCAAAAAATGCCGGAACAAAAAAACTCGTGTTGCGCCATCCGCACGAGAGTGCTATACTAATGTCATCTCCCCTGAATTTTGACAAATCACATTTACAAACCGCACGTTGCAAAATACACGCATGCGGAGAGCGCAACGAGAACATTGACCGAAACCCCTGATTCACCAACATCTTCTTAAGGATTCATCAGCCTGCCACATGCGAGGCTGGTTAGTTTTGCATTTGATTCCCCATTTCATTCCCCCATAAGAGAACATATTATGAAAATACTTGAACTAGAGAACGAACCGCTTTCAAAACTGCGCGCCATTGCAAAAAGCTTGAATATTCCAAATTTCAACCGCTTGAAAAAGGAGTCTCTCGCGATGATGATCCGCGAGGCCGAAGCGCAGAAGGAAGGTATTGAACTGCGCGGCGGTATTTTGGAGATCATGAGTGAAGGCATTGGCTTCCTGCGAGCCACAAACTACCGCATCAGTGACCAGGATGTTTACGTGTCACAGGCACAGTTAAGGAAGTACGATTTGCGCGCAGGCGATCTCGTGATTGGGCAGGTCCGACCGCCGCGTGAAAGCGAAAGACATTTCGGGTTACTCAAAATAGAATCGATTAATGGCTTGGATCCGGAAACAGGAGGTTCCCGCAGGGTTGTTTTTGAAGACCTCACTCCGATTTTTCCAGAAAAACGTTTTGACCTTGAAATTGAGCATGACACACTTGCTCCCCGCCTGATCAATCTCATCGCACCCATAGGCAGGGGCCAGCGCGGTCTCATTGTTTCTCCACCCAAGGCGGGTAAGACCACCATTCTCAAGCAAATTGCAAACTCAATTTCAACAAAATATCCCGATGTGCACCTGATTATTGCCCTGATCGGCGAGCGCCCCGAAGAAGTGACCGATATGGATCGCTCTGTGGATGCGGAAGTGGTTGCATCCACCTTTGATGAACCGGTAACCGCCCACGTCCGTACGGCTGAACTGGCTTTGGAACGCGCCAAAAGACTGGTTGAGATCGGTCGTCACGTTGTCATCCTGATGGACTCGATCACGCGCCTGGCACGCGCCTATAACCTGGTGGTGAATCCATCCGGGCGCACTCTCTCCGGCGGTATGGATCCCTCTGCGCTCTACCCTCCCAAACGCTTCTTTGGCGCGGCACGTAATGTGGAAGACGGTGGGTCACTTACCATCATTGCAACCTGCCTCGTGGATACCGGCTCCCGCCTCGATGATGTGGTTTACGAGGAATTCAAAGGCACCGGCAACATGGAATTGATTCTCTCACGTAAATTGCAGGAACGCCGCATTTTCCCCGCCGTGGATATCGAACGCTCCTCCACCCGCCGTGAAGACTTGTTGCTCGGCCCGGATCTTCTCCAGCGCGTCTGGTTGATGCGCCGCATGTTCATTCAAATGATCTCTTCCCCGCCTCAGGGCGCAGGCATGGACAATTCCGTAGCCACCGAAGCCATCCTCACACGCATGGAACGCGCAAAAAATAATATGGAGTTTCTTGAGAATCTCACCAAGGATGCATAAACAAATCGGTAATTTGAGCCACAAGTAGAGAATGAAAAACTTTCTAAAGAAAATTCGATCTTTCTTTTCCGCTTCTGATCAAAGTTATAAACAGAAACTAAAGGGTGAATCAACCGTCAATGAATGAGCCCCTCACAACACCGCGCGCCAAAAGCAAGGTGGATCGTTTTACAGTTATCAGTTGGGTGTTGACCATTTTAATCATGGCTGGTTTGTTGGGTTCAACCCTGCTGTATAAAAGTTCACTACCAACCACTTATATAGAAGCCGCCCAACCAACCAACCCCTCAAGCGGGTCAGGTGCGGGTCAGCCTCAGGTTGGTGTACCCATTGTCGGCTTGGAGGGAAGCGGAATTTCGTCCATCTTCCGCGACCTGCAATTGAAGACGAACATTCCCGAACGTCCACGCTATCAATCTATTCTCTATCGCGTTTCACGCGGTGATGCCATGCTTAGCATTGCGGATGAATTTAAGATCAAATACGAATCCATTCTTTACATCAACAAACAATTGGACGATAACCCGCATAGTCTTAAGCCCGGTATGGAGTTGACCATTCCGCCCGTGGATGGCTTGTACTATGAATGGAAAGACGGGGATACTTTTGAAGCTGTTGCCGAAGAATTCGACGCGAATGCCGATGACATCATCACTTTCCCCGGCAACAACGTTGATCTTACTGATCCCAAAATAGATCCTGGCACATTGGTGATGATTCCCGGCGGTTCACGTGAATTGCGCAATTGGGCGGCAGATCTGCAAACCATGGGACGCAACCCCGCAGGTGGTACAGGCACATCTGAAATTGGTGGAAACGCATGCGGCGGCGGACCTGTCGCTTCGGGCTTTGGCTGGCCCGCAGATGCGTATACGCTTTCTGGAAACGGCTATGGCCCCGGACATCTCGGTATTGATATCACTGCTCCTGAAGGCTCCAATGTTTATGCCGCAGGTTCAGGTATCGTAACCCAGGCGCAGGTCGGCTGGAATTATGGTTATGGCAATGTGGTGCAAATTGATCATGGCAATGGCTATGTGACGGTGTATGCTCACTTAAGCCAGATCAATGTTAGCGTATGCCAACCTGTGGGGCAGGGTACGGTCATTGGATATTCAGGCAATACAGGCAACTCGTTTGGCGCGCATTTGCATTTTGAGATCCGTATCGGCGGTACGAACATCAATCCGTACGATATTGTTCAGTAAGAACGTATACATGTACATAAGTAGACAGGTAAACACGGAAATACGAACCTTCCTTGTGTACTTGTGTACTTGTGTACTTGTTTCCTTGCCTCCCCATGAACGAAAACTCCCTCAAAAAAGCACTTTCCACAATAAATCTCGGCGCGTTGCGCTATTTTGATTCCATCGGCTCCACCAACGATGAAGCCCTGGCTTGGGCGGCAGATGACGCGAAAGACCTATCCATTGTGATCGCGGATGAACAGACTGAGGGACGCGGCAGACTCAACCGAAAATGGTTCACGCCAAAGGGGAGCGCGCTCGCTTTTAGTCTGATCCTGCGCCCCTCCGCACGCTTCGCGCAACGCGCGCATCTCTCACGGACGGTTGGACTGGCAGCGCTTTCAGTTGCAGACTCTTGTCTCAAGTATGGACTCGCCCCGCGCATCAAATGGCCAAATGATATTTTATTGAACGGGAAAAAAACAGCGGGCATTCTTGTTGAAACGGTCTGGTCTGGCGCCGATATGGATGCGATTGTGGTTGGTATGGGGGTCAATATTAATAAAACATCTGTGCCGCCTGCTGATGTGCTGCAATTTCCTGCAACAAGTATCGAGGATGAACTCGGCCGGCAACCGCCCGAACGCGAGGAATTTCTGACCGATATTTTGAACGCATTCATTTCATGGCGCGAGCACATCGGCACGGAAAAGTTAATCAATGCCTGGGAGGAGATGCTTGCCTTTCGTGGCGAGCAGGTTCAGGCGCAGACAGGAGGCGAAACGTCAGTCATCGGTGAACTGCTTGGGCTTGAGTCGGATGGCAGTCTCAGAATACGAAACGCGGAAGACAAATCCGTTATCATTCGATTCGGGGATGTCAGCCTGAGACCAACTGCGTGATATACTTTTATCGCTTGTCTCATAAATTACCAATCTTTTTGGTGGAAATTGCGAGTCAACCTCACGATTTCGGTTTGGTAAATTATGCGATACCCTGTGAATAATCGAGGTGACCATGTATGATAATCTCCGGGATGAGGCCGCTGCCACATCCATTTACGAAGAAGACGATGCAAAATTCCAACCCATCGAAGAAAGCGATGCAGAAATTTCCTTTCCAAGGCGTTCAAGCCGCTTATTCGGGATGTCATCCTTCCAGCGGTTTGTAATCGCCATAATGCTGTTAACAGCATTTTTTGTGATCGGCGCTCTGTGTTTGTTGGTAACCAACAAGATCGGGTTTTAAACTAACCAACTTCTTCCTCCCGAAAGGGTACCGGGACGATGTGAGCGTAGCCGCACATTCCTGTCTTTGTACAGAGTCGTCAAAAGACAGGGATGTACCATCGAAATTTTCATGCAAAACTGCCCTTCAACTACGTTCCTCGAAGACAGCTCGTCACTCCGTTCAGTGCGAATATAAAATAATAGATAAAATGGGCGAGGTTTGAAACCTCCCCCATTTTGTTTTATACCAACTTTGGCTGCGCTTCGGCTGTCTCGTTTTCACCAACTTGTGCGCCAGCCTTTATTAAATCCTCCACAGAGGTGCGCGCCACAGATGCTACACTATCGCCTTCCTGCGGTTTGATGAGATGCACGCCTCTGGTTGCGCGGCCTGATTTTTTTACATCTTTCACTTTGAGTCGCAAAGTGACACCGTTGGAGGTCATGATGGTCAAATCGTCGGCTTTTTGAACCACGCGTGCGGCGGCAATCTTTCCTACTGCCTTTAATGCCTTTTGGTCTATTGTTGAAATACCGCGCGTTGCGCGTCCTTTGGCGGTGTAATCGGTCAGCGGGGTTTGTTTGCCAAAACCTTTGGTGGTGACGATCAACAATGCACCGTCCTTTTCAACCACATCCATACTGGTGACAGCATCCTCCTTCGCAAGGCGTATACCCTGCACACCAGCCGCCTGGCGTCCCATGGAACGGACTTTGGTTTCGCTGAAACGTAAAGCCTGTCCATTCTCAGTGACGATGATGATCTCATCCTTGCCGGAGGTAAGGCGGGCCCAGCCCAATTGATCGCCCTCATCCAGGGACATGGCGATCAAGCCAGAGGGACGGACGGAGGCGAATTCTTCCATTGAAACTCGCTTGATCCTGCCTCGCTCCGTCATCAACATGCAGTAATTGTGCGAAGAGAAATCTGCCACCACCATCGCCGCGGTCACTTTTTCATTCAGCTCCAGCGCTAAGACGTTGACCAGCGGAATACCTTTGGTGGCGCGATCTGAATCCGGGATCTGATAAACCTTTTCAGAATACACCTTGCCTTTATCCGAGAAGAATAGCATCGTGTTCAAACTGCGGGCGGGGATGAGCATGACCACTTCATCTTCCTCTTTGGTGGTGTGTCCCATCACACCGCGTCCGCCGCGGCTTTGCGAGCGGAAGGCAGAGGCGGCTACACGTTTGATATATCCGCGTTCGGTCAAGCTGATCAGCACAGATTCATCCGCCACCAGATCTTCATCATGAATATCCTCTTTTGCTTCGGCGGCAATGCGTGTGCGGCGGTCATCGCCGTATTTTTCCACCAGCTCAAGCAGGTCAGATTTGATCAGCGCCAGTATTTTCTTCGGGTGCGCAAGCAGGTCTTCAAGATAATCAATAGTCCCGCTCACCTGCTTGTGTTCTTCCTCGATCTTCCAGCGTTCCAAAGCGGCCAGGCGGCGCAATTGCATATCCAAAATTGCCTGCGCTTGCAATTCGCTCAACGTGAAGCGTTTCATTAAATTAGTCTTGGCTACATCTGCATCTTCCGCTTCGCGAATGGTCTTGATGACCGCCTCAATATTGTTCAGCGCAAGCATGTACCCATCCAAAATATGCAGGCGGGCGCGCGCCTTCGTCAGTTCAAAATTGGAGCGGCGCACGATCACCGTCTGGCGATGCTCAATGAAGATCTGCAACATGCGTTTGAGCGGCAGGGTACGCGGTTCTCCATCCACCAGCGCGAGCATTTGCACGCCAAAAGTGGATTGCAAAGCTGTGTATTTATAAAGCTGGTTGAGAACCTTCTTTGGCTGCGCACTGCGCTTCAACTCGATCACGATGCTCATGCCGCGCTGGTCAGACTCATCCCGCAGGTCCGAGATCTGATCGATCTTGTCATCACGCACCAATTCAGCGATCCGCTCGATCAAAGTGGATTTATTGACCTGGTATGGAATCTCGGTGATGTTGATTTGAAAGCGTCCCGCTTTGGTCTCTTCGATGTGAGCAATGCCGCGCATCACGATTCGGCCGCGGCCTGTTCCGTAGGCGGAGAGGATCCCCTCTGTCCCGACGATCATACCGCCGGTGGGAAAATCCGGGCCAAGCACGAATTTCATCAGATCATCCACTGTGACATCTTCGACCTGATCGTAATTATCAATCAGATAATTGATCGCGCCGATCAGTTCGCGCAAGTTCTGCGGCGGGATGTTGGTCGCCATTCCGACAGCGATGCCCGATGAGCCGTTCAACAAAAGGTTTGGCAAACGCGCCGGCAAGACCAGCGGTTCCTGCAATGAATCATCAAAGTTGGGGCCAAAATCGACTGTATCTTTTTCAAGATCCGCCAGCAACTCTTCGGCCATTTTTTGCAGACGCGCCTCGGTATAACGCATCGCGGCTGGCGCATCTCCATCCACTGAGCCGAAGTTACCCTGACCGTCCACCAGTAGATAACGCAGGGAGAAATCCTGCGCCATTCTGGCCATGGATTCATAAACGGCCGAATCGCCATGCGGATGGTATTTTCCCAAGACCTCGCCTACAATACGCGCAGACTTCTTGTAAGATGAGTTTGAGCGCATGCCCAACTCGTGCATGGCGTACAAAATGCGCCTGTGGACTGGTTTTAGCCCGTCGCGGGCATCCGGCAGAGCGCGCGCCACGATCACGCTCATGGCGTAATCGAGGTAGGCAGAGCGCATCTGGGCGTCAATGTCAACGGACTCGATATTTCCGGCGATCAGATTTTCTTCAGTCATAATTATCCTCAAAATTGGAGAAAACGAACCAAATTCGCATAAAAAGACACGAAGATGGGGGAAAACTTCGTGTCCGCATTAAATGAAAGAAGCTCTTATTTATAGTGCCATTATACCATCCCAATCCCTATATTGTATGATTTATTCACAGGTTTACTTATTTATCCTGAATATCGCCTATTTTTAGTGAAGACTGCCGATAAGTTTGACTTTTAACCATTAAATTCAACAGAGCGACAAATAAAAAGACCTGCTTTCGCAGGCCTCATTGATAGTGCCGAAGGAGGGACTTGAACCCTCATAAGATTGCTCTCACTACGTCCTGAACGTAGCGCGTCTGCCAATTCCGCCACTTCGGCTTAAGTTGTGCGAAATGTATTTTATCCCAAATAAGTGGGATGTCAATAAGATATACAGCCTGTTATTTTTCAGGAACAAAACCGAGCATCCCTTCGTTAACTCTCCATCCCCCTTTCAAAAATGTATTGTGATCTCCTTACAGTATTGATAGGGGATATATCTTTTCAGTTCCAAGGTCGTTATATTGTTAAACAGAAAGGAGTTGCATCATGTTCGTAATTCCCATCGTAGTCACCATACTATTGCTCGCCCTGGCTGGCTCGGACCTGTTTATAGCCCAATACAGTCCGGATGAACTCAGCAACATGGGAGTTCAAGAGCAATGACGGCTGACTCCCCATCCCCCAGCCCGGCGCGCCTTGCAAGATGCGTCGGGTCTTTTTTATTTAATGACACTTTTCCCTACCGAACGGTAGGTTTTAATGGTTTGGGATATAATCGTGCTAATGATGCTTCCATTCACGGATTTCTCTTGAGGAGATTACTTCATCGAGCTAACGCCCTTCTCGCGATGACGAAAAAGAAAGAATTATTCTCTACCGTACAAATACGAGGAAAATCAGTCATAGAGTAAACTCAGGGTCACCAAACCAACTGAGGTGTCCTCTATGACTGATCGCTACCGAGTATACACAAAAGTGAAGAAAACGTTGAAGACC
>VGNE01000057.1 GCA_016866215.1 Chloroflexota bacterium | reverse complement strand
TGGGCGGGACGAAGAATTACCCGAATACGCTATCTGTACGCGGGAATGTGGATTGGCCCATAACGGGGTATTCCGTTATTGGACATATTTATTTATATAGCAATCAGAATTTTATTACGGTTACGCCGACCAACATTCCAACTTCAACGCCCACACAGACGCCTACAAGCACGGCTACTTCACTACCTACTAGTACGCCTGCGCCTAATTCGGGACTCACTAATGCATACCGCTGGTTAGCTGAGGCTAATAGCGGAGCGTACAGTGCGATTGTCACTGGAGACCCGACTATCCGAACTGGTTCGAATGGAGAATGGTCTTATATGCGAGTCGCGGTTCAAAAAATTATTAATGGCAATGTGTATTATGCTGAGATAGGTTGGTTAAAGGGATCGCGACTAGAGTCAAATTATATTCCTAGAATTTATTCAACTTATCGCGATATAAACGGGGATGTAAATAAGGATTGGGGAAGCTATCCTGGAGTGGGTCTAGCATACAACTACAAGGTAGAGCGAACATCAAGCAATACATGGAGTCTATATTTTAACGACTTAAATACTCCAGATGTAACTATATGGCTCGGCTGGGACGATGCAGATAGAATTTTTAGTGGAGGAGAAGTTCCCAATGGATCTCAAGGGATGGGTGATTCTGATAATAACAATGTTCAATATTTAGACCCAACAGGCACAACTTGGTTTAATGCCTGTAATACAAATTTATTCAATGAGGATCCTAGTAGATATTTTGTGGATGCTGGTAGTAATTGTAGTTCTTGGAGAGTTTATGGAAACAATTAGTCTTGTTTTTTGGGCTATGTTTGCTCAATACATGGAGGCATAAGATGAAAAAAAATAATTTGCGATTACTTTTAACGATGGTGCTGATTGTATTAATAGCAGTGAGCTTTTCTTCGCGCGCTGAAACTACCAAGGCTCAAACAATTGCCATTTCTGGCGACGCGGCTTTGGAGCTTGCCCTTTCTTATTCTATGGATGATGGTTTAATGGGTGGAAGGTTAACACTGCCTGAAAAAGTTTATGGTGAGGTAATGACATACGACGAGGCTGTTCAGTTTGTTTCGAATAGGCCAATTGACCCAAATACGAAAAAATACGAAATGCGAAATAAACTCGTTTGGCTGATTGTACTTGAAGGCAAGTTTGTAGAGTATGTGCCTTCATCCCCAGATGGTGCTATTCCTGCAACAGAAATCCTTCATAATCAAATGGCAATAATATTGGATGGTAAAACAGGAGAAATTATGAGAGAGATTTTGGTCTCCCCTCAAAGAAAATTACCTGTAACCAATTTGCCAGTTTTGCAGAAGTCTAATAGCGCGGCCTCTGAATTACCTACTAGGAATCCGATTTTAACAGAAATCCCTTATCCGACGTTGGTACCTTCATTAAATGAAATTATTAAAGAAGTCGTAACTCCAATACCTACGGAAATTGTCACTCCCACTCCATAAAATATACTGAGATAACTGCTCAACCGCACGGCTTGAAAAGTCGTGCGGTTTTATTTTGAAAGCAAGCTTGGATTGTGTAATGCTATTGGCGAGTCGACCTCATAGAAATTCTCGGTTATAATTCAGTGACTGAATTTTGAATTGTACCCATGGAATCAACAAACGACGAACTCCGCGAACTCTCCCTGCTCGAACAGATCGAGAGCGACCCAAATGTCAACCAGTCCGCGCTGGCTGTGCAACTTGGCGTTGCAGTTGGCACGGTCAATTGGCATTTAAAACGTCTCATAGCGAAAGGTGCGGTCAAGGTCTCGCGGGCCGAGCGCAAGAAACTGCGCTACATCATCACGCCTGAGGGACTTGCCTTGCGCGCCCGCCTCGCGGTGGATTTTGTGGAGCGTTCGTTTTCTGTTTATCGCCGAACACGTCAGCGAGTGAAAGATCACGTTTTAAAAATTCGCCATGCAGGGCTCGATCGCGTGCGCATCGTTGGCTCCGGTGATGTGGCCGATATTTGCAAACTCACCTGCCTCGAACAAGGTATTTCAGTTGTAAACGATAAAACTGCACCCGCCTTAATTTTGGATGGATATAAAGTGAGATTGGAGGGCTTGGAATGACGGATCATCATGTGTTGATCACCGGCGGCGCCGGATATATCGGTTCACTCCTAGCCTCGGAACTGCTGCGCGCCAATTACAGAGTCACCGTCCTTGATTCTTTACTGTTCGGTGGTGAAGCCATTGTCCCGTTTCTTCATCATCCCAACTTTCACTTCATCAAAGCGGATGTGACCGAGCCGCGCGCCATACGTGATGCGGTCAAACGCGACTGGCAAACCCCGAACGCGGTTGTTCATCTTGCCGCGATTGTCGGTTTCCCCGCGTGTCAAGCGGTGGGAAAACAGGTTTCATGGAAATATAATTTCGATTCCACAAAAATAGTCTTCGAACAAGCAGCAGACCTGGGTGTGGAGCGATTCGTATTCGCATCCACATACAGCAACTATGGCTTATCTGAAGATGGCAAACCCGTAACAGAGGAAACTCCGCTGAACCCGCAATCGCTGTATGCAGAGACAAAGATCGCGTCGGAGGAATATCTGCTCTCGCAAAAGGATGCAGCCTGCGCGCCGTTAGTTTTTCGCTTTGCAACGTTATATGGACTCTCCCCGCGCACGAGATTTGACCTGATCGTGAATCAATTCGTCCTCGAAGCATTCACCAAGCGCGAGTTGATCATCTACCAGCGCGGATACTCGCGCTCGTTTGTCCACATCCGCGATGTGGTACGCGGCGTGATCATGGGACTCGAAGCCGAGCAATCCAAGATCCGCGGGCAGGTTTTTAATCTGGGAACTGAGAACGGCAATTACACAAAAAATGAAATCGTGAATCTTGTCCTCAAACGCATGCCCGAAGTGGTCGTGCAGTATAAGGACATGTCCTTCGGCGGCGATATGCGCGATATTACCGTCTCTTTTGAAAAGATCAAGCGTGTGCTTGGCTTTGATACGACATTGGACGTTGACGATGGCGTGCGCGAAGTGTTGTTCGCGTTGAAAACAGGTCTGATAAAAAACCCGACAGATGACAGATACAGGAATGCGCAGTTTATAGTGCAGTAATATTTTACGAATCACGTATTACGCATTACGTAACGCGTGATTCGTAATACGTAAAATGCAAGGAGACCTAATGGCAGAAAACTTTTGGCAAAACAAACGTGTAATCGTCACAGGCGGCGCAGGCTTTCTCGGCTCTTTTGTGATCGAGAAACTCAAGCAGCGCGGCGCAACCGATATTTTCATTCCGCGCATCGAGAACTACAACCTTGTTGATGCGAATGATATCCGCCGCATGTATGACGACACACTCCAAGGTGTTGACCCGAAGAACGTGGTCATCATCCACCTCGCCGCGAACGTTGGCGGCATCGGCGCGAACCGCGAACATCCCGCCGATTTCTTTTACGATAACTTGATGATGGGTGTTGAGTTGATGCACCAGGCATACAAGAACGGTGTCGGTAAATTCGTGGCGATCGGTACCGTGTGTGCATATCCAAAATTCACACCCGTGCCCTTCAAAGAAGACGACTTATGGAATGGTTACCCCGAAGAGACCAATGCTCCCTACGGACTTGCCAAGAAGATGATGCTTGTGCAGGCGCAAGCCTATCGCGCGCAATATGGTTTCAATGCAATTTTCCTTTTGCCTGTGAATTTATATGGTCCGCGTGACAACTTTAATTTAGCGACCTCGCATGTCATCCCCGCGTTGATCCGCAAAGCTGTCGAAGCAGGCGAGCGCGGCGATAAAGAGCTGCAGGTCTGGGGCGATGGTTCTCCCACGCGTGAATTTCTTTATGTGGAAGATGCCGCCGACGGCATTGTCACCGCTGCAGAAAGATACAACGGCGACCTGCCTGTTAACCTCGGTTCAGGCTATGAAATCTCGATCAAAGATTTGAGCGAGATGATCGTCAAGCTGACAGGTTTCCAGGGCAAAATCGCCTGGCAGACCGATAAACCAAACGGTCAGCCCCGCCGCGGACTCGATGTATCCCGCGCAAAAGAATTATTCGGCTGGAGCGCACAGGTTTCCTTTGAAGAAGGCATGCGCCGTACGATCGAATGGTTTAAAACCAATCGAGACAAGATTCGCTAATCACCCTTTACGCATTACGGATTACGTAATACGTGATTCGTAATGCGTAATATTGAGACAAAATGACCGAACTCACAAAGCACGAACCCACCACCATTTACATCAAACCATCCAAAGGCCTTGCCGCATTAAATCTGCGCGACTTGTGGATTTACCGTGAACTGGTTTTCTTCATGGTCTGGCGCGATGTGAAAGTTAAATATAAGCAAACCCTTTTGGGTATGGCCTGGGCTGTCATCCAACCCTTGATGACTATGCTGGTTTTCACCTTCCTTTTTGACAAAGTGGCCAAACTCCCAACTGATGGGATTCCCTATCCGGTGTTTTCATTCACAGCCTTGCTGCCGTGGGGACTCTTCGTCACAGCGCTCAATCAAGGCAGTCGTTCGCTCGTGGCGCACAATAATATGGTGACGAAAATCTATTTCCCGCGCCTGATCCTGCCCATGGCCTCGGTCTTTGCAGGGCTGGTGGATTTTGCGATTGCATTCGTTATTTTGATCGGTTTGATGTTCTACTATCAAGTGACGCCCGCGTGGAATATATTTTGGACTCTCCCGCTATTCCTTCTGTTGGCGATCATCACAGCCCTGGGCGTGGCACTCTGGCTTTCGGCGGTCAACGTGAAATACCGTGACGTGAATCAAGCCCTCCCGTTTCTGACTCAGTTTTGGCTGTTTGCCACACCTGTGGCATATTCTTCCTCTGTCATTTCTGAAAAATGGCAGATCCTGTATTCCCTTAACCCAATGGCAGGCGTAGTCAACGGATTCCGTTGGGCTTTGCTCGGCTCAGGCAACGGACCTGATATCACGCTTTGGGTTTCCGCCACGATTGCCATTTTGATTTTGATTTCAGGTCTTTTCTACTTTAGAAGTATGGAAAAGACTTTTGCGGACACGATATAACCTCGTCATTGCGAGGAGCGCACTTGCTCTTTGCGACGAAGCAATCCCCAATTGTGTAGGAGATTGCTTCGTCGGGAAGAGCGTCCTCCTCGCAATGACGTCAATGAGAGTTTATGACAACAGCAATTAGTGTAAAAAACCTCGGTAAGCAATATAGGATCGGCGCGGCGGAGATAAAGTTCCGCTACAACATGCTCCGTGATGTGATCATGGATACAGTCTACGCGCCTGTGCGAATCGCAAAGGCAATGATAGGGAAGTCTGACCGCAGAAGTAATCAGAATTTTGTCTGGGCGTTGAAGGATGTTTCTTTTGATTTGGAAGAAGGCAAAGTGCTTGGCATTGTGGGGCGCAACGGCGCGGGCAAAAGCACCCTGCTCAAGATCCTCTCCCGCGTCACTGAGCCGACTAAGGGCACAGTCTCTGTGCGTGGACGTGTCGGCTCGCTCCTCGAAGTGGGCACAGGCTTTCATCCGGAACTTACTGGACGCGAAAACATCTACATGAACGGCGCCATCCTTGGCATGAGACGCGCCGAGATCGACTCCAAGTTTGACGAGATCGTTGACTTCTCCGAAGTGACACAGTTTATTGATACGCCTGTCAAACGTTATTCATCGGGCATGTATCTTCGCCTTGCGTTTGCAGTCGCCGCACATCTTGAGCCCGAAATCCTCGTTGTGGATGAAGTGCTGGCAGTGGGCGATGCGGAATTTCAAAAGAAATGCCTCGGCAAAATGGGTGACGTTGCTCAGCAGGGACGCACGGTTTTATTCGTCAGTCACAACATGTCTGCGATTTTGCGATTGACTCAGGAAGCGATTGTTTTGAACAAAGGTCAATTACTCATGCGCGGCCCCACGCAGGAAGCCGTTGATTTTTATCTTTCATCGGGGCAGGCGCAAGCAGGCGAGCGGGTTTGGGATGTGGAAGATGTCCCAGCGGCGAGCGCTCCATTTAGACCGATCAGCTTGAAGATTAAGAATGGAAGCGGAAAGGTTGTGGATACTGTCCGCTCCACAGAACCAGTCACCGTCGAATTTGAATATCAACTCGATGCGCCCGTCACAGGTCTGCGCGTTGGTTTTTATCTCAGCACCATGCGCGGCGAATATGTGCTCACTTCGTTTGATACCGATGCGCCGAATCTTTTTGAAAAATTTGATTCGCGCAAAGCAGGTCGTTACGTCAGCCGCGCCGAAATCCCCGCAGATATTTTCAACGAAGGCCGCTACAGCATTGGCGTGAACGCGAGTTCGTTTGGCGTGCGCCGCTATTTCATGGATGAAAATGCAATCGCATTCAACGTGGATATTTCCGGTGCGCCTGGCACGCATTGGCCTGAGCCGCGTGTCGGCCCCGTTCGTCCGCGTTTGAATTGGAAGATCGAAAAGATAAGTGAATAGTAATTGGTGAATGGTAATTGCCATTCACCAATTACCAATTACCAACATGGCAAAAACAAACACCCTCCGAGAACTTCTGGGCGACCTGCCCTACACTGCCGAAATCGATTGGATGCTTCGGTCGAAGAGTCGCCCTCGCAAAGATCATTTCAATCTGGATCGTTTGCAAAAATCATTGCCTGCGGCGCGTGCGGTGGTCGAACCGTTTGCACTTCGCGCTGAGCGCAGTCGAAGCGGCGGCAAGAATGTTTTGTTCTTCGCCACGCTTCATTATTGGATCGAGCAATCTGCATATCTCGGTTTGGCTCTCGCGGGTCTCGGACATAAAGTCACTTTATTGACATTGCCCTATTCCGAGTGGCACAAGCAAAAGGATAACTTTACACAGCGGCAGCGTGTGTTGCACACACGGGATGCCTTTTCGGTATTATCCCCCTTAATCGAGCACGCATCATTACTTGACCTTCGACCTGCGACAGTTCTTCCAGACATTCTCTTGGCTGACGTAAAAGAGATTTCGCTCTGGGACGCGCAATACACCCTGATGCGTGAAGAAGTGGACATGAGCGACGCGGGTGACCGCGCGTTGTATGACTTGCGGATTCAACGAAATACATTCGCCGCCAAAGCCGCCCTCGAATGGATGCAAACCAAAAAGCCTGATGTTGTTTTGATACCCAACGGCTTGATTTTGGAAATGGGCATTGTCTTTCGTGTGGCGCGTTACTTGAATATTGACGCTGTCACCTACGAATTCAATGACCAGCGCGAACAAATCTGGATTGCACAAAATTCATCCATCATGCAGCAGAATACAGATTATATTGTTGACGCGCGTTGTCATTTGCCAATCACCGATGAAATGTTCGAGCGCGTAGCGGATTTGGAAAATGCACGCCGTGGCGCTCGCGTGTGGGGAAAGTCCAAACGCTTGTGGCAATATGTCTCTTCGCAAGGCGCGCAGGAGACACGCAAGTTGCTTAACCTGGATGACCGTCCCGTGGTTATGCTCGCCGCGAATGTTTTAGGTGACAGCCTCACCCTCGGACGCGACATCTTCGCCGCCTCGATGACTGAATGGATCACGAAGACCGTCCAATATTTTGCCAGGCGGACCGATGTCCAAATGGTGATCCGCGTTCATCCTGGCGAAAAACTCGTCCCGCAAGCCAAGTCCATGGGGACAATTGTGCGGGAGGCATTGCCTGAAATGCCAGGTCATATTCATATCATCGGCGCGTTGGATAATATCAACACTTATGACTTGATCGAGATCGCCGATGTAGGTTTGGCGTACACGACCACCGTTGGGCTTGAAACTGCCATGAACGGCCGCCCTGTCATCTCGTGCGGACAAACCCATTATCGCGGACTGGGCTTCACCCTCGATCCAAATTCATGGGACGAATATTACGCCTCCCTCGACAAAGTTTTGGCAGATATTCCTGCATATCAATTGAATGAAAACCAGATTGAATTTGCCTGGAATTATGCCTACCGATTCTTTTTCGAATATCCGCGCCCTTTCCCGTGGCGATTGATGAATTTCTGGGACGATCTGAAAGTTTGGCCTTTGGAAAAAGTATTGAGCGAAGAAGGCCAGAAATTATTTGGAGATACATTTGGTTTTTTGGTGAATGAACCGTTCACGTGGAAATGACATGAACGGACAGAGATAAAATGACCAACGACACTAAACAACAAGTGCGCGAATTTTATGACGAGATCGGCTGGCAGCAGGAGAATGACGGGCTGTATCAAAACGCCCGTTATGAAGACCTGCGCGCCGTTACACGCGACTACATCCACAAGACACGCCTGCGTGTGATGAAAGGGCTCATCCCAACAGGCAAATTTATTTTGGATGCAGGTTCCGGTCCTGTGCAGTATGAAGAATACAAAGTCTATTCGCAGGGATACCAGAAACGTGTTTGTCTGGATATCTCCATACAGGCTTTGCGTGAAGCGCGTGAGAGAATCGGTGAGCATGGATTTTTCGTAGTAGGTGATCTTGCGAATTTGCCCTTCAAACAAGAGTCTTTTGACGGCGCAGTTTCCATGCACGCCATTCATCACCTCGCTTTGACAGAACACCTGCGTGCATATGGTGAAATCCATCGCGTGCTCACATCTGGGCGGACAGCCGCCATTGTCAACGGCTGGCATGAGCCGTTTTTGAGCCGTATGGCAGAGCCGTTGATCGGTCTCATGCGTAAGTTGTCAGGTCGTCCCGCGAAGAAGAAAAAAGAATGGCTGAACGAAGAAGATGCCACAGGAACCTTCGTCCAAAAGATGACCCCCGAATGGCTCAAGCGCGAAATTGGCTCGAAGATGACGATTGAGATCAAGCCGTGGCGCAGTATGAGCACACGCATCTTGCGCTGGTTTGTACATCCGTTTGGCGGAAAGACATTCTTGAAAATTGTCTTTTGGCTTGAAAGTGTATTCCCGAAATTTTTTGCCGAGAACGGACAATACCCATTGATCGTGGTGAAGAAACCATAATTCTTAATGTTGACGTTCATTTTAAAACAGGATAAAATCTAGCTAGAATAGACAGATTTTTGAGAGGAGCAGCCATGAACGGCATTTGGCAAATTCAAGATGCAAAAAACCAACTGAGCGAAGTCATTGCGCGCGCTTTGAAGCAGGGCCCGCAGGTAATCACACGGCATGGACAGAAAACAGTCGTTGTAGTGTCTTATATGGAGTATAAAGCATTGCGAAAATCACAAGTAAAGTTTTCCGAGTTTTTTCGCTCATCCCCTCTGGCAGGCGTGGAAATTGATGTAACACGTGACAAAAGCCTGCCCCGCAAAGGGATCGAACTATGAGTTTTTTACTTGATACTTGTGTTCTTTCTGAAGCGCTTTCAAAAAAACCAGACCCCAATGTCCTTGGCTTTGTAGATGATCTTGATTCTGATGATGTTTATTTAAGCGTCATTACCATTGGCGAACTTTTCAAAGGAATTGAAAAATTACCCAATTCCCGCCGAAAGAACGAATTGCACGAATGGTTTAATGATGAGTTGCTGATTCGGTACGATGGAAAGATTTTGCCTTTGGATACAAGAATCCTCATGACCTGGGGAACGCTCATCGCCCGGCTTGGATCAGATGGATACACCATGCCTGCCGTCGATTCTTTTATTGCTGCGACTGCCATTACCTACGAACTGGTTTTGATCACGCGCAATATTGGCGATTTTGAAAGATCAGGGATAGAGATCATTAATCCGTGGAAATAGCCGAATTCATTTTTACTGAAAACGGACAGTATCCATTGATCGTGGTCAAGAAGTAGAGACTCGAGACTAATCACTAGTCTCCAATCTCTAATCACTGGAGAAACTTATGAACTGGAAAGATCAAGTTGTATTAGTCACTGGCGGAACGGGCTCGTTTGGCAAGAAATTTACCAAAATCCTGCTCGAAGAAAAACAACCGAAAAAAGTGATTGTCTTCAGCCGCGATGAATTGAAACAGCACGAAATGCAGGTGGGCGGATATAACCAGGAAAACCTGCGTTATTTCATCGGCGATATTCGTGACCGTGAGCGACTCGTGCGAGCCATGCACGGCGTGGATATTGTTGTCCATGCGGCGGCGCTCAAGCAGGTTCCTGCCTGTGAATATAATCCAATGGAAGCCATCAAGACCAACATCATGGGCACGGCAAATGTCGTCGAAGCCGCACTGGATGCGGGTGTAAAAAAAGTAATGATGGTCAGTACCGATAAAGCTGTCAGCCCGGCGAATCTTTATGGCGCGACCAAACTTGCCGCAGAGAAATTAACCATTCAAAGCAACGCGTATGCCGCAGGGTCAGCAACCAGATACTCGTGCGTTCGATATGGGAATGTCGTCGGCTCGCGTGGTTCGGTGGTTCCGCTATTTTTGAACCAGCGTTCGAATGGAAAAATCACCATCACCGATAACCGCATGACCCGCTTCTGGCTTTCGCTTGATCAGGGTGTCCGTTTTGTGATTACCTGCATCGAACAAATGGAAGGCGGCGAAGTTTTCGTCCCCAAGATCCCCAGCACGAAAGTTGTTGATCTTGCCAGAGCTATTGCGCCGAACGCTGAAATAAATATCATCGGCATTCGCCCTGGCGAGAAATTGCACGAAATGCTCATCTCGGAAGACGAAGCGCGCCACACCATTGAACTCGATAAAATGTTTGTTGTGCAGCCAGCCGAAGCCATCTGGTTCGGATATTCATGGCAATCCAAAGGCAAGCCCGTGAAAGAAGGTTATTATTATTCAAGTGATAACAATTCGGAATGGCTTGATGTTGAAGGAATTAAAAAATATATTGCGCCGTTTGAAGAGTTGTTCTCGCAAGGCCAACTCGAAGGATGAGGAAGTAAATATGTATACAAGGAAACACGCACACACGACGACAAGTCTCGAACCTGTGTACGTGTGTACCTGTCTACGGGTCTTCGCAATTATCAACGGAGCATAATCATGAAAATTCTTCTCACTGGAGCAAGCGGTCTGCTCGGAATCAATTTTGCGCAAGAGACGATGACCGAACATGATATTGTCGGCGTGGATCGCGGCAAGCTCGTCAATGCGCCCTTTAAAGTTTTGAAAGCGGATTTACTGGACTCTGGTATTGTGGATTCCATGCTTGACTCTGTGCGCCCCAACTGGCTGATCAACTGCGCGGCGCTTGCCGATCTGGATGCCTGCGAGGATAACCCAGATCTTGCCCGTCGCCTCAACATTAATCTGCCCGCGCAAATGGCTAAGGCTTGCAAAGCACGCGGCATTTCCTTCGTTCACATTTCAACGGACGCAGTTTTCGATGGTAAAAAAGATGGTTTCTATACAGAAGAAGATCCACCCAATCCGCCCGGAGTGTATTCACAAACCAAGCTGGAAGGGGAGCAGGCAGCCTTGTCTGAATATTCAAAAGCTATCGTGGCGCGTGTCAATTTCTACGGCTGGAGTTTAAACGGCAGACGCAGCCTCGCCGAGTTTTTCATAAACAATCTTGCCAATCACAAAAACATAAGCGGTTTTTCAGATGTTATCTTCTGTCCAATGCTGGTGAACGCCACGGCTCGTACTTTGATTAAAATGCTGCAGCGCGGTTTGAGCGGTTTGTATCATCTCGTAGGACCGCAAGCCATGAGCAAGTATCAATTTGGCGTGGAGGTCGCCCGTAAATTTAGTTTGCAGGAGGGTGGAATTTCGCCGAAATCCATTCATGCCTCCAGCCTCAGCGCCCGTCGTTCCAACAACTTATGGCTTTCCACCCACAAGTTGTCCACAGACCTGGGCGAAGTTATGCCTGAGTTTTCCACAGGTTTAGACGAGTTTTACAAGCAATACCAGCAAGGTTATCCACAGAAAATCCGCGGTTATCAACAAAAGTAGGTCAAATTGCCAATTTGACCTACCAGAGTTATCCACAGGCAAACCCCAGTTATCCACAAGTTCCACCCACCTTTATCCACAGAAATGGAGGATTTATGGAAATTAAATTCGGAAAACACACAATCGGATTAAATCACCCGACCTATTTTATTGCGGATATCGCTGCCAACCACGATGGCGACATTGATCGTGCCAAAGAACTGATTCGCCTTGCCAAAGAAGCAGGCGCGGATGCGGCCAAGTTCCAGAATTTCGACGCCCCGAAGATTGTCTCGGATTACGGCTTCAAAGCCATGAACGGTGGGCAGGTTTCGCATCAAGCCGCGTGGAAGAAATCGGTGTTTGAAGTTTACAAAGGCGCGTCCATTCCATTTGACTGGACGATGACTTTAGGGGAAGAGTGCAATGAGGTTGGCATAGATTATTTTTCCTCCCCGTATGATTTCGAAGCCATTGATTTCCTCGACCAGTATGTGGAAGTCTATAAGGCTGGCTCTGGCGAAATTGACTGGATCGAAGCCCTGGAACGCATGGCGAGTAAGGGCAAACCGTTTTTTGTTGCAACCGGCGCATCCACAATTGGCGAAGTGCAAAAAGCAGTTCATGCTATTTTGAAAATTAACAAACAACTGGTTTTGATGCAATGCAATACAAATTACACCGCCAGCCCGAATAATTACGATCATCTCCATGTGAATGTTTTGAAAACCTATGCGGCCATGTTCCCCGATGTGATCCTGGGTTTATCAGACCATACGCATTCGGTAGCTCCCATCCTTGGCGCGGTGACTTTGGGTGCGCGCGTGATCGAACGTCACTTCACCGACAGCAATGACCGCGAAGGTCCAGATCATAAATTTGCGATGAACCCTGAGAACTGGGCGAAGATGGTCGAAGAGACGCGTTTATTGGAGCGTTCGCTCGGAAGTTCCGATAAATTCATTGCAGACAATGAACAGGAGACTCAAATTGTACAGCGGCGCTGTCTGCGTGCGGCGCGTGATATCAAAGCGGGTGAAGTCTTCACCCGTGACATGATTGACGTGCTTCGTCCCGCTGCGCCGGGCGCGATCAAACCTGATCAGATCCAAAACGTGATCGGCACAAAGGCGTTGACAGACATGTCCCTCGGCAAGGAATTGCGCTGGACGGATTTGGGGTTATAAGTTCCATGTTCCACGTTTCAGGTTCCATGTTGGATGTTCTTGATTACTCAAAATTCTAAATTGTGAACTGAAAAGGAAAACAATATGACACCTATCACAAGGTTTGAAGATTTGATTGCCTGGCAGGAAGCGCGGAAGTTAATGCAATTGGCATATGCGGTTACATCGGAAGGTTCGTTCGCAAAAGATTTCGAGATGAGGGATCAGTTTCGGGCGGCGGCTCTTTCCGCAATGACAAATATTGCAGAGGGCTTCGACAATGAATCGTCCGTCGAGTTTGCCCGTTTTCTCGGCATGGCTCGCCGTTCGTCTGTTGAAGTTCAATCGCTGTGTTACGCGGCAATGGATGTAAAGCACATCAATGAGGATGTTTTTCAAACTTGTTATGATCAGGCGAAAAAGACTAAAGCCATCATCGGAGGATTGAAGAAAGCCGTTCTGAAAAATCCCCATCGCCCTGCCAAACCCTCAACCGCTTCCTAAACCTGAAACTTGAAACCTGAAACTTTGAAACTCATCTATTTCTCCCTCGGTTACTGCACACATGATCATCGCTTCTTGAAAGCTATTTCAAACGGCGGGCATGAGGTGTTCTTTGTTCAACTGGAGGGGAGTACGCGGCAGGTGGAAGATCGCCTTGTGCCGTCGAATGTTCAGCAGGTGATATGGAAGGGCGGACGTGAGCCGTTTCGCTGGGGCAATCTCGTAAAGTTGGCTTTAGACTTTCGACGTTTGACCCGCGAAATCAAGCCCGACCTCATCCATGCTGGCCCGATCCAAACTTGCGCCTTCATCGCGGTATTGAGCGGATTTCACCCCATCCTCACCATGTCGTGGGGATTTGACTTGATGGAGGATGTGCATAAAAACAAATGGTGGGAATATGTTACGAAATACGTAATGCGTAATACGCAATTTTTTACAAGCGACGCGAATGTTACCCGTGATAAAGCCGTTATGTATGGTATGAATCCCGAAAGGATAATTGTCTTCCCCTGGGGCGTTGACCTTGAACACTTCAAACCTGAGACCTTTGACCTTCGACCTTTCGACAGGCTCAGGGCAACGCCTTCGACCTTTACGCTCTTCTGCAATCGCTCATGGGAAGCCCGCTACGGTGTGGATGTCCTTGCGCGTGCGTTCGTAAAAGTGGCGGGACAAAATGAAAACGTGGATTTGATTCTATTAAGCGGCGGCTCGCAAAGTGCGAACATCCGCAGGATATTACAAAGCGGCGGTGTGCTGGATAGAGTCACATTCGGAGGGCAAATTTCGCAAACAGATCTGCCACGCTGGTATCATTTGGCTGATTTGTATATCTCGCCAGCGCATGTGGATGGTTCCTCCGTTTCATTGATGGAAGCACTGGCTTGTGGCTTGCCATGCTTGGTTTCTGATATTCCCGCCAACAGGGAATGGGTTGTTGAAAATGAAAACGGCTGGTTGTTTCGCGATGGCGACGCAGATCATCTCGCTAAAAAGATACTGACGGCGATCTCTCAAAGGGAAAAACTGCCCGAGATCGGCCGGGCAAGCCGCAGGTCCGCTGAGATGCGTGCGGATTGGAAAAAGAATGCCGAAGCGTTGATGAATGTCTATCGAAGTCTCAAATAATTCGTCGTTGGAGATTGCTTCGTCGGGAAGAATACCCTCCTCGCAATGACGGGAAAAGGATAATTATGCTCAACAAAAAAGATTTGTTAAATCAATTTGGAAAAATAAGTATCCGAAGTGATACGATTGTTGTGCATACGTCATATAAGTCATTGGGCGGTGTGGAGGGCGGCGCGGATACGGTCATCGATGTGATGCGTGAGCTGGTTGGGCCGAGCGGTACGGTAATGTTCCCGGCGTTTAATTTTCAATCGTGGACGGAGACGCATTATTTTGACGTGATCGAGACGCCGTCGAAGATGGGCATGATCACAGAGATGGCGCGCCTCAGACCTGACGCAAAGAGGACTCCGCATCCGATCTACAGTTTCTCCGTTTTGGGAGCGCGCGCGGACGAATTTTCGAAGGCTGATGATGTGGAAGCGTACGGCCCCAATTCTGCGTTCGCGTTGTTCCATAAATTGAATGCGACCATCATCAGCATTGGGCTTGATTTCAATAATTCATTTTCAATGCATCATTATATTGAATACAATACAGGCTGTGATTATCGCAGAGTGAAGGAATTTGCCGGCATTTACATGGGCTATGACCGCAAGCCGCAGATCAAGACCTATTCGATGTTCGTGCGTTTGAATGATCGAGTGAAGACTTACATCGTGCCAGGCATGAACGATTTGCTTCACGCGGGCGTGATCAAGGAAATTCAAGTTGGCGCGGCGAAAGTCCATTACCTGACCGCGAATGAGTTTTTTGATAATATGTCTGTGATTGTGCGCGAGCATCCTGAAAAACTGCATTATATTGAAGAGCCGAAGTATTAGGGGAAGTAGACAGGTAAACAAGTAGACAGGTAAACAAGGAAACATGAAAGATGAAATCCTACACCTCCCTCAAATCCATTCTCGCTGAGTTCTATCCTCTCCATCGCACCCTCGCATCCGACGACCATGATAAAACTCTGGAGATCATCGGCTCATACATGCCTGATTCGCCCAACTACACAATAGAAACTTACGCGCCTCTTGAACCCGCGTGGACATGGCAAGTGCCCGAGCGTTACGTTGTCCACGAAGCGTATCTGGAAGTTGAAGGCGGAGAGCGTGTTGTGGATTTCAAGGATAATCCACTTCATATTGTTTCGTATTCTTTGCCTGTTGATAAGAAACTTTCGTTCGAAGAACTTCAACTGCATTTGTATTTCAACGAGAAACGCCCGCATACCATTCCCTGGGTGTTCAAATATTATGACCGCGATTGGGGATTCTGCCTGCCGAAGAACGTCTTCGATAAACTCCCACGTGATAAGAAATATCGCGCGGTCATTAAATCAGAATTCATCACCGACCCCAAGCAGGGATTCAAAATGGCGACCGCCCTCATCCACCCCGAAGGCGGACCGAACGTCTCAGCAGGGGAGATCATTGTGCAGGCGCATACCTGTCACCCCATGCAAGCCAATGACGATGGCGCAGGCGTGGTCAGCACGATTGACCTGGCACGCCGCCTCGCTGAGAAGCCTTTGCCCGCCGGCTCGATGAGTGTCCGCTTTTGGTTTGGGGCTGAGACCATCGGCACGATCGTTTATCTCTCGCACAATGAACATCTTATTCAAAATTTGCGCGGCGGCATCTTCATGGAAATGACGGGCAACAAAAATAAAACCGCCTGGCATCACACAAGACAGCACAATCATCTATTAGACCGAATTACGAATCACGTATTACGCAATACGGCTCACGATGAACGCGAATTTGCCGCAGCTCCCGCCAACGACGAACGCGTCATCAACGGGCCTGGCGTCAATGTGCCGTGTATCTCGATCAACCGCTGGCCTTACGATGAGTATCACACCACCGACGACAATCTCGATATCATCCACGATGACATGCTTATCGGCGCTGCCGAAACCGCCGAGCAGGTCATTCGCATGTATGCCACCAATTACATTCCCAGGCGCACCTTCCGCGGGCCCGTTTTTCTCAGTGGCAATGGTCTTTGGGTGGATTGGCGCGAGAACTGGGCGCTCAACCGTGCCATCGAAAAAATCATGATGCGTTTCGAAGGCGAGCACACCGTCTTCGATATCGCCGAACAGGTTGGCCTTGATTATTGGATGGTGCGCGATTACGTCGAAAAATTCCGCGAAAAGGGGTTTGTGACTCCCTTGCCGATTCCTTCTGAGGCGCAATCCGCGTAAGTCAAATTGTCAATTTGACCAACCTTATGAAACCAAAAGTTGTTGCAATCATTCAGGGACGCATGAGTTCTTCCCGTTTACCTGGGAAGATTCTCGCAGACATCGCGGGTCAACCCATGTTACAGCGCGTCTTCATTCGGACCTCGCGGTCTGCCACAGTTACCGAAACCATTTTCGCCACGACGACTGACTCCACTGACGACCCTGTGGCTGAGTACTGCAACTTTAGCGGCATCCCATTCACACGCGGCAGTCAATTTGATGTGCTTGATCGTTACTATCAAACCGCCAAACAAGCCAAAGCGGATGTTGTAGTCCGCATCACGGCGGATTGTCCCGTCATTGACCCTGCGTTGATTGATGATGTGGTGAAAACGTTACTCGGTGAATCGGGAAATGGGAATTGGGAATCGGAATTCGATTTTGTTGCCAATCGTCTTCCTCCACCTTGGAATCGAACCTATCCCATTGGCTTGGATGTGGAAACCTGCACATTTAAGGTATTAAATAAGGTATGGAAGGAAGCCAATGAACCGCAACACCGTGAACACGCCATGCCATATTTCTATGAAGGAGTCGAATTGTCCGTCGTCAGCCGTCAGCGGTCAGAAGGGATTTCACCTCGGGGCTTTAGAATTGCTCTGCTCCATCACACCACCGATTTCGGCGATTACCGCTGGACAGTGGACACTCCCGAAGATCTCGAATTTATGCGCCAGGTTTACAGTCACTTCGATGGACGCGATGACTTTTCATGGAAAGAAGTTTTGGATTTAGTCCACCACGAGCCAAAGTTGATGGAAATCAACGCAGAAGTTCAACACAAGACTTTGAAAGATATTGATAAGAGAGCTCTCAAATAGTTGTACTGCGACATTCATGTCGCGGTACGCGACTGATTACTGATAACTCATGCCCCTGATCACATTATTCTCCGCCCCCAAACCCTTTACCAATCCTCACATCGCGACCATTCAACGCAATGCGATCCACTCATGGATTCTGCTCCCTGATGTCGAAGTCATCCTATTTGGGGAGGAGGAAGGAATCGCTCAATCTGCACAAGACTTGGGAGTGAAGCACATTCCTCACGTTTCACGTAATACGAATGGCACGCCGTTGATCTCGTCCATGGTTCAACTAGCCCGCGAAAATAGTCACAGCGACCTGCTTTGCATCATCAACGCGGACATGATCCTCATGCCCGATTTCCTCGAAGCCACGAAGCAGGCTGTGAACTTGAAAGATAAATTTGTTTTGCTAAGTCAACGCTGGGATTTGGATATAACTCAACCCATCGAATTCACCGAAGGCTGGCAGAATCGTCTATCGTCCATCGTTCATCGTCAAGGTTCCCTCCATCGTCCCGCGGGTAGCGATTTTTTCCTTTTCCCCAAATTTTGCTATCAAGATATTCCCAACCTTGCCATTGGTCGCGCAGGCTGGGATAACTGGATGATCTACAAAGCACGCCAGAAAAAATGGCCTGTGATTGACTGCTCGCCGTCGGTGATGATCGTGCATCAGAATCATGATTACAGTCACCTGCCTGACGGTAAATCGCATTACGATCACCCTGATACAAATGAAAATATCCGTCTTGCGGGCGGACATGCCGCAATCCGTTATACGATCTTGGATTCAACGCATCAACTCGTGGATGGTAAACTTACCCGCCCGAAGATGACATCTCTGCGCTTCACACGTAACTTCGAGTTGTTCCTGCGTGCTATATTCTTTTTCCTGCCTGAGAATATGATTGAAAATATTGCAAGACCGAAGAGATGGAAAAAAAGAATTAATAAGATATTCGGGAAACGATAATTCGATACTCGAATATCGAATATCCTTAAACCTGAGACTTGAAACCTGGAACCCAAATGCGAAAAGGTCAAAACCCTGCCAAGTTTGTCAAAGACGTCCCCCGCCCCGAGCGGATCACGGTCGCGTTGCTCAACTACATCCCCTTCCTGAGCGGATTCTACGCTGAGACTCTCGATGTGCTGAAAGTCTCGCTCAAATCCATGCGCAAGGACGCGGGTCTGCAGTTTGACCTGATGGTCTTCGACAACGGCTCCTGCCCCGAAGTGCGTGAGTACCTTGTGAAAGAAAAGGAAGAGGGGCGAATCCAATATTTGATCCTCTCCGAAAAGAATATGGGCAAGGGTGGCGCGTGGAATGTGATGCTGGCGGGCGCACCGGGTGAGATCATCGCCTACACCGACGCGGACGTGTTGTTTTCTCCGAAATGGCTATCGCGTTCTGTGGAAATTCTCGAAACCTTCCCCAATGTCGGCATGGTAACCGCGCGTCCCTTCCGCACTCCACCTGAATTTTACGAATTCACGCTCAAATGGGCACGTGATAACGCGACTCTCGAAGAGGGACAATTCATCCCATGGGAAACCTTCCTTGAATTCAATCTCTCGCTTGGGCAGACCGAAGAAGAGAATAAAAAAGTTTATGCAGAGACCAAGGATTGGAAAATAACCTATCGTCCTGAGCGGAGCGGAGTGCAGTCGAAGGACATCGTCGCATACGCGGGCGCTTCACACTGGCAATTCACGGCGTACAAATCTACACTTCAGCAATTCCTGCCCTTTGACATGGACAAGCCCATGGGGCAAGTCCGCCAGTTGGATAAGCGCATGAACGACGCGGGCTTGCTGCGGCTGATGGTCTCCGACCCGCTGGCGATGAATATGTCCAATACGCTGGGGTATTTGAGAGGGGAATTGGGAAGAGAAAAAGTAAAAAGTAAAAAGAAAATAGGTTTTGCGCGGCGTTTGTTAGAGGTTGGTTTGGTTAAGAAAATGTTATTGGCAGTGTATAACAAGATTTTTAGTTGGTATTATTCGTAACAAAACACTCCGCTGGTTGAGTAGGCGACAGTGGTCTTCTGCCGTATCGAAACCAGCAGTAATTGGGAAAATCTTATTTGTTGTAGTGGTATCTTGCTTGCAGGAAATCAATTCGATTATCGCGCACGAGGTAGACAATGCGATGTTCCTGCGTCAATCTTCGAGACCAACAACCAGGTGTGAGATATTTGAGTGGTTCAGGTTTGCCAATACCTTCAAACGGATCACGCAGGATGACTTCAATCAATTCAAAGGCACGCAGAGCCAGTTTGCGGTCAGTTTCGACCCAGTAACGCAAATCCTCAATGAACTCAGGTTGAAATACTGCCTCACGCTTTTTTGGTTTCAAGTCCCCCCTCATGGCGCAAGTCATCCATGTTCTGTGATTGACCTTCATTCTTCAATGCGCGTGCCAAAGCCGATAGAATCCGCTCGGCATTTTGAGATGAGCGCATGAGGTAAGCCGTTTCAGTCAAGCTGGCAAGTTCATCGGCAGAAATCATGGCGACATCCTCGGAGCCGCGCCGCTGAATGATGACCACTTCGCGGTCTTTGGTAACGCGGTCGAGCAGGCTGGCGAGTTGTTCGCGGGCGCTGGTGTAGGTAAATTCGATGGTCATAAGGGACACTCCAATCTGTACAGGAATACTGTACAATAAAAATAGTGTAATGTCAAGATAAAATATAGAAATTCGGTGGTTGAGTAGACGGCGATGTTCTTCCGCTGTCGTATCGAAACCAGCAGTCAACAAGTAAACTTGAAATGCAGTGATGTGGTTTCGATACGCCCTTCGCAAAGAACGCTCAGGGCTACTCAACCACCGTATGGGACAAGAGTTTTATGGCATGGCTGTATATTCTTGAATGTTGTGACAACTCATATTATGTCGGGTCCACCAAAGACCTGAAACGACGCATGTCCCAACATCAGGAAGGGACTGGCTCAAACTACACGTCAAAACGTCTGCCTGTGAAACTGGTGTACTGCGAAGAATATGACCGCATTGACGATGCCTTTTACCGAGAGAAACAAGTCCAGCCCTGGACTCGGCGCAAGCGCGAAGCCTTGATTAACGGCACTCCAGAACTTTTACCTACACTTGCAAAGAAGGTCTTTGATAGAAGTAAAATTGATAAAGTAAATTTGGTTGTTGGTGAAATCGGTGGTTGAGTAGACGGCGGTGTTCTTCCGCCGTCGTATCGAAACCACCCGTGTATAACAAGATCTTTAGTTGGTATTATTCGTGACTCTTCGCTTCGTTATACAGAGGGTATAATTTGATAGACTCTAAAAGAGTTATTGTTTATATGGAATTAGAGAAAATGCTAAAGGAATCAAAGACAGTTGAAAGCCAAGACCTTCTGACCATCTTGGAGGCGAGTAAATGGGCTACAGATCATTTGAAGAAAAATGTAACACCTTCAAATATTTCTTATCTCATTCAATATGGTCGTGTTAAAAAATATAGCAACGATGGAGCCGCCAAAGTTTCCAAGAAGGAACTCATTAATTATTACAGTTCTTTTTTTGGTAAACGAGAAATTAACTGGAAGGCAGAATTAGGACAAGATGTAAATTGGGCTTTGTCTTTTGACTACCTCAAAGAGGCTGATACAACCAAGCACGTACATAGACTACACCCTTACAAAGGTAAATTTATTCCGCAATTGGTTCAGTATTTTATTGACAGCCATATCGACGAATTCAAAAAAGAAATTTACTTTAAACCTGGGGATATCTTGCTTGACCCATTCTGCGGCAGTGGCACAACGCTGGTTCAAGCAAACGAACTCGGTATGCACGCCGTCGGAATAGATGTTTCGGCATTCAACGCTTTGATTGGCAATATTAAGATTGAAAAGCATAATTTGATTGATATTCAAAAGGAAATCCTGCGGATTACAAAATCCCTGAAGACTTTTCTTGATTCGTTAAATGTTCCAGAGTTCGAGCAAAAGTTGCTTGAAGCCCTTTATAGATTTAACAATACATATTTTCCCTCTCCAGAATTTAGATACAAGGTTCAGCGTAAATTAATTAACGAAGAGAAATATGGCAAAGACAAAGAAAATGAATTTCTCTCCACTTACTTGGAGTTAGTTACAAAATACAAAATACAGTTAAGGCAGAACGGCGACAAAAACTTTCTCGCTAAATGGTATTTATATCCTGTTCGCCAAGAGGTAGATTTCGTTATTGGATTAGTTAACCAAATCGAAGACCCTGCAACCAAAAGAGTAATTCAAGTTATCCTAAGCCGAACTATTCGTTCATGCAGGGCAACCACTCATGCAGATTTAGGGACTTTGGTCGAGCCAGTGTCGGCTGCCTACTACTGCGCAAAACATGGAAAAGTATGTAAGCCCTTGTTCTCAATCCTTGGTTGGTGGGAACGTTATAGCAGGGACACCGTCGAAAGATTAGTGAAATTCGATAAGTTGAGAACTCGAACTCATCAACATTGTATCGTTGGCGATTCGAGAAATGTTGACATCATAACGAAACTTGAATCTGAACAACCAGAGTTTGCGGAAATAGTAAAAAGCAAGAGGATTAAGGGAATTTTTTCGAGTCCGCCATATGTTGGTCTTATTGACTATCACGAACAACATGCTTACGCCTATGAGTTGTTTGGCTTCCACAGACAGGATGATTTAGAAATTGGGGCGATGAACAAAGGACAAGGCAAAGAAGCTAGAGACTCCTACGCTAAAGGCATTTCCGATGTTCTAATTAATAGCAAAAAATTCCTAGCGGATGATTACAGCGTATTTTTGGTGGCTAACGATAAATATGATCTTTACCCTGTGATTGCAGCGCGTTCTGGAATGAAAATTGTCAACCAGTTCAAAAGACCTGTTCTTAATCGAACAGAACGGGATAAAGCTGCTTACTCCGAAACAATATTTCATTTGAAAGCAAAATAAGGGAATTTTGTCATGCCATTATCACCTGCGAGCATTAAGTCAATAGAATCTACAATCAGGGATAGTTTGAGGAAGAAATTTCAAAACTATAAACCAGAATCAAAAAACATGCCTTTCCATTTCAGGTTGTTGGGTAAAGACCGCATGGCTTTATATTCGTTTATTCACTCGCTCAACACCAGTTTTGGCACATCTATATTTGAACCTGTTGCTGTAACACTTGCTAAAACTCGCTTTGCACATGCTGAATCTCAACACGCGCCTGGCAATCAGATTAGTGAAGGTGCTCAGACCGTTATCCAAAAAATCATGAACAACTTGAGCGCGGCTTCCAAGGACGTCAATAAGACTGAAGAAGTGGAGCAAATTCGAGCAGTTTGTCAAAAGGGCGCAATGAATATTCTTGAAACAGTAAACGCTGATTTATTTATTCAAGATGCCAAAGGCGCAATGTATCTTTTTGATATAAAGACTGTAAAACCTAATATCAGCGGGTTTAAAGACCATAAGAGAACATTGTTAGAGTGGTGTGCGATTAAATTGGCACAGAATCCAAATGTCCAAATTCATACTTGCATTGCAATTCCCTACAACCCTTATGAACCTCAACCTTATCAAAGATGGACACTAAAGGGAATGTTAGATTTGCCGCATGAATTGAAAGTTGCTGAGGAATTTTGGGACTTCTTGGGTGGCGGTGGGTCTTATGAAGAGTTGTTAAATTGTTTTGAACGAGTGGGTATTGAATTGCGTGATGAAATTGATCGCTATTTTAGAAATTTCAACACATAAAATACTTCGCTACGCATACAAAGCCGACTGAAAGTCGGCTAGGACGCTTTCAGCGTCCTTTGTAAAAAATAGCCCGACGGTTCATCGTCGGGCGGGGTTGAAGGTGAGATAAAATCCATCGAAACAGAATCAACTCAAATTAAAGAAGCGAAGCGAGTGACCTTCTTCCGATTACTCACTCATGTGACTATCCAACTACATGACTAAAAAAATTTTCATCTCCGCCGACCACGGCATGGCAATCATCTACTTCCTGCAAAGCGACGTCGTCCCGACTCTACTCGCCGCGGGCGTCGAAGTCATCCTCCTCACCGATGATGACACCAAAGAAAAAATATCACAACGCTTTGCAAGGCCCGGTCTCACCTTCGAAGGTCTGCGGCTCAAACAGGCAAACGACTACGCCCGCAAAGTCAGCCCGCGCTGGCAATGGCTGCTCGCCTACCTGCGCCGCGTCGGCGGCTCGCGCCGCATCAACACCGAAGCCATGGACAGCCACATCTGGGAAGTCTGGGCGGAGAACGGCTGGAAATTCCGTTTGGGCATTTGGATTCCCTCCGCGCTGATGATTCTCCTGTTGCGGAATTTTTTGTGGGCGCGCAAGCTTTTAGTGCAGATGCAGAACCGCTTCACGCCTGACTCTGGGCTGTATACCGACTTATTTGACAAATACCACCCCGACATGGTCATCGCCTCGACCCCCGGCTGGCGCATGGATCGTTACCTCCTGCGTGAATCTGCCCGACGGGGAATCCCGAACATGACCGTCATCGTCGGTTGGGATAATTCATCGAGTTACAACGTCTCAGGCGCGGATGTGCAGTGGGCAACGTGCTGGTCTGAGTTGCAAAAAGAGGAACTCGTACTCGGCTCGGACTGGAACCCCGAGCATGTGCATGTGGGCGGCATCCCCTCGTATGACGGATATTTTCGCAAGTCTTGGCTCATGCCGCGTGACGAGTATTTCAAACTACACGGCCTCGATCCGCAGCGTAAATTAATTTCGTACGCCAGCAGTTTCGTCCATTTTGCGCCGAACTATCCGAACATCGAAGCGCTGGCAAAATTGGTTTCCTCTGACTCGCTCGAATCGCCTGACTCGCTGAATTCGCTCGCAGTGCCTTCGCAGTTGTTGATCCGTTTGCACCCGAGTCATTTTCAAGACAAGCCGAAAATTTTTGCAGATGAACGCGCACAGGTGTTTGAGTTGGAGAAGAAATATCCGCATGTGCATGTTGTCCAGCCTGTGGCAATGGGTGGGTCCCTTGGCTACTACGGCGGCGAAGACATGGACGAGAAATCCTCCATGATGGCGTATTCCGATGTGGTGGTGACCGTCTATTCGACCATGCTGGTCGAGACCGCCGTCCACGATACGCCGATGATCGCCGCGGTGATTGACACTCCTGGAGGATGGAATCGTCCGAAGAAATATTCCCTTTCGCTCAAGGAGATTGGAGATTGGCCCACACATAAACGCTTCCGCGATGCCAAGGCGGGGCGAGTAGCAACCAACGAAAATGAATTGCGCGATACTCTTAACTTGTATCTTCGTAACCCGCAACTCGATTCAGCCGAGCGCAGAAAGTTTGTTGAAGATGAAATTACATTTACCGATGGCACGTCTGGCAAACGGACAGCGGAGTTTATTTTGAAAGTACTAGAGAAAATTAACCGCGAAGAGCGCTAAGGTCGCGAAGATTTAATGACTTTTTCTTGGCGTGCTTAGCGGTTAATAACCTTCGTGCCCCTTTGTGTTCTTTGTGGTAAAAATGGGTTCTTGGAGAACAAATGAAAATAAAATTCCTATATATCCTTTCAATATTAATCATCATCCCCCTGGCCGCCTGCGGCACTGCTCAGCCGGCCATGAGCTCCGCAGATATTGCCAACACGGCCGTCGCAGACGCATGGATCGCGATCACTCAAACGCAAGCCGCACTGCCCACTGCAACTCTTGCGCCGCCTACAGCGACGCCTGAACCCACTCTGGTTCCTCTGCCAACATTGCCGCCGTTCCCGACACTTGCACCTGCCACAGTGTCCGCCGGCCCAACAATTGATCCATGCAATCAGGTTCCGCCCATTGAGCCGCAAGGCGCTCTTGTCAAGGTTAAGTTTGTCAACAAATCAGAAGGGATTGTCAACCTGTCTTTTGGAATGAGTTATCCAAACGACAAAGGCGAATGCGTTACCTACAGCTATGTATTGGGGGTTTTTGACGAACCCATTGTTACTGTGCTGGCAGGCTGTTATTGGGGGTGGGCATGGATCACCGGCAAGGAACCTTCCGTGGCCAGGACTGGCTCAACTATTTTGTGCGTAACCGATCCCAGCAAAATACCCCCGATCTGGATCACCAAAGAGACAATTTATTTTCATTAGTTTGCACTTCTTGAACATCCCAAGATAAAATTTCTGGGTAAATATTGTTGGAATTTCTGTCTGTCTCGCCGGGTTGGTCATGTTGAATTGGAAGAGATGATAATCTTAAGTACTCACCTTACGCAGCCAAACAGGCAGGGTTGAGTTCCCGCAGTTTGGCATAAGCGGCGTGAAGCGCGTGCAAATATAGTTTTGACTTGAGTGCAAAGTGATTGAGTTTGGTGTCGCCTTTGAGCAG
>VGNE01000056.1 GCA_016866215.1 Chloroflexota bacterium | reverse complement strand
ATATTGGTCAGGAAATTCTCGATGGCATTCGTGCGGTGAAGGCGTACAAAGCTGGCACGAAAGTCCTGCGCGTTCACGCCTTGAAAGCGCCTGCTCCCCCGAAAATCATTCGAACGAAATTAAAGTTGTCGCAATCGGCTTTTGCAGGCTTGATGGGCGTGAGTTTGCGCACTGTTCAGGATTGGGAACAAGGCAGGCGTAAACCTAGCGGACCCGCCGTGGCGTTGTTACGAATTGCGGAGCAAAAGCCAGAAGCGTTCATGGAATTGACATAAGCTAACTGAATCCCCCTCTCCCGTCTCCCCCAACCCTAAAGGGCGCTACCGCAGGGGGGAGAAGCTATGTGCTCATCAAACCAATCATAGACGCCCTTATCATCCCCGCAGGGGGCTCCATTTGGAGAGGGGCAAACGGACATGCCGATCAGTCGTGCCAATCAGGCGCAGCACTGAGCCTGTCGAAGTGGTGAGGTCCCCCCTGGACTGGGCGATTTGACTATTCATATGTGCTAAAATTTAGGCATGAAGGTTCGAGACGTCATCAAACTCATTGAAGCCGATGGCTGGTATCTGGTCACAACCAAAGGGAGCCATAGACAATATAAACATCCCAAGAAAACTGGTCGGGTGACCATTGCAGGGCATCCAAATGATGACCTTTCACCAGGAACCCAAAGCAGTATATTCAAACAGGCTGAAGTAGAAAAGCCAAAAGGCAAGAGGTAACCATGTATCGCTTTCTTATCGTAATCGAAAAAGCAGAAAATAATTATTCAGCCTATTCCCCAGATTTACCTGGCTGTGTGGCGACGGGCAAAACCCGTGAAGAAACCGAACGGAATATGCACGAAGCCGTGGAAATGCACATTCAGGGAATGATCGAAGATAAACTTCCAATTCCTGAGAGCACTACCTACGCGGAATATATCGCGGTTCCTGCATAACAGATCATCAATTACAACCAGCCTCCGTGAAAAGCGGAGGCTTTATTTTTTGCGCGAGGCAAACCCCTCTCCCGTCTTCCCCAAGGGGGAGAAGCCAATACCTCCTGCAACAAATGTTGACTTGGAAACTTAGCAACCCCATCAACCGAGAAAAGAAGCCGACTCCATGCCCTCTCCATTTGGAGAGGGGCAAACGGACACGGCGATCAATCATCACAATCAGGGTGAGGTCGCAACCAAACCCCTCTCCCGTCTCCCCCAAGGGGGAGAAGCTAATGCTCCTTCAACAAACATTGACTTGGAAACCCAATACGCCATCCGCGCAGAAAAGAAGTCCAGCCCATGCCCTCTCCCTTGGGAGAGGGGCAAACCGACACGCCGATTAATAACCACCATCAGGGTGAGGTCCCATTTAATTTATTCATAACGCCTCCCCGCCTTGACTCAAACTTCGCATGATCCGAAGCGACTTCAACCCACAGCCCCGTTTTCATTTGGATTGACATTGCTACGCCTGTAACACTTCAGAAAACCTTCTTGTAACTCTATCCACTGTATCTCCAACTGCAAATAATGCCTCTGCTGCATCAATTTGCTCACCTTGATTGAATCTTTCAAACTGAACAGCTTGTGCATATTCCACAGCGGCTACCTCGTATACCATGGCAAGAAAATGACGAGAATCCTGTGTTCCTCCTCCTTCTTTTAGAGCCAGTGCAATTTGAGGATGATCTAAATTTATCAGGATTTTGTGTTCTTCTCTTTTATATTGTGACCTTGGGTAGTCTTTTGTAGAGTTTACAAACTCAATACTAAACAATCCTGATCTACGTTTACTACCAGACTCAACAGATTCTTTTTGAGTGCCTTTGGAATCTCCTGGTATTAAATTTGGACCCTCTCTTGGTAAATCTCCTTCACCTGGAGGATTCTTTCCTCTATGACCGTTACCATGTGGTTGTCCAGATTGTTGCCACTTGGAATCCTGGTCACCGTCGCCTGGTAAAACTTCACCCAGCAAAGAAAAGGCTTCGTTGATTTTGCTTTTCGTTTTTCCTGTCATACGTCGAGAAACTTCAAGGTCAAACATAAAGTTCTTGAAATCTTCGTTAAGAATATCTGCCATTCGTTGAGCCTCTTGCGCCAACTTCTTAGCCTGTTCTGTTTTGCGCCTTTCCCTCTCGTCCTTTACAAGGGATTGACGCACTTTTTCCAGTTCTTGTGAAATCCATGCAATGAGAATAACCACTCTCGGGTTTGCTCGGTTCAGGAGATTGTTTCTGGTGTTGTCAAACGGAGCAATATCGTCACTTACCTGCTCTAATAAAGGTACATCCACTTCTCCAAAGAGTCTTTCCGAAAGTTCCTTTCCCTCAATATCGCCCAGTGTTGTTTCATGCCAAATACCTTCTGAGAGAATATCTACGCCTCTTTCGTCTTGGTCTAAAGTAAAAGGAGCGACTTTAATCGTCAAAGTGGGTGACCCTATATGTTGTTCAATTTCTATTGGCGCTGGAACTGTTATGGTTTCCGTTGAAGGCAGTTCTTTGAATTTGCATGTATGCCCATTGATAATTACATTTGCTCGCATTCGGTAGCGTGATAGATGTTTTTCAATAAAGTTGATAGTGGCATCAATATCCATGCGCGATGTCATGAATTCTTTTATCTCAATAATGGTTCCATCGTCTTGATCAGTTCTTTCATCAACAACGACTTCATTTACTTCAAAAGTTTCTCCGCTAGTAGCTTTCTTAATATCTTCCAAGTGAAGAGACACAACATTTCTCTTGCCATTGCATCGTGTGTCAATGAGCAAAGATTTGGCAATACCAAAGGCGGCAGACTTACCAGTTCCAAACCTTCCGCGAACACGCTTTCCCCGTTTTCTTTGAATATTTTCTCCATGCATTGTAAAGAATCGTTCCAAATCTTCCCTCGACATTCCGCTTCCATTATCAGCAATAATGAGTGCGCCGTCATCTTTACGTATCTCCACAGCTACAGTTGTAGGAATATCGTCTTTACCGTTATCCAACGAATTGGAAACATATTCCCAAACTACTTTTGGAAGGGTGTTGAAATATACGGCATTCTGAAGGAAATCACGTGAAACGTGACTTTTTACAGAGATTTTTTTGCTCATCGGCTATTCCTCCGAGAACTTCTTTTTGATGAAGCTCCAAACCTTTCTTAAATCGGCATCGTCTTTAACTGCATTATCAATTTTTGAATATCTTTGTTTTCGAATATGTTCTGGAAAGTAGTCATTAACCCGAGTGAATTCGCGAAAATCCATAGGCGTGATCTTGTCTTTTTCTCTTGCTATGAACTTCTGATAGGCATGTGTAGATTGTAAGCGCAATATCTCTCTATCTATCAAGTCAGACGGTGACATTTTGCGAGATGCTGTAGATAGCTGTTTTTTTTCATCAAATTTCTTTGCCCATTCAAGCCCTAGCTCGGTGAGCATGTATCCATGTTTAGATGTACCTTTTAAATAATTTACATCTGCTTTACATGCATCCCGTATAGCATATTGAACTATGCGTAGGTCAATCTGATCTGCATATTTTATCCAGCTAAATTTTTTAGGCGCCAGATTGAATGCTTCTACTGCTGCATCCTCAAGATCAACTGGCGTTACAGCTCCACCAAGCCAATATATGACAAGGGTCAAAATCTCAACGTTACTTAATTCTTCATGAAGATCCATGATCTATCCTTTCAACAGATAGAGACCTGTTCCACATATTGAATCCCAATTCCATTCGGTCTCCCATTCTTACATCTAATTCCTTGAAAACCTTGGCTAAACCCCAAAGGTAGACCTCGTCCATTTTCGCTTCGCCATATGATTTACCCTTATTTACTACAGACCAAGAACCCGACAGTTCTTTAACGCTGTAAGCTCCGACTACTCCAGTTAAGAAGGCATAGCTATTAACAGTGAATTTCATCCTGACCACACCATCAAGTCCGTGAGTGACCTCGTCCTCTTGAGAGAATCTTTTCTGTCTCTTTTTTGCTTCTTCAATTTGTTGCCAAGGTATTTCTGTGTCTCGTAATTTATGAAACCCCTCGTTCACTTTTTCAGCTATTGGCGATCTTTTGAGAGTAACTGAAACGGCGGGTAAGGAAAGGTTATGAAGAAAAAATTCTTCAGCTATTTCTAAAAAACTTGCGATGCCGCCATTTTTCTTGATGGCAGAAATGAGACATTGTTCGCTCTTTGATAATATGCCTTTCGTTGAGAGTTGCGTAGAGACTTCATGGTTCTTAATATCAAAGCCAAGCATAGGTAAAGCATGCTCAATAACATGGATTGGGGCAATACCTGCATAGAATCGACTGGCGTGTCGCCGAAGCCCGTCATGAAATGAATCGAAGTTCATTATGGGGGTAACAGCCAACATTTTCAACCCAGCAATTCTCAAAGGAATTTTGCTGTTGTCTTGGTCAGCAGTTAGGCTTTTAAAGGTGAACCATTCATCATCTATTTTCTGTAAATTCAGGGTTTTTAGTAATAAAACTGTGATTCTTTCATCTTTCGAGAGAATTTTTGAGGTTTCCTTGACTGTTATTCCACCTGTGAATAGTATCTTCCTCTTAATTCTTCTCCGATCTTTTGTAGATATATTCAACAGAATATCACGGTCTTTAATTGATAGGTTGCGGGATTTCGCTAACTCATGAATATCTATTGGAAAGACTACAGGTTGCATATTGTATCTTTTGTCGGCTAACAAGTTTAACCAGCAAATTAAAGTCTCTAGCAAATCTATATTTTCAATTCGCTCGCTCATGTTGGTTTCAGAAAATTCTCCAAGAAGATTCTCTTTCTGTAATAATTTCTTGAAGCTTGTTAGAGATAATTTGTCGCCGTAGGCAGATAAGATTTTTTTGATTTTTTCGAGAAAAACGTTCGAGCTAGAAAATTCATTGGCAGAGAACTTAAGATACTTTAGAAAACGACCTGATACCAACTCTTGAATTTGCCTCACTCTTTCGCGGGTTACACCAAGTTCTTTTGCAATTTCCTCAAGTTTTTTAGGGCTGAGACCAAACCGCGATGTCAATATGTAGGTGTAAGTATTTTTCTCGCTTTCAAAATAGCTTTGAATTATTTCCGCCCAATTCTCAATCGGTTGCGTTTGCAAAATAGGACTTGCGGTTACAGGTTTTGGTTGGATACTTTGATTGACCGTATTTTTGATTATATATTCGTTAGGTTTATTGATTGCATCAGTGATAATTTGTCGTATTTCCTTCAATGATTTTGGACCAATTCTATTGATATTGAGCAACTCTCTATCTGATAAGCTCCTTAATTCTCCAAGCGTCTTAATTCTGTTCTTTTTTAGTGAGCCTCGTATTGCTCTAGGCAATTGAAGGTCATCTATAGAAACATGATCTAGTGTGTTGATACTTGCGCTGTTGGCTATGATTGGAGGCTGATAAAATGTTTTCTCTACCTCAGTTATTTGAGGCGGGGTTTTATACAATCCATCTAATGCCTTTGATATTTCATCCAAACTCTTCTGCCCAATATTACGAATTTGGTACTTGTCCTTATCTTTATAAAACTGCCTGAGATTGGCAATTGTCAAAACCCCACTACGCGCAAGCGCGTGATATGTTCGCCGTGAAAGGTTCAATTTTTCAATTGCGATATGATCAAAATCCTGCATATTGTCCCACCTTACACCCACGAAATCTTAATCTCGCCATCCAACGGCTTGAACTCCCCATCCCCTGTCACCAAATCTGCTTTTTTGATTTTTGACAATGCGGCGGCAAAGGCATCTGCATAAGACATCTTGTTTTGTGACTTGAAACGCGCAGCTTCCTGCGTTAATTCCCAATCGGCATTTTCAAATTGAATCCGTAAATCGTGCAGAGTTTTCACGCTGGCATTGGCTTCCGCTTCAGAGATTTCCCGCGCCATTGTGTACCAAACTTCGCCTACATTAATTACACTCATGTAAATAGGAATTTGTTCTTCATGCGCGGTGGCAATCAAATCTTCCACTTGTTCTCCTGAAGGCTCGTCTTCAAGGTAGGCTATCACCGCCCAGGTGTCCAACACGTATGCTTTTGCCTTCTTTGCCATTTTATAACTCCCTTTCGCGTTTCTTTTCTGCCATCAAAGCCTTCATTAATCCCTTGCCCTTATACTTTCCACGTAAAGATCGAACATACTCACGGGTGACGGGGGTGAGGATGATCTGCCTGGTTACAGCATTCACGTCAATTTGAAGATATGTTCCATCCTTGATCCCTAATTGCTTGCGAATCTTGGAGGGTATAACAACCTGCCCCTTTGAGGTGGCAACAGTTTCCATTACTTGCTCTCCTTTCAGAAATACTATAAAAAGTATACCAAAGAACAAAAAGTAAGTCAATATTTGCATGTATTACGATTATTGCAATTCCATATTCACCGCCCTCAATCCGCAGTCAGTGACTTGAGGCAAAAGAAAAAGCCGATGGTCAGAATCAGCCATCGGCTGAGAAAGAAGCGGTTCTTCATCCACCACCAAATTCTCCAATCCTCCAACCCTTCGACAAGCTCAGGGCAAGTTCTCAGTCTCTAATCTCCAGTCTCCAATTACAAATTACCAATTACTATTTACCATTCACTATTTCCCAAAGTCGATTCGAATTCAGCGGGATTTCCAAAATCTCAAAATCCACATCGTATAACGCGTCTTCCAACGCCTGCGCAAACAGCGGACCGACAGGAATCGCACCCGCCTCGCCCGCGCCTTTCACGCCCATCGGGTTGAGCGGCGAAAGCGTTTCGCCGTGTCCCGTTTCGATGCGCGGCACATCCAGGCTGGTGGGCAGGTGATAATCCATGAACGTGCCGTTGAGCAGTTGCCCGTTCTCGTCGTACGCCAGCCGCTCGTAAAACGCATTGCCAATGCCCTGCGCCACGCCGCCATGGATCTGCCCATCGAGAATCAGCGGATTGATGACGCGCCCGCAATCATGCACGACGAGATATTTTTGGATGTGGATCTGCAGCGTCTCGGGATTGACCTCCACGATCATGGCGTGGATGCCGCTGGCAGTGGCGCCTCTTTCTGGACCGAAATAGCTGGTCGCTTCCAACCCAGGCTCTGTACCAGGCTTGACGGCTCCGCGCATCGGATTCGCTTTGCCCGCGAGTTCACCCAATGAAATAGACATGCGCGGCAGGTCTTGCACCTTCACCATGCCATCGGCGAGTTCGAGTTCCTCTTCGGGCGCATTGAAATGTTCGGAGGCGAGTTTGAGAATTTTCTTGCGGACAACTTTCGCGGCTTCATTGATGGCATTGCCCGCGACGACCGTGCCGCGGCTGGCGAACGTCCCCGCGCCCCAATAGAACTGGTCGGTGTCGCCTGTGACAACGTCGATTTTATTTACATCCACGCCGATTTGCTCCGCGACGATCTGCGCGAAACTCGTGAAGTGACCTTGTCCCTGTGTGCCAACACCCGTGACGACCGAGACTCGTCCACTGCTCATCACCTGCACCTTCGCGCCTTCATAAGGTCCGATGCCTGTGCCTTCCACATATGCGACGACTCCAATGCCAACATGTTTGCCTTCGGCACGTAACTTCGGCTGAGTCTCGTTGACGAATTTGTAGTAGTCCATTGTTTCGAGAGCTTGATCCAACAATGGTTCATAATTTCCGCTATCATAGACAAGCGGAGCAAAATCCTGATAGATGATTTCGTTGTTATATGGGAACTTATCGGGCGGGATGAAATTGCGTCGTCGGATTTCGGCGCGGTCGATCTTCAATTTTTTCGCGGCAATATCCAATGCTCGCTCGATGACGAACACACCATGCTGACGTCCCGCGCCGCGATAGGGCGTAACGATAGTCTTGTTGGTGAAGACCGCCGTGAACTCGCTGTAATAATTTTTGATGTCGTACGGTCCAAGCAAGGTACATGAACTATTGAGCGGTACGGTCAAACCATATGGAGCATACGCGCCCGCATCATGTAAGAAAACATCATGCACGCCGAGAATGTGACCGTCCTTATCGAACGCGACTTCCGCATTGTGGATCTGTCCGCGCTCGTGCGTGGTGGCGACAAAATTTTCGGCGCGGTCCTCGATCCATTTGACGGGTCGATTCAACTTCATCGCCACCCACGGGACGAGCACTTCCTCCTGATAGAACATCATAATCTTCGGACCGAATCCGCCGCCGATAAATGGCGCGATCACGCGCACTTGCCGCTCCGACAACCCAAGCATGCCCGCCAATCCGTTTCGAATTACGACGGGAGCCTGCGTGGTATCCCAGACAGTTAATCGTCCCGCTCGCTTATCCCACTCGGCAACGATGCCACGGTTCTCGATGGCGGCGGCGCATCCGTGCTCGTAAAGAAAGCGCCGTTTAATAATTAAGGCAGCACTATTTTTTACTGCTTCATAATCGCCTTTTCTTTGTACAACATTCGCTGCAATATTTGAACCGATCTCTTCATGAATAAGAGGGCTATCTGGTTGAATCGCTTTCTCAAGATCAACCACAACTTCGAGAGGTTCGTAATCAATTTGAATATCAGCCAGCGCATCTTCAGCGATGTAACGACTCTCTGCCAGCACCATCACAATCGGCTCGCCTGCAAACTTGACCTTATCTTTTGCAAGAGGAACCTGCGTTTTCTCATTGAAAACAATATTTTCGACAGGCGGCGGCGAAACAAGCAATGGTCCTGGTTTCCAGTAATCACCTAAATCGTTCGCAGTGTAAATGGCAACCACACCTTCGCGTTCCAAAGCTTGCGAAACATCAATGCTATTAATTTTTGCATGTGCATACGGACTCCGCATAAAGGCAACATGGAGCATGTTGGGCAGATCGACATCGTCCACATACAATCCCTGCCCTGTGAGGAGACGCGGGTCTTCGTTGCGCTTAATCCGTTCGCCGAAGTATCGAGTGGTCATAAAATTCTCCAATTCTCGTTTTTCAATTCCCCAATTCTCGAACTCACGAGAGCCGAGAATTGGAGAATTAGAGAATTACGCCCAGGCCACCGCACGACAAAACGCCGCCTCGCCGCCTTTGAACTTCCACGGGAAGACGCCGAGCGTGATGCGCTTGTTGTGCAGTTCCTTCAAGCCGATGTCGCCGCCGAGGTTTTCCACGTGGATGCAATCTTTCGGGAATAATGCGTTGTGAGTTAATTGATAAGCGGAGTCAGGGAAGAGTTCATCCATCTTGTCTTTGCCAAACTTTTCCTCAGTTTTCGCACGGACTTTCTGCCAGTGTTCCAATCCGCCTTTGCCGAGGAAGCGACCAATGGGCAGGTTCATCGGGTGGTCGGTGGAGATCATGTCCACGCCCCAGATGTGGATTTTCTTTTTCAACAGCCAATCACAGATACTAAAATGCGGACCTGGATGACGCTGAATATATCGCTCTTCATCAGCCTCTTCGCTGAAGAATGAATACCTGTGCCAGCCTGTGTGAATGAACAAAATGTCGCCATCCTGCACATCGGCACGCTTCTCAATGTCTTCGGGAGTGAAGAGACCCACGTCATCGAGCATGTCACTCAGGTCAACGATCACGCCAGGTCCATAACACCACTCGATGGGAATCTGGTCAATGGTCTTGCCTTTCGTCACGAAATGCTTCGGTGCATCCAGGTGCGTTCCCATATGATTCGATGTCTGGATGTACTGCGCGTTCACACCATGCTCTGACTTGCGCTTGATGTACTTCACTTCAAACGGTGGATAGAAGGGCCAGAAGGAACAGTCTTGATTGAGGTCTTGAGAGAGGTCGTAAATTTTCATGATAGGTCTCCTTTGGTTGAATTGAGTGATTAAGAGAATTAGTGGATTAGAGAATTGGTGGTGGTCGAGTAGGCGGTGTTCGTCCGCCGTATCGAGACCAGAGATTGGAGAATTGGATGGTTATGATTCGAGCCATACGAAGTCAGTTTCGTCAAAGAGGATGTTGGGGAAGTCATCTGGAAGGCGTGAGGTGAGATATTCGACGGGACTTTCTTTTATAGTCTTTGCGACGGTGATTTCGCCAGAGCGTTGACCTTTGAGGCTGGAAACATACAAATTAAGTTGGCGCGCGATATCGGTCAGGCGCGTTACATAACTTTGCGAATCAACGGATGACATCAACTCCCGTGCAGACGCTCGATTGAGCCAGTATTTTGCCTCGAACACACTCCCGCGAGCATAATACAAAAATTGAATTTTCTCCCCGAAATGAAATCGCCCAAACGACTCGGCGATATTTGCCCCGATAGAATCAGCGGCGCGGGAAATCTGCTTGCCAACCACATCCTTGGCAAAATCATCCCAACCTGATGCAACTTTGTATATTGCATCCGCAATCTGCTCGGCATTCTTCAATACTCTCACATCTTCCAATGATGTCGGCATCTCAACCTCAATTCTCTAATTCTCACAATTCTCTTTTATATTTTGTATTTCTCTGCATAAGCTATCAACGCCTGTTCAAATATAACAAGCGGCGGTCTCACCAGCCCCGCCCCCACCTGGCCGACACCAGCATTCTTATGTGCGATACCTGTATTGATACGCGGGGTGATTCCCAACTCAACTACTTTACGGATATCGATTCCCGTTGGCGTGCCGCGAAAATCGAGCGACGGCATCGTGAAATATTTACTTTCGGCAAATGTGATTTCGTACATTTCAAGCGTGGCATTCATCGCATCCTTCGGCGTACCGCCTACAAATGTGACAATCGCGGGCGCGGTCGCCATTGCAAAGCCGCCGATGCCTGCGGTCTCCGTGATGGCACTATCGCCAATGTCGGGATTCGCATCATCTTGTGAAAAGCCCGAGAAGAACAAGCCAACTGGAATCTCTGCAGGTGCGGTGAACCATTGCTTCTCGCCAAGTCCACTGACACGAATTCCAAAATCCGTGCCGTTGCGCGCCATGGTTGTGACAATCGTACTGCCTTCGACACCATGCGCGGCATCGGTCATTGCCTTGCACGCCGCCATGACTGGATTCAACACGCTCAACGCGTTATCGCCGATAAATTGAAGAACATCTGACAACGCTGAATTATCTTTCACAACCTTTGCGATCAATGGTGAGATCAACTTCAAGTAGATCAGCGACCCTGCTTTATTGCGATTGTGTCCCTCATCGCCCATGTGCAAGGCTTCAGCGATCAATGCGCGCATGTCAATACCGTTCGACTGTGCCAGTGCATCCGCCAGAGCCACGCCCAACACATCATTCATCCAATGTAATTTTTTCAAGACATCTTCACTATACGCGCCATACCGCAACACTTTTCCGTAACCCTCATTCAGATTCGAAAAAGACTTGTTCCCATGCTCGGCATTTTCCACTACGTAGACTTTCATCGAAGCGGATGTGACTCCCGCCATCGGTCCGACCGCGCCATGATAATGACACGAATCAAATTCGACCTCGCCTCTTGTTGCCATTGAAGTTGCTTCTGCTTCCGATTTGGCGATTCCCTCGAACAGCATCGCGCCGATGATCGCCCCGCGCAACGGACCCGACATCCGCGCCCACTCAATCGGCGGACCTGCGTGGAGGAATAGATTGTCCTTCATCCCGGGAATAATGTCGCGCGCGGTGGCAACGCTCTTCAAGATAGGGCGGGCAGACATCATTCGTTCGACAGAAGCTCGATTGGCTTTTTCTATATCCATAGATACTCTCCGTGGAGAATTGGAGATTGGAGAATTCTCCAATTCTCTAATTCTCTGTTTCTCTAATTCTTCATCTTTGCCAGCAACGTGGCTAACTTTTCATTTCCACCCGCAGGCGGACGCCATTCCACGTGGACTGCTTGCGCGCCCTGTGATGTGAGGCTTTCGTAGAACGATTCCAAGCCAACGTTTATCGCGGCAAGTGGTTGTTTTAATTGTTCAAGGTTTACGGGTGGATATGTATTGGGCGTATAACGGCTACATCTCAAACTGATGTACTCCACTGCCTCAGTCACGCTGCGAAAGATAATTGCGCCTGCCTCTTTTAATTGCTCAATTTGAGATTGAAGATTTTGTGGATCATCGTCCGTACCAATCACAATTGCAACAATCTCCAATTCCCCAATTCTCTTCTCTCGAATCTCTTTTATCACAGGTACTAATTCTCCTGCGGGGTCAGGATGTGAGCCTTCGCCAAGAACAACATCGATCAAGAGCATCCCAACTTCAGGATCAGCCGCTTCCTGACGCATACGCCGAATACGAAGGTCATTGTCAATCATGGGATGTAGACGGCCAACCATGAAGAATTCATCGCCAAGGTCAATGATGGTGTGGGCGCGGCTGTGGAGCGGGTCGGAGAGAATTTGAGAATCAGAGATTGGAGAATTGGAGTACAGGGGGGAAAGGAAAGCCTGCAAACCAATCATGGTTTCGTAGGCAAGGGTGCCGCCTGAGAACAAACCACGTAAATAGAGACTGGACACTTCGCGTAGAGACTTTGAATCTCTAGTCTCTAGTCTCGAGTGCTCAATTCTCGAATCCTCCAATTCTCCAACAGAAATTTCCGCCGCCTCACTCAAACTGATCGCAAACTGCAAATTGCCTATCTTCCTTGCAGGTGGGGGATGGCCGATGAAATAAATGACAACGGGTTTGTCAGTTTCCATTGCTGCAGAAATTAATTGCGTGGCAATATCAGGGGAGGGTGGTTTGGAGACCAGCACAATAATTTTGGTCTCGGGATCACGTGCTAAAACATCAAGTGCTTGATGTGCAGTGATCGCTCCAACATCGGATTTGAGATCACGTCCGCCTGTGCCGATGGCATGAGAGATGCCGCCGCCTAATTTGTGGATGTGACTCGTCACAGCCTGAGTTCCTGTTCCCGAAGCGCCGACTACGCCAATCGCTCCGCGGCGGACTCGGTTGGCAAATCCCAGCCCGATGCCGTTGATGATGGCTGTGCCGCAATCGGGTCCCATAACGAGCAGACCTTTTTCGCGGGCGGCCTTCTTCAATGCGATTTCATCTTCGAGTGAGACGTTATCGCTGTAGAGGAAAACATGTTTGCCAAGCTCAAGCGCCTCACGCGCGACTCCAGCCGCGTATCGACCAGGGACGGAAATCAACACCCAATTTGCCTCAGGCAATTGTTTGACTGCAGCGCTCAAACTACGCGGGCGGAAGTCTTCTTGAGAATTAAGAGAATTGGAGGATTTTCGGCGTGTTAGTAACTCATCTACTTTTCCAATTGCGTCTGTTGCAGAAGAATCGGCATTGGCTTTGACGACGATGAGCAAATCATCGGGATTGGCAGCAATCGAATCTGGTAAAAGATTATTTGCAGCAAGCAAATCACGATTGGCTTGAGTCGCCATCACAACTCCAGCATCAACAACGCCAGGCAATCCTAATAATCCGCGTTGAAGTTGCATCAGCACCACTGAGTCGTAATACGCACCCGCGCGGACATTCCACTTTATGACGGTCATGATTTGCTCACAATTTTTTCAAGGTCTTCTGCCCAAGCCAGCAATTCCTCATCCATATTCCACTTACCAATTACCTGTAATCCCATAGGTAAACCGTCATCGCTTTTTCCTGCGGGCAGGTTGATGGCTGGGGAGCCGATTTGTGTCCACGGGAGGCACATGACAGGGTCGCCCGTGCTGTCGAGTCCTTTCGGCGCGGGACCGATAGCGGGAGGGCAAATCCAAAGGTCAATGTTGTGAGCGGTCATGGTTTGGGTGATTTGGTTGCGAAAACTTTCACGCGCTTGAAGAGCGGTTTGTAATTGGGAATTGGTAATTCGTTGACCGCGTTTGATGAGGTCAGAGAATTTGGAGGAATAGAGAATTTCGTGTCTGGAAAACCATTCTTTGTGAACGTTTGCGGCATCGAAAGACATGATGACATCGTGGCGGCTGCGAATAACCTGGTAATCGTCCATGACTCGGACGCGGCGGATTTGGTAATGGGTACTTAGTAATTTGCACACGTTTTCAAAATGTGCAAGTCCTTCCCCCGATGCGCTCTCCAAATAAGGTCCTTCAGGGATTCCGAGGACAGGTCTTGAATCTCCAGTCTCTAATCCGCCGCGCTGAGCCTGTCGAAGTGTCCAATCTCTAATTCTCCAATTCTCCATCAATACACTCGCAACTTTTTTTGCCGTCTCGACGTCCGGCGTGAAAAATCCGATATGATCGAGCGAGGGTGAAAGCGGAATAACGCCATCGCGGGAGAGGCGTTCATAAGTTGGCTTGAAACCAACCACGCCGCAAAACGCAGCGGGACGAATGAGTGATCCAATCGTCTGCGTGCCAAGCGCAAGAGGACAAAGGCCCGCACCAACCGCCGCCGCCGAACCACTGCTTGAACCGCCAGGCGTATGTGCTGGGTTATGCGGGTTGCGCGTCGGACCGGGTGTGAAGTATGCAAATTCAGTCGTGACAGTTTTTCCAAGAATGAGCGCGCCAGCGTTTTTGAGTCTTGTAACACTTTCGGCTTCTTTGCCTTGCAGTTCTGCTGATGGGAGTCGGCTTCCCGCTTGAGTCTTGAAACCATCCATACGAAAAATATCCTTGACGCCGACCAACAAGCCAAAGAGAGGCGGACGATTTTTTGAATCAGGAAAACGCGAGACAAGTTCTTCAGCATCTTTGCGAAGGCGCTCGAAACGATTTTCTTCGGGAATGAACGACAAAACCGAAGGCTCACGCTCTTCAAAAAGAAATTGGAGATTGGAGATGTAATTGTTAATGGGTAATTCGCCCAGGCGAAAGGCATCGGTTTGTGACAGCAAGTTACTCATAATTTTGCTGGCGGAGGGAGAAGCATGGGACTTGTTTGGAGGTGCCATGTGTTTTTTGGATTATAGCAAGAAAACATTCGTTTTATATTTGGCAGAGGAAGATGATTGAGGTCTTTGCAAGGGCTCCCGGCGTGTTAAGCAGTCAGCAGGACTTAAACCGCGATGTAAAGCTATTTCTCAATCCTGTAATAATAAACACCCCTATATAAATGAAAGTTGCGTTCCAGGAGTGAAAGTCAGTTTTTTTTCACAACAAGTTAAGGATTTACTTTCGACTTAATGAAGCTCCCGCTTCGGACTCCCTTCAAATTGATCCTGTTTCGATGGATATTTGTTGCGCTTCTGGATTTATCTCATTGCGAGACCGGGCTCATCTGTTTAACCAATCTCATGTTTCAAGAGGGGATTGTTCGCGAGGAATGCCCACAATGACATGTTACTTCTCTTTAGTGCCAGATATTTGAACATGCTTCAGGAACCCTTGCTAGTTTGTTCATATAAAAGCGGGGTCTCGCCATCTTGCTGAATACTCAGATGCCTGGGTTATAATCACAACGATCTGATCGTTACCATCATCATGTAATTCGTTAATTCCCATTTCCTGATCTCTGTAAAGGGAGAGCCAATGTTACTAAAAGGTGACGTCATCATTCACGCGCCCCGAAAAAAAGTTTGGGATTTTCTTACCGACCCAAACCAGATCGGCCAGTGCGTCCCCGGGGTGGAGAAGATCGAAACCATCGAGCCGTTGAAAAAATATCGCGGGGTTGTGTCTGTTGGGCTCGGTTCGGTCAAGGCTCGATTCACTGGTGACGTTGATGTCCTCGAACTGGATGAACCCAATCACGCAAAATTAAAAGCGCATGGCACGGCAACTGGCAGTGCGGCAGATGCAATCAGCGCAATGAGTCTCAGTGATGGGCTGGATAATTCAACGCTCTTGCAATGGACGGCCGACATCAACGTCTCAGGTCAATTGGCGAGTCTCGTTTCCCGTTTGATGGTGCCTGTCTCACAAAAACTTGCCGGGGTGTTTTATGACGAAGTTCGCAGGCGGATTGAAAAAGAATAATTTTGGAGTGCAGGAGCTTGCTCCTGCCAGATCGGACAGCTTGCTGTCCGACTCCAGAGCAGAAATTACATGCGCGATATTTTATCTGATGTTGATAGTTGGCAAAGGCAGGGTGTGGCCATTGCGCTTGCGACTGTCATTCAAACATGGGGTTCGTCGCCACGCAATATTGGCTCAAAAATGGCGCTTACCTTGGATGGAAGGATCACCGGCTCGGTCAGCGGAGGGTGTGTGGAGAACGCAGTCGTTGAAGCCGGGGTCGAATCTATAAAAACGAAGCGACCTCAGCTTTTGCATTTTGGTGTTGCCGATGAAAGCGCCTGGGAGGTGGGGCTGGCCTGCGGGGGCAGCATAGATATCTTTGTCAATCCGCTTGATACGGAATATTTTCAGTCATTGCATCCTACGTGGGCGAATGAATCTCAAGCCGTGAATGTCACAGTGATTCACGGTTCGGATGAAATACTTGGTCGCGAGATGTTGATTTTTGAAAACGGGGACGTCAAAGGTTCGATTGGCAACGAATGGTACGATGCGGTGTTAAAAACTGGCAAAGAAACTCTTGCGCAAGGAATCTCGCGTCGTGTGATGTTTAATGATACTGTCGAAATTTTCCTGGAAGTGATTTTACCGCCGCCGACTTTAATAATCGTTGGAGGGGTCCATATTGCCATTCCATTAACTTCATTAGCGAAAACGCTTGGATATCGCACGATTCTCGTTGACCCGCGCCAGGCCTGGGGCAACACAGAGCGATTCCCGCACGTTGATAAACTCATCCAAGCCTGGCCCGAGGAAGCGTTTGGACAGATTAAGATAAACCGCTCAACTGCAATAATCATGCTCACTCACGACCCTAAATTGGATGACCCAGCCTTGAAGATCGCTTTACTCAGTTCGGCGTTTTATGTCGGCGCATTGGGAGGCAAGACCACTCATGCCAAACGAAGTAAAAGATTGTTGAATGATGGTATGAGCGAGTCGCAACTGTCATGCTTGCACGCGCCCATTGGCCTGGACATCGGCGCGCAATCGCCCGAGGAAATTGCCCTCGCGATCATGGCAGAGGTGGTGACCGCTCATCGAAAACAGAATCAATTGTCGGCTGAGAAAGCAGCGCACGCAGTCTCCAATCCGACGCGCTGAGCCTGTCGAAGCGTCTAATTCTCCACGCGAAGATTCCAATTATGAGGAGATTGCTTTGGGCTGGGTTTCGATACGGTCGAGAAAAACATACTTCGACCTACTCGACCACCAGCCCTCGCAATGACATCAATCAATGAGGCTTTTCCATGAAACCTGCTCCCTTTGAATATCATGTTCCCGATTCAATCGAACAAGCATTGGACTTAATGAGTCAACATGCAGATGAAGCCAAAATCCTGGCGGGCGGACAAAGCCTTGTGTCTGCGATGAATTTTCGCGTGATCCAGCCGAGCGTGGTGATTGATTTGAATCGCGTGGCAGAGTTGAGTTATATCCGCGCAGAAGGGGACGTGATCCGGATTGGTTCAATGGCGCGCGAAAGACATTTGGAATTTGACTCTTCAATTGCAAAACGTACTCCACTATTGACAGAAGCCATGCCGCATATTGCCCATCCGCAGATCCGAAACCGCGGCACGATTGGCGGAAGCATCGTCCATGCAGATCCGGCGGCGGAGTTGCCAGTGCTGATGCTGGCGTTGAACGCGCGGTTGAAAGCAAAAAATATTTCAGGCGAACGCTGGATTGACGCGCAGGATTTTTTTGCCGGCATGTTCACGACCGCGCTCGCGCCTGATGAAATTTTGGTTGAGATTGAAATGCCATTTATGCCCGCGCGCACGGGCTGGTCGTTCATGGAGGTTGCGCCGCGTGCAGGCGACTATGCTTTGATGGGTGTCGCTGTACTCGTGACTTTGGAAAAGAATGGAAAATGCAAAAAAGCAAAGCTGGTTTACTTGAACGCGGGTGACGGTCCTGTGGATGCAAAAGAAGCCGCGAAAATTTTGGAGGGCGAAAAGCTAAATGATAAGTTGATCGAATCTGCGTCGGCAATGGCCAGCAGGAAAGAAATTAATCCCTTTGGAAATGTTCACACTTCACCTGATTTTCAGCGTCATCTGGCAAATGTGTTGACGAAAAAAGCGTTGAAGCAAGCCATGCAACGCGCGGAGGAAAACCTGCAATGACCCAAACATTTCCTGTTACAGTCACCGTCAACGAAAAGAAATACAAGCGCGAAGTGGAAGCGCGATTGCTGCTCAGTGATTTTCTGCGGCACGAACTTGGGCTGACGGGAACACATGTCGGCTGCGAACATGGAGTCTGCGGAGCCTGTACAATTTTGTTCGACGGCGAGTCTGTGCGTTCGTGCTTGATGTTTGCTGTTCAGGCAGATGGACATGCCCTCATAACTGTCGAGGGGTTGGCAAAAGACAAAGATAATCTGCATCCATTGCAACAGTCCTTTTGGGAAGCGCATGGTTTGCAATGCGGTTATTGCACGCCCGGAATCCTAATGTCTATGATTCCATTCTTACAGAAAAATCCAAACCCAACCGAAGATGAAATCCGCCAAGCGCTATCAGGCAATCTGTGTCGTTGTACAGGCTATCAGCATATTGTGGATGCGGTAAAACTTGCAGCAGAAAAGATGGGGTAAATGGTATCCGGAGATTGGTGGTGGTCAAGTATGTTGGAAGTAATAACCGAAAACGTATCAGGACCTGTAGTAATTAGTGGTTAGAGATTGTAGTGTTTGATGCGGTGTATGGCTGCCGTTCGGAACTATTCGACCATTATTTGAAATAAAGATAAGGATCAAATATGTCCCTCCCTAAAATTGACGAAAAACATTTCATTAACTTCCTCGTTGACCTGCTCAACATCCCTTCGCCGACCGGTTTTGCGGAGCCTGCGATTGAATTTGTTGAAAAGGAATTATCCCAATATAGGCAACTCCAGCTTTCGCGCACACGCAAAGGCGCACTTGTGGCAAAGTGGCATGTGGATTCCGACTTGCCTCCTGTTGCCCTGACAGCACACGTTGATACGCTCGGCGCGGTGGTGAAGGAGATCAAATCAAACGGACGGTTGAAGTTGAGTCGCATTGGCGGAATTCAATGGCCGAGCGTGGAAACAGAAGGCGTGTGGGTGTTCACGTCCAAAGGGGGGAAGATCCGCGGCTCAGTATTAATTGATACAGCCTCGGGTCATATTTACAGCGCGGCGGGAAGCGAGACTCCGCGCACGAATGCTCGCATGGAGGTGCGGCTCCATGCGAGCACAACTTCTGAAAAAGAAACCCGCGCACTTGGCATCAACATCGGTGATTGCGCGGCGTTTGATCCGCGTGTGGAAGTGACCAATGGATTTATCCGCTCACGATTCCTCGACGACAAGGCTTGTGTGGCAAATCTCACAGCGGCGATCAAGTCAATAGCAGATGCAGGCCAAAGCCCGGTGCGAAGCGTGTACTTCCTCATATCCAATTATGAAGAGGTCGGTCATGGCGCGGCGGCGGGGATTCCATCTGAAGTCGCGGAATTGGTCACGGTGGATATGGCGGTGGTCGGCGAGGGGCAGGAGTCGGATGAGTTTCATGCGACGTTGTGCATCAAAGACAGCAGTGGGCCGTATCACGAAGGGTTGAATAAAAAAATGCGCGCGCTCGCGGAGAAGCATCATATTCCGTATAAAACAGATGTGTATCCATTCTATGGCTCGGATGGCGAAGCCTTCTGGCGCGCGGGCGGCGATGTGGCATTGTCGCTGATCGGCCCCGGCATTGATGCTTCGCATAATTACGAACGCGCTCACATAGACGGCTTGAATGCGACCATCAATTGGATCATGGCGTATTTGTTAGAAGTAGACAAGTAGACAGGTACACAATGAAAAGGTTACAACGCGTTTACATGTCTACTTGTTTACCTGTATACTTACCACATGAAACTCGATGCCGCTCTTCCCCCTATTCATTTGAAAGAAGTGCCTGCCATTGCGAAAGCTGCGCAAGAGATTGGCTTCGCAGCGCTGTGGACTCAAGAGACCCAGCACGATCCTTTCCTGCCCTGCACATTGATCGCCGAGCATACATCAGACATGCAATTTGGCACCGCCATCGCGGTCTCGTTTGCGCGCTCGCCCGCGAACCTGGCCTACACCGCATGGGACTTGTCCGCGCAATCCGGCGGAAGATTCATTTTAGGACTTGGCACACAGGTCAAGTCACATATCGAGCGCAGGTTCGGCATGACATGGCCCGAGTCTGTGACGGGGAAATTGCGCGAGCAGATTCAAGTTATCCGCGCGTTTTGGGATTGCTGGCAAAATGGCACAAAGTTAAATTTCCGCGGTGAATACTACAAAGCAACTTTAATGTCGCCGTTCTTTAATCCAGGCGCGGTTAAACATCCGAACATTCCAATTTATATCGCAGGCGTGAACACGGGGCTTGCCAAACTGGCTGGCGAAATGTGCGAGGGATTCCATGCGCATCCGTTCAATAGTGTGAAATATTTGAATGAGGTGATATTGCCTGCTATTGAAGAGGGATTGAATAAAGTAGGAAGAAAAAGGCAAGATATTAGTGTGTCGGTGACCGCGTTTGTAGCGACATCTCCCGAAGAAGAATCTTTCGCGCGGATGCAGATCGCGTTCTATGCATCCACGTCATCCTATAAAGCCGTGATGGACTTGCACGGCTGGGGTGAAACTGCTGAAAAACTATCAGGTTTCGCCGCAAAAGGCGAGTGGGCTGAAATGCCCATGCTCATCACCGATGAAATGCTGAATGAGTTTTGTCTGATGACCACGCAGGAAAATCTGGCAAATGATTTGAAGAAACGCTACGACGGCATTGCAGATCGGCTGACGCTGTACACGCCCTTTGTCCCGAAGGAAAAGGATGAGTGGTGGGGAGAATTGGCCAATGCGTTCGAGGATACATAATGACTGAAAACAACGATGATCTTCTCAACATTGTAAATAAATCTGGCTTTCTATTTCAAACTCGTATAGAAAAAGAAATTGAGGCTACAAAACCCGGTAATTGGACGCCTATAGCCCATGAACATCGTTGGGTTGACCCACTTGATGGGAAAGAAGGCTATATTGATCTAATTCTTGAATACGGAATCGAGAGAATGGTGATTGAATGCAAAAAAGTATCAGAGGCTAAATGGATTTTTTTAGTCCCAAACGATCAAGTCAAAACAAATCGCGCCAAATTACTTTGGACATTTGAAGGTTTAATAAAGCAGGATGCATATCGAAAGAAAATCTCAGCATGGCACAATTTTCAAACTAAAGCAGCTTCTTTGGAAGCCTTGTTCTGTATTATCAGAGGTCAAGGTGAAAACGACACGCCAATGCTAGAACGACTTTCGTCATACCTCCTAAGGTCTATAGAAAATCTGGTTCACGAAGAGCTAGAATACGAAAAACGTGCCACACAGGATTTGCACATTTATTATCCTGTCATTGTGACCAACTCAACACTGCTTGCATGTCAATATGAGCCTAACAATATAGAAATTTCTTCAGGTCAGCTTGCTAACGCAGAATTTGAAGAAGTTCCATTTATTAGATTTCGAAAAAATTTATCATCCTCAGTTAAGACCAAAGAAATTCGGGATATTAAACAGGCCAATTTAGATTACGAGCGAACGATTTTTATTATCAACTCAAATCATGTTGTTGACATTCTTAAACAAATAAACCTTCCATACGATATTAATGCTCCATGGCCATGGGAAGGTCTAAAATAAATCTTTAAGTATTCGTAGGGCGGGTTTTCAACCCGCTATAATTTATGTTTTCAAAAACTGTCAGGCTGCAAGCCTAACCTACTTTCACAAATTGGATAGGACAGCATATCAGGAAAATGGAATAAAAAATGAACTTCACCGACTACCAAACCAAATCCCGCGCCACCGCAAAATATCCCGCCATCGGGCACGCCGTCATTTACCCCACCCTGGGACTCGTCAACGAAGCCGGCGAAGTGGCGGGCAAGATCAAGAAAGTCTTCCGCGATAAAGATGGCCAGATCAGCCCCGAAACCCGCGAAGCCCTCAAGGCTGAGTTGGGCGACGTGCTCTGGTATCTCGCTCAAACCTGCACCGAACTGGATATTTCCCTGGATGAAGCAGCCGAATCTAATATTACTAAATTATTGGATAGGCAGACACGCGGTAAGATACAAGGGGATGGAGACAATAGATAAGCAGTTGAAAGTAAAGAACCTATTATCTAAACAAAAAAACCTCCCAACTTGCAACCTTCCAACTTGAACTGCAACCTGGAACCCGTTAATAAACTCTAACCTATTTCCAACACCGAGTCGCCCCGCTTTTTGGTAGAATTCCCATCAGGAATTTAGGAGATAAATTATGGCTGGTATGGAAAGATTTACTCAGCGCGCAAGGCGGGTTCTCAGCCTGGCACATCAAGAGGCCGAACGCGCTCGCCAAAACAATATTGGAACCGAGCACCTGTTGCTTGGATTAATGGACGAAGAAGGCGGAGTTGCCGGCCGCGTCCTGCGCGACCTCGGCATGACCTCTGACCGCGTCGGCGAAGTCGTACAGCGTGTTTCGGGAACCCCCGCCAGTTTTGATCCCAATAAAATCGAACTCGCCGCAGAAACCCAGCAAGTACTCGAATTTGCTGTGGACGAAGCGCGCCGCCTTGGGCATCACTACATCGGCACCGAACATATTTTGCTGGCCCTCGTGCGCGCTGAATCAACTGCGCTGGAAGTGCTGCGCAGACTCGGCGTCACACCGGACCAGATCCGCCGCCAGACACGCCGCGTGCTGAATGAATCCGCTTCATCTTCACCGATGCCTGCCGGCCCGCAACCCAGCGGACGCGGCTCTTCGTCGGCATCCAACCCCAAAACCCCTCTCATCGATCAATTAGCTTCCGACCTCACCACCAAGGCTGAGGAAAAGAAACTTGACCCAGTCATTGGGCGTCAAAAGGAAATTGAGCGCGTCATACAGGTCCTTGCACGTCGCACAAAAAATAATCCCGCCCTGATCGGCGAACCGGGTGTTGGAAAAACCGCCATCGTCGAAGGACTCGCCCAGCGCATTGTCGAAGGCGATGTACCTGCGCCGCTGATGAACAAGCGCGTCCTGCAACTGGATGTGGGCTCCCTTGTCGCTGGCACCATGTATCGTGGTCAGTTCGAGGAAAGGCTCAAACGCATTATTGAAGAATTAAAACAATCAGGCGCGATCCTGTTCATTGACGAGGTGCATATGCTGGTCGGTGCCGGCGCCGCGGGTTCATCCGTGGATGCGGCCAATATCCTTAAGCCCGCTCTTTCGCGTGGTGAACTGCAGGTCATCGGTGCAACCACCATGGATGAATATCGCAAGTATATTGAATCCGATGCCGCACTGGAACGCCGCTTCCAACCTGTGCAAGTGAACGAACCCTCCGAGGAAGAGACCATTCAAATCCTCAAAGGTATTCGCGGCGCATACGAAGAACACCATCATTTGGTGATCTCCGATGAAGCGCTCGAAGCGGCCGCGCATTTATCCTCACGTTATGTCACCGAAAGATTTTTACCAGACAAAGCCATTGATTTGATTGACGAATCATCGTCACGCGTCCGCATGTACAAGAGTCCCGCCGCGAAACATGCCAAAGACCTATTTGGTCAATTAAGGCTGGCGCGCCAAAACCGCACGATCGCATTGGAAGAAGGTAATAACGAAGATATCAAGGAATGGGAAGAGCGCGAATTGGATCTCAACCAGCAAATTGAACGCCTGCGCACCGGCTGGGATCGCGCCAACAGCCCCGTTGTATCTGCGGATGATATTGCCGAAGTCGTGTCCATGTGGACGGGTGTTCCGCTGATGCAACTGGCAGAGGCCGAATCACAACGCCTGCTCAAAATGGAAGATGAATTACGCAAAGGCATCATCGGACAGGAAGATGCCATCATCGCCATCTCCCGCTCCGTACGCCGCGCACGCGCTGGCTTGAAAGACCCCAAACGCCCGATCGGTTCCTTCATGTTCCTCGGACCCACTGGGGTTGGCAAAACCCAATTGACCAAAACCCTTGCCAAGTTCATGTTTGGCAGTGAAGAAGCTGCCATTCAACTGGATATGTCTGAGTTTATGGAACGTCACACCGCCGCTCGTTTGGTGGGTGCGCCTCCTGGATATGTCGGCTACGAAGATGCAGGTCAACTCACCGAAGCCTTGCGCCGCAGACCTTACTCTATTGTCGTCTTTGACGAGATCGAAAAAGCCCACCCTGAAGTCCACAACATGTTGTTGCAGATTATGGAAGAAGGCCACCTTAGCGACGCGAAGGGCCGCAAAGTGGACTTCCGCAATGCGATCATCGTCATGACCTCCAACATCGGCGCGGACATGATCAAGAATCAAACTTCTCTGGGCTTTGCGATGAAGCGTGATGAAGCCAACGAAGAACGTCTCTCTTATGAAGACATGCGCAAGAAGTTGAATGAATCGCTAAAACGCGCCTTCCGCCCTGAGTTCATCAACCGCATGGATTCAGTGGTCATCTTCCGCTCGCTCAACAAGGACGATATTCAGCAGATCGTCTCACTCGAACTGGCCAAGGTTTCAGAAAGACTCAAAGATCACAACCTCTTGCTCACTGCTTCTGAAGAAGCACTCACCTCCCTCTCTACACTGGGTTACAACACCGAGTTTGGCGCGCGTCCGTTACGCCGTGTCATTCAGCAAAAAGTGGAAGATCCGCTATCCGACCGTCTGCTCGCTGGTGAATTTTTGAACGGCGATTCGATAACCATCGATGTTAACGAAGATGGTGAATTGACGCTCAACAAGGCCGATGAGAAAATTCCTGAGCCAAGTCTGTAATAACAGTGTAGGGACACAGCGCTTGCCCTGAGTTTATCGAAGGGTCGCTGTGTTCCTACAAGTATTTAATGAATAAACAAGAACTCCTCAAGCAGGCTGATTACAACTTTCAGCGCGGAAACCGCGAATTGGCCAAAAAACAATTGTCGGAATTTCTGTCCGTCCACCCCCATGACGAATCCGGGTGGATGTTGATGGCGCGTGTCGAGGCGGAAAATGAAAATAAAATTCAATGTTACCAGCGCGTGCTTAAGATCAACGCTAATCACAACGAAGCCAAAATCGGACTCGCCCGTCTGAAATCGATCAGCCCGACATTGCCCAGGCCAGGGCAGATAAAAGCCAATCCCTGGCAAGCTCCTTCCAAACCATATAAAAGTATCCTGCGGGCCATATTGGCAGCTGTGATCGCGATATTTTTATTCGGCACAACCACCTTTGTCGTAGCCCGAAATAATCCCGAATCGAAAGTTGCGAAAATGTTGGCTGTTGCAACGCCCACGCTTTATGACGACTCGTCGCTTGCAAACGATGTTGCGCCGCAAACCCGCGCTCAGGTCGGCGCAACTTATCCGCAGTATGCGCCCCTCGTGGATGCGTTGATCAACTTGGCCATACAAAATTCTGCAAACGGCATGGAAGGCGCACCGGAACGCCCGGGCGCCGAGATCGTCACATCAGACAATACCGGACTGGAAGCGAAAATTGCGCTGGAAAATGCGCTGCCTCAACCTGGTTCATTATCGTCTGTAACCATCACCGAGCAGCAGATCACCTCGTGGCTTGCCCTGGAAATGAAGAGCAGCCCCGACCTGCCATTAAGGGATGTTCAAATCTACCTGCGTGATGGCAAGATCCAGGTTTGGGGCATGGTAAACGGAAATGAAAATTCAACCTCCGCGTTGATTGTTGGAATGATAAAAATTGACAACGATAAACAGCCTTATTTTGTAATAGAATCACTGCAGATCGGGCAGCAAAGTATCCCCGGCTTACTGCTCGAGCAGGTGGAATCCTGGTTAAACCAACTGCTTGTGGAGGAGATCAACTCCCAAGTCCCTGGGCTTGAGCTGATGAATGTCAATGTGACGAATGGACTGATTACAGTTTCAGGGATGAGATAAGAACTCCAAAAATAGATTGCCGAGAATCTCATCAGCGAGTTGAATGCCCAAGGAATCTGGAACAGCCCAATCGTCACAGAAGTGGAAGCGATCAAGGATTTCTACATTGCCGAGGAGTATCATCAGGAATACTTCGCGCGTAATCAAAGCCAGCCATATTGTCAAGCGGTTGTCGCCCCGAAGGTTGCCAAATTCAGAAAACATTATTTGGAGTTACTGAAGAAACAACCTGCGTAGGCAAAAGGTGACAGTCACTTTCAAAGTGACTGTCACCTTAATTTACGGGGAAAATCTTTGTTATACCTGAGTTTCTCATTTTAGTGTCCTGAATTTAGCTTATTTAGCAGGGCTAGAACCGAGGGTGGGAGCTCTGGTTCAGCAAGCACTTCATTTCCATTGATGGTCACAATAGCAGATCGAATCGGACG
>VGNE01000055.1 GCA_016866215.1 Chloroflexota bacterium | reverse complement strand
TCCAAGTATGATACAGGCGGTTGGTCGGCATCAGCATCTCCAAGTAAATCGTTTTGTCGTAAAAACAAATTTACTCGATTTTGCTCGCCGATCAACCCCCTTGGTTTCAAAACTGTCTGGTGGCTAGTTTTATTTTGCTTTCCCCTGATTTGCAACCTCAGCGGCTTTCTTTGCGGCTTCCTCAGCATCCCCAAGATAATAATTTTTTATCGGCTTCAAGTCCTGATCCAATTCATACACGAGCGGCAAACCTGTTGGGATATTAAGCTCGGTGATAGCCGCTTCGGAAATATTGTCAAGATACTTCACCAACGCGCGGATGGAATTGCCATGCGCCACGATCAATACGCGCTTGCCAGATTTAATATCAGGCGCCAATGTGGAATGCCAGTAAGGAAGAACGCGATCCAGCGTACTCTTAAGCGACTCGGTGGCTGGCAACTGCTCGCGAGTCAACGAGGCGTAACGCCGGTCAAATTTTGGGTGGCGTTCATCGTTGAGTTCCAAAGCGGGCGGCGGGACATCATAGGAGCGCCGCCAGATCTTCACCTGCGCCTCGCCAAACTTTTCAGCCATTTCAGCTTTATTCAAACCTTGCAAAGAACCATAATGGCGTTCATTGAGTTGCCAGGCGCGAATCACAGGCAGCCAATCGCGATCCATTTCTTCCTGAATTATTCCAAGTGTTTTGATGGCCCGCTTCAATACAGATGTGTAAGCGATATCAAAATCATATCCGCCTTCACGCAATAACTCGCCCGCTAAGTGCGCTTCTTCGCGGCCAAGATCGGTCAAGTCAACATCCGTCCAGCCTGTAAAACGATTTTCAAGATTCCATGTGCTTTGTCCATGACGGACCAAAATCAATTGATGCATAATCTACTCCTGAAAAAGGATGCGCGCAAATTATAGCCCAAGTCACTCTGTCATAGTAAAATGAAGCCATGTCCAACCATGATGATGTCACGCCGGTCCGCCAGCAATATCTGGATATCAAACGCGAATACCCCAATGCGATTGTCTTTTTTCGCCTCGGTGATTTTTACGAAACTTTTGACGAAGATGCCGAGATCACAGCCCGTGAACTCGATATTGTTTTAACTTCGCGCCCGGTTGGCGGTGGTCTGCGCGTGCCGCTGGCGGGCATTCCTTATCATGCGGCAGAAAATTATCTGGCGCGGCTGATCGAAAAAGGCTATCACGTTGCGATCTGCGAACAAGTTGGCGAACAACCTGAGAAGGGCATCTTTCCGCGCAAGGTGGTCAGAGTTGTCACTCCTGGGACGGTGATCGAAGCGGGACTTTTGCCCGGCGATGCGAACAACTACCTCGCCGCTATCCTATTAGACTCATCCGCATCTTCCAACGGGACAACTGCCTCTTTTTCCTATACAGATGTCACCACTGGAGAATTCGCCGTCACCGAACTTCCGCTCGAAGCCTTGCGCGCCGAGTTGACGAGATTACACCCCGCCGAAATCATTTATCCCGACAACCAAACACTACCCAATGGAATCACAGGACACTTAACCGCATTGCCCGCCTGGAAATTTGAGCCGGGCAAATGCAATGAAACCTTGCTGGCACAATTTAATTCATCCACGCTGGTTGGCTTTGGCTTGAAAAATAACAGCCTCGCAGTGCGAGCCGCTGGCGCAATTGTGCAATATCTCAAGGAAACCCAACCGGATGCATTGAACCTGCTCAATTCACTACGCTCCTACAGCCTGAATGAATTTATGACCCTGGACGCCTCCACGCGCAGAAATCTGGAATTAGATGAAACACTGCGCGGCGAGAGAAAAGGTTCTTTGCTTGGAACATTGGATACCACCATTACACCCATGGGTAAACGACTCATTCATCAATGGGTCAGCCAGCCTTTATTGAGTGTGGAAAAAATCGTCCATCGTCAAAACGGAGTGCAGTACTTCTTTGAGAATGGGATGATGCGCGCGGAATTACGCAACGCCTTGAAACCTCTTTCGGATTTGGAAAGATTGGTCAACCGTGTGATCGCAGGTCAAGCCCAACCACGCGACATGGTAGCGATGAGAAGTACCTTGGAAGGAATTCCAAATGTGCTGGGTTCATTTGCTGGAAGAGCCAATGCCGAAGACGCAAAACTGCCCAAGCCTGATATGCTGAGTGATGAATTATCCCTTTTGCAAAATGCGATTGATGATGACCCGCCCTCCACCTTGCAAAATATGGGCGTGATCCGCGCGGGATATTCAGCGGAACTAGACGGCGTGATCGAAGCGTCCAAACACGCGCGCGATTGGATTGCAAATCTTGAGTCTATTGAAAGGGAAAAGACGGGCATCAAGACTCTCAAGGTGGGCTACAACAAAGTATTTGGCTATTATATTGAGATCTCACGCGGCGCGGCGGATAAAGCGCCCGAATCCTACATCCGCAAGCAGACTTTGGTCAATGCTGAAAGATTCATCACGCCGGAGATGAAGGAATACGAGACACTGGTGCTGAATGCAGAGGAGCGAATCAAGGAAATTGAAACGCGCCTGTTTCGTGAAGTGTGTGCGGAATTAAGTAAGGCCGCACACAAAATCCTGTCCACTGCGAGGGCCATTGCTGAATTGGATGTACTGTCCGCTTTGGGCGAGGCGGCGGCCCTCGGAGATTACAACAGGCCCAAGGTCCATGAAGGAAGCGAAATGGAAATCCACGAGGGGCGTCATCCCGTCGTCGAGCAATTACTCAAAGGTGATAGATATATCCCCAATGATGTCGTCTTTGAAAAAGGCGAAGTGGTGCGAATCATCACCGGGCCGAACATGAGCGGGAAGTCCACATACCTGCGGCAGGCGGCCTTGATCGTGCTGATGGCGCAGATGGGATCATTCGTGCCTGCCGCCTCCGCAAAGATCGGATTGGTGGACCGCATCTTCACCCGTATCGGCGCACAGGATGAAATTCATGCGGGGCAATCCACGTTCATGGTGGAGATGGTCGAAGCCGCGAATATTTTGCATCATGCCACCTCGCGCTCGTTGTTGATCCTGGACGAGATCGGGCGCGGCACTTCAACCTATGATGGGCTTTCGATTGCCTGGGGGATCATTGAATATATACACAATCATCCGCACTTGCGCGCGAAGACTTTGTTCGCCACGCATTATCACGAACTCACACAACTTTCAGAACTGCTGCCCGGCATCCGCAATTACAACGTGGCAGTCAGCGAAGCCGATAACAAAATCGTGTTTCTGCACAAAATTATCGCCGGCGGTGCGGATCGTTCGTACGGAATCCACGTGGCGCAATTGGCCGGATTGCCGACTCCTGTGGTGCAACGCGCCAACGAGATCATGGCTGAACTTGAAAAGACAACCGGGCGTGCCGTAAAAATTAATCCGCAGGCGGCACAACAAGCTGCGCTGTTTCCTGAGACAAGCCCGCTGTTGGATGAGTTAAATGGAATGGACGTAAACTCACTCTCCCCTATCGAGGCGCTGAACAAATTATTTGAGTGGCAGAAGAAATTTACGAAATAAATATGAAAAAACAAGAATTAAGCGCCGGCGACGCGGGGATCCTCATCCTTTTTACAGCGACAATATTTGGAACATTGTTTCGCCTCCTGCCGGTCTGGATGGCGGGCTTTCCGATCAACGACGGCGGTATGTTTTACACCATGATCCAGGACCTGCGGTCCAATCAATATATTCCCCCGCTTTACACAACCTACAACAATTTAAACATTCCTTTTGTTTATCCTCCCCTGGGGTTTTACCTGGGTGCAGTCGTCAGCGATCTATTAAATCTCAGCACACCCCTTATTGTGATCCAATGGCTGCCCGCTATCCTCAACGCGCTTTGTATTCCCGTGTTTTATCTGCTTGCAAAGGAGGTTATGGGGGATAAACTGCAAAGCGCAATTTCAACATTAGTATTTTCATTGATCCCGCATATGACAGCCTGGTTTTCCATGGGCGGCGGGTTGACTCGCGCCCTGGGCGCATTTTTTATGCTGCTCGCCCTTACCCATATCCACCGCGTTCTTGCAAAAGAGAGCAAAAAAGATATTTGGGGTGCGATTATTATCAGCAGTCTGACAATATTAAGCCACACAGAAGCGCCGATTTACACCATTGCAATCGCAATCTACATCTGGTTAATGAAATCCCGTTCGCTAAAGGGATTGCTGCATGGCCTCTTGATTGCGATTGGTGTGCTCGTTCTCACCTCGCCCTGGTATGGCTGGATCATTTACCAGCATGGGTTTGCGCCTTTAATTTCCGCAAGCCAGACCGGCTTTCACTCAATTGGGTCCATCTTGAATTTAATTAATATAGATTTTGTCACGAGGGAAACCTATCTTGACTTACTGGGGGTATTAAGCATATTGGGAATGGCGATCCTGGTCGTTAAAAGAAATTTCTTCATTCCCGGAATGCTGCTCGTCATCTATTTTTCCCAACCGCGCAGCGCTCACACCATCGGAAATATTCCCCTTGCAATGGCGGCTGGTATTTTTATCAGCGAAATTCTTATCCCCGCGATCACAAAGATACAGGAAAGCGGCAACAAACAAAATTCAAAAATTCGCCTCGGTTTGGCGTCCTTCCTTATTTTATTAATTCCATATCTTATGAGCAATTCGATTTATTACGGGCTTCGCCTTTCGGAAATGCGCGTTTCGAAAGGCGGGCGGAACGCCATGCAATGGATTGCGAATAACACCCCCAAAGATAGTGAATTCCTTGTGATAACGGGAGAACCAAGTGGATTCTGCGATTCCACCAGCGAATGGTTTCCCGCGCTGACAAACAGACAAAGCCTCGCAACCCTGCAAGGTAATGAATGGCTGCAAGGAAAAAACTTTCGCGAGGTTGTAGGCAATATTCAAAATTTACAGGGATGCAGCAAAAAAGGACTGGAGTGCCTCATCCAGGAAGCCGATCATTTCAATCCAAACTTTGACTATCTTTACATAGCCCTAAACACCCCCACAACAAACTGCAACCTGACAGATGCCTCGGACTTAACCCGGGGTTTGATTCTCGAACTTGAAAAATCGACTCAATTCCAGGCAGTTTACCGCTCAGACGATGCGCTGATCTTCAGCAAATGACAGCCGCCCGATTACACCGCCTCATGCCTGCCTGCCGCAATCACCTTACCCAATATCGCAAAAAATATAATGACAACCACGATCCAATAGCGGTAGGTAATATTATCCCCAACAAAAAGGCTGGATAAGACCAGTCCATTCATCAGCCCTTGTATCCAAATCATTTTAGGATTTGTAGATAATTCGGCATTGATGAGAAATAAAGTCAAGACGAGCGATGGGTAATCATAAAACAAGGCATAAGGAACCAGGGCAAAATTAACCAAAATCACCACAGCCATTAATTGAGTAATGGAGCGCGCTTTATAAATTGCCTGAACCGCAACCAGCAGCCCTGCCAAAGCCGCAATCGCGTAGATCGCATAAGCCGTAATTCCAATAATGCCATAAGCCGACAGCCAGTTCAACATGGTGGTGGTATATCGTTGGACCTGAACGAAGCCGGACTCGCTCAAGGTGTAGGATAACCCGGTAACTTTGTCGGGTTGCAAAAGTTCAAGATACCAGCCGGGTGAAACCAGCAGGGACAGGACTGCCATTAGCATAAGTGCTCCAGCCATGCTGACCACCGGTTTCCATTTGCCGCGCAGGATTAGCCAAACAGTCAGGGCTATTACCGGAAAAGCCGTAATATTGGGCTTGAATAATAAAAGTGCCATCCAAATTCCCCCAGACAACCATTTTTCGCGTTCGAGTGACAGGGTCATGAATGTCAATATCAAAAAAATCAACACACCCACCTGCTCTGAACCCCAGGTCCCCCACGCAAATACAAAAGTGACCAGAAGATACATCCCCCATCGCCGCCAGCCGATCAGCGGCCATGCGATCAATTTTGAGAGATTGAATAATCCCCAAAACCAGAATATAAAGTTGAGGAGCGCCCATAAGATTCGGGCTGTCTCAAACGGCAATAAAGCCAGGGGCGTCAGCGCCCATGTAAACCAGGGGGCATAATAATAAGGGTTATTTGGCGCGCCTGTCGAGGAAACGATCTCAGTAACTAACTGGCTATAGTCATACGGATTACCGCCCTGCAGAAAAACCCGCCCAGCCGCATAATACACACCAAAATCCACGCCGCCAAAGGAATAGGCAAGTATGGCAAGCGCTAAACTAAGCGCAATCAAAAAGGAGAGGGCTATAAAATCGATTATTGGGGTGGCTTTAGAACTGGAAGCCATGGCGCAATTCTTTGGTTGAGTAATCATAATAATGGCAACATTATCTTACGAAATAATAAAACTACTATTCATAAAGTACAAGACACTTTAGTTGCTTCCTGACCAAAGGCGTCCAATAATGAGCAACGGTCGGAACATTGTACAACCGATTGAATGAAAAGGTGAATGAATTGGTGAAAGTAAAAAATTATAAACAATGTATCAATTAGATTTATATAATCAACATAATTATACAAAAAATATCATCAGCACTGAGTTTAATTAATAACCACCTGCTGATGAAAATCAGGAGGTGTTACAGAAATGCTTTGGAGAATATCTTATCAGGCAGATCGGCTCCGGAAGCATAGATTACTTCAAAAAGCACGCCGCTTTTTAGATAATCTTGTCCGGGACTATCGTAATTCTATATTTTTTTTAGTGTCATAATAAATGGTAAAATCAGAAAATGTTGGTATTTCTTACCATGGTGTTTCGGATAATCAGCCTGGGCATCAGTGTTTAGCAAAATTGATGAAGCCCTTTAATTAAAGGAATAATATGTACAACGAGAAAACAGTTGGCGTAGTTGTGCCAGCCTATAACGAAGAACTGCTTATTGGTCGGGTTATTGACACCATGCCATTATTTGTTGACAAAATCATAATAGTTGATGATTACAGCAAAGATAATACAAGCCTCATCATACAGCAGTATGCAGATAATCATCCAAGCCGCATCGTGTTTATTCGTCACGAAGAGAACCAGGGGGTTGGTGGAGCAATAGCTACCGGCTACAAATGGTGCCGAGATCATCATATTGATGCTACTGTTGTTATGGCTGGCGATGCTCAAATGGACCCAGGTGATTTGCCAGCACTTCTAAATCCCGTTATTAATGGAGAGGTTGATTATTCCAAGGGCAACCGATTGATTTCAGGTGAAGCCTGGAACAAAATTCCTCGCATCCGTTACCTGGGCAATGCCATGCTCTCCTTGCTCACTAAAATCGCATCAGGCTATTGGCACATTGCAGACTCACAAACAGGCTATACCGTAGCAAATCTCAAAGTATTAAAAACGCTCGACCTTGATCATATTTACAAGCGTTATGGAATGCCTAACGACATGTTGGTAAAGCTTAATATTTTCAACTTTCGTGTCGGCGATGTACAGATCAAGTCAATTTACGGTATTGGTGAAAAATCGGGTATAAACCCTTTAGCTGTGATTCCGAAGTTAGCCTGGCAGATGGGCAGGTTCTTTCTCTATCGGATGATTCAAAAGTATGTTATCCGTGACTTTCACCCTCTCATCTTTTTTTATTTTTCTGGCTTTATTATGTTTCTCAGCGGATTGATCCTAGGTTTGTACCTATTAATCTACCGTATCTTTATTGGGCCCGTCGCGGCAACCAGCACAATTATGGCCGTTTTTTTGTTTATCACCGGGATGCAGTCTTTGTTTTTTGCCATGTGGTTTGATATGGATTACAACAAAAAACAGGACAATGCACGATAACAACCAAGAATTTTTAAGATCGTTTACGTATACCCCCGGATTCATAATTACCCAGAATAGCAGATTAATTCCGATGAATATGTCATACAAATGTTGTTTGATATTGATAATTATTATCTTAGGTATTCAACATGAAAATACTCATTGATATTGGTCACCCTGGTCATGTGCACTTTTACAAAAATGCTGTATGGAAATTACAAGAAAGGGGACATGATGTTTTCTTTTCTGCTCGCGATAAAGATGTAACAGTCTCGTTATTGGAACATTATAAATTCAACTATTCTACCCTTTCTACAATCGGCACCGGTCGAATAGGACTTTACCGGGAATTTATACAGCGAGAAATAGGATTAAGGAAGTTAATGAGCAAGTTTAAACCTGATATTGTGACTGGGATTGGAGGTGAATTTATTGCCCCCATAGGTAAGCTTCTTGGAATTCCTACTATTGTCTTTACTGATAGCGAACCGGTTCCAATAGATAAATTTTTAACATATCCGATAGCAAATGTCATTTGCACCCCCGCTTGCTTCAATAAAGATCTGGGAAAACGGCAGATACGATACGAGGGTTACCATGAACTGGCATACCTTTCGCCGCAATACTTTAAACCTGAACCGACTGTTCTGAGTAAAATAGGGGTTAAAGAGGATGAACCTTTTACTGTCGTACGCTTTGTAGCTTGGAAGGCAAGTCACGATATTGGTCAAATGGGTTTCTCCCTTGATCAAAAACGGACCATCATTCGAAAATTACAGCTTTACGGGCGGGTATTTATTACCTCCGAAAAAGAAATACCTGAAGAGTTTGAATCTTTTCGATTAACTTTACCTCCCTATCAGATTCATGATCTTATGAACTATGCTCAATTATTTATTGGTGACGGAGCCACAATGGCAACTGAGGCAAGCATACTGGGGACACCAGCTGTGAGATCATCTTCCATGGCGCTCAACATGGGTAATTTTGTCGAGCTGATGGAGCGGTATCAATTGGTGTATTCTTATTACGATCCTGACGAGGCATTAGAAAAAGCAATCGGTATTCTTGAACAACCGAATTCGAAACATGAGTGGCGATTAAAGCGGGATCGGATGCTTGTCGAAAAGATCGATGTCACAGAATTTGTTATTAATCTTTTTGAAAATAACGGAAAACACTATAGGAAAAGAATATGTACAGACTAAAAAAAATGGCAAACCTTGCGTCAGGGAAAATATTAGATATAGGGTTTACAGATCAACCAAACATATTCCTCAAAGGAGAGGTCTACGGTATGGATATCAACAAGCCGGAAAAAAAGCCTTCTAATTATAAAGAATGTTTTGTGCATGACGCTTCTAGTTTAATGGAATTTGAAGACCGGTACGACACAATTCTCGCTGGCGAAATCATTGAACATCTTGACAGTCCTCAAGCATTTCTGGAAGGTTGTTATGCAATTCTAAACCCAGGCGGCCGTTTGGTAATTAGCACACCCAATCCTTACTTCCCTCCAATTGCCTTGCTAGAAATGTTAGTGATTCGCCGCTTTTTTTACGCGCCGGGTCATGTAGGACTGTTCCTCCCAAGGTTTCTTGTTCGCATGATGGAGCGATACAAATTCACTAAGGTACAAGTAATCTCAGGAGGAACTGATCTACCCATAGTAAAGGTTAACCTACCATTCCCGTATCCTTTTTGTGGGATAAACATATACACAGGACAGAAACCGGAGAGATAATAATTGAAATCCGATTCAAAGTTAATAAAATTTATCCGAACAGTATCTACTGTTCTCGTATTAGCATATAGCGCATATTACTTATATATAAATGCTGATTACTTCCGCGTATTGTTGGAGATTAAATGGGAAAGCCTTAGTTTGATGTCATTTTTTATACTAGTCAATATTTACGCCAGCGCTTCCGAAAACTCTGCATTATTTCAAGCACTTGGCGCTCCAATAGGCAACATTGAAAGCTTCAGATTAACGAATGTCAGCGCTTTTTTCAATCTCTTTCTTCCCCAAGGAGGTACGATTACAAAAGCTGTATATTTAAAACAGAAACATGGGATTCCTTATTCAAAAACTCCTGCTCTGTTTTTGGGATTGCTTGTCATTTACATCCTAATTGGTTCAGGGGTAATTCTAATTACAAATTTGGCCACCCTATTAATGGGTAAGGCTGTCCCATTAATTTTTTGGATCGTTGCTTGTTTTGGTTGTGCATCTGGAATCCTTTTCATCGTCGACTTTCCCAAAGGGGCGCTGCCCAAGATGGGAAAAATCGGCATATTGATCTCGAATTATTCTGATGGTTGGAAAAGTTTGAGAGCCAACAAATCCTGTTTAATAAAAGCCTGCATCTGGCAATTTATCATATTTGTTAGTGCCGGGGTCTGGGTTTCAACCGCATACTATAGTCTGGGTCTGAAGATCAACCCATTACTGGGAATCAGCCTTTCAGTCCTTATTTCATTTACTAACATTTTAACCATTGTCCCGGGCAACCTAGGAATTCAAGAAGCTGCCTACGGCTATTTCACCTATCTAACAGGAATGCCCTTTGCTCAAGGTGTTGTTGTAAGCGCTCTCGTTCGGGTAGTCTTACTCTCGATGACCTTATTACTGACCCCTGCCTCCTGGTATTATCTTTTTTACAAACAAAACATCAAATTGAGTCGACAATCATTTATCGAAATTCAGTAAACTACAACTTGCATATAACTTTATCAGGAAGTCCCTTTGCAAAAGATGCATTGCAGGCACGCACCAATTTTCAATGGCAGGCGATTCCATCCCTATCTTCAATAAAACCAAATCATCTGTTTCAAATGCGTTTTCAACTGCAATTTTGCATTCGTTTACACTGTGTTTGAAGAGATCTTCATTATCATGTCGAGCCAATACAAACTTGATATTAAATTGCTTTATAAAGGAACACCTTTCCCCAGGTGAAATCGTGTTATCCAACGAACGGATGGAGTTACTGGCATAGTTCCGGGCATGGATTTCATCAAACGAAAGGAAATTATTAAAACCGTTGGATTCGGTCTCTTCCCGAAAGGAAATTAAAACAGTATGCGCTGATACGCCCGGCAGAAATTGTGTATCCCAGTAATCCAGCGAGATATTTGTCACTTTATCGCTGGTACTCTTATCAATATAAGCGCCAACTTGAGCTAATTGCCTGTAATGATCCAGCCTCTCAAAATATAGTGGTACTTGATAAAAGAAACTGGATGCAAGAATGGGGGACATAAATATCAAACAAGCGGCAATCCCCACAAAATCGGTTGTTAGGCTCAGTCTTTCATATAGAACGATCTTTCCCTTGTTATCAATAACATGAAGGGATTTCAGCTTATCCCGCATTAATTTTAGAATCAGTACCCCACTTAAACCTAATGGTGAAAACCATGAAGCGCGCGAAAGCACTCGCGCAGTCACAATATATCCAAGAATCCAACCCGTGTATGGCAAGGTTGCAAAAAAGACCAGTAAAACACTTACCAAAACATACCAATAGAATGCGCCCTTTCTTAAATTGAAACATGCTAAAATTCCGGCACAGGTTGCTAAAACAAGGGGTATAAACCGGAAGAATTGAAATACTGCGTAACCATTAGTTTCGGGTGAGATATCAGTAAATTTCAACACCTCAGGATTAAGTCCGTAAAAAACCTCATTCAGCACATTGAGGTATCTATCGATTTGATACGTGGCACTCGCGGATTCAGAGTTAAAAGGCATACCCATTTTCAACGGAATATTAGAAAACCGGATGGCAATATAAGGCAGCATTGAGGTAATAAAAACCAAAAATAATTGTAGAATCGCACTCAATGCTGTTTTCCTTACCAACCAGGAAAACACAACAATCCCAGATCCAACTAAACAAGAAAAAAATAAGATAATTGGATGAGCAAATGTCAAGCTAAGCCCACTCAAAAATACCAAGAGTAAGTTGATTTTTGTGGAAGACCGAAGAAAGCACAAAACGAAGGCAAAAAACACGGGCGATAATAAAAATACAGCTGTGACTTTATCCTCCGCCATGGATTGTAAAAACCAGGTTCCCACCGGCCAGTACTCCCCCACCATCCACATATACAGGGAAATCTGAATCAATACTGAAAAACCAGCTGCTTTACGCGATAACCCCAGTCTAAGCGCAAACCAGTACGAAGTAATTACCGCAATTGGCACTAGATAAAGTTCAAGGTAATTACCCAACAATAAAATTCCTGGCACCCCACTCAAATCAGCAAGCGATGCCTGCCCCATCGGGTACATGGCTATCCAATATCTCACATTTTCTATTACATTCGCTTCATGTACGATATTCTCAAAACCCAATTGCGTTGAATGTTGCCAGTTTGTCACGTAAGCCAGGTAAGACAGATCGTCAATAAAAAATAAGTAACCATTAACTGTCATCGAAGCAGCTAATACAAGCGCCAGCAGCAATGGGGGATTATTCAGGACGCCACGAAAAGACTCTAATAAATGATCCTTGCGCACAATAAAGTTCGGCTTGAAAAACATTAGAAGCACCAATTCGCCCAGCCCAATCAGCATGAATATATTTTTTACCAGCACAAAGGAAAATCCTAAAATCCGCCCCAAAATGCCGGTTACCGCGATGATCGTCACGGACAGGGTAAATCCGATTGGAAGAATGCCACACAGGTCAAAAAGCGAATCGTTCTCCTGCCTTAAAAGAATATATAACAATGCGCCCGGCAGGATGAACATCCCAAGCGCAACGCCGAGTTTTAACATATCAACAACAAAAATCATATAAAGATTGCCTTCAAACGAAAGTGTTTTTCCCCAGGGAAGAAACCATAATAAAACCCATATAAACCCCACATTTAATAACATTTTATTAACTCGCAAAATCTTATTTAATCTGACCATGCTGCCACCGTTATATATAGAAGTTCGCTATCTTTAACTTGTCTTTCAAAAGCAAAAGGGCTTCCGAAAACACGGAAGCCCTTTTATTGATCTTCTTACTTCTTCTTACTCTTCTTCGGGATTTCTATTTCCACAGCCATTGAAGGAGCGGGCGCCTTCGAACGCATGACCGCCCAAGCCAGCAACCCAAGCAAAGCCAGACCGACAGCCCAAACGACAAGCTGAGTAATTCCCGTCGCGCCTGAATACTGAACGACAATCGGCGCAATGATCACGGCAACGAGATTGACCACTTTGATCATCGGGTTGAGTGCGGGACCAGCGGTGTCTTTGAACGGATCGCCAACGGTATCGCCTACCACGCCCGCTTTGTGTCGCTCAGAACCCTTGCCGAGATTGTTCTTCGGGTCTTTGGGTTCATCTTCGATCAACTTCTTGGCATTGTCCCAGGCGCCGCCGGAGTTGTTCAAGAAGACTGCCAGCAATTGGCCTGAAACAATGATGCCAGCCAAAAAGCCGCCGAGAGCCTCAACTTGCAGGAATAAGCCAACGACAATCGGAGTCACGATGCCGAGCAAGGCAAGGGAGACCAATTCCTTCTGCGCGGCGGTCGTGGAAATGGAGACAGCCTGCTTGTAATCAGGCTTGACCTTGCCGGTGAGCACACCCAGTTTGAATTGGCGGCGGACTTCCATTACGATCAACGAAGCCGCACGTGCCACAGCCTGGATCGCGAACGAAGAGAACAGCCAGGGCAATGCGGCGCCGATCAACATGCCTACAAATACTTGAGGGTCATCTGCACGAATACCGATGTTCTTGATCAGCTCTGCCGCAGGGACATTCAATCCTTCCTGGGCGCGAGTGACATCCACCAGGAACGATCCAAAAAGTGAAACCGCCGCGATCACTGCGGAGCCAATGGCCACGCCTTTTGTAATCGCTTTGGTCGTATTACCCACCGCATCAAGGTCAGCCATGATCTGCTGTGCATCTTTGGTAGCCTTGTCTGTTTTGCCAGACCAGGCCATTTCACCGATGCCATTGGCATTGTCTGAGATCGGACCGAAAGAGTCCATCGCGACGTTGTTGCCCGTGAGGGTCAACATGCCGATGCCAGTCATCGCAACGCCGTACAAAATGAATGTCGCCCGATCCACACCTTCCACACCGGGAATAGTGCCGAAGATAAATATAGAGGCGACAATTGTCAACGCGATCACAAGCACGGACCAAACAGAGGATTCAAAACCGACCGAGATACCGTTCAAGATCAAGGTTGCAGGGCCGGTATCTGCGGCTTTTTTGATGTTATTGACTGGCACGGCATGCGTACCCGTAAAGTATTCAGTCAGGCGGTCAATCACAATGGCAAGCAAAACCCCAACACCTACAGCCGTCGGCAAACGCCACCAGCCGCCCCATGCAGCCATTGCAGGGTTGTTCAAATAGAAGAAACCGGCGATGAAGAACAACGCAGCAGAGATCACTGCCGAGGTCAGGAAGCCGCTAAAGATCGCCTTCATTGCATCTTCGCTCTTGCCGGTTTTGCCGGCCTTCACAAAGTACGTGCCGATGATGGACGAAAGCACGCCAATACCGCGCACCACCAACGGGAAGATGATCCACTCGAGGCGCCCGGTCGTGTGCCAGAGGGCCAGACCAAGAATAAGTCCAGAAACGATCGTGACTTCATAGGATTCGAAAATGTCAGCGGCCATACCGGCGCAGTCGCCGACGTTGTCACCAACCAGATCGGCGATCACAGCGGGATTTCTCGGATCATCCTCAGGGATGCCTGCTTCCACCTTGCCGACCAGGTCGGCGCCGACGTCAGCCGCCTTCGTAAAGATGCCGCCGCCCACACGCATGAACAACGCGAGCAGCGTACCGCCGAAACCAAAGCCCAGCAAAGCATCGGGCGCGGCAATACCAAGGATAATGAAAATGATGGTTCCGCCAAGCAGGCCGAGACCATCGGTAAGCATTCCAGTAATGGTGCCGGCGCGATAGGCAATACGGAGCGCTTCACCAAACGACCTCTTGGATGCTGAAGCCACGCGCACATTGGCTTCGACAGCCATACGCATACCAAGCTGTCCGACTGTAAGCGAGAAGCCCGCGCCCATAATGAAGGCCAGACCGCGGGCGATGCCGATCCACAGCTGGAGTTGAGCATCGCTCATGCCCTGGAAGCGTTCCTGCGCTTCAGGAGAAGGCGGAACAACATACACAGACAGGAACAAAGCAACAGTTAAAACAGCGATCAACGGCAAAATGGAGCGAAACTGCTTCTGTAAATAAGCGTTCGCTCCATCTTTGATCGCGTTCCAAACTTCCTGCATTTTTTCAGTGCCTTTATCTTCGCGCAGGATTTGGTTACGAAGGAAGATCGCATATAAAAGACCGACAATGGCAATGCCAAATACGAGCCAGATTGCGACCACCTCAAAATCTTGAAGTCCTTGCATATAGTACATGTGGGTTATATCCTCCAGAGGGAATAAAAAAAATATGGGCTTTCGCCTATAAACCAGAGAGATTTTACAGGCGCACATAGAATGTGTCAAGAAATGTGAGAAGTATGTTAACCCAATGGGTCAGCCCAAAGTGTTAACCCAAAGTTGACAATGTTCCCCAAACCTGATAAGATTTGGCGAAATTTAGAATCAATCAAACAAGGAGAACAAACATGCTCCAGGAAATTGAAACCCAACTCTTTACCTTAACTCCCGCTGCCAGCCAGGCTGTTAAAGATATTCTCGAACAACGCAGCCTTGAAGGCTATGCCTTGCGCGTTTATGTTGCCAGCGGCGGTTGCTGCGGCGTGAATTTTGGCATGGCGTTGGATAATAACTTCCGCGATATTGACACCCTGTTTGACGCGGACGGCGTGCAGGTCGTCGTTGACAATGTGTCCATGGATTATTTGCGCGAAGCAAGCATTGACTTTGTGAACGATCCCCAACATGGCGCCGGCTTCGCAGTCAACAGTCCAAACGCCAAAAAAGGACATGGTCACGAACACGGCGAAGGCGGTTGCGCCTGTGGCAGCAGCGATGGCAGTGATTCTAGTGGCTGCGGCGGTGGTTCCTGCGGATGCAATAACTAATCTAACCTAAATTAGAAAATAACAAATACGCCTTTCCAATAAAAGGCGTATTGTTATTTAATCTAGCGGCCGCGCAGGAAGGAAATTAAAGTGCCAAAGGCCCCAATAAAACCAAGACCGAAAATTAACAAGCCCATCGGCAGATGATTAGCCGTTGAATTGTCGTTGAGAAAAGTAGCAATGACCAGGGGCGGCGGGGGAGTGAATGTTGGCAGGCGGGTGGGTGTAACAGGGGCAATAAATGCCGCCGCAAGAGTTGGGTTAATGGTGGGGGTGGAAGCCGGGGTCGGCGTGGGAGGCGCGCTCAACACAGCCAGTTGCCCCGGTCTTACAATATTGACATAAGGCCCATAGATCCATGCAACCGCGCTTGGAACGCCGGGATAATAAACCTGTATCCAATCCCTGTCCTCGGAGATGCCCAATGCAGGCACTTCCTGTCCCTTCAACAGCACGCCAACTGCAGGGTACAGATACGAACTGGGACCTGAATATACACTGACAGTAACCATATCAAGGTTTACTGCAACGATCATGCCGGAGGGTGTGCCTGTCACCGTTGGGACGGAGCCGGTGGGCTGCTGGGCGCGTGCAGGGGATTGAATGGGAACAGAAAACATGACTCCTGCCCCGGCAATCATCAATGCGATCAGAGCGACAAGCTTTGCCTTGAATGAGACCATCATCTTATCGGCGTATAAAAGAGAGCAGAAAACCAATCAGCCCCAAGCTTGCAAACGCTATAATGATCGCGGCAATTGGGACAGAATTTTCAGAATATCTTGCGGGGAATTCTGTATAAGCATGTGCAGTCAAAGATGGCGGCGGAGTAAAAGTTGGCAGACGGGTATTGGTGGGAATAATATTGAACTGCGCGGCAAGCGTCGGGTCAATGGTGGCAGTTGGAGGTGGAACAGGAGTGGGAGGCGGCTCCACGATCTGTAAAGCCCCGGGAGATACCTGAACAAGGGGGGAATAGACCCAGCCTTTTCCACCTGGGGCTGATGGGAACTCGATCTGTATCCAATCCCCACCCTGTGACCTGCCAAGCGCCGGCGCTGTATCTCCTGGAAACAATTGACCTACAACAGGATAAATGGAAGAGTTTGGACCCATACGAATATTAGCAAAATCCTCACCACCAAACAAGACGGTAATGAACATGCCTGCAGCTGGGACATTCGTCGGTTGTTGAGCCAGCACAATGGTCGAGGTAAAACCGAAAAATGTCCCTGTCAATGACAGGGAGCTGAGAAGGAAAAGAATTTTGGATTGAAAATGGATATTTTTCATTTCAAATAGCTCTTAAAAGGAAATCGTAAAGACGATTATAATCCACTTCATGGAACGAAAAATCTTTCATGGAAATATCAAGCCCGCGGATATTGCGCAGGCCCTGCTTGGCGAATTCAATCAAGGTAATTTACTGGCGCAAACGATCGGGCAAAGTGACAGGATGATCGTGCAGATAAGTTCCCGTCCAGATGCGATGTCTGGCGGAATGACTGCTATGACGGTGACCATTCAACAAATGGAAGAAGAAGGGGTCATTGTTGAATTGGGGCAGCAAGCATGGCTCGGTCTAGCCGCGAGCCTGGGCGCCAGCGCTCTTGCCGCGATTCGAAACCCTTTCAGCCTGCTTGGGCGGCTGGATGATATCGCCCAGGATTTTGAGCATCTTCAGCTTGGGGAACGCATCTGGCAAGTAATTGCAAAAACCGTGCGAACCGCTGGAGCATCCACTGAATTATCAGACAAACTTAAACGTCTGACTTGCGAATTCTGCCATACGGCTAACCCGGTCGGCGAACCGGCCTGTCTTGCCTGCGGTGCGCCTCTCGGGAACCTACAGCCCGATACGTGCAAAAAGTGCGGATATGTCGTAAAAGCAGGCGTCAAGACCTGCCCCAATTGCAAGCAGTCCCTGTGAGTTTTAAACAGCTTTCATTGCTCCAGTAAAAACATCATCAAACTTCTATAATGAAATCCGGAATTTACATCCCATGAATCTAAAAGAACTCGAAGCCCGCCTTCAGACATTGATCGAAGTGGATTTGCTGAACTTACTGCCCGGAAAAAAAGTGGATGACATCATCGTTCAAAAACTCGCGGCATCAATTCAACTGAACAGCATATCACATGATGACGGCACAATCATTGCGCCGAACGTATACACTTTGTTAATGAACCCAGTCACATCAGCAAACTGGCAAAACTCACAATTGCTGAGAGTATTATTACACTCCATTACAACCGTGGCCGAAGAGGCGGGATTCAGGTTTACAATCTCACCTACTCTCACCATTTCACCAGTTGAGAAAATACCATTAAATGATGCCCAAATCGTTGCATCGCATCGGATCGAATCTATGGCAGAAACAAATGCAATCCCGTTGGATACCGAAAGCCATGCAGACAACAGCAAGAGCCCTGAAAAAGCATTTTTGATCGTGGAGGGTGTAAAGGTTTTTCCCCTGGTTTTGCCCGTTGTCAATATCGGCCGCAGGTTGGACAATCAATTGATCATTGACGACCCGCGCATCTCACGCAGTCACGCGCAGTTGCGCACAATTAATGGTCGTTATACGGTCTTTGATCTAAACTCAACGGGGGGAACTTTTGTAAATGGACAGCGCACCAACCAGAGTGTCCTGTATCCCGGGGATGTAATTTCCCTCGCAGGCGTTGCCCTGATTTTTGGACAGGACGGTCCGCCTCCCCGTCCCGACCTTAAAGAAACAGCCCCTCTTCCCAGAGTGTCCGATGATTGGCCGACAGTATTCATAAAAGATACCTCTACTGCAAAAATCAGGAAAAAATGAGTGGTTCGATTGTTTTAGCCTTACGGCTTATCACAGCTTTGGCATTATTTGGTTTCCTAGGCTGGGTGTTGATCTTTTTGTATCGCGAGGTAAACAGACAGGGACTTTCACTAGCTGGTCGCAGGGTACCCGGAATCAATATCTCGGTAAACCATGCGCAGGGAAACCCGATCTTAAAACAATTTTTTCAACCTGAGATTATGCTTGGGCGTGACCCGGCTTGCGACATTCCTATTATGGACGACACAGCCTCCACCAAGCATGCGCAACTCACTTATCATCACGGACAATGGTGGCTGGAAGATCTTGCATCCACAAACGGCACTTCTTTGAACGAATCGCCTGTTGACATGCCGACCGTGATCACCTCCGGCGATGAGATCAAATGTGGATCCACGCGGCTTATCGTAACCTTGTCGGAAAATATGATTGACCAACCCACACAAAGATCGAGGGATAAATGACAAAAAAAGCATCCATGGCGGTCATCGGCGGTTCAGGTTTGTATCAAATGAGCGGTCTTGAAAATGCAGAAAGCGTTGACGTGGACACCCCGTTTGGGAAGCCCAGTGCGCCCATCACAATTGGTACTTTGGAAGGGATGCCTGTGGCCTTCCTCGCACGGCATGGAATAGGTCATCACATCACCCCAAGTGAAGTTCCCTATTGCGCAAACATTTACGCCTTGAAATCACTGGGCGTCGAACGCCTCATCAGCATTAGCGCCTGCGGATCATTGCGCGAAGATTACGCCCCCGGGCAGATCGTCATCCCTGATAATATCTTCGATTTCACCAAGAATCGCGTCCGCTCCTTCTTCGGTGAGGGGCTTGTAGCCCATATCAGCGTTGCAGATCCTTTCTGCAACGAGCTATCACAACAATTGGAATCTGCAGTCCGCGCAACAGGCGCAACGACCCATCATGGGGGAGCATTAATTACGATAGAAGGACCGCGTTTTTCCACAAAGGCGGAATCGCAGACTTATCGCAGCTGGGGAATGTCCGTCATCGGGATGACGGCCTCGCCGGAGGCTTTCCTGGCGCGGGAAGCGGAATTATGCTATGCCACCATGGCGCACGTCACAGATTATGATGTCTGGCACGAAAATGAATCACCAGTAACCGTAGAAATGGTGATTCAAACCCTAAATAAGAATACTGATATTGCGCAGAAAGCAATCCGTAATCTTGTGCGCGATCTAAACAGGGAACGCGCCTGTAAATGTGGACAGGCTTTAGCCACCGCACTGATTACAAACCCCGAAGTCGTCCCCGCCAAAACCCGTAAAAAACTTGACCTGCTGATTGGCAAATACTTCAAATAGATTCATAAACTCACCTCAAGAAGAACGTCCTGCTGGGTGGATACATTGGCTTCATGCTTCCTGCATGGATTCACCGCAAATCGCCGTTTCCTGAAATGCAGAAATATTCGCATCCGACCATTTCCAAAATATGATGTACCATTAATGAATGCATGATTCAATCCAAAGCCGATTATTAAGCTGGTCGGCATTCTTCCTCTCCATCCAATCCATCATCTTCACGCTTTCCCCGGCAGTCCGCGAGCGCAGCTGGGATGTAGACTACAGACTATCCCACTGGGTTGGCTTCATAATTTGGGCGGTCTTAATCAGCCTGGCACATCGCGCCACGGTTAAATATTTGCCTGAACGAGACCCCTATCTTTTACCAGCCGCGGCCCTGCTCAGCGGGTGGGGTATGCTCACCATCTGGCGGCTTGAGGAGACATTTGGGATACGTCAGATGATCTGGCTGGGTGTGAGCATCTTCGTTTTTATCGCTGCTTTGACCTTCCTTAAAAATCTCACTTTCCTAAGAAGATACAAATACATATTACTAAGCGGCGGCTTATTCATCACCGCACTGACTTTGCTCTTTGGCACAAATCCGCTTGGGTTCGGGCCGCGCTTGTGGCTGGGTTGTTGCGGCGTCTATTTTCAACCATCCGAACCGCTTAAGTTATTGCTGGTCATTTACCTTTCCGCATATCTTGCAGACCGCGCCAGTATTTACCTTTTCTCATTTCCTCTGCTTGTCCCCACGTTGGTCGTCACAGGTCTTGCACTTCTGCTCCTGCTCGTCCAACGAGATCTTGGAACCGCATCCATTATTATTTCCATCTTTACGATCATCATTTTTTTAACAACAGGCAAACGACCTGTGTTATTAAGCGCAGCTCTGTTCCTGTCGTTTGCGTTTCTTTTGGGATATTTCTTTATTGATGTTATTCACATCCGCATGGTCGGCTGGTTAAACCCCTGGACAGACCCGTCCGGCAACTCCTACCAGATCGTGCAGTCACTTCTCGCGATAGCCAATGGCGGCACAATCGGAAGAGGACTTGGGATTGGCAGTCCGCTGCTCGTTCCGGTTGCCATTTCTGATTTTATCTATTCTGCAATTGCGGAAGAAACGGGTCTGATCGGGACGTTGAGCCTGCTTGCCGCCATCTGGCTGATTCTCGCCCGAGGCATGATCATCTCCCTGCGCGCGCCAGATGGATTTCGGCGGTACCTCGCGGCAGGTATCGTAACTTACCTTGGTGTTCAAAGCCTGCTTATCATCGGCGGAAACATCAGGCTGTTGCCCCTTACAGGTGTAACCCTGCCTTTTGTCTCCTACGGCGGTTCTTCGCTACTGACCTCCTTCATTGCGCTTTTTTTACTGCTCGTCATTAGCAGCGTCGAAGACAAAGAACCCGCTGTTTTGCATGATCCAAAACCGTATTCATTCCTTGCCGCCGCGCTCGCCTTTGGAATCGCTGCATGTGCATTGACAACTGCCTGGTGGGCGATCATTCGCGCACCAGACCTGCTCTTGCGGACAGACAATCCTCGCCGTGCAATCGCAGACCGCTATGTTCCACGCGGTGAATTGGTGGATAGAAACAATCAACCCATTAACGTCACTGAAGGGCAAAGCGGAACCTACAACCGTATTTATCTTTATCCCGACCTTGCGCCTGTTACCGGATACACGCATCCTGTTTACGGTCAGGCAGGGTTGGAAGCGTCCCAAGATAGTTATTTACGCGGGTTGCAGGGATACCCTGCAAGTGTAATTTTGAAAGACCAATTACTCTATGGCACTCCCCCCTCCGGACTGGATGTGCGCCTGAGCCTTGACGTCACTTTGCAATCAGAGGCAGATCAATTGCTGGGCGACCATACGGGCGCGATCATTTTGATGAATGCAGAAACAGGCGAGATCCTCGTTATGTCTTCCCATCCGCCTTACAATCCCAATAATTTAAACGAAGAAGGGGAGGCGCTTTCACAGGATTCTTCTTCGCCGTTACTTAACCGGGCAACGCAGGGCTTGTATCCAATAGGCACTGCGCTCCTGCCATTGCTCCGGGCGGAATTTGGGGAAAGACTGCCGTCGAATTTTGAATTACAGGCATTTTATGAAAAGCTGGGCTTATTTCAGGCCCCCACATTGAATATGCCTGTTATGGTTGATGAAAGAATAGATTCATTGCAAAACTTGAGGGTCAGTCCATTGCAAGCGGCCATCGCCGCAGCTTCCATAAGTTATCAGGGGATTCTGCCCGCGCCGCGCATTGCCACGGCGGTCAACACGCCGGACCAGGGTTGGGTGGTGCTTCCGGCGTTGAGTCAGCCTGTGGAGGTGATTCAGGCTGAGGCGGCGAATGAAGCGGCTTTGTCTTTTATCAAAAAAGGAAAGCCGTATTGGAGTCATATCGGGCGGGCAAGTGTGGGCAATACCCATTTCACCTGGCTGCTGGCAGGGACGCTTCCAGATTGGCGGGGAACGCCGTTGGTGCTGGTTGTTGCTCTGGAGGAAAACAATATCTCCCTGGCGGAACGCATTGGAGAAAACCTTCTAAATGCCGGGCTGAGCCAGTAGGAATCAAAAAAGGTCAGGCATAACACAAAACCTTTTTTATTTACACGTGAACTATAAACCCTGATCGCTGTCTTTCGCAGAGTAACCGGGCCCGCTTTTGAAGAAATCATAATTGGGCTTGATATCAGCAGTCAGGTCTACAACTTCGCCAGCCGCAAGTTGTTTGGTGGTTTCCAGGACAATCGGTTTGCCATGATGATTGGTGCCTTCGAAATGTCCAGTGAGTCCGACCTTGCTGATATATTCCCCGCCCTTCGCGGTGTAAACGGCGGGAACCTCATCTTCGGGGAAGATGGCGGCATACGGGCATTCTGGCACGCAGGCGCCGCAATCAATACAGGTATCCGGGTCGATATAAATCCACGGCCATTCTTCAAGAGGCAGGCCAGGGATCATGCATTCGACTGGGCAAACATCTATACAACCGCGGTCACGAACGCATAAACTTGTGATAATGTGGGTCATGGGAAATTGCTCCTTGTGAGATTATATACAGACAATCTTTTCACTATTATATCTTTGTTTATTTTTGTGACAAGGGGCAGATGCAGAAATTCTCAATCCGGCTTTAATTTATCCACAGATTTACCCATTCGGGTACGATGGCGCAGGTTGCGTAGAAAAAGAATCAAAATAATCTGCTAAATCTGCGCCATCTGCGGATGAAGGTTCTTTTATAAGGAAAATTGCTGGGACAAGATCAGAAATTAAAAATCTTCCCACAGATGAAAACCTGTGGGAAGATCCTTGAACGTGAACTTGTTTCTTAATATATTTACTTCGCGGCGAATTTTTCAGCAACCGCATCCCAGTTGATCACATTCCAAAACGCGGCGATGTAATCAGGACGGCGGTTTTGGTAGTTGAGGTAGTAAGCATGTTCCCAAACATCAATTCCTAAAATGGGGGTGAGTCCATCAGGCAAAGGGGAATCCTGATTTGCAGTGGATACAACCGCCAAACCACTGCCCTTCTTTACCAACCAGGCCCAGCCTGAGCCGAAGCGAGTTGTAGCCGAAGCGCCAAATTCAGCTTTGAATTTATCGAAGGAAGTGAAGGAAGCGTCAATGGCTTTGGCTAAGTCGCCTTTCGGTGAGCCGCCTGCCTTCGGTCCCATGACCTCCCAAAAGAGATTGTGGTTATACGTGCCGCCGCCATGATTGCGGACTACGCCGCGCACGCCTTCGGGGGCGGCATTCAAATTACTGAGCAGGGCTACAAGCGACTTGCCGGCCAATTCGGGGGTTTTCTCGACAGCCGCATTCAAATTGGTGATGTAAGTCTGGTGGTGCTTGGTGTGGTGGATTTCCATCGTGCGCGCATCAATATGCGGCTCCAAAGCGTCGTATGCATAAGCAAGTTTGGGAAGTTCAAAAGCCATGAGGTTTTCTCCTTAATAGTTGGAAACGATTATATAAAATTGTGTTCTTTGAACGTATAATTCGATTTTACCGTGAACGCAAAATAGATGCAAGAATTTGGACAATTTTTATACAAATATCATATAAATCAAGGTTGAACCATGACTGAACCCCGCGCCCGTCTTTTCCTGCCTCTTACAATTCTCATCGCCATCCTCGCGGTTTCCACCGCGAGCATCTTTATACGTTTCGCGCAGAATGACGGTGTCCCATCGCTTGTCATTGCGGCATTGAGATTGACTTTTGCCACCTTGATGTTAGCTCCCGTCGCTCTCACACAACATCGCGACGAGATCAGACGCTTCACACGCAACGAGATCATGCTCGGTGCCGGCTCGGGCATTTTCCTCGCGGTGCATTTTGCCACCTGGATTTCATCCCTCGAATATACAAGCGTAGCGAGTTCGGTAGTGTTCGTAAGCACAGGTCCGCTTTGGGTGGCCTTGCTCTCGCCTATCTTGTTGAAAGAGCACCTCGCGCGGACTGCGATGCTTGGGTTGGCATTATCCATCGTCGGCGGGGCAATTATCGGCTTGTCTGATGCCTGTGTGTGGGATGGCAGGTTGTCCTGTCCCGCCTTGCAGGACATCCTGCAAGGCCGCACGGCATGGGGCAATTTCCTGGCTTTGGCTGGCGCATGGTCTGTGACGGGTTATCTGATCATCGGCAGAAAATTGCGGACGACGGGCGGCATGTCGCTTGTCCCTTATATATTTTTGGCGTATGGCATGGCAGCGATGGTTTTGATCGCGGTCATGCTCGCTTCGGGGAATTCGCCATTTGGCTTTGGCCCGCAAACCTATGGCTGGATATTTTTACTTGCCGCGATTCCACAATTGATCGGGCATTCCACATACAATTGGGCTTTGAAATATCTGCCCGCCGCTTTGGTGGCTGTCACCACGCTTGGTGAACCGGTCGGCTCTGCAATTCTGGCATTTTTCATTTTAGATGAAACCCCGACCCACGCAACCATTATCGGCGGCGTATTTATTTTGGCGGGAATTTATCTCGCCTCAAGGAAAAACCCTCATCCTGCCCTCTCCCCAAGGGAGAAGGGGAAATCGTTCTGACGAACAATCACCACAAACGAGGTGAGGGAAAATATTTTATAAAGGATTGAATATATGAAACTCCCTCCTCACTTATACCTCGACAAGCACAACATCCCATACGAAGCGCGCAGTTTTTCACCAGAAACAGAGAAAGGCGCCGCAAACGTGGCGCACGTTTTGGGGTTCTCCGAGAGGCAGGCAGTTAAAACTTTGATCTTTCAAGTGGATACCGGTGAGCGCGTATTGGTGATGCTCGGCGGCGATCAAAATGCAATTTCTGGCAATCTCAAAAAAGCGATCGGTTCACGCAACATCCAAATGGCAAAGCCCGAAGCCGTACAACAAACAACGGGATATGTCATCGGCTCGATCCCCGCCTTTGGCTGGCAGCCAGTGGGATTCAGAACCTTCCTCGAAGCGAGCCTGCTGGACGAACCCATGCTCGGCACGGGAGCGGGGCAATGGGGCGAGGAGATCATGATCACGCCCGAGAATCTAGTCAAAGCGAGTAATGCGAGTGTGGTGAATTTGACGGAGAGGGAAAAGCCAGTGAGCAGTGACTAGTGGACAGTTATCAGTGAACAGTGGTCGGCGGTCAGTGGCGGATCAAAGGTGACAGTCATCTTAAAGATGACTGTCACCTGGTTGCCGACCCTGCCTAAAAAGCCATACACGATAAGATGGTCTCGCTGGTCGAGCGGATGCTGGCGTTGCACAGGCAAAGTCCACGCACACCGCAGGAGCAGGAGATGGTGAAGCGGGAGATCGAGTCCACGGATAAGGGGATTGATCGTCTCGTGTATGAGTTGTATGGGTTGAGTGAGGAAGAAGTCAAGGTGGTGGAGGGGAAGTAGAGAGAGTTAGAGATTTAGAAAATAGCAAACAGACCTCCGAGTTCTTATTTCTTATGCTTCGGAGGTCTGCGTCTATCGAATTTATGTTACGCACAATTAGGAAGATTGTCCAAATTATTGTCGGAGACGCAATCGGCTGTTGATCGAATATGCCATTGACCACAAGGAGCACAATGATATTTCTCAACTGACGCAGTCTTACCTGAATTTACTCCTTGCGTGTAAAATCTGTCTCCGTTGCTCATCATTTGAAGTACTTGAGCAAGCGTAAAGCGAGAAGTAAAGTTAGCAGGGCTGTTCCCTACCCCTACTGCTACAATGTGAGCATGTTGAGGTGGGTTTCTTGCAGGCTCTTGATTAATGCATATAATGCGATAGGTTGCCATTTTTCTCCAATTTCTCTACCGTACAAATACGAGGAAAATCAGTCATAGAGTAAACTCAGGGTCACCAAACCAACTGAGGTGTCCTCTATGACTGATCGCTACCGAGTATACACAAAAGTGAAGAAAACGTTGAAGACC
>VGNE01000054.1 GCA_016866215.1 Chloroflexota bacterium | reverse complement strand
CGGCGCGATAAAAGTCTCTTCCGTTTGGGACTCGATTGGCTAAAGTACGCATTGAAGCATTCGCTAGACTTTCAACCCGTCTTCCTTTTTAGCCTGCCAGAGGTACCAACTCATGTACGGTAGAGAATTTAAAGATTGATCGTAAGCGGCGGGTAAAAATTTACGGCAGCCTCCGAAGAAAATTATGAGGGTCATCCTTTTTGCAATCTTAGCAATGCCAGAAGTCCCGCCCCATTAAAGATCACGGCAGTTAACGCCACGAAGGTAAAGCCAAACTGCTGGTAGATAAATGCCGCCAGGATTGCTCCGAGAGCGCGCCCGACCGCATGACCTGTGACATTCATGGAAAGCATCGTAGCCCGCGCTGAAGGGACCAGTTCCGTCATCATTGGAATATGGCTGACCATCACATACTCAAAGGTGATGTAAAACAGGAACAACCCAGCCAGCGCACCCGCTTGTGTTTGCCCAATGATCGGGAGCAGGATCGAAGCCAACGCGTTGCCGACCAGCCCGATGGTCAGCGCGAGCGGTTTTCCAAGCCTGTCTGTTGTGAAAGCAACCAATCCTTCCCCGCTTAATTCAGAGATGCCGATCACCGCGGAGGCGCCCGCAAGCGCAAGGATCTTTAATCCAAAAGAGTCTTCCAGCCAAACGCCAAAGATGATGTTGACCATTTCATTGCCTGCGCTTGCCCACATGGCAATGGAAATCCCGGCCATGGCAGGAACGGATGTGAACACAGCCCGATAGCCGTCTCGCGAATTGTTGGCCAATTTATGGTGTGAATCTTCGGCCGGCACAATGCGCCAGATCACGAAAAAAATGACGAGCCCAAATATTGTAAAAAAAGGGAAAGGCGCAGACCAGCCGAATCTGTCAATCAAAAACCCCACTACAGGTACGCCCACAATAAATGACATGGACCAGGCTACTTCGGTCACTGCCAGGGCTGTGCCGCGCTGGTGATATGGAATTCGGTCGCCAAAGTAGGCTTGCATGGCAGGATCAAACATATATTTCCCAACCATGGCGAACATCAGGGCAATGGCAAGAGTCCAGAAAGATGGGTGGATCGCTACCAAGCTCACGCCAAAGGTGAAGATGACAGTGCCAACCAACATGCCGAATTTTCTACCGCGCCGATCCGCCATGGGTGCAAACAGCGGACTGGTTATTCCAAGCAATGAACGCGCCGTCATCAACAGGGACATGCTGGTAAGGTCCACACCCAGGCCGCGCGCAAAAACCGGTAAAAATGGATACACCATCCTGTGGGCGGTATTCAGGATGGTGCGTAAAAACATGAAGGTAATTAGCTGAGGGAGGTACATGGGCGATTCGGGAGAGTGAGTTAGTGAGTTAGTGAATCGCTGAATCTACGACTCGCTGAATCGCAGAAACCACCGCGTCAAAAAGTATCCTGCGATCCATGCCAGAAAATTCAGCGTGATGAAAAAGATAATGACATTCCACAAGCCCGAATTAAAGATGGGAGATGGAGGCGGGTGCATTACATTTTGAGCCGTTGCAAAGGTCGCGCGCAATGTGATGATGTAAAGAATATTTGCCAATGAGGTCAGCCAGGAGGTATTTAATATCCATAGACCCAGTTGTAGTAAAACACCTGTGACAGCGAAGATGATGGCAAGACGGAAACGAGGCTCGGCGAGGAAAAGTCCATTCCAGTTGGCTTGCATGGCGATCAGTGAAAGCGGAAGGTACGTCAACCAGAAGGCGATGCCTGTGCGGCCGAGCGCAGCGGACCAGGTGTGGAATATGTCCTTGCGCAGGAACAGTCCTAATAGTCCCGCGAGAGCTGCGGCGATGAAGGCGGTTTCCGCGGCTAATACCCAGGCTCCATGCAGGTAAACGATCCGCACATTCGATCCCAGTGATTTTTCTTGAGGGCCGGAGAGAGTCAACAATGCGATCACTATGATTGTGATCGAAAAATAAATGAGGGGTGATTTGGTTTTGGCCATGGCGTGAATTGTACTTCATCCAATAATTTTGTTTGGTATTCGGGCATTGCGTTGACAAATGGCATCTCCCATAGTAATATTTGTGGCGCCATGTTGTAATGCCGAGGTAGCTCAGTGGCAGAGCAAAGGACTCATAAGCCTTCGGTCGAGAGTTCAAATCTCTCCCTCGGCACTCTAAAGACCACTGGACAAAATGGTGGTCTTTTTATTAGCGGTGTGTTACGCCTACGGTCGAGAGTTTCCCGCTGAACGGGACTTCGCAAATCTCTCCCTCGGCACTCTAAAGACCACCGGACAAAATGGTGGTCTTTTTATTCAAATGGATTCAATTATTTATCCTAAGTTGCCGCCTTGAAGAAGCCTTATTCCCTCACCCCGATTGTAACGACTTCTCCCTCTCCCTTCGGGAGATGGCAGGCGGTGCACTGAGCCTGTCGAAGTGGTGAGGGCTTGAGTTATTTATGCAAATACAAATCGACAAACTCATCCGCAGCAAACGCAGAACGATCGCACTCATCATCGAACGCAATGGCACACTGACAATCCGCGCGCCGATGCGAATTTCGCAAGCACAGATCAATTCTTTTGTTCAGGAAAAATCAGATTGGGTTATCCGAACACGGGAGAGACTAAAATCCATCACGCACACTCCCGTGAGACAATATATGGATGGCGAGACGTTTTTGTTCCTCGGCGCTTCCTTTGACCTGAAACTGGTCAAACCTCAACGCCCCTCCCTGAAGTTTGACAATGGTTTTACACTGAGTCACACGATGCAAAAAAGAGGTGAATCGATCTTCACGCGCTGGTATAAGGAACGCGCTTATGAGGTCATATCTGAACGTGTGACGCAATTTGCGCAACAGCATAGCTTGACACCCGGACAGGTAAAAATCACCTCTGCCAAAACACGTTGGGGATCATGCAGTCCAAACGGGACTTTGAATTTCACCTGGCGGCTGGTGATGGCTCCGCTTGACGTAATTGATTACGTGATTGCGCATGAACTGGCGCACCTGCACGTGAAAAACCACTCCAGTAAATTTTGGAAATTCGTCGAAGCTATTTATCCTGACTATAAAAATCAAAGGAAATGGTTGCGGGAAAATGGGGAAAAGCTAAATTGGTAGTGGTCACAAAGTAAGTGATGCGAATTGTTTTCTGGCTGGATTATGATCAACGATGAAAGGCCTCACGCTTTGAAAATGAAAGTGTCTTGCGCACATAGCGAGCCTGGTGTTGGCGCAAAGTGCAATACCATCGCTCCAGGTGCGATACCTTCTGCCCACTATCTTTACCGACGGCATGATGTGTTTCCTGTGGAAGGACCTTTGGATAAGCCTCCCGGAAATCACTATAGGAAACGCAAGTTTGAGCACCAAACTCCAGGCTTCGTCATAGTCCAGAACCGCCGCTGGTTGGGCTGGCAACCAAGTGTCTTTGAAGTTTGGCAGGCTTTTCACATGCTCTACGATCCATCTTGAAATGCTTTGGCGGTGAATATCAAAAACCCGTGGCAGACCTCCTAGACTTATTCGCTCTGGACAGGCGCTGAGGAGGATTGGTTTTTGCGTTTTTTTGCCTCTCGGTTTGACTCAAGCAGGCGATGTGCACCACAGTCTTTGCAGGGATATGGCTGTTGCTTCAGGCGGTTCGTGCCATTTTTGACAAGGTTTGTGCTTCCGCACACTCGACAACTGTACGTAACTGTTTTCTGGATCATCCCGTCCATCTTACCATCACTTACTTTCCATCCACTACCCCAAAAAACACCGATGCAAACTGCCTTCTGGTTTACCAGAAAGACCTTTAGGGTTTGCTGTTTTTTATCCAAACTCAAATGTCGGCATTCCCACTACATTCGTAACCACTTTAAACAACCCGCCTGAGAGCGGGTATCTTTTTAAGTCTGCTGCGCTCATCCCCACGCGCGCAGATGTGACGTGCAACTCGTTCATATCCCTGCCGCCAAACACACAGGAGGAGGTATGCAAGGCAGGGATGGAAACCTGCTCCAGCAATTTTCCTGAATTCGGATTCCACTTTGTCACCTGCGCGCCGCCCCACATTGCGATCCACAAATTGCCTTCGGTGTCTGATGTCATGCCATCTGGCCAGCCAAACGACTCCCGGATGCAAATCGCAATACGCGGATTTGCAATTTGCCCCGTCCCAAGGTCATAGTCAAATGCCTTGACTTCCCGTGTGGGCGTATCGATGTAATAAAAAGTTTTATGGTCTGGACTCCACGCGAGTCCGTTGGAGATGGTAATTCCATCAAGAAGGCGCGTAGTTTCCTTACCATCAAATGAATAGAGCGAGCCATTTGGATACTTCTCGTTCATATCCATGGTGCCGGCAAGGAAGCGGCCAGCGGGGTCACATTTGCCATCGTTGAAGCGGTTGGCAGGTGGTTCAGAATCTAAAGGCACGAGAACTGTTAATTGACTGGTGCCAGGCCTGCCCTGAGTTTGACCGAAGGGATCAAGGTCCGCGAAGCTGAGGCGCCCCTCGGCTCCGCTCAGGGCGAGGATGAGGTGACCGTTTTTGCGCGGGGACAGGCATCCGATAAGATCATCCAATTGAGTAAAAATTCGAGTCCCTGCATAAATGCGTTTCTCAAGTATATCCAGCCAGTAAAGCGTTTGTGTTTTGGAATCCCAGGCAGGGCCTTCTCCGAGAGTGGCTTTCGCATCGAGAATTAATTCAAGTTTCATGTTTTTATATTCCAATAATAAGACCTGACATGTCTCATCCGCGCCGTTGTTAACCAAAACGATTGCGTTGATGCGGGTTACGATCTAACAGACTTTCGCGGAGACATGTCAGGTCTGCTCTAAAACCAATCCCGTTTGTAAAAAATAAATGTAGCCACCGCAGTAAGAGCAAGCGACAAACCGATGACAAAAATAAACGCGAGCGGATGGCTCTCGCCGGGCAAAGCGACATTCATGCCATAAAAAGATGCGACGATGGCGGGCATGTTGAGGATGATCGTCAGCGCAGCCAGGGCTTTCATGACACCATTAAGGTTGTTTGAAATGATGGATGCGAAGGCGTCCATCATGCCCGAGAGAATTTCAGTGGCGATGCTGGTCATTTGAATGGCCTGCTGGTTTTCGGTCAGCACATCTTCCAGCAGGTCCTGGTCCTCTTCATAGTAGTTAAACAGCTGCGTCTTTTGAACACGTTCCATCATCACTTCATTCGAGCGCAATGCGGTCGCAAAATAGGTAAGACATTTTTGATATTTGAGCAATTCCAACACTTCACGGTTGCGTGTGGATTTTTGCAGTTGATCCTCCACGATCTCCGTGGCGCGATTGATCTCACGCAATAAATTCAAATAGCGGGACGATGTTTCAAGGAAAATATAAAGCGCAAGACGGTAGCGCTTGCCTGTTTTCATCAACCGATATTTCCCATTCGCCAGCACTTTGAAAATGTCGCTGTCATAACGGCACACCGTGATGATCTTGTTTCCCAAAATCATAATGCCAAGCGGTACCGTCATATACGGGACATCACTTTCAGGCCGGTGAAGCGGAATGCGAATCAGAATGAAGGTGTACTCATCATCCCGTTCCATGTGCGCCATTTCATCCTGGTCGAGGGAATAATTAACATAGTCCATATCCATCCCCCAATTGACCAACTTTTCGATCTCATCGGGCGTTGGGTCGACCACATTGACCCATGCGCCGTTCGCGATCACTTCAATTGTTTCTAGCCCTTGCTCGGTGGTTTTGTAAATGCTCAGCATGGCTGCCTCCTTGCGTGAATTGACATCACGCAGAGGCGCACACGCACCTACGTGATGTTGATTTTTAAATTAAACACGTTCTGCGCCCAGCGGCTTTTACTGGGTGGGTTATTATCAGTAGAACTAAGGTCGCTCTCGTCCGTGTGAACCATCATATCCTTGCCGATTATTTTACGCCCGTTGAAGGAATTGCACAACCGTTTCAAAGCTTTTGCAGCGCGACATCGCGAAGCGTGTCGCATTACGATTTTCTGGCATCGACAACAAATAGACGATGCGGAATTTTCGATACAGGATGTGAACCCGCCTCGCTCTTAACCTCAACCTGATCCCACCCTTCAAGCACTGACTTTAACTCAAAGCATGCGTCCGGAAACCCGCGCGCTGTGAGACCATGACATGAGCGCGGAAGACACCCTTATTAACGGCATACACCGCGTTCTCACGCGGTGCAGCCAAAAGACCAACTCAGAGGGAGGAGAGAGTTTGGAAGAGTAACTTTTGGTTACTCAATTACACAGGGTCAAGATCAGGGTTCGTGCCGCACAAAGCGCAGGCCGGTTGTTCCATCAGGTTACATTCAACGGCGCTGGAGCAGCGATGGGCAACAATACGCGGGGGCTGGTCGGGTAAATGATCGGCTGGGAAAACCACTTCATTCTCAATGGAAATTTCATGGCCGACATGTTCGCAGTATTTGATTTTTTCAACGTGCCAAATCTTTTCTGCCATAACAGCCTCATTACTCTGATATCTGATAGTTCTAGTTTAGAAGAAAAACGCCCGCACTGCCAGTGACAGGCGTCACAAACTGATATGACAAACCGCTTATTTAGGATGTGATAAGTCCCTATTTTTTTGTCAGGACGTAAACACCGCCCGCATCGCTTGCAAAATAGATTTCACCAGATTCATCCTGACCGAATGAGGTGATCCTCACATTCGTTTCAAACAGAAGCTGAGACTGCCACTGACCCTCTGAGAGGATCAACCCCCAGACATAGCCGCTGCAATAATCCCCGTACAAGTAAATACCATTCCATTCAGGCATTGCGCCGCGATAGACAACCCCGCCCGTGACCGAACAGCCGAAATCATGGCTGTATTCCGCGGCGGGGAGTAACAAACCAGGTCGAGCCTGGCCATCAAACCCATGATTGCCTTCCATAATGCTCCAGCCGAAGTTTGCGCCGCCGGGCGAACCAGCAGGGAGGTAGTCAATCTCCTCCCAATTACCTTGACCCACATCTCCGATCCACAGGTCGCCTGTGGCGCGGTCAAAGGATATGCGCCAGGGATTGCGCAAGCCGTAAACCCAGACTTCATTTCCAAACGGGTTGTCAGATGGAATGCTATACGGGTCGCCGCTGTTCACGTCAATGCGTAAAATTTTGCCGAGCAGGCTGGCGGTGTCCTGTCCGTTTTTGTGTGGGTCGCCGCCTGCACCGCCATCTCCAAGCCCAAGATACAAATATCCATCGCGTCCGAAAACTACTGCGCCGCCATTGTGGTTGGGATAAGGCTGGTTAATCTTCAATAAAATGGATTCACTGCCAGCATCGGCAACATTACCGCTGGCCTGAAAACGGGAGATAAAAGTATTCCCACCCGTACCTGTGTAGTTGACGTAGAAAAAGCCATTCTGTTCATAGTCTGGATGAAATGCCAAACCAAGCAGTCCCATTTCGTTGCTGTCATCATTGACGCGGTCGTCAATATTTAGAAAGGGTTGTTCGAGCAGTTGACCATTTTCATAAACACGGATGACGCCGTATTTTTCAATGATGAATAACCGGCCTGAACCATCCATTGCGGATTGTACATCCACAGGGCGGTTGAGTCCGCTGGCAATCAGACGCCACTCATAATTATTCGAGTTGGGGAATTCGCTGACAGGTGGAAGAACAGGCTGTGTCGCTGGTGTTGTGGAAGTATCAGGCTGAGGGTCTGTTTGATGTGTAGGAACAGCCGTCGGCGGGCGCGCAGCGAGAGGCTTGGCGGTCGGGGAAACAGGTTCTGCCAATCCTCCACATGCGAGAAGCGGCAGAGTCAATAAAAAAATAAACCGCTTCATATTTAGTATTATTCTTTTACATCTGTGGCTTCAGCATCCACAACCTCTGCCTGTGTGTCGCCGTCATTCATGTTGCCGGCCAGCGCCCGCATGTGTTCCGCCACAACCTCAGGCGGACAAAGTTCGGTAAAGATGTAGGAACCGAGCCAGAGCAGTGCGGCATCATCCACCACGCCGATGATTGGGATGGAAATGAAATCCAAGGGTGAAACCAGGTAGATCAGCGCTCCAACGGGTACCAGTTTGGCAAAGAAATTTACACGGCGGTCACCCATCAGGCGAAAGATGAGTTTGAGTTGGTTAAGCACATTGCGGACAATTCCGCCTTGTTGTGAAATCGAGATGTCGAATGTTCTCTTTTCTTTCATTTGAATCTCCTTTTGAAAAGTGTTTCCATTATATTCGATTTGCAGTGGGCGCCCATTTCATATACGGACTTCATGTTTACCGGGTGCAGGCAGGTAATATACGAATATTTCGTGGCGTCGCAAATACATGACACATATCACTTATTTGGAGGGCTTCTCATGGAGATGCTAATTGATTTTCCGGGTGGGTTAAGAGTGGACGCTCACTTTGGATCGCATACTGTTCCAACCGACCAACCCCCCGCAAGCGCCGCGCCGATGCCTTTTGAGTTATTCCTCGCTTCCATTGGCACATGCGCGGGCATTTATGTGCTCGGTTTTTGCCGCCAGCGCAATTTGCCCACGCAGGGGATTCGAATCATCCAACGAAACCACCCTGCTGGGGCGGGCATGATCGAAAAAATTGATCTTGAAATTCAAGTGCCGCCCAGCTTCCCCGCACAATATTACGATGCGCTTATCCGTTCGGCAGAATTGTGCAAGGTCAAGAAGACTTTGGAGCACCCGCCCATATTTGAGGTGAAGACAAAAGTTGTAGAACCTGTCTAAAAAAAGGCGGTCATTTTGAGAATGACCGCTTGTTTTTTAACGGTAAAATCTATACATGCCCTATCTAATTGACGGTCATAATTTAATTCCAAAACTTGGGTTGCGCCTGGATGCCATGGATGATGAAATGGAACTGGTTGCGATCCTGCAGGAATTTGCGCGCCTCAAACGTCAAAAAGTGGAGGTTTATTTTGATGGAGCGCCTGCGCCTCACACCGGGACCCGAAGCCTGGGCACTGTCCGGGCGCATTTCATCCGTCTCGGGCAGACCGCTGACCACGCCATCCGGGACCGCCTGAATAAGATGGGTAAATCCGCTAAAAACCTGATCGTAGTATCTTCCGACCGCGAAGTACAAAACGCGGCACGGATGAATCAAGCGCAATTTATATCGTCTGACGAGTTTGTAAAACTAATCAAAATAGCTCTGACATCCGCACCAAAAACCAGCGCAGATGAAAAACAACTTTCAGCCAGTGACGTGGATGAATGGCTGCAAGTATTTCGTGATAAAGGTCACTAATTCAGACAAACTCAATCTGGATTCTTATTTTCCTTTAATGTGTTCAAGGCAAATAAGATGTATATTATCGTCATTGACACCTGCCCTCCCTTTTATTGGTATATAGGTGTCTACCGCCGCCAGACCTAACATGTCCCCCCCATGCTAACTGGCGGCGGAACCTTTTTTGCCCCCAACCATGCCCTCCCCCAAATCCGTGTTCACGGAATTTGGGGGAGGGGTTCTTTGAGGCTATAATTTGAGCATGAAAACCGTTTACACATTTGTGCCATCACGAAATCATGAATATCCCGGTCATCCTGAAAGGCCCGGCAGGTTGGATTTGCTTGAGTCTCAACTTGCCTCTTTTGGGGCGGAACTTATAGAGCCCATCTGCGCAAGGTATGAAGAGGTTGCGCGTGTGCATGGGCCACAACTGATTTTGGAAATTGAGGAAGCATGTAAACGAGGGGCGGGGATCATTGACCCCGCGCCTACCTACGTAACCAAAACATCCTTTGAGGATGCCATGCTGGCGGCTGGCGCAGTCATCACCTGCGCGCGGGCTGTCATAAACCGCGATGCGGAAAATGCCTTTGCCATTGTCCGCCCGCCGGGGCATCACGCCGAGCCGCAGCGCGCGATGGGGTTTTGCATTTTCAATAACATCGCCATCGCCGCACAGGATGCGCTGGCAAATGGAATGGAACGGGTGCTGGTGATCGATTACGACGCGCATCACGGCAATGGCACACAAGCGGCTTGCATGAACGATGATCGATTTGGATTCATCTCGACTCATCAATGGGGAATTTATCCTGGCACGGGATGGATTGATGACGCGCCTCATGCCAAGGGACGGCTGGTCAACGTGCCCTTACATTCGGGTACGGGGGATGAAACCTTCGCCCGCATCCATGATGAAATCTTCAAACCCATTGTTCGAAAATTCAAACCGCAGATGTTGTTGATCTCGGCGGGGTTTGACGCGCATTGGAATGACCCGCTCACTTCGCTGGGTCTATCCACAAAAGGTTACTTCACCATGTCTAAAAAACTGGTTGAGCTGGCGAAGGAATATTGCAATGGCAGGATTGTCTTTGTGCTGGAAGGCGGCTATGACCCGCAGAACGTTGCTCACGGGGCGGCGGCTGTTTTCGACGCATTGATCAGCCGTCCTTTAAAGAATGAGGCGCATGATCCATCGCCGTATGCTGACCCGGATCACGAGGCGCGCATTCATGAAATCATTCAATGGCATCACTTGATGCAATAGAATCATACTGACAAAATATATTTTCTGTTGTAAACTCGAAAAAACAAAGGAGTGAAGATGGCCAGAAGAGAAAGCAAAGGCTTTGTTCAACTTGAATGGGTCTGCCCGAATTGCGATGGGCGCAATGCAGGTTCGTTAAAAACATGCGCGAGTTGCGGCGCACCACAGCCGGACAATGTTCAATTCCAACGCGCGGCAAATGAAAAGATCGTTACAGATGAAAAACTTGTCCAAGCTGCAAAAAGAGGCGCGGATATTCATTGCGGATTTTGCGGCACGCGCAATCCCAACAATGCGGTGACTTGTTCGCAGTGCGGCGGGGATATAAAGGAAGGCAAAGCCCGCCAAGCGGGACAAGTATTACAGGCCGCTGCCACCCCGCCAAAAGTTGTCACTTGCACGAATTGCGGGACCGAAAACCCGGGCACGGTACGCACCTGCGCCAAATGCGGTTCGCCCTTGCCGCGGGCCGCCGCGTCGCAGGCTGAGTTAGGGCAAGTGAAAGCCGCGGCCGCACAAAAAGGCATGGATAAGAAAAAACCAAACTGGTTATTATTCGGCGGCATCGGCGCATTGCTATTAACTTGTATTGCAATTCTTTTCATGTTTGTATTCCCCTCAAAATCTGTGCAGGGGACAGTAGCCGACCTACGCTGGCAGACCTCCGTGCCTGTGGAGGAGATACAGGCGGTCAAGTATTCCAACGAACGCGGCAGCCCGCCTTCGGACGCCTACAACGTCTCCTGCCAAACCGATAGCCAGGAAGTGTGCGAAGAAAAAACCATTGATAAAGGCAACGGCTTCGCGGAAGTGGTCACGGAATGTCATACCGAAACCGAACAGTATTGCAGTTACACCGTGGACGAATGGGAAACAAAGGATATATATAAATTAAGTGGCAATGATCTTTACCCAGTTTATTCCACGCCATCTATTTCAAGTAACCAGCGACTGGGCGATTCTTCCGAAGAGTTGATCGTATATTTCGATACAGAAACGGGACAGAAAACTTATTCGCCTGATACTGTGAGCGAATTTCAGCAATTCTCCATTGGCAGTTCATGGACATTGAAGATGAACGCGGTAGGCGAAGTATTGTCGGTGGAGAGATGATCAAGCGCAGCATTTGGCTTATAAATGAGGGCTTGATCATCAAAAAGTTATCAAGAGTTCATTGCGCGTGTGAAATGGCGGATATGAAACGTCTGCTGAAGTATGCTTGCTGACCATATGTCCCAGCAAGATTGGGTATTGCGGAGTGGTTGGATAGAGCGGAAATAATCGTATAATCTGTGAGCGTGTCAATTATCCGTTGCACGCTCAACTGTTCGCCCGTCTGCACAACTGAATAATTTTCGATAGGAGAGGGTACGACATGAACACGAATAAGAACTCCGGTAATCAAGCGACGAACCTATGGACAATTCTCGTGACCGGAACTCAAGGATGTGGGATTTTTGTTCTTATCTTGATTCACATCTTCGGTTCTGTTGCAGCAGCCAACTCGGCATCTTATGCAGGGGGGTTTCTTTTCTTGACGGCGGCTATCTGGATCTATATTGCCGCACGGCAGAGAAAAAAATATGGGAGCTGGAAAGCCGGTTCCGTCATTCCTTTGTTGCTGGGGCTTGTTGCGATTGGCGAATTTTCCCTAATGACAGTGAGTCGTGCCATGTATCAACGCGGCTGCCTGCAGAGACTCGAACCACAGGCTGATTTCTCCAACTGCAACTTCTCGAACCAGGATCTATCCGGCCTGGATCTGCAATATACGGTTCTCATCTCCGCGAATTTTCAGGCGGCAAATCTGGATGGGACTGATCTAAGAAATGCTGATCTGACCGGTGCGGATCTCAGCGGCGCAAACATCAGTGGAACGCAAATGGACGGAGCGACTCTAGTTGGGGTGAACTTCACAGGTGCTTTGGGATTGACAGATGATCTACTGGCGAAGGTCCTCAGCGTACCGATTGCCTCCCTGCCAGGCGAGGTAACCCGCCGACAGATAAGGTTGGAAGACCGGGAGTTGATCGCCAGGGAATTGTTTGATGTGTGTTCGGGGAAAGCAATATCGGAAGCTATTCCGTTCGTGCCATCGACCTCATATCATTCCATCATGGTGATAGACAGCGACGGTCTCCCAGCCGTATCTGCCTCTGATTTCCCGCTCGAAACAATGGCGGCGCGATTTACAGAGCTTGTTGCCTGTGTCGGAGAAAATGAGGAATTCGAAGCAGAACTTTGCCTGTATACGGGCAGCCGCTCTGCAAGGAGATATGCCTACCGCAGGACAGTCAGCATCTTCGAAGCCCGGACAGGAAATTATGTTGTTGATGACGTTGTTCATGCGCCTCACGAAGACTGCCCGGAAATCCTTGGCGAGTCGAAAATATATGGAAGCAAAGTGGGCAGCGACGAAATCAAGAATTACCTGCTGCGGCTGGACTTTGGAACCCCGTTTACTATTGACCTTTCCGACCCTGACCTTTACCTGGAAAATACAGATTCAGCGTACAGGATCTACAAAAGAATACACTATCTGGGAGGCGATGCTGCCGGCTCCGGCGGAAACAAAACCGTTGAGATCAATATCAGCAACCAGACTGAACCTGAAATTGCCCGCCGCGTCCTTGTTTATGAAGATGCGCAGGCCGGGCAGGAAGACGAATTGGTTGTTATTGGCGATCAGGCATATCGCGCCAACGCAACCGTTGGTTGCCAGTTAATCCCGGCATCCGACATCCAACAGGCAGACAGCCCGGGATCTACTTTTCCGGAAGCCAGCATAACACTCGCGGGAATCGCCAAAAGAGTCCAGAGCAACCAGAGCGTTATCGTTCATATGACTGATGGTGTAATGGTGACACATGAGAGGAAGTTTGTTGCAGATGAATACAGGGTTACTCCCGAAAACATCATTAACCCTGAAGCGTTTGCCACACCCTTATCAGGCAGTGTGTATATAGCACGCGATGGCGGGTTTATCGTCCGTGTGCAACTGCATACGACTGACAACCTCGTTGAGGATTTCGCCCAGGATCCTGCGCAAGGGGGTACGGTGGATATCGAATATTCCTTCCTGCCTGTAGACAATGGTTCGTTAGATATCAGCATGTCAGCCTTTTGTGCGTACAGCCTCTTGGACAACAGATACCCGATCATGGCTGGCGCGACTAATTTTATTAACCTGTCTGATCCTGCATATGCAAAATTCCATATACAATATGACGTTGAGGTAAGCCAACAGGAAGTTGTAAACTTCTACAAGGCCAAATTGAAGGAACTTGATTGGGAAATTGCATCTTCCAAAGATGATTTTATTCATTTTACCAAAGATGGGAAAAGTATAACTATTAATATATTCGGTTCTGAGCAAAGTACTATGGTAGTTATTATAGAACAATAGGGATTAAGTATTAAGTATCACGCATCTTGTACACAATCATCAGGGCACCCTGCACATTTATTCTTAGTGGTAAGTACGTGATGTGTAATTAGTAACGAGTGACAGGTAATGATTAAAGAGACCCTCGAAATATCCGGAAGTCTCTTTATAATGAGAATATGAAGAAAACAGTTGCAATCATCGGTGGCGGACCCGCGGGGCTTATGGCGGCGGAGATATTGGGCGAACATGGCATGAAAGTGGATATGTATGATGCGATGTCATCGCTTGGACGTAAATTCCTGATGGCGGGCAAGAGCGGATTGAACCTGACACACTCGGAACCATTTGAGAAATTTGTTGCCAGATATGGAAATCGCCGCGCACAGGTTGAAGCCTGGCTAAATGATTTTTCGCCGAATGACCTACGTGAGTGGGCGCGCAGACTTGGGATCGAAACTTTTGTTGGCACATCGGGACGAGTGTTTCCAGTGAAAATGAAAGCGAGCCCATTGCTGAGAGCGTGGTTGAAACGGTTGGGTGAGGCAGGAATCAATTTTCACTTGAAACATAGATGGAATGGATTTATCAAACTCGCTGCCGAGGACGGCGACAGGGGTAATATAAAAAAGGACGGCGGTTTGAGAAAAGTGAGTGTTGAGTTTGAAACGCCCAATGGGATCAAAACCATAAAAGTGGATGCTGTCATTCTTGCGCTCGGATGCGGGAATTGGCGCAGACTCGGCTCGGATGGCGTATGGGTCCAATGGCTGGAGCAGGCCGGGGTTAAGGTGTAAGCGTTGAAGCCGTCCAATTGTGGATTCGATGTGGCATGGAGTCCGCACTTTATTGAAAAGTTTGACGGGCATCCGATCAAGCCAGTGGTCTTATCGTTTGAGTCATTTCGTCAGCAGGGCGAGTTTATTACCACGAAGAATGGCATGGAGGGAAGTTTGATCTACGCGGCTTCGGCGCTGATGCGCGATGAAACTTTTGCGAAAGGAAAAGCGGTCATGCAGTTGGACCTTGCGCCCGATAAAACAGAGGCGCAGTTGATCGAGAAATTATCCAAGCCGCGCGGATCGCGTTCGATGGCCGGCCATTTGGAAAGAACAGTTGGGATCAAAGACGTGAAGGGGGGTGTTGCGCGAGTTTGTGCCGAAAGATGATTTTGCGAATATGGAACGGCTTGCAATTTATATCAAGCAATTGACTGTGCCATTGATCGCGCCGCGTCCGTTGGATGAAGCCATCAGCAGTGCGGGCGGTGTGAGGTTTGAGTCGCTGGATGAAAATTTGATGATCCGTGAATTGCCCAGGGGTTTTTGCGCGGGCGAAATGCTGGATTGGGAAGCGCCGACGGGCGGCTATTTATTGACTGCTTGTTTTGCGAGTGGAAGGGTGGCAGGGGCAGGTGTGGTGAAGTGGCTGGATAGTATATAAAATTTACGGATTGCAGACTTTAGTCTGCATCTTCCCGGCCAAAGCGGACTAAAGTCCGCAATCCAGAATAACCATTAGAAAAAGGAGAAATCATGGACAGCGACAAAAGTGGTTTTAACTCAATTGATGATTATATTGCAACATTCCCGGAAGACACACAAAAAATACTGAAAGAAATACGAGCGGTCATAAAAGCAGCCGCGCCTGAGGCAGTGGAAAAGATCAGTTATCAAATGCCCACATTTTTCATGAATGGCAACCTGGTCCATTTTGCGGCTTTTAAAAAGCACATTGGGTTTTATCCCACGCCCAGCGGGATTGAGGCTTTTAAAAAGGAGTTATCTGTTTACGAGGGGGCGAAAGGGTCGGTCCAATTTCCGTTGGATAAACCCATGCCGTTGAAATTGATCAGCAGGATCGTGAAGTTTAGGGTTGCTGAAAATATAAAGAATGCCAAAATGAAGCCGGACAAAAAGAAATGATTATTCGCTTGCGCAAGTAAATGAAGCCTAATCCTTTTAAATGAAAGAAGGCCGACTTCCCGTCGGTCTTCTTTCATGCTTATCCCAAACTACCAATCGCCTTTTCCACTTCCTCTAAAATCTCACCAGATTTCACCAGCGCCTTCATCTTGTTATGATCGTTATACAACGGCCTGTCCACTTCAAGGTGATCCACGTGCTTGCGAATTGTCTCGCGCGCTTTTTGAGTCCCTTTGCCCGGTGTGAACTGACGGAAGTCCATGGCTTGCGCGGCAGCCATGAATTCAATTCCCAAAATGCCATAGGCGTTATCTAAAATTTGTCCGTTCTTCAGCGCGGTGTTCATACCCATTGAAACAAAATCCTCCTGATCCGCCGCGGCAGGGATGGATTGAATCGAAGCAGGCGCGGATAGAATTCTTTGCTCAACGATCAAGTGATCTGCCGTGTATTGTGAGAGCATCAAGCCGGAATAAAAGCCCGGTTCGTGCGCAAGAAAATCTGGCAAGCCTTGAGATAATGCGGGGTTAGTCAAACGATTTAATCTTCGTTCAGATAAAACACACACCATTGTGATGGCAACCCCCGCCATGTCCATCGGCAATGAAACGGGCGAGCCTTGAAAATTTGCGCCTGTCAAGGTGAGATTCATCTCTGGGACAAAGATCGGGTTATCGCCCACGCCGTTCAATTCAATTTCAACCTGTGACCTCGCGTACGCAATCGCATCGCGCGCCGCACCGATCACTTGCGGCGATGAACGCATCGAGTACGCATCCTGCACTTTCGTTTTCATTTTGCCGGTTGTTAGATCCGAGCCTTCAACCAGCTTCGCGATATTCCTGGCAGATGTAATTGCGCCGTCGAATCCGCGCAGTTCATGCAGTTTCGTGTTGTACGGCTTCATGTTTCCCAGCAAGGCTTCAATGGACATGGCCGCGGCGATCTCGGCCTGCTTGATGAATCTTTCCATGTCATAAATATGAAGCACAGACATGGCCGTCAATAAATTGGAGCCATTGATCGCGGCCAGCCCATCTCTGGCCTGCAAGCCGGGAATTTCGATCCCAGCCCGCCGCATCGCCTCCGCGCCTGATAACTGCTCGCCTTGGAAGAAGGCTTCTCCTTCCCCCAGCAATAATAACGCGGCTTGCGCCATCGGCGCCAGATCTCCGCTTGCGCCCACAGATCCCTTCTGACAAACCACAGGTGTCACGCCCTTGTTCAGCATCTCGACCATTGTCAATGTGATCTCGGGCCGGCAGCCGGAATTCCCGTGCGCATGGACGTTGATGCGTCCCACCAGCGCCGCGCGCACATGTTCGATCGGCGCAGGATCGCCAATCCCTGCCGCGTGGTTGTAGATCAAATATCTTTGAAATTCCTTTACCTGATCGTCATTGAGAATCTTTTCAGAGAACTCGCCAATGCCGGTGTTTGTTCCGTACATGATCTCTTTTTTGGCAAGCTTGTCCTCCAGCATGGCGCGGCAGATTTTGATCCGCTCCAGCGCTTCGGGGGCCAATTGGATTTTCTCGTTATCTCGCGCAATTGCAACGAGTTTTTCAACTGTGAGAGACGATCCGTCGAGGATAATGGCCATGTAACAAGCTCCTTGATTTGGGGGTGGGGAAATTGTACTCTAAAGACTGATAAAAAAAACAGGTGAGGAGTTTTCTCTTCATCTGTTTTATACACAATTTATCCGGAGGAGCGACCCTGCAATGCCAATCAAGGCGCTTTGCTCTCGCCGGGCGGGTCACCCCTAATGCATAACACGAGCTAATAATTCGTCGTGTGGTCAATCAACCCGCGTTCACGTGCGATGCGGTCACAAACCCTGAAGACCCAGATACTGATCACGCCAAAGAAAATACTTAAGGCAAGCAGAATGCCGAGGATTTCCATGTTGCTGAAGTTTGCTAGGGTCGGGAATGCCTGCGCCACATTTCCAACCAGTGACCGCCGTAACAGTTCGAGCCAGTAGGTGGTGGGCATGAAATAACCAACCGGACGAATCCACTCAGGCAGTATATCCAGCGGAAAAACTGCGCCGCTGAAAATATAGAGCGCACCCGCTGTGGCTTCACCGATAAAACCCTCGTGTCGTGCAACTGTGAGCGTGACGCCCGCCAGCAACAAACCAAGCAGAGCCAGCATGATCACGCCAAGGATAAGCGTAACAATGAACAGCAGCCAGTCTATTTCCGTGAAGTGCAGAGGGACTTTCAAGAACAGTACACCTGCCGCAATGGTAATGAACACCGCAATCGAACCTGTGATAAAGCGCGCCACACCGCGTCCCAAAAGATAAATTGGAATATAGATGGGCGCAATGTACATATATTTGAGAGTCTTGTAATGCTCACGGTCATCCACCACCGCCCAGGAGACGCCCGTCATCACCGCCCCGACATAAATGTAAAAAGCATTTCCCAGATAAATGTATGGGAAGAGCGGGCTGTCAAAATTTCCCTGCGTGATGATGCCATACATGATCACCAAAATCGCCGCGCCTGAAAGCGGCTTGACAATGGAATACACCGTAAACAGGAAGGGATCGGTCCAGTTGGATTCGATCAACCAGCCCAGCCACGCCGCCATGCGGAACGAACGCCATGAAGTTGATGTTTGCATAATTTCTCCGTGTCAGGTTCCAAGTTTCAGGTGTCAGGTTTCAGGTTTTTACTTTGTACTTGGCACCTGGCACTTGACACTTTCTTATCTCCGACTCTCCGTAATTCTTCCCTCTCTGACCGCGATCTTCTCGACATACGCCAGCAACATCTTTGCAGTCACGACAAAAAGCACGGACATGACCGCCAGGATAAGAATCTCAAGCCGCACGGTCATAAAACCGAATTGAAAGCCTGAGGGGAAGATCAACTGACGCATCGCATCCATGCCAAGCGTGAGCGGAATAATGGAAGCGCCCGCCGCCACCCAAAACGGCAGCGACTTGATCGGGAAATAAAATCCCGAGGCCAGGAAGATCGGCTCCTGTGCCAGGTTTGCCATGTGCCAGGCTTCACGCCCAAACAGCAAGAACGCCGAAGCCATGATCATGCCCATCCCATACAAAGCCGCCATGGCCAGCATGAACACTGAAAATAATTGAATATAACTCGTCACTTCATATTTAACGCCGAACATAAATGAACCCAGCACGGTCACTGCAATCGCGCGCAAGGCTGTTGCCAGCATGCCGCCCAAGGCCATGCCCAGCAAGACCGCCATCATCGAATTCGGCGCCATGATATACAACGCGAGATTGCCCTGCTCCTTCTCCCAATATAATTGGCTCGACATGCTCCATAAAATATTCATCCAAAATGCAGTCATCGCGCCGCCCATCACCACAAAGCCGATATATTCTTCAGGCGCTTTCAAGGCGCGATAAACAAATACATATGCGATCACCGCAAGCATCGGCATAACCACATCAAAGACCATCCACGATACTTCGCGCTGCTGTCCGATCAAGCGCGGATAAGCGCGGGCGATAATGGTCTTCAAAAACAATCGCCAGCCCGCATCCTTGTGCGAATATTTGCTACTGACTGCGTTCACTGGATTCCTCCTCCGCCATGCTGCGCCCCACCAGATCCACAAAGACATCTTCGAGAGTCGGCTGACGTTTATTGAGGTTCATCACCTTCACATCCTTTTGTGTGAATAGATTGATGACACGCGCCAGCGCAGATTCTTCCACGAGCGATAACTGCAAGCGAGCGCCGCCCTCTATCTCAGTCAGCGCCGCTTTCTTAACTTCGGGCTGTTCCTCCATCATTTGCGGAGTCAGCCCGTTGAGCGGACTCGTCTCGATCTCGAACATGACATCCTTCTGCAAACGCTGTTTCAACGCAGTCGGTGTATCACAGGCCAGCACGCGTCCCTTGTTGATGATGGCAACGCGGTCACATAATTCATCCGCTTCCACCATGTAGTGCGTGGTCAGCAGGAGCGTGCGCGTCTTATCCGCTTTCAGCCATTCGACGATGAACTTGCGCACGTCGCGCGATGCGCCCACATCCAGCCCAAGTGTGGGTTCGTCGAGGAACAATACTTCGGGGTCAGTCAGAAAACCGCGCACGATGTTCATCTTCTGGCGCAGACCAGTGGACAGGTCGGATGACTTCGTGTGCATCCTGTCTTTCATGCCGACCATCTCCAGTAAAGCCTCGATGCGTTCATTGGCTTCCTTGGATGGCACGCCATAGAACTGTGAGAACATCCACAAGTTTTCACGTACGGTCAAGAGACCGTAGCCCGAAGATTCGCCTCCAGAAACCATATTGATGCGCGGACGCACAAGCTTCGGCTCAGTGTGGACATCTGCTCCTGCAACCCGCGCCCAGCCTGAGGTCGGGGAAAGAAGCGTGGTCAGGACCTTGATCAAGGTCGTTTTGCCGGCGCCATTCGGGCCGAGCAGTCCGAAGAGTTCGCCGCGTTCCACAGTCAGGCTCACATCCTGCAAAGCGATAAGTTCCTTGCGGGTTTCTTTTTTACTTCCACGAAGTTTATATATGCGGCCGAGGTTCTTTGTTTCAATGGCAAGTGTAGTGGACATTTTTCTCCTTAATAAATGCTAATAAATTTCGTTGCGCAATCGTTTGAGAGGTGTAGGGCAGGCGTCCAGCAGTTTTCGGAGGCAGGTGATAAAGTTGCAGGGTAAGGTGATTTCTCTTCTCCTCCTTTGTAAGCGAGAGCCGGGCCGACAGTCCGGCTCTCACAATTTAATCAGGCGGATGAAATAGAATGTGCGTTCTATTTTACTACGATTTGTTTTTTGATTTCAGGTAAAATCCAGCTCATGGCCAACGAAAAAGAATACTACCCCAAAATTGCAATGTCCATTCAGGCGCATCCTGATGACCAGGATTATACAGTTGCAGGCACGCTTGCGAAATGGGCCAAAGCGGGATGCAAAGTCATCTCGGTCCTCATCACCAGCGGTGACTCTGGTTCGAATGATGCCGCCAAGGGCGCGGATTATAAAGCCGAGCTGGCGCGTCTGCGCGAGACTGAGCAACTGGCAGCCAACAAAACGCTTGGCATCCAGCAGACAGTTTTTCTGCACTACCCGGACGGCGAACTGGAACCGTCGCTTGCTTTACGAAAAGACTTAACGCGTGTCATCCGCCAATATAAGCCTGATGTGGTTTTGGCTGGCAATCCCGAAGCCTGGTTTTATGGCAATGAATATGTTAATCATCCCGATCATCGCGCCGCGGCACAGGCCGCCTGTGCGGCGGTCTTCCCGTCCGCTGGGACAAGGTTCATGTTCACCGACCTGCTTGAAGCGGGGTATGAACCGCACAATGTTAAACGGTTATATATTCACGGCTCGGAAAAATCAGATACGTGGATCGACATCAGCGAAACCATTGACATAAAAATCGAAGCGTTGCAGAAACACGCCAGCCAGGTGGATGCGCATGAAGTTGATAAATGGATGCGCGATTGGGCGAAAGAAGAGGGCAAGGAAATAGGACTCGATTTTGCCGAAGCCTATAGAGTGATGATCTTGCAGAAAGATGAAGAAGAAAAGTAATAAGTGATGTCGTTAGAAAAACAAACCGCCGATCAACACCGAAGCCAAAGTCACTGTCACATTATCTATATCTTTGAAGGGCAACGATTCAACCAACGCACCCGCAAGTGCAATCGCGGTGATCGGGAAAAGATAATTTGTAATTGGGGTAGAAAATACGCCGGCCTGTATATAAATGAAGACAATGGCAAATGACATCAACCAACCGCCCGCAAAAACTCCAATTGAACCCGCAATGGATTTTTCACGACTCCATGGAAGTTTTGGGGACGGGATGCGGCGGCCCACAATATCTGCAATGCCATCGCCGCCGCACATCATCATTAAAGCGATAATTCCGATCGGGGTATCCTTCCAGTAGATCAAAGTCAACAGGACGAACATGCAGCCGTATAAAAGAGGACCCCGTAAAATTTCCCGCGGGTCGCCTGTGCGGGACATGGCTTTGACCGAAGCTTCATCTTTCAACACGCCGAGTCCGATCAAGGCGAATTGAAGGGTAATGGCAAAAGGCACCAGCGCGGCCAGCCAGCGCGCGTCGGGCGTATCGCGGAATAGTAACCAGCATAAAACAAATAACGGGCCTGTTCCAATATGAATGACTTTGCGGCTGAGTTTGCTCTCCAGCCAGCCGCGCTGGGCAATGAAATCCATCGAGCGCAGGAAGATCAGCGCAAGGGCAAATGTGATGAGAAAGGCAAAGTAGTTGTTCAAGTAAAACTCCTGAAAGAATTGATATAGACGCTAAAACCCGCGCTTGGCTGAAAAGATATTCCCGCAAAATATCCCCATGCTATAATCCGCAATTGTTTTTACCCAATATACGGAGGCTTTCTGTGCGAAACATAATCATATTAACCATGCTAGGGTTTAGCATAATCTTATCCGCTTGCGGAGCAGAAGCCGGCTCAAACGGCGCGGCGGATGCGGTGGAAGGCTATGTCAATGCCATTGTCAGCAATGACGAAGCGAAACTTATCTCGCTCTCCTGCGCGGATTGGGAATCCGATGCGCTCATCGAGTTGGATTCATTCCAATTGGTTACCATCACATTGGATGGTTTTGCCTGCCAGCAAACAGGGACGGACAGTGAATTTACCCTGGTTGACTGCGAAGGAAAAATGCTGCTCAGTTATAACGACGAAGCCCAGGAACTCGACCTTTCCACACGCACCTATCAGGTGGTGGAACAAGGCGGTGACTGGCTGGTGTGCGGAGTACGTTAAGAACGACGATGGACCATGGGCCGCGGACGATGGACCATCGTCTATGGTCTATCGTTCATCGTCCACCTCCCTATGAAAAACCCCCTCTCCCGCGAAAATCTTCTTGCTCTGCTATTCTGCCTGATCCTGATCGCGCTGGTCATCTTCACAGCAGACAGCAGTCCAACCTGGATCTATCAGGGTTTTTAGCATGACGATCATTCAGATCCTGATCGTTGTCGTTGCCGCATTCTTCTGGGGCATGGTGATGCGGGAACGCGGCAGAGCCTGGTTTCTTTTAGTTGCAAGTGTCCTTGTCATTTTCTGGCTGCAACCCGCCCTGCCCATCCGCGGTATTGATTTTTGGATTCCAGTTGGGACGCTCGTCATTACAATTTTCAGTTGGTACATCACAGCGCATGAAGAAGCAAGGCGGGCAGGAAAAAACTGGGTCGTCATTGCGGTGGTCGCAGGCATCGTTCTATTATTAAACCTGATCCGCTACTTCCCTGCCGCTCAATTCCTGACCGCGTCCCGTCCGCCGCAAATTAAAATCTATTTCGCAATCCTTCTTGTTTCAAGCCTGACTTTCCTCTTAGTAACAGGGCTGACAAAATACAATCGGGCATTACTTTCCATCAGCATCCTTGCTCTCATCCTGATCTTTCTCTCAATCAAAATTCCTGCGCTTACTTACTGGGTCAGTTACGGACTGCGCGCACTGGTTGGACAATCGCTCACTGATGTGAAAGCCCTTGATTTTCGCTGGCTTGGTTTTTCCTATATTGCCTTTCGCCTGATCCACACCATGCGAGACCGCCAAATGGGGCGTTTGCCTGTCGTTGATCTCGGCGAGTACATTACCTTTGTCATATTCTTTCCTGCCTTCACAGCAGGTCCGATTGACCGCATTGAAAGGTTCATTCAAGATTTAAGACGCCCATTTATTCGGCCTGGCCATGATGATCTGCTGATCGCAGGTCAACGCCTGCTTCTTGGCTTATTCAAAAAATTCGTCATTGCCGATGCGCTGGCTTTGATCGCCTTGAACGACACGAATGCATTGCAAGTCCGTGCGACGGGCTGGGCATGGATATTGGTCTACGCCTACACCCTCCATATCTATTTTGACTTTAGCGGCTATACCGACATTGCGCTCGGGACTTCCCGTTTGCTGGGGATTCATTTACCTGAGAATTTTTCCTCCCCGTATCTAAAACCAAACCTGACCCAGTTCTGGAACAACTGGCACATGACATTGACCCAATGGTTTCGCGCTTATTTCTTTAATCCTGTCACGCGCTGGCTGCGCGCGCTACGCGTGTGGCAAAAACCATTGCCTGTGCCCGTGATGATCCTGCTGACCCAAATTGCCACCATGATATTGATCGGATTTTGGCACGGCGTGACGTGGAACTTCGCGCTCTGGGGCCTGTGGCATGGATTTGGCTTGTTCATCCACAATCGCTGGAATGACCTGACCCGTGTCCGCGCGACGGCTTGGGCAACGACTCCGCTTTGCCAATCCATGTTAAATATAAGCGGCATCCTGCTCACCTTCCACTTTGTTGCAATCGGTTGGATTTTCTTTGCGCTTTCCTCGCCTGCTGTTTCATGGCATGTGTTGTTGAAGTTGTTTGCATTGAGATAATGTCATTGCGAGGAGCGAACGGCAGTGAGCGACGAAGCAATCTCCTAATTATGGTTGGAGATTGCTTCGTCGAGAAGAGCACTCTCCTCGCAATGACGAAGAAGAGTTTATGAATAAAGAAATCAAAATAATCAACGTCCTAATAAAAGGCTTGGCCCTCTTCATTATCATCAACTTCATCTTCGCTGTTTGGCAGCCGAGGCTGGGAAAGATTTCGGCATACAACCTGGTCTTCCCGGGGCGTGAACGCCTGCCGTTTGGGGAAAATTCCGCGCAGGCATATAACCTGAGTCTCTTTGACCTGGATGCCATGTTCGCTTCGCATGTGATCCATGGCAAAGAAAAGGCGGATGATGAATTCCGCGTCATCTTGATTGGCGATTCGTCTGTTTGGGGAACTTTGCTCACGCCCGAAGAAACGCTTGCAGGTCAATTGAACGCGGCAAATCTTTCGGCCTGTGGAAAAAATGTCCTCGCCTATAATTTGGGATATCCCACCATTTCGTTGACAAAAGATGTCATGCTGCTGTCTTATGGAATGGAATACGACCCCGACCTGATCCTCTGGATGACAACATTGGAAGCCTTCCCCATCGAAAAGCAAACTACTTCACCGCTCGTCGCCAACAACAAGGAAACTCTCCATCGTCTGGCAGATAAGTACGGGCTTGAGATTGAAGCGGATGATCCTGATCTCATCCAAAAATCATTTTGGAAGAATACAATCATCGGGAATCGGCGCGCGCTTGCGGATATTATCCGCCTGCAATTATATGGTGTCATGTGGGCGGCGACGGGCATAGATCAGGTTTATCCGACGGATTATGTCCGCGCGCAAAAGGACTTAGAAGCCGATCAAAGTTTCCATGATTTTGCGCCATCCATGCTCGCTGCGCGTGAAAATTTATTGGCTTTGAACGCGCTGGAAACAGGCGTTCGAGTGGCTGGTAAAACACCTATGCTGATTGTCAATGAACCGACGCTGATCAGTTCGGGCGCGAACAGCAGCATCCGCTATAATTTCTTTTACCCGCGTTGGGCTTATGACGAATATCGTGGGTTGATGTTTGCGCTGAGTAAGCAGAACTACTGGAATTATGTTGATCTGTGGGATATTGTGCCTGCGGATGAATTTACAAACAGCGCGATTCACCTCACGCCTGTAGGTGAAACAATATTTGCGAGAGAACTTGCGTCGTTTATTGCCGAGGCGTGTAAATAATGATGTCGTTGCGAGCCGCCGCTCTTGCACTTCGGCGGCGAGAAGCAATCTCCAACATGGCAAGGAGATTGCTTCGCTGAAGAGCGCTCGCAACACTTACGCCGCACGCCACATCGTCCCGATGTTCTTTCGGGAGTGCAGGTGTGACATATAAACAACAGGAGTTTGAATGTATAAGACTCGAATGGTTTTTTTATTTCTAATCACCATAATCTTATCTGCCTGCGCGGGCGCGCCTGAGACTTCACTGCCTGAAGGCGAATCCACCTCACCCGTTGCGGTGGTTGAGATCACAGAAGTTGTGACCGAAGCATCGGAGTTGATAGAAACCCCGACCACCGCCCCACGCCCGACACTGGCGGCGGATGAATGGAAGACCCTTCCAATCGTTCCAGCGATCAGCGACACGGCGCGCGCCATCTATCAGCGCGGGTTTGAAATGGGAAACAATCCAAATGCTTTTTCGAAAGTTGGTGACTGCCAGACCAGCACAGACTTCTTCCTTGTGGATTTCGATTACCCGGATAGATATGGATTGGGCGAAGAATACGCTGATTTGCAAGCCGCCATTGATTATTACGAAGGTTCTTTTTCACGCCAAAGCCTGGCTGTCAAAGATGGATTCAATGTAGCAGCTGTGCTTTCTCCCCTGCGGGCTGACCCTAAAAAATGCGAGAAGGGCGAGAGTCCGCTTGCCTGTGAATACCGCACGCACAAACCCAGCGTGGCAATGATCAGCATGGAGACCAATTTCAACCAGCGTTCTGCCGATGATTACGGCAAGTACTTGCGCCAGATCGTGGAATACACCATATCACTGGGCATCGTGCCTATCCTCGCCACCAAAGCGGACAACACCGAGGGTGATTACGGAATCAATGCAGAGATCGCGAAGATCGCCAACGAGTACGACATCCCCATGTGGAATTTCTGGGCGGCCGCCTATCCCTTGCCAAATCATGGGTTCGATTTTGGTCTTAACGACGGTTTCCACTTGTCATTTAGTCGAAACTTCTTTGACCAGCCTAAAAATATGCTCAGCGCATGGCCCTGGCGGAATTTGACTGCTTTACAAGTGCTTGAGGCAGTACGAAAAGGTGTGAGTGAATAAATTAATAATGTTGTTGCGAGGAGGGCGCTTTTCCCGGCGAGGCAATCTCCTTGTGATTTGGAGATTGCTTCAGGCCGCGAAAACATGCGGAACAAGAACGCCCTCGCAACGATATTACTAGAGCCTGCATGCAAATTAAATTTGTGTCACCCTGGGCCGAAAGCCCTGAACGAAGTGAAGGGGCGAGCGCAGGGCCTCGTTTTTCCCTAAATTGAGTGAATTCGGGCAAGGGTAGAGATTCTTCGTCGCTCCGCTCCTCAGAATGACATAACTGTGCTGATTTTGCATACTGACCCTAACAAAAAAAGGAAGACATCACATGACTGAAAACATTACACCTGCTCTTGCAAAATTTATTGCAGAAAAAATATTAAAGCAGGCAAATAAAATTAGCAAACTTGATGAAGCCTTAATCTCCAGCGGTTTGATTGATTCATTTAGTTTGATGGACCTGGCCTTGTTCATTGAAGATACTTTTGGCGTGCGGGTCGAAGAAAA
>VGNE01000053.1 GCA_016866215.1 Chloroflexota bacterium | reverse complement strand
CAGAGGGTAAGGGAGAGGGTTTACCTCTCCCTCCCCGTAGTCGCAACAGGGTCAATTCCCTGTATTTACCGGCGTGCGGCTTTCCCGCACCGGGCGACCCCCGCCGCCTTGCCCTGAATGAGGGAACACCTCGAAACGCTAAGCCCGAAGCCCGTAGAGCGAAAGCAAACCCAAACGAGCGATGAGTTTGTTATTCCAACGGCGATTATACCCGCGCGAGATGCCCTTGAATTTCATCGAGCGAATTCTGGCGCGTATCCAGTGGTCGAGCAACCGGAACTGGTCGGCGACCGAGGCAAAGGGAGCGGCGAAGTAATGGGCAAACCCGATGAGGACACGATTGAGTTCTCGAAAGACATCCGCGCAGAGATTATGCGAGCGGATGGTGAGCAGGCGCACCCGCGCCTTGAATTTCTCGATGGACGCATCGCGGACGGAAATCCTGCGTTTGGAAACGTGAAAACCGAGGAAGTCGAACCCTTCGACAAAGGAAACCACCTTCGTCTTGGAAGAAGACAGGGAAAGACCCAACTCGGAGCGCAGGGTTGTATCCACGAAAGCCAGGGCTTGTTTAGCCAGAGCGTGTGAGCGGCACAAGACCACGAAATCATCGGCGTAGCGCGCGAAGCGCAAACCGGATTGTGTCAGGCGTTGGTCGAGCAGGTCGAGGACAATATTCGCCAGAAGCGGCGAAATGACCCCGCCTTGCGGAGTGCCGGACAAGGAGGGGCGCAGAACCAACCCCTCCAACACGCCAGCCGAGAGAAACTCACGGATAAGGCGCAGAATGTTCCCGTCAGCCACCCGTTCGGCGATGCGATTGAGAATGAGGTCGTGGGGGATGTTGTCGAAGCAGGCTTGAATGTCGGCGTCCACGACCCATTTGAACCCGTCGGCGTGAGCCGCGCGGATCGCCTCAATCGCCTGATGCGCGTTACGGCGAGGGCGGAAACCAAAGGAGAACTCAGAGAAATGCGGCTCGAAGATGGGTTCAAGAATGGAACGAACCACCTCCTGCGCCACCCGGTCTCTGACGGTGGGAATGCCCAACGGACGAAGCTTGCCTCCCCCTTTTGGGATGAAGACCCGCCGCAAAGGAGCGGCGCGGTAACGCCCTGCGCGTTTGAGGTCGAACATCAGGGCGGCAAGATTGCCGTCCAGATTGGCTTCGAAAGCGCGGAGGCTGACCTTATCCACTCCGGCGGCGCCGCGATTGCGTTTGACGGCCAGAAAAGCGCGGCGCATCCGTTCGGGGTCAATCAAGCCAGTGAGGGAATGGAATTTCGGCAGTTGGTCGGACAAGGGACTTTCCTAACAGCGTAGAGATGTTGCGACGCATCCGACCCGAACCGGCGCGGCATTCCCACACCTGACTGGCGTCTTTTCCAAACCTTCGGGCTGTCCGAACAAGCCAGACGGACGCGAGCGGCGTCACCCTCGGAGAAAACATACCTTGACAGGGAGGTATCAACCTTTGCCAGACGAACCGAACGCCTCGCGGCGGACAGGTACAGCCCTTCATCAAACGAACTGACTACTATGGCTGTGCTGACTACCCCAAACTGACCGACCCGAAGGAGGGGCGGGACAGACCGCAACATAGGGGACGCATTTCGTTTGTCTTATAGCGACCCGTTACCCACCCTCGCGGGCGACACTCCCGGCGGGGAAGGGATTGCGTGGGTTCTCAGTTGGTTAGCACATCATCCATTTATGACCGTGAAGACGCCAAGCACGCCCCAGGTAGGAGAACTCTGACTGCGTATGAGTAATCCTGACGTTTGTCGGACGCCGATGCTTCAGCCTTAGGCGCGGCTTGGCATACCTGAACCCGCCGAAACGAGCCTCCCCAGTCACCCTGTAGCCAGCCCACTTCGACATTGAACCTTGCGGCGCAACGCTGGGTACAATCAAGGCTACGAGTTCTGTACCGCCGCAGAGCGGCACAGACCAGACTTTCACTGGTTGGATTAAAGAAACAATAAGATGTACTTTTCAACTCACGCGCCTAACGGTGTGCGTAAGCCCCCTTTAGGGGGTATCTGCGGGTGGGCGAGGGTAGACTCTGCTTGGGAGCAGGATTCTGTTCGGGTGTAGAAAAAGACCGAAAATGCCGCAGAATCCCCACCGTCCACGCACGCTTTGTTAGGCGCAACTTTCATGGTCAAGAAATATATTGTTGATTTAATAAGATAGATATGGACATGAAAAATCTTCACATTTGATATCTTTTTCATTATTGGGATGTACTCGGTTGACACGGTCAACGTAATAGCCTATATCTGGCATTTGCCATATTTGATATGTAATTCATGTGATCTTCCATCTAAACCGCAGAATATCTGCATCTTCTGCAATCATTATAATGACCCCGTTGGAAAAGTCAAGCACACATGGCAAAAAAAAACTTCTTGACCAGACTTGCACTGAGCTTGCCGAACGTGTGCATGCTGCCATCCATATCAAACATCGCGCAGCATCCCTAATTAAGGCTCTTACTGTCCGCAGGAATTGGGCATCATTGTAAAATCATATAAATTGGGAACAGGCGAGAAATAACTTACATCCTCGAGCATTTCATACCTGCCGCCAAAATATGAATTAAAAACAAGGCGGAAAGTATTCACCGGGCTGATCGCGGGGTATAACTTATCATTGTTCTCAGGCAAATAATAGGCATTCAGGATCCACATGCGGCGGTCTTTTGGCTGCATCCACGCGCCGTGGTCGCCCTGAATAATGATAATAGGCGGCGTATCAGATTCCTCAAGAATCGTATCAACGGCTTCAAGCACCCTTGTATTCAAGTAAATTACCTGATTGGTGTAGCCTTTTTGATACTTATCATTTGGATACTGCCTTTGTTCATTCCAGAAATCGGGCGGGTAGGTCGGGTTGCCTTCAGCATCGAATATAAAAGGCGGATGAGGCGAGATCAAGTGAATGTAGGAAAACTGCGGGCCGGGCATATTTGCCACGTCGTTAATATTGTCGAATATATTACTGAAACGATCGCGAAAACTTTGCCCCAATACTTCGTCCGGATCAACCCAACCCCAATCCTGAACGTAACGCGCCAGGGTTGTCCGCAAAAAGAGTCCTTCAAACTCAGTCAACCCTGAATTGAACGGCGGCGGTGTAATGAAATGATCCGCATCCTCCAATTCCATCCACGCGAAGCCTGTTGCAAAATTGACCGTCTCATATCCCAGGCTTTCAAAATTTTGGCGCACGGCGCTGTGCTTGAGCGCATCCCATAACCTCCGCCGCGCAGTGCTTTCAGGTGTGAAGGCGTCATCCAGTTCCTGGATGTACATCATATTCAAGGAGGATGCCAGCGAGATCTCAGTTCGCACATAATTGCTCCGACTGCACGCTGCAACATAAAATCCCCGCTTTTGCAGGGCCTCCACGAATTCGGAATTATCATAGTCGTACACCATTTTAAGGAAATCCTCACGCGCGTACGAATCAAGGATGATGTAATACACGTCGGGTGGATACTGCGGTAAGGTCAGATCATTCTGCGCGGGAGCATGGCTTGCCCCCAAAGCATGGACGCTGCGCGGTTTACCCTCAAGGCGGATCTGCCCCACAGACATGACCAGCAAGGCAAGCGCTATCGTATTAAAGGCCGCTGTCGAGGAGACAAATGTGGATCTAGAGCGAAGCGCCCAGGCAAGCGCAAACATAAACAAAGCAATCCATACCATTGCAAGCCAAAGCGTGTAATTCGTTTCCGGATATTTTTCATCAACGGCAATATAGGCATGCCCGAAAGTAAAGAACAACGCCAGCCACAACGCAGCAAGAAAAGCGGATTTATGCGCCTGCCGCAGAAATAACCAAATCACAAAATATAATATCCCGCCAAACGCAGCAGACACCAGCAGGGAACGTATCCCCGCTGTCGGTTGGATCTGCCCTGCATTGGCTGAGAGTAATGCCAGCACAGGGTAAGCGCTGATCGCAATGGGAAACCAGGGGGTATTTAAAATACCATTAAGTACTTTTTTCATAAAAAATATTCTCTTGCCCGCAAAAGAATCACTCGCAAATCTTTTTCTGAATAAAATCATCCACGGCATCATCCAGCGTTTCCTTATTCATAAAATCTGTCATGATATCGCAGGCCTGCAAGCGCTGGAACTTATCTGTTATCACAAGTTTCGTGGTGGAGCGCATTTTATCCAGGTCACCCAATATTGCATTTGCCTGCAGAAAAGGCATCCACTCCAATCCATCTTCAGGGTAATATCCCTCATCCAAAGCTTCCTTCAATAAATCAGGGATCTGCTCCCAGTCACCGCGCTGTCGCGCAAGGTCAGCTTTTTGATAGGTATAGCACCAGCCTCGTTCAGGTTCTTCGCCAAAAACCCCGGCTGGCGGAGTTGTAAGATCACCTTCTGTGACCACATTATCCAAACGGGAATGCGGCGCAACCAGCAATAACCTGTGCTGATCGTATCGAGACAACTCAGGCGCATCGCCATTGATAAATCGCACGCAGCTATTTGAAGAAGTCTGGATCATCACCAGCACATTGCTGAAATCGCGCTCCAAATAATTACCGCGCCGCAACGGAGTTTCCATGCCTCCGTTCGTTATGATCTGCAGCACGGCGTCATCGCTCAAAATGGCGGCAGGCAATTTTACTTGTATCGGGATCGTATTTTGTTTTTCAGGATAATAGATCAAATTCGCCGGCCCCCATACGAAATAATCCTCGCTAAGCGGGCTGCCTGGATAGGAAGCGATCAGGGTCGTCCCTGCTTTTATTTGCGGCGCGCGCCATGCCACCTGCCACCAAAAATTGCGCGTGGCATCGGTCTCATTCACGGCTTTTAGCGAATTGCCATAATGAGTCATCACGGCAATACCGACCAAAAATCCGGCCAGCGTCATTCGTAAAGTACGGGAGGATAAATTCTCGATGAGGACCGCTAAAGGGATCACTGCCCCTATGGATGCGATCAATGTATAGCGTGAATAATCGGGCAATGTGACGTGACGATTCGCAAAGATGATGGGCAGCAGCCCGCCCGTGATCGCGATCAGCGCCATCCACAACCTTTCCCGCCTCTCGCTGGATCCTTCGACACGCTCAGGACGCCGCCGTGAGCCTGATTCAGTATCTGAATCATTTTCCACTCCCCAGTGCAAGGCAACTACGAGGAGTGCCGCGGCGAACGCGGCTATCCCAAATCCCATCCAGACATCACGCAAGCGCAACGGGAACGCAAAAAGATAAACAGGCAAAGTCCATGCCAGCGCGGAGACAGTGAAAATATCCTGTATCAGATAATTCAACCACCATAAACCAGTCAATGGGTCAGAGAACAAAAGCGAGATTTGCAGGCTCAAATCTGTGGCTCTCCGTTCGGACGTAAAAAAGAACAAACGCCAGGTTAAGAACCCAGCAGCAACCAGCAAAAATGGCAGGCTCGCCAGAGCCGCTTTTTGAAATTTCTCCCGCACCGACTTGGTTTGAGTTTTCCACATCAACAGAAAGATGCAGGCAAAACGAAAGGCCTCGATGCCGATGAAATATTCCATCTGGCTCAAATATCCCCAGCCCGTAAGGATGGAAGCAATTGCATAGAAAATGCGCGGCCCCTTCCCCGCGGACAAAATTGACTTGACCGTAAAAGCCACAGAGGCTACCGCAAGGAATAACCCCAAAATATGCGACTGATAATCAATGGCATTGCTCTGTGAAAGAAAGCCCGGGTAGACTGTGAAGAAGAGTGCAGTGATCAAATTTGAAAACTGTTTCTTCTCCCAAAGCATCTGCAAGGTCCAATACAGGCACAATCCGCCCAAAAAACGGAATAAATACGCGCTCAAATGATAATAGTAGGATTCAACTCCAAAAATCGAGAAGAGGGGAATCATTGCCAGTGCGCGGCCGGGACGGTCGCCGCGAAACACCTCGTGAAAGAAATTCGCGCCGCCCACCAATCCATCGTACATCAGATACCAGTCATCATTGAGATACCCCATTTTGTGCGCCAATGGCAAATACGCAATTGCGGAGATGACCAAAAGGATCGATACACCCAACCAGTTCTTTTTTTGCATTCCTTTGTTCACTTTCTCTTCATAAGAAAATCGGCAATCTCAAAATCAAGTTCTTCGTCAATGTCCCACGCTTCATCGGCCTCGATCTCGAACATAAAGGGCTTGTCGCCAATGCGATGGTGCTTCCTCAGGAGGTTTTCGCGAGTGAAAAGATACAGGCAGGAATTCTCCTCATACACCGGAGGTAAATCCTGGGTTTGGATCAATTCAAGCGGATTGTGGTTGATGGGCTGTCCATCCTGAAAATACAAACGGGTTTGCAAACGAGTCACTGAAAAGAGCGAGTCGTAAACAGGGTAATTGGTAAATTGTGCTTGAATGGCACGTGAAACAGTTTCGGGTTTGAGCAGGGGATTTGTGCTGTGTGTTTGCAAATAAAAATCTGCATCCACCTGTGCAGTATCATGCAGGAGAATATCGTTTATCGGCACATTGTCGGCGCGGAGATGCTCGGGACGCTGAATCAACTTGACGGTAGGAAAGAAGCGGCGCACTCCATCCATCACAGGCTCGGAGTCGGTATCCACCATCACGAGTTCTATTTCTGGCACAGATAAAAGAGTCTCGATGATGTGCTGAAATAGCGGTTTGCCCGCGAGCGGGCGGTAATTTTTGCCAGGCACACGCTGACTGTGGTGGCGCATGGGAACAAGGGCGGCAAGTTTCATCCCCCAATTTTATCTTACGTTTCTCCAGCATACAAATTTGGAGATTTGCTTTATTGATCCCCCTCATCACCGCCTGCACTGCCAGGCTGTTCCACGCGAATGATGTCACCGTGATAGTTGATGACCACTTTGAAGCCCATCATGCCGAGATAGGCGCGCATATCCTCCGGGATGCCGTTTTGCATGAGCGCGTCAAATTGCTTGTCAATGTTTTTAAGCTGTTGTTCGATGATCGCTTTTGAGAAGGGATCTTCCTGACCCATCATTTTTGCAGTCTGCTCGGAGATGAGATCTTCACTGCCTTTCATCATCTCAGCCATTTGTGCCAACACGGCACGGTCCACCTGCTCGGCGGGGATGTGGCGGCGGAAACCGGCGTCATTCACCACGTAGCATGGGTCGCTTCCAATAAACGCGGATTCAGCGAGGTGTCCCGCTTCGTCTATCACAAGTCCGGCGAAAAGAGGTTGGTTGGGCATGAGGGGTAAATGTCATTCCCCATTCGGGGAGGATGTGCGAGGAGCGCTCTTGCTCTTAGCGACGACACTTGCGCCGCACGCTACATAGTCCCGACGCTTTTTCGGGAGTGCAGGTGAGCAATCCCCCACAGAGTTGGAGATTGTGTCGCCACGGCGCCACGGCGACGCTTCGGGCGGATCGCTTCGCGCACCGCCCTCGCAATGACATAGTAAAAAAAATTAACTCTGTCGCCCCTCAATAGCCGCGAGGAGAATACCAGCAGCGATGCCCATGCGGTGATCCAGTAGATGGTTGATATCCATGCTGAAATCCAAATTCAATTGATACGCGAAAGGATTAAAGTTTTGCTTAAGGTCTGCTACACGGGTTGTGCCGACAGTGATGTCGTAATTTTGAGGGACAAGCGCGGTCAAGAGGCGGCGCACCAATGCCAGTCCCATGCTGTCTTCAAATAACTTACCGATCACTTTATCGCTGACATCCAGGATTTCCCATTCATCACGCAGAAGGGAGGCGAGTCCTTTGCGGCGCAGAGCCCCAACCTTTTGACCCGTAGCGCTATCTACGACATCGAATGCGACCGAGAAGTCCATGATCTGGCGGGCTTTGATCATCAACACTTCCTGCGCCTTGCTTTCATCGGCGTACACGCGGATATCCTCGCGCAGTTTGAACATCTTTTGTTCGCTGAATAAAACAAGCTGTCCGTTCGGCGCATAAAAGCGGAATTTGCCTGCCAGCGCAAAGACCTGTCGTTTGAGCAAATACTTGTTGTGTTGAAAAATTGGATTCATTTCTTCTCCTTTGATCGGTTATTTTGGAATGCAGGAGCTTGCTCCTGCATTTACGGACAGCAAGCTGTCCGACTCCAGAGTATTATACGACTTGAACTCGTGTGCCCTGCCCGGGGAGATGCACGTAATCCACATTTGGGGGAACAACCGGGTTGGTCCAGCGATAGATCCATTTCGCAGCCGCTGATGGCAGGTTGACACAGCCATTACTGCGCGGACGTCCATAGTCATTGTGCCAGTAGGTTCCATGTAAGGCGTGACCCGCGCCCGTGAAGAACGAACACCAGGGAACGCCGGGCAGGTTGTAAATATTTTCGACGGCATCGCCAAAATTTGTCATGTGAATGGACGGCCCCTTGTGATAGCTGCGCCACTCGCCTTTGGGGGTATCCGTGTCGCGCTTCCCGCTGGCGCAGCGGGCGGACAGCACCATCTTATCGCCTTCAAAGGCGGTGACCATCTGTGTGTCAATATCCACGTGGATGAGTTTTTCTTCGTCCGGGACTTGCGGGGAGAGCTGGGTCAGTTCCCCGTCTGGGATGAGGCGCATGTTGTAAGACGGGATGAAGAATGATTCTTTGAGTACCTTGTCGTAGATTTCGTACCACACGCTTTTCTCTTCGCGCGTAACGACAACCTTTTTTACCCAATGAGTGGTTTCATAAAAAATGCGGTGCGCGTTCTTGGCGTAGAAATATGGCGAGAGATAGGTCAGGCTATAAGGAACAGTGACCTCTGCAAGTTTGCCTTCAGCGGGAATCTCATAGATTGGTTTTTGGTAATTTGTTTCGACAGGTTGCAGCCAGCCTGAGAAGGTGTAGCCGCCGTCCAATTGATACCAGGTGCCGTTGAATTTATTATCAATCATATCGCCTGGCGTTTCGCCGAGCAGGTCAACGACCTCGTCAATGCGGAGCAGGTCGGTTTTATTTGCGGTCAGGTAGGGGGCGTCGTAGATCTGCACACCGCTCCGGATCGCCCGTCCCTGCGAGGCGGGGGAAGCGGCCAAAGCGCGGTCCATGCCCAATTCGGAGAGAACAAGCCCGAGCACGCCTGAGGCGGATAGTTTTAAAAAGTCACGGCGGGAGAGTTGAGAGATGGTCATGGGTTTGTAAGTGATGCTTTCTGAGGTCGATATTCTTACGATTGAGTTTAGTGCAAAACCTTTTAACCACAAAGGTCACGAAGGAGAAAAGAGCGCAAAATTGTGGATTCTCCCCCCTTTGTGTACACTTCGACAAGCTCAGTACAGGCTTTGTGCCCTTCGTGTTTAAAGCTTTCGCTCTTCCTAATAATGTACGTTCACCACTGTCCCAACAGAGGCGAAGCCATACAACCATTCCGCATCGGGGATGGTGAGATTCACACAGCCGCGGCTCATGGGCGTGCCAAAATTATTATGCCAGTATGTGCCGTGCAGTCCGTAGCCTTTATAGAAGTACATGATGAAAGGCACGTCAGGCAAATAGTAGCCAGGTCCAGACATCTTGGCTGAACGCAGTTTGATCCAGATTTTATATTTACCCGTCACAGTGGGAGTTTGCCATGTGCCAGTCGAAACAATAAATGAGTTTACAATTGTATCGCCTTCGTAAGCATACACGCGTTGTTCCGAAAGGTTAACATCGATCCAACGCTCACCGCCGCTGCCCGCCGCTTGCGCGGGCACATAAGGCGCCGCAGTCGGCGCCACATATTCAGGCGTGGGAGTATCGGGGACGATCTCAGCAGAGATCACAACAGATTCGCTTATCACCTCTGTGGGGGGCGGGACAAATTCAACAAAGGGTGTTTCCGTTGGAATAACCAACGCTTCAAGGGTTGGAAAACTTGTTGGTAAAACGCTTGCTAAAAGGGGCTGTGGTTCTTGAGTAAGCGTGGCTGTCGGCATGGTGGTAATCGTTGTCGTCGGAAAAATCTCCATTGCCACAGATTGCAAAACAGCGGGCGTATAAGTTGGTTTTGTAATCTCGATTCGCGCGAAGGATTGAGCGGGCGCTCTTTGTTCCTGCCTGGGCACGGCAGGTGAAAAATTTAAGAGGGACGCCAACACAGGTGAATTTACCGCCGACCAGGCCGCGAACGAAAAGACCGCACACCCCACCACAACCAACAGGATGGGAAGAATCAGACTTCGTTTCTTTTTGACAATTCCGCCCTTGGATACGCTCTGGATACCGCGTCCGATTGGACCTTTTGCCTGTTTCCAGTTTTCCGATGCGACCCCGCCCTGCGGCGTTTGAGGCATGGATTTGGGTATTTTTGAAAGAGAGTCATTCATAGATCACCTTTGGGGAAGTCCACTGTTAAATACGCCAATAAATATTATAAGCCTATATTGCCACGTCATTGCGAGCCTGGCTTCAGGGTGAAGAAGCATCGCCCTCGCAAAGACATAAGAAAAATGATTACCATCGAATTTCAACGGGTGTGCCAATCTCGGACCAATCATAGAGCAGTTGCGATTCATAAGCGCCCAACACCACGCATCCGTACGAAATCGGTACGCCGAGATAGCCTGCCCACAACTGTCCGCCATTCGACAATATTGGCAGAGCATGGATGCCATTTTGCAAACCTCCAGCCCAATAAATGCCAAGCCAGTTGGGCATCCAGATATTCCATGTAGCGCCATAGGCACTTGGAATTTTGTTCAACACGCTAAAGTTCCCAGCGGCCGTGGAGTTGTTCATCCCGGTGGAAGAGACAAAGCTAAACACCAGCATATCGCCTTCATAGACGTACATGTGCTGTTCAGAGATGTCAATCAGAATGTATTTGTTCCCGCCGTATGTGGACTGAGACTGGTTGGCGAATGTGTTGTCCTCTCCAATCGGCGCAAGATACTCGCTGGCAGGTGTATCCAAAATAATCTCAGCCTGTGCCATTGGCTCAGGAGTGATGGTTATTAGTGTTGGGGTGGGGAGCCAAGTCACAGTTGACAGGGCAGTGTAGGTGGGTTTAGCGATCTCTGCAAATGCAAAGGAACGAGCGTGCGTGGGAGTGAAAACTGCCTCATCCAACCCCAGCACCGGGAATGATGTCGCCGTCGAGGCCGCAATGCCGATCGCGGTAATGATCAGAGCCACGATCATTACCACAGACAGCCGATTTCTTCGCGCAGGAGGTGTGGATTTGCTCATGGAGTAAAGGTGGGCAGCGCCGTTGGCAACACACTTTCATTTGTGATGAAACATAAAATGCCTTGTGTAACTCCCTCTGCGACCCGCTCCGTTTGTTTGGTGAGGATTTCACGGTCCAAATTCAAAAACCCCGTTTCAATAATGGCTGTAATCGTATTCGGGTCGATTTCAGAAAAAGCATGATATTCGGTCATATCGGATGTGATACTGCCTGCGTGATAGGTCATACCTGTGATCTGCCGGTAGCGGTCTGTCAGGCAAGCCGTCAGGCGTTGAGCGCGGTTCACATCACGGGTCTCAAGCGAAGCCGCCACTTTGAAACCTGTCGCTTCATTATTAATATATTCACACGAATCATTATGAATGGAAACCAGGGCCACTGCGCGGTAACCGTTCAAGCGCGTGTCAAACTCGTTAAGCAGATCCACCTGGTAACCTTTCGCAGCCAGGCTTCTTTGCACAAGGGTGGCAATCTCAAGATTTAAATCCACTTCTTTAAGATCCACCTGCCCGTTCCCGTCCAGGCAGACCGCGCCTGAATCATTACCTGTGTGACCGGCAACAATGCCGATGCGCAGCTGTGGCTGGGAGGTGGTCACAGCATTCGGTTCAGGATGAGGCGTGAGCATCAAACGCAGCTGCTCCTGCAAGTTGCTCCCAAACAGACTGTTCGGAGTCCATGCAGTAAAAAGAGTCGCAAGCAAAACTGCAATGCCCAGCGTGGATGTGAACGCATTCACCGTGCGCGGTCTTCTGGTTGGCCGTCTTTTTGTAGATTCCATATTCTGTATAATATTACCTAAAAAATAAACGCGCAAGGTGCACTATTGACCACTTGCACATGATCATGCAAACCATTCGTGCTTTTTATTTATCTGCAAGGGTGAGTAAATTTTGCATCGGCTTCAAATCTGAGATGGGCAGGCTTAAATTTTTTACGCGGGTATGTTCGTATTGAAATACTTTTGAATTTGGTAAAAGGGAATTTGCCCGCTGGCTGAATTCTTCATGAGAGATGTAACCTGCCAGAAAAATCTCCATGCCATACACCCAAATGTTGCCCCACCCCAGCGGCGAAATAATATGCGCTTCGTTTATCGCGTCACAAAGGATCCCAACCCGAGCGTCAGGCACACGGCGGACATGCAAACTCGTCAACGAATAAAGGGATTCCGTTAACACGATTTTTGTTTTCGGCGCGAGGCTGACAGTATAGCGCTTCAACTCCCGACCTTGATCCTGCCCGCTGATTTCGATCAGCAGTTCATCCTCTGAATCAGACTTCAAGGTCAGCGCCCCAAGCGGATTCCAATTCAACGGCTTGCGCCACGCCTCAGGCATGGCATGGATGAGGTAATGCGGCTGCTTTGTTTCGACAACTTTTTTCAAGTCGGCTTGTGAGGCGGCGATCAAACCGGACAAGAATGCAAATAGATACAGGTCATTGTATGAATGTCCGTCGCTGGCGTGGTGATCCGAAGGAACCAGCGCGGGCGCGTTCAACAACACGGCCGGGCTGCGGCGCATCTCCGCAATTTGTGCGCGGCGCGAGATCAAATAGGATTTGATGTCACATCTGCGTCCGCCCAAAGTGACATCGTATCGCTCATGATCTGTGAATGGAGTGGCGGCTTTTACTTCAAAGGGAATATTCTGCTGGGAGAGGTATCGCCGAAAGGCAAGTTCCACTGCCACATTTGCCACGTCACGGCGCAATCTATCATAGGGCGAACTTCCCTTGCGGTCGAAGGAGTGGGTCAACGAACGAAGCGCGTATGCAATGCCGCCTTCGGTCAGATCGGGGGTGTAGGGCAGGCGGAGGAGGTCGGAGGGAGTAATCATGATTTTATAGCAGCGGGTCGCACCTTATATAATGAGATCCATCTTACCCGATGGATTAATCTACTTAACAAGATCTGCCTACTCACCAGGTGCGATGCACTCTCTTACTCATCCTTCCTAAACTGCAAACAATAATGATGAAAGGTATTGCTGACCCAGGCGCTTCCCAATCCATACGGCGCAAGGGACTGATTATCCTGCAGCCAGATTTTTTCATCTTTCAATGCGTATGTCTTGCCGAGTTCGCGGGCGATGTCCCATGCGAGCGGATAGATCCTGCCGCCCTTCTTGACGTTCTTTACGATTATTGTAAGGTAGGCTTTTTCACGAAGCAAGGGTTTTAAGCCGGCATAAATTTCTACAAGTCTTGCAAGGAATTCCTCGTATTCGTGGATGTTGCCCAGGTCGTTTGGATCTTCTGAATAAATGACATCCAGTTCCTCATCTTCGCGGCGTTTCTTTTGATTGACAGCGCCTTTGGCGTGGAGCATGTCCCAGTAGGGAGGCGAGGTTAATACATAGTCAAAGGTCGAAGGTCTGCCCTGAGTGGCGCCACCGGCGCCATCGAAGGGTTGAAGGTCAATTGCATTTACGGCGTCGGCATTAATGATCTCAGACTTTAGACTTTCGACTCTTTGACCCAATATGGCGCGTTCTTCTTCGATTAATTGTTTTGCGATCTCTGCGTATTTGGGATTCAATTCGATGCCGTAAGAGTTGCGCCCGGTGCGCAGGGCGGCGATGAGAGTGGAACCTGTGCCTGCCATTGGATCGAGCACGGTTTCGCCGGCTTTTGTGAAGAACTCAATGAATTCCTGCGCCAGGGTTTCGGGATACTTGGCGGGATGCACCAGCGCGTCCTTTTTACGCTTCGGCGGGTTGTGAATGAACCATGACTTTTGAAATTTCAGCCAGGTCTTTGGGTCGAGGTCGTTGAGTTTGTTTTTTGTCATAGCCAATCGTAATTCGCAAATCGTAATTCGTAAATTGCTTAAGGCAAGGGCGTTGCTGTCGGCGGAATGTAGTCCACGCTTTGGATGCTGAGGTCGGAGAATGATACGACTGCGGCGGTATTCCCGGCGGCGCGGACAAATACGCCAAGTGTGCCGTTTTTGAAGCTGGGGTCAATGAGGCTGAATTGAAATCGTCCGTTCAAGAACAGGCGCATTTCCTTGCCGACTGCCCAGACTCCAATGCGGACTTCGCCCGGCGCGCCGGGAGGGACATCACCGCTTGCAAGAGGTTGTTGTAAAACAAGCCGCGTCCCGCCGCTGATTCGTTCTGCGCGGACGGTGCCATTGCAGGCTAATGCGAAGCGATAATAGTTTATTGTACTGGCGCGGACGAGCAATCCATAGTTATCTTCATTGCGGCACAGGCTTGGGCGGGCTGTGATCTCGGCGTAATAATTATCGAGGATGAGGTCCTGCCTGAGGCTGAGCATGAACACCTGGCTTTGTACGGAAAGAGTCAGTCGGTTATTTTTTATGTCCGCGCTGGCCTGGTTGGATGCGGAAATGTTCCAGAGCGAGGGGTCGGAGAAATCGTCGCTGATGATTTCATCGCCAATTCCGGGGCGCATCTCCGGGGTGGGAGGCTGGGTGGATAAAACTTGTAGGGTGGGAGTGGCCGAAGCGGGGAACCAGTTTATGGTCGCGGTGGGAAGCGGGGTTTCCGTCTGGCTGGGAGCGATGGGCGTGGCGAGCATTGCATCCAGTGTGGAGCAGGATGAGAGGAATATCGTCATTGCGAGGAGCGAAAGAAATGAGCGACGAAGCAATCCCCAATTCAACGGGAGATTGCTTCGTCGGGACGCCTGCCCTGGCGGGCGGTGCCAGGGAGAGCGCCCTCCTCGCAACGACATAGAAGTAGAAAATATCATACGCATTTGGTGACATCAATTCTTTCAATGTGTCGTAAAATTACAAAGTATCGCGTAATTTACCGGACAAAATCTATCTTAGTTGCTTCCAATTTTCAACACATTTGGCAATTTGTACTACAGCGATAAGTGACTTCATTCTAGCATATCAGGAGTAAAACATGAGCGGGAAGCAGGTGCTGGTAACAGGTGCGTGTGGTGAAATTGGTCAGGTGCTTGTGCAGGAATTATCGAAAAAGGGCGGGTATCGAATTGTTACAGCTGATATGATGTCGCTGCCTGATTCGATCAAGAATCTTTCAGCGGAGCATGTGCAGGGCGATCTTGTTTATAAGATAAAAACTTTTTACGATTATGATTTTGATATCATCTTTCATCTTGCGGCTTCGCTTTCATCCAAAGCGGAGATTGCCACAGAAGAGGCGCATCGCATCAATGTGGAAGGCACAATGCAGCTGCTGATGCTGGCGGCCTATCGTTCTGAAAAATATAAAAAGGCGGTCAAGTTTTTATTCCCAAGTTCGATCGCGGCCTATGGAATGCCAAGCCTGGAAGCAAAACATAGCGCGGGTGCGGTGAAGGAGGAGGATTGGGATAACCCGCACACGATGTATGGATGCAATAAATTGTATTGCGAAAAGTTGGGGACGTATTACAGCAAGTATTACGGCCAGAAACATTTGGATGAGAAACCCCCGGTCATGCTGGACTTTCGAGCGTTGCGCTTCCCGGGCTTGATCAGCGCCTTTACATTGCCCAGCGGCGGCACAAGCGACTACGGCCCTGAGATGCTGCACGCGGCGGCGCAGGGCAAACCATACTCCTGTTTTGTGCGCGCGGATACCAAAATTTCATTTATGGCAATGCCCGATGCGATCAAGTCCCTGCTAATGATCATGGATGCGCCGCGCGAAAAATTAACTGCCAACGTGTATAACGTGGCGGCCTTTGCCCTCACGGCGGATGAATTCCGTCAGCGCGCAGTGAAGGCTTTTTCAAAAGCCAGAATCACCTTTGAGCCAAATCCGCGCAGACAGGGCATTGTAGATTCCTGGCCCGAAGATGTGGACGACTCCCTCGCCCGCGCCGATTGGAAATGGAAGCCTGATTATGACGTGGATCGTTTCTTCGATGATTACTTTTTGCCGGAGATACGGAAGAGGTATGGGAAGTAGGCGTACTAATAATCTATAGAGCGAATCTGATTGGCGTTGGGTAAATCGTAAGTTTACCTATATTGTCCAATATCGTTTCGTGAACAGGGGTTAAATAGTGTAAAATGATTTAGGAGACAAATATGGAGAAAATGCTGCACAATTCCGCTTTCAGGATCAACACCCCGAGAGTGGTTCATCAGACTATTGACGGGGAGACGATCATCATTGATTTTGACAACGGTGCATATTTTAGCATTGCTGGCGTCGGTGCTGTAATCTGGGAACAGATTGCGCAGAACGCATCGGTCAACGACATTGTCCACGCGCTGACGCAGCGCTACGCTGGCGACCACAGCGACATTGAGACAGAAGTCGAACGGTTTTTGAGCGAACTGCAATGCGAGGCGCTCATTGCACCGTTGGACCGCGCGCCGTCCGCGCCCCGCCGCGCTACTCCCGCAATGCCGGATCCAAATCTGGCGTCGCTCCCGGCGTTTCAGGCGCCATCGCTCCACAAGTACACTGATATGCAAGACCTGTTGCTGCTCGATCCGATCCATGAAGTGGACGAACAGGGCTGGCCGATCAGGAAAGATGCAACGTCGGGGTAAAGCAAGAGTGCGAGTGCTTCTCACTGGCGCTGCCGGGCACATTGGCGGATTGATCATCGCGCACCTTGCCGATCATTACGATTGGATATTGACCGATCTCAAGCGGCCCGCTGATACTCGCGGATTTCCATTTGTTCCCGCGGACATTACAGACCTAACTGCGCTACACCCGCTGTGCAAAGATGCAGAGACCATCGTCCACCTCGCGGCGATGTCAAATCCTGATGCAGCGTGGCAGGACTTGTTACAGCCTAATATCGTTGGTGTATATAATCTGTTTCAAGCGGCGTCCGAAGCCGGGTGTCGGCGAATCATCTTTGTAAGCAGCCTGCATGCAGTTGATGGTTATCCACGAGACATCCAGATTCGCGCCGATATGCCGATCTCGCCTATTTCGCTCTACGGCGCGACCAAAGCGTGGGGCGAAGCCGTTGCCGCATTTTACGCACTCCAGAAGAATCTTCCGACAATTTGTCTTCGTATTGGCTGGGTAATGCCGCGCAATGATCGCCGCATCGTCCCTGGTGCTCCTCAACTAGGCTTTGTCCTTACGCAGGAGGATCTTATCCGGCTAATTACCGCTAGTATTGATGCGCCGGACGATTTGCGCTTTGGCATCTTTCACGGCATCTCGAACAATCACTGGAAACGGCTGGATATTAGCAACGCGCGCGAACTACTCAAGTACGAACCGCAAGATGATGCGTTCGCCATCGCCAAGCGAAATTATCCTGCAATTGTGCGCCAGTGGGGTGGACGCGTCAAACGAGTATTGCGGTCAGTAATCAGAAGGAAGTGAGCCGTTGTGACAAGATATTGGATGAAAGGATCATGACTGAGACAAACCCGCTTGCCTTTTTTGAGAGCGTATATGACGCCTATCAACGCGCCGAGCAAAGCGCTGGCGGCGTGATTGACCGCTATTACACGATTGGCGATTATACCGTTCGCCTGCAGTTTGCCGGACACGCGCTTGTTCCGTTCATCACGCCGGCGCTGGAGCATCTAGCGATATCCCCCGATAAAACCAGGGCGGATCTGACCATTTGTCTATGGGACAGTGCCTCGACTGCCACATCAATGCCACCGCGCCCCTGGGAGTTGGATGACCAAATAGTGCGCGGAGAGGTGCGCGCCTTTAGCAATGCCCGCATCCATACAATGCTTTCTGGAGATGTAGGCGCGGTGAGTATGTTGGACGAAACAGAAAATTTGGGGGTGTATTGGATCCGAGATGCTTGTCATGTTCCGACTTATGAGCGAAGCGCCCCTCTGCGAGCAATCATCCACTGGTGGATGCGCCAACATGGGCGTTTTTTGGTTCACGCCGGGGCAATTGGGTATCAGGAATGTGGTGTGTTGTTGGTGGGAAAGGGAGGCAGTGGCAAATCAACCTCCACCTTAGCCAGTCTGGTGCATGGATGGCGTTATGTTGGAGACGACTATTGTTTGTTGGCTCCCAACGGAGCACCGTATGTCTACAGTCTCTACAACTCTGCCAAACTGAACGCATCTCATCTTGAAAATTTTCCAAGATTGCTCTCTGGCATTAGCAACCCTGAAGAGCTTGCCAATGAAAAAGCGCTGCTTTATCTCCATCAGCATCAGCCAACGAGTCTAATCTCGGGTTTGCCTGTGCAAGTGATTTTGCTGCCACGGGTCACTGGTCGCCCTGAAACTGTCGTAGCCCCAGCTACACCAACGGCTGCGCTGCAAGCCCTCGGACCGAGTTCACTCTTTCAATTGCCCGGCATAGGACAGTCCGAATTCCTGGCCCTTGCCGATTTGGTCAGAAAAGTTCCCTGTTATCACTTGGAACTGGGGACAGAACTAGAACGGATACCGCAAACAATGATGAAGGTGTTGCCCCAATGACTGCGCCACTCGTCAGCGTGATTATGGCGGTTCGCAATGGCGAGCGCTTCCTGAGCCAAGCCATCGAAAGCGCGCTCGCCCAGGATTATCGCCCCATCGAGGTCATTCTGATAGACGGGCAATCGGTGGATCGGACAGCCGAGATTGCGCGAGCATACCCGGACATTCACTACATCTACCAAGAGAATCGCGGCATCGCGAACGCGTACAACATTGGCGTCACGGCGGCGCAAGGAGAATTCGTTGCGTTTTTGTCCCACGACGACCTTTGGCTGCCGAACAAATTAAGCGTGCAGGTCAACTACTTGATCGCGCATCCTGACATCGAGTATACCGTGGCCGCAACCCAGTTCTTCCTGGAACCAGGTTGCCCTTTTCCGGTCCACGTGTTGCGGAGCGACATTCTGGAAGGAAATCGGGTCGTTCGAATGATGGAAATACTGATGACGCGCAGATGCGTGTTTGAACGAGTCGGTTTGTTCGATCCCACTTTGAGCACTGCCGAAGACATTGATTGGTACGCTCGCGCAGATGATGTTGGCGTCCCGATGGCAGTCATTTACCAAGTTCTCTTGCAGAAGCGTATCCACGATGCCAACACATCGTTATTCACGACAGAGCATCAGCAGAATATTATGCGGGCTTTGAGGCGATCTGCCGAACGGAAACGCCGCCTCACCCAAGAGGAGAAACTGTGACCGACAGCCATCCTTTGGTCAGTGTCATTATCCCCGTCTACAATGGCGAGCGATTTTTGTCCGCCGCGCTCGACAGCGTGTTCGCGCAGGATTATCGCCCGATTGAAGTGATCGTTGTGGACGATGGCTCAACCGACCGCACGGCAGAAATCGCGCGCGGCTACCCTGAAGCGCGGCATATTTACCAGGCGAATCAAGGTCCTGGTGCAGCGAGAAATACAGGCATCGCAGCCGCGCGCGGGGAGTTTATCGCTTTTCTGGATGCCGACGATATTTGGCTTCCTAACAAGTTGATCGCCCAAGTGAGCTATCTGCTCGAGCATCCGCAGGTTGGCTATGTGATCACTCGGATGCATGCCCTTCTGGAAGCCGATGTCGAATGGCCTGCATCCCTAAATCGCAAACACTATTCGAAAGACCCGCCCTGCTTTCTGCCGAGCGCGTTGCTCGTTCGCAGAAGAGTCTTCAATGAAATCGGTGTTTTCGACAGCCACTTTCGGCATGCCAATGATGCCGACTGGTTTCTGCGCGCAAAGGATGCTGGCGTGCCAATGGCAATCGTGCCCCAAGTGCTTGTGAAGAAGCGAATTCATTCCTCCAATCTGTCGCACGAAAAATCGGTTACGGAAGAAACTCTCGCGGCTGTGCGCGTCTCGATCCAGCGCAAACGACGGTTGGCAGCGCAATCGCAGGGCCAATCGTCCACTGGAGGCGATGACCATGCACTCTGACTTGACGCAACAAGGAAATGGATGGGGCGGAGCCAAGCCACTGGTGAGCGTCATCGTCGTCGTCAAGAACGGCGCGCGTTACCTTGCCTCGGCGCTGAGAAGCGTCTTTGGACAAGATTACTCTCCGTTTGAAGTGCTGGTCGTTGATGGTCAGTCTACCGACGACACCGCCCAGATCGCAAAATCCTGGGGGAACATTCGTTACATTTGGCAGAGTGATCACGGTCTGGCCAATGCGCGTAACATCGGCATTCAGGCGGCTCAGGGAGATTTGATTGCGTTTCTGGATTATGATGACCTGTGGGCGTCCGACAAGTTGAGCATTCAAGTTGGCTATTTGGAGAACCACCCCGAAATTCTGTACACGATCACTTATGTGAGATTCCTCTTGGAACAAAACCACTTCCTGCGACCGGGTTTCAAGCGTGAATCTTTTGAAACGGGGCAGGTCGGCTGCACTCCCAGCGCTCTCGTAGCGCGCAGAGTCGTATTCGAGCGTATTGGGGGATTCAACCCAGACTTTGTTATCGGTTGTGACGCCGACTGGTTTGCTCGTGCGCGCGACAATGCCATGGCCATGAGCGTGATTCCCCGAGTTCTCCTGTACAAGCGGATTCACAATGCCAACCTATCGGCAAACGCACGCACGAATAAACAAGAACTCTTGACTGTCATCCGGCAGTCCATCGAACGCAAGCGACAAAGGATGATAAATAAATGACGAAGTTTGCGGAAGAGCAATTGATCAGTATCATCATTCCGGTTTATAACGGTGAGCGTTATTTGGCTCAAGCCATCGAAAGTGTGCTTGCCCAAACGTATCGCCCCATCGAGATTATCATCGTGGACGATGGCTCGACGGACGAGAGCGCGCGTGTGGCACAACAGTTTCCAATGCGCTATGGCTTTCAGCCGCACAGTGGACCGGGCACGGCGCGCAATCGCGGCGTCGAGCAGGCGCGCGGCGAGTTTCTCGCGTTTCTCGACGCGGACGATTTGTGGATGCCGGAGAAACTCGCGTGGCAAATAGCCACATTCGCGGCTCGACCAGAACTGGACGCGGTGTTTGGGCAGGTCGAGCAATTCAACAGTCCCGATGCCGACGCCACTGCCCCGCCTGCCCGATTCGTAGGAACGACATTGAACGGCTTGCACGCCAGCGCGATGCTGATTCGCCGCGCGGCGTTTATGCGTGTTGGGTTGTTTGCGACCAACTGGCATGTTGGCGACTTTGTTGATTGGTACACGCGCGCCCAAGAAGCAGAACTCGAAATCGTTATACTGCCTGAAGTAGTGATGCGTCGAAGAGTCCACATGAGCAACTTGACGATTCGCTCTCGCGACACTGCCCATTTCGAGTACACCCAAATTATCAAAGCTGCGCTGGATCGTCGAAGAATGCGCCAAGCGAGATGAGCATATGACAATAGCCGATCTTTCTGCCAACACATGCACAAATAATAAAGGTAAGCGTTCAGGTGTCATTGCGAGCATATCCATAGCAGGCAACCGCCGCTATTCTATGCGAAATGACACTCTGTGTCATTAGTAGGGCGGTGTTTGCCCGAAGCAATCTCTCAAATGTCTCTGAAAACCAATGGCTCAAACAAAAATGTTGTGATTATAGGATCAAGTTGAAAGATTGCTTCGCAAAAAACGCTCGCAATGACAAGGGCTGAACGGTTACTAATAAAGAACTCTTGACTCTCATCCGGCAGTCCATCGAGCGCAAGCGGCAGGCACAAGCACGTTGACGAATGGAGGATGACAAAAAATGCCAATGCCCAATTTCCTAATCATCGGTGCGGCAAAATCGGGTACGACTGCGCTGTATCACTATCTCAAGCAGCATCCGCAAATCTATACGAGCCCTGTCAAAGAGCCACGTTTTTTTGCTTTTGAGGAGGATATCCCACGCTTCTACGGGCCAGGGGATGACAGATTAGTTCGTGAATTCGTCACCAATTTCGAGGACTATCTAGGATTGTTCGAGGCGGTCACTGATCAAATTGCTATCGGAGAAGCGTCTAACGTGTATCTCACGAACAGCGAGACTTCATCAAGACGAATCCAACACCACTTACCGAACGCAAAACTAATTGCGGTGCTGAGACATCCTGCAGAAAGAGCGTATTCAAACTACCTGATGCTGGCTTCGACTGGAAAGGAGTATCTGGGTTTCACCCAAGCCCTTGAAGAGGAAGAAGAACGTAAGCGCAAGAATTGGGCTTTCGTCTGGCTTTACAAGAACAGAGGCTTTTACTATGCACTTTTGCGGCCCTATTTTGATCGCTTTCCGCGAGAACAAATCCGGATCTATCTGTACGATGACTGGAACACGACACCCCGCGAGGTTCTGCAGGACATCTTTCGTTTTCTGCAAGTTGATGACTCCTTTGTCGCAGACATGAACAAACGGCAGAACGTGAGTTACATCCCACGCAGTCACGCTATCCAGGTGTTTCTCGAGAATCCCCATCCACTCAAAACTATTCTCAAGCCCTTGTTGCCCCAGACATTGCGCCGTAAGATAATATCAAAGATGCAGTTACTCAATCAGACGAAACCGCCGCCGTTGGATCCCGAACTCCGCCGCCAACTGACCGAGGAGTACCGCGACGACATTCTCAAACTGCAAGACCTGATCGGGCGCGACCTTACACACTGGTTGAAGACGTGATGAACTTGTCTCTCTGGCATTTGGGATTGCGTTGGCTGCACCTCAAGCCGTTGACCCTCGTATGGGTCGTCGGACTGGCAGCGGGGCAACTGGTTAGCGTTTTGCTGATCGCCCAGGTCTTGCAAGGCGCATTGGCTTCTAGCGCCCGGACGGATCAAATCATTGGGCGCGCCATAGCGATGGTCGCGCTCGGCTTGGCGAGCAGCGCGGGTCTCTTTCTCTCCCGCGCCGCGAGCGCGCGCATTGCCAACAACGCCGCGCGCCATTTGCGCGTCGAACTGCTGGATCTGCTGTACACGCGCGCGTATGCGTACTATGCGCGGTCGAACAGCGGCGCACTGCACGCCAGTTTGGTTTGGGATTCCGAACGCGTGCAGAAATTCTTCGAGGTCCTGCTAGGCCAAGCGCTGCCTGCCATTATTGTCGGTATTGGCATCGGCGCAGTATTGATCTGGCTGAATCCAACACTGACGTTGATCTTGTTGGTCACTGCGCCACTTTTGCTTGTGTTCAATCGCTATTCATTGCAACCGCTTAGACGGCAAATTGACCGACGCATGAAAGCATTCAAGGCGTACAGCCGCGGCACACTCGCCGTCTTGCAGTTGATCGCACTGACACGCATGCAAACCGCCGAAATTCAAGAAACCGCGCGTCAAACGGTCCAGATTGACGCGCTCAAACGTGAAACAGAAGCGTTGTCCCGCCAGCAAGCGTTTCAGCAAGCTGCCCAGGATGCAATGCTATTGACTGTCGTCGGCGTTCTTCTCGTTATTGGAGGTAGTCAAGTTACCGCAGGACAAACCACGCTAGGCAGCCTGTTCGCTTTCAACGTGATTCTGCTGGCATTACGGCGCTACTTGCAAGATGCACTGGGAGCGACTCCCGCGCTGATGGACGGCTATCACGCGCTTGAATCATTGCAACAACTAATTGTCCACGCACCGCCCGAACCATACTCTGGCGCGCTCCGCCATCAGATGCATGGGGCAATCACCTTGCGCGACGTGACGTATCGTTACAGCGATCATGCTCCCATCCTGCACAACGTCAATTTGACTCTTGCGCCGCATACACTCACTGCGCTCGCTGGAGCAAATGGTTCTGGCAAGACAACCCTCGTCAATCTGCTGCTTGGGTTGTATCAGCCACAACAAGGTTGCCTCTTTGCTGATGAGCATCCGTACGATGAACTGGATATAAGCTGCTTGCGGCGCCAGATCGGTGTACTGCCGCAAGACCCGCTGTTGTTCGATGGAACGGTTTGGGAAAATATCACTTATGGCATGTCAGAAGCATCTACTGATCAAGTCGTGACGGCGGCCGAAGTGGCATTGGCACATGAGTTCATCCAGCAGTTGCCGCAAAAATACGAAACACTCATCGGTGAACATGGCGTACGGTTATCTGGCGGACAACGCCAACGGATTGCGCTGGCGCGCGTTCTGCTGCGTCAGCCAAAACTGTTGATCCTGGATGAGCCAACCAATCACCTCGATGAAACCGCCGTGCAGCAGTTAATCGAGAACGTAATGCATCGCGAGAGCGCGCCGACGACGCTGATCATCAGTCACGACATGGCATTGGCGCGTCAGGCCGACCAACTCTACATATTGTCCGAAGGACGATTGATGGCGAGTCACCCTCCAGCGGCGCTCGCGGAATCCCTGAAGCACCATGAATAATCAAATAGGAGGCAACATGTTTGCCACGCGTGAACAAAAATTACTACTACAGGCGGCACTACTGCAGGGGGAGTCAGCCTTGAAAGCTTGGCAGAATTGGAAAGCACATGTCAATCTTGAACAAGAATTAGATATGGGCTCTTATCGCTTGCTGCCTCTGGTTTACCACAATCTCCGCGCGCTTGGGGTGGACGACCCATCGATGAGTAAACTCAGGGGTATCTATCGCAAGGAATGGTACAAGACCCAAATGCTGTTCCATTCCATTGCCGAGGTGCTGCGCCTGCTTCATGCGGCGGGGATCGAGACGATGATCCTGAAAGGCGCGCCGCTGACCTTGCTGTATTACAAGGATTATGGACTGCGCCCGATGAGCGATTTTGACGTGCTGGTGCCGACTGCAAAACGCGGCGCGGCGATAGATGTGCTGACACAAGCCGGTTGGCATCCAATACTGGTTCCGTTGGAAAAACTAACTGACGCGGTTCTGGATTTCCGACACGCATGGGGATTTGAGAATGCTCATCAGCGTCAGTTTGACTTGCACTGGCACGTATTGAGCGACTGGTGTTATCCGAATGCCGACAACGATTTTTGGGCTGACACAATTCCTGTTCAGGTGGCGGACGTTCAAACGCGTACGCTGAACCCGACGGACCAACTGCTCCACGTTTGTGTTCACGGTGTGACGTGGAATCCCGTACCGCCAGTGCGGTGGATTGCAGACGCGTTGGTGATTCTAAACGAGTCGCATTCGGAAGTAGAGTGGTCGCGCCTCATTTCCCAAGCCGAAAAACGCCGTTTGACCTTTCCGCTTCGCCATGCGCTCACCTATCTGCGCGATTCGTTCGGCGCTGCCATCCCATCGCACGTATTGACGGAGATTAGTAAAGTTCATGTGTCAGATGTCGAGCGCAAATTCTACAATGCAGCCATGTCAAAACAGGCTCTGCTGGGTAGGCTGCCATACCATTGGCATCGTCATTTGTTTGACCTGGAAGTGACACGTGAGACGAACTGGGCGCAAAAATTGATCAGTTTTCCGCGATACTTACAGCGCTATATTGTGAAGGGTCGCTGGCAAATGCTGACATGGGCCATCTCAACAACAATCGTAACGATTGGCAAAGCAGTACGCGGCCGCATATACCCCGAAGACGTGGACGACTCACTCGCCCGCGCCGATTGGAACTGGAAGCCCGATTACGATGTGGATCGCTTCTTCGATGATTACTTTTTGCCGGAGATACGGAAGAGGTATGGGAAGTGAAGTAAAAAGCATATTAATCCTTGGCTGCCTATTGCCTATCTTAATTTAGGCGTTTTCCCCTAAAGGGGACTTAGACGGCTTGGAATCCATAGGCTATTAGACGGTATAATGGCGGCTATACAGATAGTTTCGGACAGATGCGGTGGCACATTCTACCGCAGTTTTTATTTTCTCGTTTCCCGACGCATCAATCCTTAATTCGTTTGGCGCATCAACGTCATATCAAACACCATCAACACTCTGAAGGGAGACCTGATGAAGAATTCGCAGAGCGAACTGACAACAGAAACGAGTTTATTCGTCACCACCATTCTGTTTTTGGCCGGCGTGATTGGCCTCTTGATAGCGGAGTTTGCAAATTGGTCGATTCTTGGCGTCGCGGGAAGTTGGCAACGTCATCTTCTATCAACTCTTAGTGTTTTCGTTATTAGTGTCCTAGTCGTTAGCTGGCTATACGAGAAATTCCTGATTGAAAAGCACTTCCGCCAATTCCGCAACTTGCTGTATGACCAACTCAGAACCATGGACACTATTCAAAGTAAGGCTCTGAAGCTAGTACATCTTGGCATAAATGAGACTTTGGAATAAGATAAGGTAATTTTTTAGAGGAGATGCCAAAATGCCAGGAGCCAAAGCGCAAGTAGTGAAACTGTCGGACGCCGAACAACAAGGTTTAGAGAAATTAATCAAGCGGCATCAAGTTGGGCAACAAATTGCAAAGCGAGCAAGAATCGTTTTAGCGGCAGCACGCGGACAAAAGAACAAAGAGATTGCTCAAGAGTACAAGACGACTTTAGATACGGTTGGTTTATGGCGTAATCGTTGGGTAAAGTTGCAAAGTATTTCCTTCGATGACTTGAGTATTGAGGAGCGTTTAGAAGATGCGCCACGTCCGGGAGCGCCAGCCCAAATTACGGCAGATCAACGTTGTCAGATAGAAGCGCTGGCATGTGAAAAACCAGAGGGATCGGATAGACCCATCACAAACTGGACAGCGCGCGAAATTGCCGATGAACTGAAGAAACGCAAGATTGTTACAAACATCTCTCCGCGACATGCGGCGAGGCTTTTAAAAAGATGCTGATATAAAGCCGCATTTGAATCGTTATTGGCTAACTCCAGCTTATGAAGTTGATTTTGATGCCAAAGTTATCGATATCAACGGGCTGTACAAACAGGCTCCCGAATTAGCCAAACAAGGTCAACGTTTTGAATGTGTAGATGAAATGACCGGAGTTCAAGCGTTGGAACGCAAACATCCAGATTTGCCTATGTTGCCAGGTAAAGTGGAGCGACGTGAATTTGAATATGTCCGACATGGCACGCTTGCTTTCATTTTCAATTTCGACATCGTCACAGGTAAATTAGCCGCTTGCACTGCCAAGCAAACACGTAACGAACAGGATTTCCTCACGCATATTCAAGGCAGAGTCACCGCAGAGCCGCAGACCGATCAATGGCATTTTGTTTCGGATAATCTCAATATCCATATCTCTGAATCGTTGGTGCGGTATGTTGCTGAAGAATCCGATCTTGACATAGATTTGGGTGTGAAAGGAAAATACGGCATCTTGAAATCCGTAGCCTCACGGGGCTTTGGTGCATGAAAGGTTTGACAAAAGAGGCGTGGCCGGGTAAGTTTGGTTTATGCCTAAACAAAACAAGAAGCCACAGCCACGCCGCAAACCATTATACCGTGTGAACAACTGGTCAGAATATGAT
>VGNE01000052.1 GCA_016866215.1 Chloroflexota bacterium | reverse complement strand
ACCGCCTGGGGACTACGATCGCAAGATTAAAACTCAAAGGAATTGACGGGGGCCCGCACAAGCAGCGGAGCGTGTGGTTTAATTCGATGCTACACGAAGAACCTTACCCGGGTTTGACATGCAAGTGGTAGTGATCCGAAAGGTGAACGACCCGCAAGGGAGCTTGCACAGGTGTTGCATGGCTGTCGTCAGCTCGTGTCGTGAGATGTTCGGTTAAGTCCGCTAACGAGCGCAACCCTCGCTGTATGTTACATGTGTCATACAGGACCGCCGGTATCAAGCCGGAGGAAGGTGGGGATGACGTCAAGTCCGCATGGCCTTTATGTCCGGGGCTACACACACGCTACAATGGGCAGTACAATGGGTTGCTAAGCCGCGAGGTGGAGCCAATCCCCCAAAGCTGTCCTCAGTTCAGATTGCAGGCTGCAACTCGCCTGCATGAAGCTGGAGTTGCTAGTAAACGCGCGTCAGCTATAGTGCGTTGAATACGTTCTCGGGCCTTGTACACACCGCCCGTCACGTCATGGGAGCTGGTAACACCTGAAGCCGGTAGTCTAACCGCAAGGAGGACGCCGTCGAAGGTGGTGCTGGTGACTGGGACGAAGTCGTAACAAGGTAGGTGTACCGGAAGGTGCGCCTGGATCACCTCCTTTCTAGTGAACGTGAGCGCTCCCTTTTGGGAAGTCGCTCTAAATATGCCCATACGGTGAACTTGGGCGCTGGATCGCAGAATGAGTTTCCTGTCACTTCTCAGTTGCTGAGGAAAAATCCCGGGCTTGTAGCTCAGTTGGTTAGAGCACTGTGCTGATAACGCAGGGGTCACAGGTTCGAATCCTGTCAAGCCCACTAACCAGGCAAGTCCTGGGGATGTAGCTCAGTGGGAGAGCAGCGCGTTTGCAACGCGAAGGTCGCGGGTTCAAATCCCGCCATCTCCACTGAGTTCGTAGAAGTAACGGAGATAAATAAGAGTTTGTTAAAAGGCAAGATGACATAGTTTCAAAAAATGCACCGCATGAAAAGGTTGTTCTTGCGACCTGGCGGTGAGCGCTGGGTCGTTTTGTGTCTATTGCCAGCGAAGGACTTTATAAAAACAAGCGGGCAATTTGAAAAGTGATCGATGCTCTTGATTTGGATCAAGGGCATCGGTCACCGGTCAAATGGTGAATGCACCTTAAAAACTGAATAGCAATTGATGTAAAGCCGATAAAGTAATTTATCAAAACAAAAGAAAAGTATCAACTTCTCCGTATCACGTGGAGAAGCTATTAAGAGCTTATGGTGAATGCCTTGGCGTCAAGTGCCGATGAAGGACGTGGGACACTGCGATAAGCCTCGGGAAGCTGTGTACAAGCGTTGATCCGAGGATTTCCGAATAGGGAAACCAACTGTTGCGAACCAACAGTATCCCTGGTTGAATATATAGACCAGGTGATGGGAACCTGGGGAACTGAAACATCTAAGTACCCAGAGGAAAAGAAATGATTCCCCTAGTAGTGGCGAGCGAACGGGGAACAGCCCAAACCGAGTCTGCTTGCAGAATCGGGGTTGTAGGACCGGCAATACGGAAGTTACAAAACAGTCAGTTAGCGGAAAGGTGTGGGAAAGCCTGCCAAAGAGGGTGATAGCCCCGTATGCGAAAACTGATCGTCTTCCGCCGTGTTCCTGAGTACTGCCGGGCACGCTAATCCGGCAGGAATCTAGGGAGTCCACTCTCTAAGGCTAAATACACTTGACGACCGATAGTGAACTAGTACCGTGAGGGAAAGGTGAAAAGTCCCCCTGTTAGGGGAGTGAAATAGAACCTGAAACCATAAGCTTACAAGCAGTCGAAGGGCTACGGCAAGTTGAGCCCCCTAGTAATAGGGACGTTCCTTGTCATGCCTGACGGCGTGCCTCTTGGAGAATGAGCCTGCGAGTTAATCTCAGTGGCGAGGTTAAGGGAGTAACACCCGAAGCCGTAGCGAAAGCGAGTCTTAATAGGGCGTATAGTCGCTGGGATTAGGCCCGAAACCGTGTGAGCTACCCATGGGCAGGGTGAAGCGAGTCTAATCACTCGTGGAGGCCCGAACTCACTAACGTTGTAAAGTTAGGAGATGACCTGTGGGTAGAGGTGATATGCCAATCGAACACGGAGATAGCTGGTTCTCCCCGAAATAGCTTTAGGGCTAGCGTCATGCGTTTAGTACTGGAGGTACAGCACTGAATGGGCTATGGGGCTTACAGCTTACAGAACCCAATCAAACTCGGAATGCCAGTACTCCATAGCATGGCAGTCGGACTCCGGGAGATGAGTTTCGGGGTCGAAAGGGAAACAGCCCAGACCATCGGCTAAGGTCCTCAAATCTATGCTAAGTGGGAAACGAGGTGAGGTTACTGAAACAACCAGGAGGTTGGCTTAGAAGCAGCCACCCTTTAAAAAGTGCGTAACAGCTTACTGGTCTAGTGACTTCGCGCGGAAAACGTAACGGGGCTAAGCATAGTACCGAAGCCATGGGTCTCAGCGCAAGCTGGGGCAGTAGGGGAGCGTTCTGTCAGCGGTGAAGGTCGATCGTAAGGGCGACTGGAGCGGACAGAAGTGAGAATGCAGGCATGAGTAGCGTACAAACATGTGAGAACCATGTTCGCCGTATATCTAAGGTTTCCGACGCCAGGTCATTCCGCGTCGGGTTAGTCGAGTCCTTAGCCGAGGCCGAGAGGCGTAGGTGATGGACATCCGGTCAACATTCCGGAACCGCTAGGAAGTGCGATGGGAGGACGCAACGAGGTAGGCCAGCCCATTATTGGATTTGGGTGCGATCCATCTAGGCGTTGAGACCGGTAGGTAAATCCGCCGGTTGAGCTGAGGTGAGAGCGAGCCGTAAGGCATAAGTGGTTGAGCCTTGTTGCCAAGAAAAGTCTCTAAGCATAACTTTCCAGCGCTCGTACCGCAAACCGACACTGGTAGATGGGTAGAGTATACCAAGGCGAACGGGAGAACCCTCGTTAAGGAATTAGGCAACATGACCCCGTAACTTCGGGAGAAGGGGTACCCTCCTTAGTGTCAAAGCTTCGGAGGGTCGCAGTGAAATGGCTCTGGTGACTGGTTAACAAAACCACAGGTCTCTGCTAAGCCGTAAGGCGATGTATAGGGGCTGACGCGTGCCCAGTGCCGGAAGGTTAAAGGGAGAGGTTAGGCGCAAGCCGAAGCTTTGAACTGAAGCCCCGGTGAACGGCGGCCGTAACTATAACGGTCCTAAGGTTAACAATTCGCTAGCCTTAGTAAAATCGAACTATATGCGGGAAACTCCTCAACAGCCAGGTGGTACTCGTCGTAATCCAATACGGCAGTAAAAATCCACTGGACACGGGGACAATCCGCAGGGAAGGCTTCCATGATGGATAACGATGAAATGTTGGAAGAACCCTCAGAGACTTTACGTTCGATCTTGACTTCTTCGAGATTGGAAGCGCAATGGGTCGTAGGGTTTGTAGATGGAGAAGGATGTTTTTATGTCGGCATCAATTCCCAACCTGAAATGAAAACAGGGTATCAGGTATTACCTGAGTTTACAGTTGTTCAACACGAGCAAAACGTTCAACTGCTTTATGCCCTGAAAGAGTTTTTCGGTTGCGGTGTTGTTCGGCAAAATCATGGTGACCGTAGGGCTTACCGTGTGAGAGGTGTAGAACATCTCCAGGAACGAATTATTCCGTTCTTTGAAAAACATTCTTTGAAAACGAAAAAACGTCTTGATTTTTTGAAATTCAGAAAAGTCTTGATGATGATGCAAAGAAATGAGCATTTGACCCTTGAAGGGATCGAAAAGATCCGCCAAATCGCTTCCGAAATGAATAGAGGACGAGAAAGATAAAGTCCGGCTTCTCTGGAAACAGAGTGAGATGATCCGAGCGAAATTCCTTGTCGGGTAAGTTCCGACCCGCACGAATCGCGTAACAATTAGAGCACTGTCTCGACGAGGGACCCGGTGAAATTGAAATGGCTGTGAAGATGCGGCCTACCCGCAGCAGGACAAAAAGACCCCGTGGAGCTTTACTGCAACTTGGCATTGTATTTGGATATAATCTGTGTAGAATAGGTGGGAGGCTTTGAAGCTGGCGCGCTAGCGTCGGTGGAGCCATCAGTGAAATACCACCCTGATTATGTTTAGATCCTAACCCCATTCCGTCATCCGGATGGGGGACCGTGCCAGGTGGGCAGTTTGACTGGGGCGGTCGCCTCCTAAAAGGTAACGGAGGCGCCCAAAGGTTCCCTCAGGTGGAATGGAAACCCACCATAGAGTGTAAAGGCATAAGGGAGCTTGACTGTAAGGCCAACGCGCCGAACAGAGACGAAAGTCGGGCTTAGTGATCCCACAATACCGAGTGGAAGGGTTGTGGCTTACCGGATAAAAGCTACCCCGGGGATAACAGGCTGGTGAGATCCAAGAGTTCACATCGACGATCTCGCTCGGCACCTCGATGTCGGCTCATCGCATCCTGGGGCTGGACAAGGTCCCAAGGGTCGGGCTGTTCGCCCGTTAAAGCGGTACGCGAGCTGGGTTCAGACCGTCGTGAGACAGGTCGGTCTCTATCCGCTGTGGGCGTAAGGGATTTGAAGGGAGCTGCTCCTAGTACGAGAGGACCGGAGTGGACAGACCTCTAGTGTGCCAGTTGTTCCGCCAGGAGCATCGCTGGGTAGCCATGTCTGGCAAAGATAACCGCTGAAAGCATCTAAGTGGGAAACTTGCCCTAAGATTAGATCCCTGTAATCCCGTAAGGGAGTAAGACCGCAGGTAGACTACCTGCTTAATAGGCAGCGTGTGTAAGCGCAGTAATGTGTTAAGCTAAGCTGTACTAATGGTCGAGGGCTTCCTTCCGTGATGCGGAGAACTTGGTACTTTTCAAACATACATCAAACCATTGCTATTCAGGGATAATTTTGTGAAATTGTCCCTTGGTGATCTGAGCGACGTGGGTACACCCGGTCCCATACCGAACCCGGTAGTTAAGCACGTCAGCGCCGATGGTACTTGGAGGGCGACCTCCCGGGAGAGTAGGTCATTGCCAAGGGGCTTTTCTTTTTAACATTTCACGCACAGGATTTTTTCCGCGCGTGCATCGTGAAGAGCCTCGATTGTTTTATCAAGGCTGAGTTCTATAGATTTCGTCAATTTTCATGTAGAAAGCAGGTGAATTTCATGGCTTCAGTAAATTTACGCAACGGTGAGTCTCAGGACTCTTTGCTCAAGCGCTTTCGCAAGAAGATCGTCAAGAGCGGCATATTAAGCACCATCCGCAATAAGCGCTGGTTTGTTTCCAAAAGTGAACAACGCCGCATGGAAAAAAAGAAGGCCATTCGCCGCATTAAGCGACGCGCCTTTAAGGATACTGAGTAGCAGCAGAGCAGCAGGCAGGAAGAGCGTATGACAAAAGAAGAAGGTAAAATTAAAGTGGATGGTCTCGTGATCGAGGCCCTGCCTGGAACCCAGTTCCGCGTGCGGCTTGATAATGGTCATGAAGTACTTGCCTACCTTGCAGGTAAAATGCGGAAACATTATATTCGTATATTACTGGGGGATCATGTATCCATGGAAATGTCGCCCTATGATCTGACACGCGCCCGGATTACTTTTCGTCAACGTAAGAACGCGCCTACAACTACTCCGGTTTAAGATAACAACCCTGATCGAGCTTACCAAAGTCCTCCATAAAAACGGCGGGCTTTTTTTATTTTTCGGTAGCTCACACCTTCGAGAAAAGTATCACTCAAAAAATCTTTTCATCCATGCCTGTATCGTGTATAATCTCGAACGCAGGTTTGGTCAGGCTCTTTTTTATGATGTCTTTTGAGTAAAAAGAGGAGTGTGAAGCGTATTTTTTGATCGCGCGGTCATTTGGTTCGTTTCAGAACTTGGTAGACAACCCCTCGGCCGATACTGTGTAACGGCCGAATTTCTTTATCATTTCCATGTGGAAAGTAGGTGATTTCGTTGGGCATGGTTAATTTACGCAATGGCGAGTCGCAGGACTCCTTGCTCAGGCGCTTTCGTAAGAAAGTCATCAAGAGCGGGGTTTTAAGTACCATTCGCAACAAACGCTGGTTCATCTCCAAGAGCGAACAGAGGCGCATGGCAAAAAAGAAAGCAATCCGTCGTATTAAGCGAAAATCCTTCGAGGATACTGAATAGATCCAGAGGCCTGTATGACAAAAGAAGAAGGTAAAATCAAAGTGGATGGTCTGGTAATCGAAGCCTTGCCCGGCACTCAATTCCGGGTCAAGTTGGATAACGGACATGAAGTGCTGGCGTACCTCTCAGGCAAAATGCGCAAGCATTACATCCGCATTTTGCTTGGCGACCGCGTTGCTCTTGAAATGTCTCCTTACGATATGGCGCGAGGACGCATTACCTCCCGTCAGCGCAAGCAAGCGCCCGCCGCTCCTGTTCAGGAGTAGTCATCCTGACTTTAGATTTCCCGTAAATAAAAAGGCTTCCACTGCGGAGGCCTTTTTTGATTTAATTTATACACGCTTATGGTAATTCGCGCCAGGACCCCAACACCTTCATATAATTGGCCCGTTCAAATGCGGCTGGCTCACGGACATTTTTCTGGGACATGCTTCCCTGCATTTGTTTGATGGATGTATACTCGTGCTTTTCCATCCACTCTCGGATGTGACTCAGTATCTCCTTTATACGCTGCGGAGCAGGAGTGGCACCCCAGAGCAATTCTGACGCCAGCATGCCGACTTTCGCGCCAGCCATCATGGCTTTTAGCAGATCTTTTGATTTGTGGATTCCGCTGGTTAATGCAAAATCAGCCTTGACTTTTCCATGCAGGATCGAGATCCAACCCAAGGGCAGGCGCAGATCGGCAGAGGTGCTCAGGTCAAGGTTATGTACGATCTCTAAGTCTTCCAGATCAAAATCTGGTTGATAGAAACGGTTGAATAGAACCAGTCCATTGGCACCCGCTTCGACAATTCTCCGCGCAAAATTTGGCAGAGCTGTAACAAATGGACTTAACTTCACCGCCAGCGGAATGGAGATCACAGACTTTACTTCTGCCACCAATTCCACCTGGGAATTTTCAAGTTCCTGCGCGGTAAGATCGAGATCGGTTGGGATGTAATAGAGATTCAACTCCAATGCATCCGCGCCCGCCTCCTGGATTTGTTTCGCATGGCGCGTCCAGCCGCCTTTGGAGACGCCGTTCAAACTTCCGATCACGGGGATCTTGAGTGCCTTCTTCAATCCAGCAACTTGATTCAAATATTTTTCAGGACCAATTGAATACATGCCGCCATCAGGTAAATAGGACATTGCCTCAGCAAACGAGTCAGTTCCACGGGTGAGGTAATGATCAAGCTCAAGGCTTTCATGGATGATCTGCTCCTCGAAGAGCGAGTACATCACGATCGCTGCAATACCCGCTTCTTCCAGCCTGCGCGCCGTCTCGACCTTTTTGGAGAGAGGAGAGGCTGATGCCACGAGTGGATTCTTTAAGTTCAAACCAAGATAGGTCGTAGAAAGATCCGTCATTTTTTCTCCTCGTTGCCGTTTCCATAATGCATCGAAGCCATTTGTTGATATAGAGTCCAGCGTGATTTTGCATCCTGCTGGGCTTCTTTCATCAATTCTTCGGCGCGGGCTTCATCCATTTGCGTGAGCATCTTATAGCGTGTTTCGTTGTACGCATATTGCGAGATCGGGATGCTCGGTTCCTTGGATTCAATCACCAGCGGATTCTTTCCTTCTTCGATGAGACGCGGATCGTAACGGTACATCGGCCAATGACCCGATTGCACTGCAAGTTTTTGCTGCTCGAGACCCTTTGCCATATCATAGCCGTGCGCAATACAGTGACTGTATGCGATGACCAGCGAGGGGCCATCATAAGACTCTGCTTCGATCAATGCACGCAGGGTTTGCTGATCGTTCGCGCCCATGGCAATACGCGCCACATAAACATAGCCATACGACATTGCGATCAAGCCGAGGTCTTTCTTGGGCATGCCCTTGCCGCCCATTGCGAATTTCGCAACCGCTGCACGCGGCGTGGCTTTGCTGGCTTGTCCGCCTGTATTTGAATACACTTCGGTATCGAGAACCAGGATGTTTACGTTGCGACCTGAGGCAAGCACATGATCCAAACCACCGTAACCGATATCATACGCCCAACCGTCGCCGCCGATGATCCATACGGATTTCTTGACGAGGTTATCCGCCAGGCTGATCAGGTCTTTTGCGCGGCGGTCCTTTGATTTTGCCAGTTTCTTTTTAAGTTGCGTCACACGTTCACGTTGTTCTTCGATGGTGGTTTCAGTCGTTTGTTCTGCCAACAGCAAATCGTGGACAAGCTCGCTGCCAATCTCATCGTGAAGCAGAGATAACAACTCGCGCGCGTATTCCTGTTGTTTATCAATTGTCAGGCGCATGCCCAGTCCAAACTCAGCGTTATCTTCAAATAGCGAGTTCGACCACGCAGGTCCGCGTCCTTTGTCATTGACAGCCCATGGGGTGGTAGGCAGGTTCGCGCCATAGATGGATGAACAACCCGTTGCATTCGCGATCACGGAGCGCTCGCCAAACAGTTGAGAGACCAGCTTGACATAAGGCGTTTCGCCGCATCCCGCGCACGCGCCGCTGAATTCAAACAACGGGCGCAGTAATTGTGAATTCTTGATCGTGGAAGGATTGAATAACTTTCTATCCATATCTGGAATATTCATAAAGAAATCCCAGTTCTTCGCTTCAGCTTCGCGTAAAGCAGGCTGCGGCGCCATGTTGATCGCCTTGCGTCCGACCGCGCTTTTATCTTTCACGGGGCAAACTTCCACGCACAATGTACAACCCGTGCAATCCTCAGGTGCAACTTGCAGCGTGTAGGCCATACCTTCCGAAAATTCCTTAAACTTCGACAGCATGTGCTTGAATGTCTCAGGCGCATCGGCAAGCAATTTTTCATCATACACTTTATGGCGGATGACCGCGTGCGGACAAACCATCACGCATTTGCCGCATTGAATACACAGGCTTTCTTCCCAGACGGGAATTTCGAGCGCGAGATTGCGCTTCTCCCATTGTGTTGTGCCAAGCGGATATGTCCCATCCACAGGCATTGCGGATACAGGCAGATCATCGCCATCGAAGCTGATCATGGGTCCAAGCACATTGCGGACGAAATCAGGCGCATCCTTCGGGACCGAGGAGCGACGCGTCATCTTTGAGCTTACCTTCGCGGGGACTTTGACCTCATGAAGATTCGCGATAGTCGCATCCACAGCCTCGAAGTTCATCTTCACCACAGCTTCACCGCGTTTGCCGTATGTCTTTTCAATGGCATGTTTGATCTCTTCGATCGCTTGTTCGCGCGGAAGCACGCCAGAGATGGCGAAGAACGCTGTCTGCATGATGGTGTTGACGCGTTGCCCCATGCCTGTCTCTTCAGCGACATCATAACCGTTGATGACATAGAACTTGAGTTTCTTCTCAATGATCGCGGATTGGACCTCGCTCGTCAGCGTATCCCAGACTTCATCTTTATCAGACATGCTGTTGAGCAGGAAGACCGCGCCTTCCTTGGCGTATTTCAGCATATCAAATCTTTCAAGGAAGTTGAACTGGTGACAAGCCACAAAATTCGCCTGGTTGGGTTCGATCAAATATGGGGCGTGGATCGGCTTGGAACCAAAGCGCAAATGCGAGGTGGTCATCTGTCCCGATTTTTTCGAGTCATACACAAAGTAGCCTTGCGCAAAATTCTCTGTCTCTTCACCGATGATCTTGATCGAATTCTTGTTCGCGCCCACTGTGCCATCTGAGCCGAGACCGAAGAATACACAACGTACCGTTTCGGGGTATTCGATGGAGAAGGAAACGTCCACATCGAGGCTGGTGTGAGAAACATCATCGTTGATACCCACTGTGAAATGCGTCTTCGGTTCTGGCTTCTTCAATTCATCCAAGGAGGCTTTTACCATTGCAGGCGTAAATTCTTTGGATGAAAGTCCATAACGCCCGCCGATCACAGTTGGAAGGTTGGAAGGTTGGAAGGCGTTGCCCTGAGCCTGTCGAGGGGTTGCAGGTTTTCCTTCAACTTTCAACTTGGAACCTTCAACCAAAGCATTTACCACATCCATATAAAGCGGCTCACCCATTGAACCTGGTTCTTTTGTGCGATCTAAAACCGCAATACTCTTCACTGATTTGGGTAATGATTTGTTGAAGTGATCCACCGAAAATGGACGATACAAGCGCACTTTCAACACGCCAACTTTCTCGCCTTTTTCCACAAGATGGTTGACTGTTGCTTCGGCTGTATCCGCGCCTGAACCCATGATGACCACCACTCGCTCCGCCTCAGGGTGACCGACATAATCAAACAAGTTGTAATGTCTGCCAGTGACTTTGGCGAAGGCGTCCATCATCTCTTGCACAATACCAGGGGTGGCAGTGTAGAACGGGTTGACCGTCTCACGCGCTTGGAAGTAGACATCGGGATTCTGGGCGGTGCCGCGCAGGACGGGATGCTCAGGGTTGAGTCCTCTTGCTCGATGCGCGCGCACCAGGTCCTCGTCAAGAAGGACGCGCAGTTCTTCATCCGTAATCTGGAAGATCTTGGCGACTTCGTGCGAAGTCCTAAATCCGTCAAAGAAATGAATGAAGGGAATACGGCTTTTGAGCGTGGAGGTCTGCGCGATGGCGGCGAAATCGTGCGCCTCCTGCACAGAAGCGGAGCCGAGCAGCGCCCAACCCGTCTGGCGGACAGCCATCACGTCTTGATGGTCGCCGAAAATGGATAAACCCTGCGCTGCAAGAGAACGCGCCGCAACATGGAAGACCGTGCTGGTGAGTTCACCCGCGATCTTGTACATGTTGGGGATCATTAATAACAAACCTTGCGAGGCTGTGAATGTGGTGGTGAGCGCGCCTGTTTGCAGCGCCCCATGCACCGCGCCAGCCGCGCCGCCTTCAGATTGCATTTCGATCACTGCGGGCACTGTGCCCCAAAGATTCTTTTTGCCTTTTGAGGTCCACTCGTCTGCGAATTCGCCCATGGTTGAGGAGGGGGTGATGGGATAAATGGCGATCACTTCACTCAAGCGATGCGCGACGGATGCTGTGGCTTCGTTGCCGTCAATGGTTACTACGGGTCGTTTCATTAATTACTCCTTTGAAAGCAGGTTTGTAACCTGATTATTTCATTAAATTACAAGTGTATCCCCGTTACTCATCAAAGGTTAGTTATTATCGGCTTAAATCTGTATGCTTGTTGTCATATTGTGGATAAGAATTGTAGGAATAAAAAACACCCCATTTTTTGAGGCGTTTTAGTTTTCTGTTTATATGACTATGTCAATTTTTCCAAATACGGTCTTGCCAGCAACAAGGCCGCCAGCGACTTGGCATCCGGCATCTCGCCGCGTTCGGCCATTGTGATGACTTCTTTTAGAGGGATTCTTTCCAATTTCAGAAATTCATCATCATCTGCCTCGAGAGGATTAGGCTTCAAATCCGTTGCGAGAAATACCCCCATGAATTCAGTGGAATATCCGGGCGCAAGATAGAACTCGCCAACTTTCTGAAGCGTGCCCGCTTCCATGCCGGTCTCTTCACGGATTTCGCGCGCGGCGCACTCTTCGAACGGCTCGTCGCCGTCGCGAGTACCTGCGGGCAGTTCGAGCAAATCCATGCCTGCCGCGTGGCGGTATTGACGCACAAAAAGCAAATTACCTTCATTATCCATGGGGACGATGATCACCGAACCGCCGTGTTCAACAATGTCAAATTTTGTTTCGCGGCCATCCGGGGTTTTGAGATAGTCGCGGCGGATTTTGAATGCCCGTCCTTGAAAGAGCGGTTCTGATTTAATAAGTTGAAAAGGCATAATGGTTCCTTTCATAAAAAAAGCCCAGGCATTTGCCTGGGCTTTTTGATATCGCACTAAGGTATTTTCAATGTTTGCCCAGCGGTCAATTTTGCTGAGACTGACAGGCTGTTTGCAGAAGCAATTGCCGCAGGGTCAACATCGCCGTATTTGCAGGCGATACTGTTCATTGTTTCATCCCCTGATGCAACAATATAGTTCGTTGGGTGAGCGACAAGAGCGCGATCTCCGGGGAATGCGCCGCTTTGAGGTATTTTCAAAACCGTTCCAGTTCCCAGACTATTTGCCTGCGCGCTGGTCAAACCGCTGAGCGTAAGCAAAGCATCCGGGTCCACATTAAAACGGCGGGCGATGCAATAAGGATGTTCGCCGGATTGCAATGTGTAAGTGGCGGGACGTACACCGGGAGGAATTGATGTAGCGGCCGCTAAAGCGGCGTTGGTGGGCGTGCTAATCGTATTGGTGGGTGTGCCTGGAGTTCCAAGCACAGGAGCAGGCGTATCCGTGCCAACCGCTTGCGATGTAATGACCGTGCCAGTTGTGGCTGCCTGTGGTGTGCCGGGCGTGCCTCCACCAGCCGCAGTGGTTTGCGCCGCAGCAGTCTGCTTGGCAAATTCCTCGATCATTGCCATTGGATTTTCAACAGAAGGGAAGGGTGAAACGAACAACCCGGTTGGGATCAAGGTCGGCGTTGCGGCCGGTGCGGAAGATAGGGATTGCGTGCAGGCGGAAATCAACATCGTTGAAACCAAAAAAATGAAGATCACCAGCAAGCCGCGTTGTTTGTTGCTCATAGATTCTCCTCTTTCAATATTATCAACAAGAGATGGTAGCACATCACGTTTAATGCGTCAAGCCATTCATCATGGGTTGCATTTAAAAGATAAAATGATGGACTCGATCAGCCCTGCGCTTCCCCCTGAACGGTTGGCCAGCACCTGTTTCCAAACCGTACACAAGCCTCGGCGCATGCGCGCATCCTCAGCCAGCACGGCAATGGACAGATCTTCGGCAGTTTTAAAATCGCCTGTCAGAGCGTAGGCCTCAATAAATACAAACCATTCGTTCTGGTCTTCCGGTTTAAAGCCTGATGAAATGGCTTCATTCCCAAGTGATACTACGCCTTTAGAGTTTCCAGTTTGCCGGGCAATTTCTGCTTTTGCAAAGAAGTAGCACCATTCATGCGCTGGCTCTGTAAAGAAAATCGGTGCGGCTGGAGTATCTGTGTCCAGGATGATGCGCGCTGGATTGGAGAGCGGGATTGCTTTTGTCAGCTCGTCTGGCAGGTTGGCATAAATTTCCTCGTCGCCGCGTGCAGGGTCCAGCACGCGCAGGCATCCGTTTTGCGGCATGTAGATCACCAGCGCATTTGACGTGGAACTGCGGAAGTTGACGGTGCGGTATGGATATGTGATCTCAATATCTGGTTCAAGCGCGGGCAGGGTCGCACCGCCCAACCGTTTTTCAGTGTAAAGCAGAATATAAGGAAGGTCTGAGCGGGTATATCGAGGGGCATAGATCCAATTGATTGGCGCTGTGAACGAGAGATCGGTCTCATAATCAATTGGCATTTGATGGGTGAACAGGACAGTATTCGGTTCCAATGCAGGCATGCGCCAGGCCATTTGCCAGTAGATTTCGCCCTGCTTTTCCCAATCCCTGCGGAAGATGTTTGCGTTGAAGAATTGCTGTCCGATGCCGAGGGAGATGAGCAGGGCGAAGACGCATATCTTAATGCGCTGGTTCTTGATCAGAAGTTCCACCATCCCGAGCGTGAGTAAACTTCCGCCGATCATCATGGAGACCATCAACCGGTCAAACGATGATTGCAATGTTAGCGGAAGACCTGCGGCAAGGGACGGCAACCTGCCCAGCAATATGCCCATAACGCCGATGAGGATCAATGAAATGGACGCGAAGCGTGGCCTTTCCTTGCTTTCTTCTGTTTGCGCGAAGCGGAGAAGATAAGGCGTGAGCCATGCCAATGAAATTGCAATCAGGCCGAGGGTTAAGAGAGAAGCGGGAGCGGGCAGAGAGCGGAATGTCAAAACGAGCACTTGGGCCCAGGTGTAGAAGCCTGCCTTCCAAAGCGCATCCAGCGCTTCTGTCAAAAAATAAACAAGCTTGGGCGACTGTGCAACTGTGACTTCGTATGAGTTGTAGGGACCGAATTTGTAATAGTAAATCAGCCATGCGGCGTTGAGCATCCAGACGGTGAGGTAAGGCCACCAGACTTTCATGGTCTTTTTGTATCGCTCAATGGAATTTCCTTGAAAGATAGAAAGAAGAAAAAGGAAACGCAATCCCTCAAGCCCAAAAAAATATTCTGTTGGAAAGATGCCGCAGAGTTGCAGGAGCAAGGCGATGACTGAATAGGGGAGAGGTTTTTCCGCGCGCAACGCTTTAAAGGTAAAACCAAATGAAAGCAGATAAAAAATAAACGGGATCAGTTCCTGATTGATGTGCGTCAACGCCACCCAATGTTGGCTGTAACCGGGAAAAACCAGGATGAGGAGTGCAGCGATCAATCCGATCCGTGGTTGAGCGGGCCAGATCTGTTTGAACATCCACCAGGCGCTCAGTCCGATGATGAAGCGAATGACCAGCGCAAAGCTTTGCCAGTAAATCGGCACGGGTGGAATTAAACTTGTGGTGAAATAAAAAATGGGGCCGAGAAATGGGCGAAAAGGCGCGAAGGCCGGGTTGAACTCTGCGGGACCAAGAAAATTTGCGATCCATGCAAAAGGCCAATCATCCCAATAAAAACCTGTCAGCGGGAGCAGCAGACCATATGCCACTACCGTCACCACCGCGAAAAGTAATGGGGTGGATTTCTTGGGGATGAGTTTTAGCATTACTCCATTATAAGAGAAAAGATGATTTGAATTATATTTTCAAAAGGGTTTTGATATTTTGGATGGGCGTCTGTGGGACCAGATCACAGCCCGGCCAGATGGCATCCACGCCCGCTTCTTTCACGCTGATAACGGCCTCAGCGACTTGAGCAGATTCTCCCCGATACAGAGTCTCCACGGGATCGAGATTGCCAAACAGTAATGTGTCTTTCAAAGCCAGCCGCGCCGCTGCGAGCTCAACCGTCTGGTCAATTGAAATTGCATCTGCGCCTGTTCGTGCCAGCAGATGAAGTGAACTCGTCACATTTCCACAAACGGACAAGACGCGCAGTTTGGGTAATATTTTAATTAATGATTTCTCTGCGGGCAACACGAAATGCTCATATCTGGCTGGCCCTATAAAAGCAGGCGAGCCGCCCATATCATGGATGGTGATAAAATCTGCGCCTGCCTCTCTATAAGCATTACCAACTTCTGAGAGGAAAGAAGAAAGATGATAGAGGGCATCGGTGACGGCTTGCGGCTCCTTCTTCATTTCAACGAACATTTTCCCCGCATTTACAACGAGCAGCAACAACGTATACGGCCCGGGAATTAATCCGCCGATGACTACATCATTTCCCACATCTTCCTTCAATAACTTAATTGCATTACAGACTAAATTAATTCTCCCCTTATTAAAAACCCCTGTGCTCTTTGTGATCTCCGTGGTTAAATCTATAACTGACCCGAACCTCGCCTTGCGTACCTGCGGAAACTCAAACTCCGCATTCTCGCGGAAATTGATCTCCGCCCCCAATGCTTCGGCTTCCACATATATATCCAATGGCAAAGTTGCAGACGGCAGTCCTGTTAACTTAAACGTGCTCGCCGCCGCTTTCGCCATCTTCCCCGCATCTTTATGCGTTTCATGAAAAACCAAACCCTCGCTTTGTAATCCCACCGCTGTAACGTGAATCAAACCACTAAAAGGCGGTTGCCTATCGATCTTTTTACCCGATAACAGATCAAGAATATCTGCGCGTTGGCTCATCGCTCACAAATCTCTAATCTCTAATCTCTAATTACCGACCACTATTCACCAATTACTATTCACCAATCACCCCTTCACAGCCTTCACAATCGCCGCAATATGCTCTGCGGTATTCCCGCAGCAACCGCCCACAACCTTCGCACCCAATTCAACATACTTTTTTGCGTAGGTGGCCATATCTGCAGGACCCATATCGTACACGCCTTGCTCGGTCTCAATATCCATGTGTGGCACGCCGGCGTTTGGTTTCACCCACAACGGGAAGTTAGGCATGGTGGCCGCATATTCTTTGACAACGGCTTCCATATTCTCGAGCGTTGTTCCGCAATTCGCACCGACGAGGGTTGCGCCCATTTCGGTATAGCGCTTCATCACATCCTTTGGCTTTACGCCCATCATCGTGCGCGTGCCGCGGTCATAGCTGAACGAAACGACAATTGGCAAGTCGCTCACAGAGCGTGCGCCTTCAAACGCCGCAGTTGTTTCTTCAAAGGAAAACATCGTCTCGATCAACAACAAGTCCACGCCGCCATCGGCAAGGGCTTTGGCTTGCTCTGCAAACGCGGCTTTCACATCTTCCGGCTCAAGCGGACCGTATGGCTTAAGGATCGCACCAACAGGTCCCATGGAACCAGCAACCAAGCCTCCGTTTATCGAGGCGGCCTTTCGTGCAATCCCCGCTGCGCGCATGTTTACTTCCGGAGTCCGATCCTGATATTTTGAATCCTTCATCCTCATGCGTGTGCCGCCAAAGGTACAGGTCAAAATAATATTTGAACCTGCTTCAGCAAATGAACTTGCAAGTTTCAAGATCGTATCGGGTTCATCAATGATCAGGTCTTCTGGCGGCTTGCCAGGCTTAAGCCCCATCTTTTGTAAATTGGAACCCGTCGCCCCATCTGCAACGAGAATTTCCCCGTCGTTCAGTCTTTCCAAAAATTTATTCATCTATTCTCCGGATTTACAGGTATTTGACGTTGTATTTTGACTGTGCTAGAATGAGGTTGAGCGGTATCGTAAAGCCTGGTGACTTTGGCTGTCCGTAGGACAGCCTAGCTGTTCCTGAAATGGAACGGGACAGACTGAAATCGGGGCCCAGGGTGAGCCGCTCCCTTAAAATCCCTCGCAAGAGGGATTTTAATTTCAACCATTTTTCCAGTTCTTCTTAATGATTACTTCTTCAACCATTACTTTTGCTGCGATAATATCGAAAAAGCGGGAATTACCACGCTCATATTTTTGAAAGAATGCCCATGCAATGGCGTCAACCGCTTGCAGTTCTTTATGAATATAGGAACTTTCCTGCCTGATCAAGACTACTGTATGTTGTAAATTCTGGATACCCTCTCGAATGTACTGTTCCAATTCATCCCGCAGATTTACTTTTGTATAACGACGATCAAGCGATATATGAACTGCGGGGAATTTTTCAACCAGGCGATAGATTGCCAGCGTTGCAGCTTTTTTATAAATTTCCTCTGCATGATCTGGCGGTTGGCCAATTACCGTTTGATCAACGATTACAGCAATAATATTGACATCCTGTTTTGCAATTTCGTTCAATATTCGCAAGGTGGCGGATTTTTCCACGTTAGATGCTTTCAACTCGCCGCTGCTTAATCGACCATATTTTTTCAATGCCCGCCGCACAGGCAATTCAAGAACGCGCGGCTGGTTCACGCTTAAGATGGCAGCAGCAAAAAAGTTTGTGCCTTTTTCAGCGCCTACCGTACCAGATTCGTCAATAAAGGCATAGTGAAGGATGGCAGAATTCATGCATATGATTTTACTGCAAGGATGTCAATTTATTGAACTTCCATGTGCACGAAGGTTGTGAAGAAAATCTTTCATCCTTCTTCTTTCCTTTGCGCTTGGTTTTCATTTCATAAAATTCTTCGCCATCGGATCCGCCGCACGATTTGGGATCAAATGCGCAATGTGCGGAAACGGCTCGCTCATGTGCGGGAAACTTGTTGCGAGCATAAATTGATTCTGGAATTCAGGATCGGTTGGCAACTCGAATCTTTCAACTTTGCGTGTCACCGGTTCGATTTCCCTGCGCTTTTCAACATTCAGCAATGCAATGCGCGCTCCGTCACCCGCAGCGTTGCCAATAGCATACACATTATCAAGAACGCAATCAGGGATCAACCCGATCAGCATGGCTTTTTCTTTATCAATAAAACTACCGAAGCCGCCCGCCAAAATGATTTTATCAGGAGATTCCAAACCAGAGCGCTTCAATAACGTGCGCGCCGCAGTAAACAATGCCGCCTTCGCCAATTGAATTTGTCTCACATCCTGTTGAGTCATGGGGATGTCGCGGCCTATGGAAGTTTCCTCCGCCCAGGCAATCACATACTCCCAGCCGCTTTCTCCCTGACGAATTCGCTTCCCCTTCGGGGAGGATGTCGACTCCAGACCGGTCTTGAACCTGCCGCGAGAATCGACGATCCCAGTTCGAAATAATTCTGCAACACCGTCAATGATGGCGGATCCACAAATCCCTTTGACTTGCCCTTTGAATTCAGCATGATCTGTGTTCCAACCATCCATGCCGATCACTTTATATTTTGGCTCGAGGGTTGTTTCATCAATTGATATGCGTTCCATCGCACCCGGCGCGGCGCGCATTCCATATTCCACATGTGCGCCTTCGAGCGCGGGGCCTGTAGGCGTGGATGTGCATACTAATCGTTTGCGATTTCCCAATACGAGTTCAGCATTTGTACCAACGTCAATCAACAACCAATTCTCATCCTGCATATGCGGCTCTTCTGCCAGGAGCATTGCGCTGGTATCTGCGCCGACAAAGGATGCAATGGTTGGCAGTACATGAATATTTCCTGCGGAGTTTATCTGCAATCCTAATTCACGCGCTTTCACGTCCACTGACTTATGGATCGCAGGCACGAACGGCGCAAGTCCCAGATCTTTTGGAGGTAAATTTAATAACAGATGATGCATGGTCGAATTGCCAACCAATACCATCTCAAGAATATCTTCGGTTCTTATGTCATTCCCCTGCGGGGACGATGTGCGAGGGGCGCTTTCCCCCGAAGCAATCTCGACTTCTTCATCAGGAGATTGCTTCGGGCTTCGCGCTCGCAATGACATGTTCGCAGTCTTCACCGCCAGTGTCAATAACTTGTTCAGCGTGGCGATAATGGCTTTGTGTAATTTCTCCAGCCCGTCCTTATGCTCGATGGTGTATTGAATCCGAGACATCACATCTTCGCCATACACAATTTGCGGATTCATCTCTGATTCTGCAGCGAGTATTTCGCCAGTGCGTAGATTGCATAAATACAAAGCGACAGTCGTCGAGCCAATATCCACTGCCGCGCCGTAACTATCTTCGTGATATCCTGCTTGGACTTGAACGACTTCCTTATCCTGCCACACCGAAACAGTCACATTCCATTTTGCTTCGCGCAGTGTGGATGACATTGTCCTCAGGCAAGTGTAGTCCACTGTGAAATCTGACCAATGGGGGAGATTCTCCTCGCCGCGGCGGACGAGCCCGATGGAGGTTTCCAATCCTTTTGCAAGACGTTCCCAATCTGCAATTGGTCTTTCCAAGTTTGGCGGGGTCATCGTAACCAAATATTTCCGAACCGACGGCTTGATCTCGATCTCGCGTTGAGTTGCCGATTTACGGACGATTTGCTTATTCCCACGGCTTTCTTCAGGGACGTTGATCAATACATCGCCCTGTATCTTGCATTGACATGAAAGGCGCACCTGTCCCACTTCCCAGCCTTTGTCTTTTAATAGCCTGGGCCTGCGGGCAAAGTAGGCGACCTCTTGATTTGTAACAGGTGAAACGTTTTCACGTTTTGAATCCATGTTGTACTTCTCGAAGCGGCCTTCTTCTATTACAACCATGCACTTGCCGCAGGTGGCATTCTCGGCACAAATGGACTCGATCTCCACGCCCAAATCATGCGCGGCAGAACGAATGGACTGGCCTTCTTCCGCTTGTCCGCGGCTGCCAGAAGGTTGCAGGATGATGTTGTGTTTTTTAGTCATGTGATTTTATGTTTCACTATTTGTTTATGGAACCAATAAAGATAAGACCGTGGACGATTGACGGTAGACGGTGTGTTATCCAACCTTTGTCCACGGTCTGCGGTCTACGATCTCACTAGGCGTGGTATCTCTATTTTTGCAAACTCAGTTTCCAGTTCAGAAAGAAGCGCATCCGCAATTTCCTCGGGTGTGCCATCGCGTTCCGTCCATGCTCCGCGTTTATATTGTGCAGCATACTCTGATGTCCCCGTTAATCCTTCAGCCATCGCATAAGCGTCAATTGCATTTTGGATCTTCTGTGAAAGTTGTTTCTTGATTGTTTTTCCATCGCCTTCCACTGTAATGGAGGAGGGGATATGCTTCCAGTAAAAAATTCGATATTTTGCCATATTCACCTTTTGTGTCCCTGCGAGCGGCCTTTTTGCGACACTTGCGCCGTACGCCAGTGCGGTGAGCAGTCCCTCGTTTGATCGGAGATTGCTTTGTCGCAAGAACACACCTGCCCTCCCACTCGCTTTGCTCGGGGACAATGCGGCGGGCGGTGCCAGGGAGAACGCTCCTCGCAATGACAGCATAGAAATTATATATAATTTTCGTTTGGGAATTTTACGGGATGATGGGCTGTGGGTCAATACAAAAAATATTCCTCGCTCCGCCCTGAGCGGAGCGGCGAGTGTTTTTCGAGGTGCGCAGTCGAAGGGCAGTTTGGTAATGTGAATAATATTTTGCAAGCCTGTCCTTCGGCTTTGCCGCACACCTGCCCTGGCGGGCGGTGCCAGGGAAACCATGCGGCTCCGCTCAGGACGAAGATAACGCATTTCCCGCCAGCCCGTCAATTCTTTTATCTTTCACATTGAATGTAAACAGGGAAGGCACAGGCTCTTCGATGGAATGCCCAAGCGCTTTGACGACCTCGCGCGTTTTGGAATCACTGCCGGTGGCGATCAATAATTTTTTTGTTTGGAGAGGCAGAACTTCCGCATTGTTTCGACTGGGCTCAACACAAGCGTTTCGACCGGGCTCAACACGAGCGTTTCGACTGGGCTCAACACGAGCGTTTCGACCGGGCTCAACACAAGCGTTTCGACTGGGCTCAACACAAGCGTTTCGATTACGCCCTTCGGTCGCAACGCCCGCCTTCCTGACCTCAAGCCTGAATCCACCCCTTGGGTTTTTCTCCACCTTTAGCAGGCTCGCGCCTACATGCACCTTCACCCCGGCATTTTTCGCCGCCTCGCGCAAGCAGTTTGCGATTGCAGCCGATTCATCCGTGACGGGGAACATGCGTCCATCTGATTCAATTTTCAATTTCACGCCACGTGCTTCAAACCATTTGATCGTGTCCGCAGGTTGAAAACGCGTGAACGCGCCGCGCAATTCCATGCCGCCGCGCGGATAAAAACCCACCAGTTGCGCAGGATCAAAGCAGGCGTGCGTGACATTGCAGCGTCCACCGCCGGAGATGAGCACCTTGCCAAGCGTTTGGCTGGACTTCTCGAGGATCAACACGCGCAGTTTCGGGTTCAACTCCGCGCAGCGGATCGCGGCGAAGAAACCGGCGGGTCCCCCGCCCGCGATGATGACCTCCCATTTGGTGGTGATGTAGATTGACATAAGGTTGTTTTAGTATACCCGCTAAAGAATGATTCGATTGCAGACAGCTCTGTTTGAGTAATGCAGTGGCGTTGGGGATTTTCCTGTATGGTAGAATCACCGCCGTTGAAATTAATAAACAGTCGCTGATCGTAAGCATCAATAAGCAGATATGCAGGATGTTGTTAATAGGGAGTCAAAGCCTCGCTGGTCTGTGAATGGATGAGAAGATTCCCCGGTTCGCCGGCTTGTGAAGGAAAAATTTATTGTGTGTGAATATTATGAAAATATCTGAAGGCCCCATTTATGACAGCGCCAGGCGCGGCCCGGTGGCGCTGGAGGAATTTCGCGGTATTTTTCAATATCGCGATTTGATCTATCAACTTGTGCGCAAGGATATTGTCTCGCGCTATAAACGCTCAGTCCTGGGGATTGCCTGGACCTTGCTGCAACCGCTGGCCATGATGCTAATCCTATTGCTGGTTTTCTCTACTTTATTTCAGGCGATTAAAGGATATCCAGCCTATATCTTAAGCGGCTTGATTGCCTGGACCTTTTTTGCGCAAACCACCAGCGCCATTATCAATCAGATCGTGTGGGGAGGCGCCCTACTTAAACAAATTTATGTGCCGCGCACTTCGTTTGGGGTCTCCGCGATCGGGACAGGTTTAGTCAACCTGGCCTTATCGCTGATTCCCATGTTTCTGATCATGCTCCTGGCGGATGTGCCATTCCGTTGGGGTCTTCTGTTTTTACCGGTGGCGATATTGTTTCTGGCGGCTTTTGCTTTGGGGGTGGGATTGATCATTTCAACCATGGCGGTTCATTTTCCTGACGTGGCTGAGATGTATAGTATTGTGTTGATGGCCTGGATGTATTTGACACCCATTGTCTATCCGGAAAATATTATCCCTGAAACATATCGCTTTTGGTTTTTCAATATCAATCCCATGTATCATATTATAAAAATATTTCGCATGCCCATCCTCGATGGCATGCTCCCCGATGCGATGACTTTGATCGCCGCAGGAGCCGTTTCGTCTCTTACACTTATCCTTGGCTGGTTGTTTTTTTCGAAGCGAGCCGATACATTTGCCTATTATTTATGATGACGATGGATATGAATCAACCACCACAGGATGTTATTCGTCTTGAAAAAATCTCCGTGCGCTATCGGCTGCCCGGAGAACAAATCCACACTTTCAAGGAATATGTCATTCGTCTCGTCCAGAAACAGATACAGTTCAAGGACTTTCAAGCATTAAAGGAAGTGAATTTACAGATCCGCAAGGGCGAAATATTTGGAATTATCGGGAATAATGGGGCCGGGAAAAGCACCCTGCTCAAGGTGATTTCCCGTGTGCTGGTTCCCACACAAGGGCGGGTATGGATCAAAGGCAAGGTTTCACCATTGCTGGAGTTGGGAGCTGGATTTCACCCGGAATTGACAGGGCGTGAGAATGTATTTCTTAATGGAACCATCCTTGGTCATTCTCATCGGGAGATCGAAGAGCACATGCATGAGATCATCGAGTTCTCTGAACTGGGTTCGTTTATTGATGCGTCTTTACGCACGTACTCCAGCGGCATGTACGCTCGTTTGGGGTTTGCAGTCGCCACCACCTGGGAGCCAGACATACTCATTCTCGATGAGGTCTTATCTGTTGGAGATGAAGCATTCCAGCGGAAATGTCAGATGCGGATGAAAGGGTTTCGTAATGGGAATGCCACCTCCATCCTTGTTTCCCATTCCATGGAGGCTGTCCGATCGTTGTGTGAGCGCGCGGCCTGGCTTGACCATGGAACCATCCGCGCGGTTGGCCCGGCTGACGAGGTCATTGCAAAATATCGTCAAGCGCAGGCGGGAGCATAAGGCATATGCAGTTTATCAGCACCGAGTTGCCGGGTGTAATCTTGATCCAGCCAAAAATATTTACAGACGAGCGCGGTTTTTTCCTGGAAAGTTATCGGGAAGATCGTTTTTCTGGGGCAGGGATTCAGGCAAATTTTGTGCAGGATAATCACTCGGTATCAGCCAAAGGCGTCTTGCGCGGACTGCATTACCAGATCCGTCAGCCTCAGGGTAAACTGATGCGCGTCGTGGTCGGCGAGGTCTTTGATGTCGCCGTTGACCTGCGCCGCGGTTCTCGGACCTTTGGGAACTGGGTCGGGGCGATTCTTTCAGCCGGGAATAAGAACGAGCTATGGGTGCCGCCCGGTTTTGCGCATGGGTTTTACGTCACCAGCGAGAAGGCCGAGATCCTTTACAAAGCTACAGATTACTATGCCCCACAATGGGAACGTTGCTTACTGTGGAATGATCCGGCAATCGGGATTGATTGGCCTCTCATCAATGGCGGGCTTCCGATCCTTTCTGACAAGGATGTGAAGGGTTTATCTTTATCGGCGGCTGAGACTTATGATTAATTCCCGGGAGAATCCATGAAAAATGTTTTGGTGACCGGTGGAGCAGGTTTTATTGGATCCAATTTTGTTCGTTATTTGCTGGACGCTTCGCGCGAATCCCAGCTTCAAGTAGTAAACCTGGATGCGTTGACCTATGCAGGCAGTCTTGAGAATCTGAGGGATTTACCGCGCCCGGAGCGGCATACTTTTATTCAAGGCGATATATGCAACCGCGATCTTGTGCGCGATCTGCTCCGCAGGCATCAAATTGATACCATCGTTCACTTCGCAGCTGAGACCCATGTGGATCGTTCGATTCTAAGCCCCGAACCTTTCATTCAAACCAATGTGATCGGTACTTTTACATTGCTTGAGGCGGCGCGAAAGTATTGGCTGGAAAAAAAGGCTTTGCCCCTCGAGCAGGTACGCTTCCATCACGTATCCACCGACGAGGTCTACGGGACTTTGAAGCCCGAGGACCCCGCTTTTTCTGAAACGACCCCTTACGCCCCCAATTCACCTTATGCGGCCTCCAAGGCTTCAAGCGACCATCTGGCGCGCTCCTACAATCATACTTATCAACTGCCCCTAACGATCTCGAATTGTTCGAATAATTACGGCCCGCGCCAATTTCCCGAGAAGTTAATCCCCCTCATTATCCTGAATGCGTTAACGGGCAAGCCATTGCCTGTTTATGGCGACGGTCAGCAGATCCGTGACTGGTTGTTCGTGACCGATCATTGCGAGGCCATCCATAAAATCATCACCCAGGGCAGATCCGGTGAGACTTATAACATTGGCGGGAATAATCAGCCTGCCAACTTGACCATTGTTGAGACGGTCTGTGATCTGCTGGATGAATTACAGCCTTTGGCGGAACCGCATCGCAGCTTAATTAAATTTGTGACCGACCGCCCCGGCCATGACCGCCGCTATGCCATGAACATCTCTAAAATCAAACGCGAACTTGGCTGGCAGCCGCGTTATTCATTGACCGATGGCCTGCTTGCCACCGTACAATGGATGCTTGCCAATCCGGATTGGGTTGCCGCGATCCAGAAGCAGCGTGAATATCAAACCTGGTTGGATAAAAACTATGATAAAAGATAATTGGTCTCAACCCTTGCATGTCCAGACCCTAAAGGTCTTTTCTGGAAAGAATGGCGGGTTTATACGAATTTTACATTTGAACCGCGCCTTCGATGTGCGCAAGAGACCTTTAGGGTCTTGTTTTCAAACACGGGAGAAGTCATCATGAAGGGATTAATTCTTGCGGGCGGACGGGGCACACGTTTGCACCCGTTGACATTGGCGGCGAGCAAACAGCTTTTGCCGGTCTACGATAAACCGATGATCTACTATCCGCTTTCGATGTTGATGCTGGCGGGCATCCGTGAGATCCTCATCATCAGCACGCCCGAAGACCTGCCGACCTTCCAACGTTTGCTGGGGGATGGGAGTCAGTGGGGGCTGAGATTCAGCTACGTTGAGCAGGACCAGCCTCGCGGGCTGGCGGATGCGTTCCGCGTCGGCGCAAAATTTGTCGGGGGCGATTCATCCTGCCTGATCCTGGGCGATAATATTTTCTTTGGCCAGGGTTTGTCTGAGGTATTACAGCGCGCTTCCAAATTAATAGAAGGCGCGTGTATCTTTGCTTATGCGGTGCGCGACCCCGAGCGTTATGGCGTGGTGGAATTCGATGACGAGGGCAAAGTGTTGAGCCTGGAGGAAAAGCCCGCGCAGCCGAAATCGAAATTTGCAGTTCCCGGTATTTATTTCTATGACTCGCATGTGGTTGAGTTGGCGGCGAATATGCGGCCCTCGCAGCGCGGCGAGTTGGAGATCACAGACCTGAACCGCCTGTATCTTGAAAGCGGGAAGCTGCGAGTGGAAGCGCTCGGACGCGGCATCGCCTGGCTGGATGCCGGCACGCATGAGTCGCTTTTGCAATCTTCGAGTTTTGTGCAGGCTGTGCAGGAACGCCAGGGATTGATGATCTCCTGCCCGGAGGAGATCGCCTATCACATGGGATTCATCACCGCCGATCAACTGCGGGCTTTGGCGCTTACCATGGCGGATAATGGGTACGGCATTTACCTGAAGAGTTTATTGGATCAATCATGAAGATCGTATTATTTGGCAAGAACGGCCAGTTGGGACGTGAGTTGCAACCTGTGCTCGCGCCGTTCGGGGAAGTAACGGCGGTGGATTATCAAGAGCTTGACTTGCAGGAGGCTTCGCGTGCCGCTGTGGAGGCGTTCATTCGTTTGCATAAACCGCAAGCCATCGTGAATGCTTCGGCTTACACAGCTGTGGACCGTGCCGAGCAGGAACAGGGCCTGCCTGCGCAGGCAGGCCTGGCTTTCCAGGTGAACAACCGCGCTCCGGGCTTAATGGCTGAACTGGCACGCGCACTCAATGCGGTCTTCATTCATGTTTCCACAGATTATGTTTTTGATGGCGCTTTGGGCAGACCGTATGTCGAGACGGATACCCCCAACCCGTTGAATGTATATGGAAAGAGCAAACTGGCAGGCGAGCAGGCGATTCAAAAAATAGGCGGGGCGTATCTTATCCTGCGTACCAGCTGGGTGTACAGCTTGGGCGGCGATAGTTTCGTGACCAAAGTATTGGGATGGGCGCGCAAAAATCCTGAACTGCGCGTGGTGGATGACCAGGTGGGCAACCCTACCTGGGCGCGGGCGCTGGCTGAGATGATCGGCAGCCTGCTTGCAAAAGCAGGAGACTCTCCATTTGCATTTTTTGAAAAAAACGCTGGCTTGTATCACCTGGCCGGGGACGGGTCTGCCAGCCGCCTGGAATGGGCGCGTAAAATTTTGGCGCTTGACCCCCATCGGGAAGAACAAATCTGTAAAGAAATCCTTCCGGCATTGACGAGCGATTTTCCAAGCCCAGCCCGCCGTCCGCTTTTTTCAGCCCTGAATTGCGATCACTTCGCCGCCACCTTTGGACTGCGCCTGCCCGCCTGGGAGACGGCGCTGCGAATGGCAATGGAACATTGAGGGTGACACGCTCCGCGTGAGAATTGCTGCCTCTTGAGATGTTTTCTTGACGAATGCACAATCGCATGATAGCATGACTGCCTGCATCAAAAAAAATCAGATTAGTGAGAATCAAAAATCCCATGACTACCGATCCCTCTTCCACTTACGACGATGAAATTGACCTGCGCGCGATTCTCCTTACGCTCTGGAAGGCGCGCAGGATGATTCTAATTGTGACCCTGGCGGCGGCGGTATCAGCTTTTGCCGTCAGCTTCTGGATCCTTCCCCGCCAATATCAGGCGACCGCCTATGTGTTTATCGGCAACCCGATTGGTGATATCACACAAGCTTCAGGACTCACAATTTCACCCACGCTTCCTGACCCAAACGTTGTAGTTGAATTGGCGGCTGCGCCGGGACTGTTGGAAAGCGTAACCAAGGATCCAGCGGTTGCCGCGGCTATTGGCGAGGAAACAATCACGGTTGCCGACATGGTGACTGCCGTTTATGTTGGCACGGATCAACTCAGCCTGCAGGTAACCGATACCGATCCCCAGCGGGCGGCCCTGCTGGCAAACACTTGGGCTGAAAAAGTGACCGATGTTGTGAATGCCACTTACAAACTGGGAACCATCGCACAGGCTTTGGATTCTCTGTTTTTGCAATCCCAGCAAAATTACAACCAGGCTCAATCCGCGCTGGAAGGGGG
>VGNE01000051.1 GCA_016866215.1 Chloroflexota bacterium | reverse complement strand
GCTTGAGCATTTTCTTCACTTTTGTGTATACTCGGTAGCAATCAGTCATTTTGGCAGCACCTCTTTGGTTTGGTTACCGTGAGTGTACCTCAATGACTGATTTCCCTCGTATTTGTACGGTAGAGAAATCTTTGATTACTTGTTTACCTGTGTACGTGTCCGCTTGCGCGTGTGTACACGGTTACTTATCCTATGAGTGATCGCGTTGAAAAATTTCGTTATTCAGGGGAAAAAGCAGAGCGACTCGATAAATTTCTTGTAACCTGTCTGCCCGAGTTTTCACGTGCACGTTTGCAGGGATTGATCGAGGCAGGCTTGGTTTTAGTGAGTGGACTGCCTGCCAGAAAATCAGGTCAGATGTTAGATGTTGGATTTGAAGTGGAGGTGCGCATCCCACCGCCAGTTCCAAGCGGGTTAACGGGTGAGGATATTCCACTTGATATTATTTTTGAAAATGATGATTTGATCGTTATTAATAAGCCTGCGGGCATGGTGGTTCATCCCGCTGCGGGACACGCTTCCGGGACTTTGGTAAATGCCGTATTAGGATATGACCCTGAAATGGAAGGCATCGGCGGCGAGGAGCGTCCCGGCCTTGTGCATCGGCTCGATAAAGAGACCTCCGGCTTGATCGTGCTTGCAAAAAATGAACGCGCTCATAACTGGCTGCAGGATCAATTCCGTTTGCGAAAAGTGGAGAAGACATATCTTGCACTTGTAGATGGCAAACCGCCCACACCCACCGGCCGCGTGGAAGCGCCAGTGGGTCGTGACCCGAGTCATCGCAAAAAGATGGCGATTGTCTCGGCGGGCAAGGGGCGCGAGGCGGTCAGTGAGTATAAGACGCTTGAGGTATTCAAGGATCATACTCTTTTGGAGTTTCATCCGCAAACGGGGCGTACTCATCAAATCAGATTGCATTGTGCATTTTTGGGCTGCCCGGTTGTGGGTGACTCTGTTTATGGCAAAAGGAATTTCACGGTTGATATTAATCGTCACTTTTTGCACGCGTTCCGTTTGAAAATTTTACTCCCCAATGAAGAACAACCCCGCACTTTTGAAGCCGATTTGCCTGATGAATTGAAGATTGTATTGGGGAAAGTTAAGAGATACGAATAATAAGTAACGAGTGATGAGTAACAAGTGATGAGTGATGAGCGATGAGCAGCGAGTGGTGAGTGGCAAGTTGAAGATCGAAAATACAGAAGGTCGATATGAACGAAAAGGGTTTTGAAGGATTGAAAGTTTGGCAAAAGGCACACGCGTTGATGCTCGATATTCATAAAAGACTCATTTCTGTTATTTTGAAAGTTTCCAAAGATGAAAGATTTGACCTTGTCGCTCAAATTCGCAGCTCCTCGAAAAGCGTCCCTGCAAATATCGCCGAGGGACATGGGCGTTTTTATTACGGAGATAATGTCCGTTTTTGTTACAATGCGCACGGCTCGCTGGATGAAACCATAAGTCATCTTCGCGCCGCAATTGATCTTGAATATTGTTCGAGAGATTTGTACGAAAACCTGCGCGCCCAGGCGGATGAGACCCGCAGGATGTTAAACGGATACATTGATTGGCTCAAAGAAAAGAAAGTTGGGGAGAAGGAACCTGGCGCAAACCTGCGCATCCGCGAAGACCAGGTGGAGTACATAATTCATCCTGAAGATGATAACTTGTAACTTGTTACTCATTTCTTACATCTGGAGACGCCAATGGAATACATAGACCTTCGTTCCGATACTGTCACCAAACCCACACCTGAAATGCGCAAGGCGATGGCGGAGGCCGAAGTGGGGGATGATGTTTACATGGATGATCCTACTGTAAATAAATTGCAGGATCAAGCCGCTCTAAAATTTGGCAAGCAGGATGCGCTTTTTGTCCCTTCAGGCACGATGGGCAATTTGCTGGCCCTGCTTGCCCATTGCCAGCGCGGGGATGAGGCGATGGTTGGCGATAAGTCGCATATTTATACCAATGAGGCAGGCGGGATGTCAGCGTTGGGTGGAGTTCATCCGCGCCCGTTGATGAATCAGCGCGATGGTACGCTTGCTTTGGATGACATTCGCGCTTCCATCCAGACCGAGGATGTGCATCACACTATTACGCGGCTCATTTGCATAGAGAACACCCAGAATGTTTGCGGGGGTGTTCCTTTAACAGCCGAGTATACGGCTCAAGTTGGCCGGATCGCTCAAGAGAATAATCTACGCTTCCATATTGATGGCGCGCGAATTTTCAATGCGGCGGCGGCTTTGAATGTGGATGTGAAGGATTTGACTGCTCCCGCTGATTCAGTCATGTTTTGTCTGAGCAAGGGGCTGGTTTCGCCGGTCGGTTCGATGCTGGTCGGGACGAGGGACTTCATAGCGCGGGCGCGCCACTTGCGGAAAATGGTTGGCGGGGGGATGCGCCAGGCAGGCGTGCTGGCGGCGGCAGGACTTATTTCGCTGGAGAAGATGACGGGCAGGCTTGGGCAGGATCATGCTCGGGCCAGGAAACTGGCTGCTGGGTTGAAGCAGGTCAAAGGTCTGGTTTTGGATGCGGCCGAAGGTATATCCACGAATATGGTTTATTTCAATCTGGAGGATGAAGTCAAATTAAGTGTAAATCAAATTGTGGATAAGATGAAAAAGCGAGGTGTGTTAGTGGATTGGGCGGGACATCGCCGCTTTCGTTTGGTGACTCATTATTGGGTGGATGATGAGGGTGTGGAGAAAACTATTAAGGCCTTTGCCAAAGTATTGAAGTGACTTCCATGACGAAGTAGGAGAGCGAGTCTATTTAGCCATCATGAAGCCCCGCCGCGGCTATTGGAGCGCTGATTCGATCTGATCGCGCCCGCGTTCTTTTGCCACATAAAGACGTTTGTCAGCAAGGTCTATCAGTTTCATAACCTGATCTGCATCCTCGGGGTAAACCGCGATTCCCATACTCATGGTTGGAACAGAAATGGCGATTTGGCTGTCGCTGCGAACCTTTAAAAGTGCCATGCTCGCGCGGATACGTTCGGCAACCTGTCTGGCCTGTGCCAGATTGGAATTTGGCAGGGCAATCGTGAATTCTTCCCCACCCCAGCGTCCGACCGCATCGGTTTGTTTGATATGTTTGCGGATGATGTCGCACAGACTAGTGAGAATCTCATCTCCGATCAGATGACCGAAGGTATCGTTGTATTGTTTGAAGTGATCAATATCGAGCATAATCAGGCTGAGGGGTTGGTTTAAGGCATGGCAGGTTTCAGTTTGTTCATTTAATTTTTTAATAAAATATCCATGGTTGTAAACGCGAGTAAGGCTGTCCAGCTTACTCTCCTGTTCGACGATGGCGTGATGATAAGTGTTGTCCAATGCAAGCGCGGCGCGTTGGGCAATTGCGGAAAGCAATTCCATATCGCTGCGGTCGAAAGCATTTGGACGATAGGATGATATAGCCATCACCCCATCCACATGAGAGCCGCGCATGGGGACGCCCATCCAGGATAGGGTTGTTTTCTTCTTGCCAATCAAGATCAGTTCAACATCGTCCAATTTAAGATCTTGCCGCAGATCGGGGAGGAAGAGTTCCTTTTGGTTTTTGATAACCCAGTTTGATAGGGTGCCTTTTCTATTCAATTTTATATTTTCATAAAACTCGCCATCATCGTAAAATAATTCAAGGCGCAGGTCATCTTCATCAACAATTCCAATGTAATAAGCGTCCGCTTCGAGAGCGTTTTGAAACGCGGCGTTGAGCAGGGAGAAGACCTGTTTTGTTTCAATCGTGGAGACGATATGTTTGCTGAGTTCATTGATGATTTCAAGTCTGTTTATTTGTTCCATTCCTACTTTTCTTAGTTGTTGAACGGATTCAACTACCATGATTGAAGCAATGGTAAAGCCGATGTGAAGGATCCATTGGTGATTCGGAATTGCCCGGCTTAAGTGAGTAAGAATATGAATCGCGGATGTCCCAAGCACCAGAAAATAAGCCGGCCCGCGGGTGGATATTAAAGATGTGGACATGGCTGAAATAATAATCAGGAGGTACATCATGTAATCTATTTCTTCAGGGATGAAAATTGTCAGTACACCAATTACAACCCCCAGGACGATTGCATTAAACCACGAAAAACGCTGTTTGTTGGGGGATGCGCTGAACACAAAATAATAAAAAGCGAGATATAGGCTTCCGAGGACTGCATAAAGAATGATTATTATCCGGTAAAGATTGTTTTGAGGAGGGGTGTAAATGAGAATGGAAGTGATGGTTGCAAATAACACAAAGATACCTGCCAAGATGGATGGCAGGATTGAGATCATATTTTCTTGAGGCTTAAACCCTTGACGCTTGTTCCGATTCTGCATTTTTTTCTTATGTTGCCGGGTCTGCTTGAAAATATTCATATCGTTTTCGGATGAAAGTTTCCTTGCTCTAGGATAGCATAAGAGGCGAATTTTATCTACCTTCTACGCCAGCCGTAGCGTAAAAGCCATTTTTGATTTCTGATATAATCCCAAAGCAAATCGGTCTTTTCGGTGGGGATGCGGCCATTTGTAAAACTCACAGGTACAGGGTATCACAAATGCAAAATTATATATCCCTTGCTCAAATTGATGAAACCGCACAAACAATCAGGAAACAGATCTCGATCCAACCCATTGCGGGCATCATCCTTGGTTCCGGGCTTAACCATCTGGCTGATTCCGTCCAGCAGGCTGTTCACATCGCTTATCGTGACCTGCCCAACTTCCCCGTTTCAACGGTTCAGGGGCATGTCGGGCGTTTTGTGATCGGCGAATTGGAAGGCAAGCCTGTTCTGGTCATGCAGGGACGCATCCATTTTTATGAAGGATATACAATGGGTCAAGTCACTTTGCCGGTGCGCGTTATGCAAAGGCTGGGCATCCCCTGCATGATCGTTACCAATGCTGCCGGCGGCGTGCACCCTGACTTCAATCCCGGCGATGTCATGTTGATCACCGATCAGCTTAATTTGATGGGTATGTCCGGATTGAATCCGCTGATGGGCCCAAACCTGGATGAGATCGGCCCGCGCTTCCCGGATATGAGCCAGCCTTTTGACCGCGAATATTTTGACCTTGCCCGAAAAATTGCAAAGCAAAATAAAATTACTCTGCGCGAGGGAGTATACGCCGGTTTGAGCGGCCCATCATTTGAATCCCCCGCTGATCTGCGCTTTTTACGTCAAATAGGTGTGGATGCAGTGGGGATGTCTACAGTGCCCGAGGTGATCATTGCAAGGCATGGCAATATGCGAGTGCTGGGACTTTCCGGCATCAGCAACAAAGCCAACCTGGATGGATCCACAGTCACGACCCATGAAGAAGTTATGGAAGCCGGCAAGGTCATCACCCCAAAGGTCGAGAAGATTATTCGTGGTGTCTTGCGGGCGTTGTAATTAAGTCTCAGTTATGGCAGATTTTTATAAATTCCTCGCCTCGTACGAGGTGCTGATCTATATCCTGCTGGCAATTGGCGGACTGTTCTCCTTTCGCTGGTTGTGGCGCTCATGGCGCGAATGGCAGGTTGCTGTCTTTAGCTTGGAACGTGAATTCTCCGCCCGCCGTCTTGGGCGTTCTGCGGCGATTTCGATACTGATAACCATATTGTTCTGTGCAGAATTTTCCATGGCCACTTTTATCCTTCCGGGACTCCCGGCAGATACCTTCCTTACTACCCCAACCCTGGATTTAATCTCAACGCCCACAGGAACGCTTTCTCCGGAAATGATGACCCAATTTTCAGGTTTATTGCCGCAGACCGCGGCAGCCGGCACTACAGGTTGTGTCCCAAACCAGATCATGATCACCTTCCCCGAAGCAGGGAATGAAATTACCGGCGCAGTTGAAATAATAGGCACTGTAAATATTCCAAATTTTGGATTCTATAAATACGAGGTTGCGCCTCTCGGAAGCGATACTTGGGCAACCATTTCTGCCAGCCGCACCATCGTAAATAGCGCTTCCCTTGGACGCTGGGATACGACTGCCTTAACCCCAGGTGATTATCAATTGCGATTGGTGGTTACGGATAATCAGGGACAATTATTACCCCCCTGTCTTGTACCAGTGCGGGTTGTCCCTTTACAATAGAAAACGGAATATTGAACTCATGCCTGATATTAAACTTCGTCCAACGGTCGCCACCGATCTTCCACACCTGATGGACTTTGATCATTCCATTTATAGTGAATCTGTCTGGCAATTGGAATTGCGCCGCGATGCCGGGCAGGTCATGACCACCTTTCGCGAGGTGCGCTTGCCTCGTTCCGTTCATGTTGCCTATCCTCATGACCCGTTCGCGCTTGCCGATGATTGGGTGCGAAAATCCATGATGTATACGGCTTTAATTGGAATGGATTTAGTCGGGTATATTTGCCTGCTGGAGCGAGGGGGAGCCTCGGTGGTATCCATGACCGATCTCGTGGTGGCTGGGGCGCATCGCCGCCTGGGTGTCGCGAGCGCTTTATTGGCGGCCGGACAGGATTGGGCAGCGTCCAGATCGCACCGTCGTATGATTTTAGAGATGCAGGCAAAAAATCTGCCTGCCATCCGTCTCGCCCAAAAGTTTGGTTATGAGTTCTGCGGGTATAATGACCATTATTACCTCAATCAGGATGTGGCTATATTTTTTGCGAAGGTACTTAAATAAGACCAGCAAAGGATATGGCCGCGCTGTGAAAATTTATTGGAAGGGTCTGTATGATTAACGGTTGGTCGGAGACGTTTCTGGCGGGAATCCAGACGCTCAACCAGATATTAACGGCGGGGATCGCCATTACGGCATTTTCGCTATTCCTCTATGCGCTTTCTTTTAATTTGCGTGACAGGGTGGCGCGTTCATTTGCGATCATCCTGCTTTGTGTGGTGATCGTTTTTACTTCCGAAGCGTTGCAGGATAAATCGCAGTCAACCGGGGCAATTGATCTTTTGCTGCGCTTGCAGTGGTTTGGTATTGTTTTCCTTCCGGCGGCTTATTTACATCTTTCGGATGCTTTGCTAGTGACCGCAGGCCGGCCTTCGCGCGGGCGTCGGCGGATGGCTGTGCGCGGCATGTACGCTATATCGGCATTATTCCTCCTTCTGCTGTCGTTTGGCTATTTGCTTGGTCCGCTCGTTCCTGACGGTAAACCTGCACCCTACCTCCTGCGCACGGTCTGGACGGAAGCTTTCACCTTCTACTATGTCTCCAGCATGGTCTGGGCGGGTGTCAATTTTGCACGCGCTTATGGCCTGATGTTGACAGGGTCGGGCCGGCGGCGCATGATCTACCTGATGGCAGGCGCGACAGCCCCGGCACTGGGTTCCTACCCTTATCTTTTATTTGGTTACAGCCTGGCCTCACAGCATCAATATCTGTTTTGGGGCGTGGCGACCACCATAAATTTCCTGGTTGGCGCATTGGTGATCGTGATGGCGTATGCAGTGGCTTTCTTCGGCGTTTCATGGCCGGATCGTGTGATCAAAAGCCGCTTGTTCAAATGGATCATGCGCGGACCGGTCACAGCCTCGGCCGCACTTGGGTTGATGACCGTTGTCCGCCGCGGCGGGGAAGCGCTTGGCACGCCTTATAACGCTTTTGTACCGTTTACTGTGGTGGCAACCGTTTTACTGCTTGAACACGCCATTACTTTCGCCGCTCCTCTTTGGGAGCGCTCGCTGTTCTTTGGACGCGACCGTAAAGAATTGGAATTACTCCAAAATATTGAAGAGCGTTTACTGACCCAGGGCGATTTACAGCAGTTTCTGGATGCCATTCTGGCCGCTGTGCGCGATCACTTACAATCTCCCTCCGCTTTTGTAGCCGCGCTGGATGACGAAATCTTATCTCCGCTCGTCGTGGCAGGCAATCGTTCGATGCTTGATCAGGAAGGGTTGACCGAGGCCCTGGAACAGGTCAATGGCGATCCGCGGCGTGAATTTCAATGGGGAAATTTCTGGGTCCTGCCCCTGCATCGCCGCAAACAGCAGGAAATGGACCGGGATGAATTGCCGCCATTGCTTGGTTTGCTCGGTGTAGCTAAAGGAGATCACCAGATCATGGAGAACGACCAGCGTGAGGCCTTGTGGCTGTTGGCAGACCGCGCCGCGATTGCGTTGGAAGACCGTCAATTACAACAACGCATGTTCCGTTCCCTGGCAGATATCCAGCCGCAGGTTGAAATGATCCAGCGCATGCGCGCAGCCGGGCGCTATGACTCCCGTGCCAGTTTATTGACCGAACCTTTGCCGCAGGAGGCAGACCTTGCGAACTGGGTCAAGGACGCGCTGACGCATTACTGGGGCGGGCCAAAGCTTACAAACAATCCATTAAATAAACTTCAGGTGGTTCGTGACCTTGCCGAAAAGGATGGTGGCAACACCGCCAATGCTTTACGCGCCTTGCTGCGCCGCGCAGTGGATCAGGTCAAACCGCGAGGTGATCGAAAATTCACCACTGAGTGGATCCTGTACAATATCCTTGAAATGAAGTTTATCGAAGGGCGCAAGGTGCGCGATGTCGCCTCACGTCTGGCAATGTCTGAAGCGGATTTGTATCGAAAACAGCGCGTGGCTGTGGAAGCGCTTGCAAAGGCAATTCTTGAAATGGAAGTTAATCTTCTGGATCGATGATGGCAAACAAGCGGATAGAGACGCATATTTAAAATAAGAGAAGGAGTCCATCATGGTTGGTCAAAAGAATAATCTTGATAATCCGATGCCCGTCATTGATGATGGCTGGTGGATGTCGGTCCTGGCGGAGGAGAGTCGCTCGGCGATGCCTCTCCCAGCCCATTTGGCGGGAAGCAGGCCTGAGGCCTGTACTGAGCGCCGTCGAAGTATCGGTGAAGAGGCGCAGACTGTCTCGTCAGAAAAAAAACCTGTCACCGATTGGTCTCAAGTCAAAGACCTTTATATGCGGGATCAAATTATCGATCTGACTGTCACCGGGCATAATCGCGGCGGCTTGCTTGTGGAGGGCGACGGTCTGCATGGTTTTGTACCCAGCTCACACCTCGTTGACTTGGCCGGCAAAGTTGAAAACCTTGAACGCAGCCGCGATCTTGAGTCTTATCTTGGGCGCTCGCTGCATTTGAAAGTCATTGAATGTGTTCCAGAAGATGACCGTGTCGTTTTTTCGGAGCGTGCCGCGCAATCACAGCCGGGCAAACGTTCAGAATTATTCCAGATATTAAAAGCAGGGCAAATCGTTCAAGGTGTGATTACCAACATTACAGACTTTGGCGTCTTTGTTGACCTCGGCGGTGTAGAAGGTCTGATCCATATTTCAGAATTATCATGGGGACGTGTTTCACATCCATCCCAAATTGTTAAGATGGGCAGTCTGCTCGAAGTGCAGATACTGGACCTTGTGCCTGAGCGATGCCGTGTTGCACTCAGCCTGAAACGGTTAATGCCGAATCCCTGGCAGAACGCCGCTGTTGAATTTCCAGAAGCGGCCATCAAACCTGCCATTATTACCAGTGTGCTTTCCTTCGGTGTCTTTGCGCGGCTGGATGCCGGCGTGGAAGGTCTAATTCACATATCCGAAATTCCGCAGGCAGAAAACAGTCCTTTACGAGAAGTTCTTTCTGAAGGACAGCAAGTGCAGGTGCGCATCCTGCATTTGGATGCTGCGCATCAGCGCCTGGGCTTAAGTATGAGGCTTCGCGGAGCGTAACCCGAATGTCTGAAAATCCACACCCACGCAAAAGACAAGAAGCGCAGGCCGAAACCGCTCCCGCTGGGCGAGACAATTGGCTTGAAAGGCTGTCCTACCTCAACGTGCAGTTTGGACGTTTTCTGCGCGATGCGGTTGGCGTTGCATTGATCGCATTTGCGCTCATGTCTTTGCTGGCTGTATGGGAATTGACCGATGGCATTTTGCTTACCCCTTTTTCCATTCTTCTTCGCCGTTGGTTTGGCTGGGGAAATTTATTGGTCATCTTCGGCATTGGATATTTAGGATATTCAATTCTGAGACGCGATACCAATGAAGTCAGTTGGGGACGACTGATTGCCCTTGAACTCGCATCAATCCTAACCCTAGGCCTGCTCGCTGTTTTCGGAGGCAATAACCTCTACCGGGCAGAATCCGGCTGGGACGGTGGGCGCCTCGGCTGGGGGCTGGTCACATTGGCCTGGCAATCTCTCGGAGCGATCCTTGGCACATTGGTCCTATTTTTATTGTGGCTGCTCGCGGTTGCAACCGGTTTTGGTTTGTGGGTAAAACTTGAAATATGGCTGTTGAAAATTGCCGGCGAAGCTGCTCCGGTTGTTTTGGCGACACCCGTTCCAATGGGTATGGAAGGAAGCGCAGAACAACCTGCAAAATCCAGCGCGCCCGCTTCGCGAAAGAAAGCACAGCCATTGGCTCCTGAATTTCGCACTTCCTTGAAAGCCTCAAATAAGACGGAAGAGAAATCCATCAAACCGCATCCGCGCGGGGAAGACCTGCCGCCTTTGCATATCCTGCTCGAAGAGTCTGCAGTCCGCGCCGATGACCGTACGATTAACCAAACAGCTGGCCTGATTATGAAAACCCTGGCTGAGTTTGGTATACCTGCCACGGTGATCGGTTATCGTGTCGGTCCGGCAGTAACGCAATTTGCAGTCCAGCCCGGTTTCCTCAAAAAACCAGGCTCCGACGAGGAAGACGCGCAACAAATGAAAGTACGCGTTGCGCAGATCGCCGCACTTGAAAAAGATCTCGCGCTGGCCCTCTCCGCCCAGCGTTTGCGGATCGAAGCGCCTGTGCCCGGCAAACCATACGTCGGTATTGAAGTGCCAAATACGCATAGTTCTGTGGTGCGCATGAAGACCCTGCTTGAGTCGGATGCTTTTTATAAAATTGGCACACCTCTCGCGATTGCTCTGGGACGTGACGTTTCCGGGCATCCGCTGATTGCAGATCTCGCGCGTATGCCGCATCTGCTGATTGCAGGCTCAACAGGTTCTGGTAAATCCGTCTGTGTCACATCCATTGTGGCATGTCTGGCGATGAACAACACCCCCGAAGATCTGCGTATGATCCTGATCGATTCTAAAATGGTGGAGTTGATCCGCTTCAATGGCTTACCCCACTTATATGGAAAAGTAGAGACCAATATTGAACGTATCCTCGGCGTTCTGCGCTGGGTGGTCGTTGAAATGGAACATCGTTACCGTTTGCTTGAAAGCGCACATGCCCGTGATCTGGAAACCTACAATCGCAAGGTCACTCGCAAAGCGGATGGCAAGGCTTTGCCTCGCATTGTCGTGTTGATTGATGAACTCGCCGACCTGATGATGTCTGCTCCAGATGTAACTGAGCATAACCTTGTCCGTCTTGCTCAAATGGCGCGTGCCACAGGGATTCATCTAGTAGTTGCCACCCAGCGTCCATCCACGGATGTGGTCACAGGACTCATCAAAGCTAACTTCCCTGCACGCCTGGCCTTTGCGGTTGCATCAGGCATAGACAGCCGCGTTATTTTGGATTACACCGGCGCTGAATCACTGCTGGGCCGCGGTGACATGCTCTTCCTGAACCCTGAGGTGGGCAACCCCGTACGCGCGCAAGGCGTCATGATCACAGATATGGAAATCGAACGTATTATTTCACACTGGCAAAAGAATAACGAAACCCCAGTTGATACAACTCCGCCCTGGGAGAAACTTTTGCAGGAGCCCGGCGAAGGCGAAGATGACGGTTTGATCGAACAGGCCATCTCAATTGTACGCACGAGTCAACGCGCTTCTGCTTCGCTATTACAACGCCGATTGCGAATTGGCTATCCACGCGCCGCGCGTCTGCTTGACCAGCTTGAGGAAATGGGAGTTGTAGGACCCTCTCAAGGCGGAGGCAAAGAGCGGGAAATCCTGGTCAGTGAAGGTGATTTGGACGAAGATACATCTCAAGAGTAGAAGGTTTAGCCAGCAGACATTTACAATGCTCTCGGCGGCTAGCGCGGTAATTTTTTTATAAAAACCATTAAAGGACTATTGTGAACCAACCCATGAATCCAAACCCAACTTTCACGGATAGACTGAGAGCTTTTTTCAAAGGCATATTAGATCCCATCGGCGCGTTTCTTAACCGACTTGGGTTAACTCCAAACGCCATCACCTTATTAGGTTTGGCAGGTACGAGCATTGGAGCGTATTTTATTTCGCAAGGCAAAATGGCAGCCGGAGCATTTGTCCTTTTGGCATCTGTCCTCGTTGATGCATTGGATGGCACCATGGCGCGTTTGCGCGGCGAGCCCAGCGATTTCGGCGCGTTTGTGGATTCTGTCAGTGACCGTTATGCCGAGTTGATCACTTTCGGCGGACTTTTGTATTATTTTCTTTCACTTGAAAATTATCCCGGTGTCATGGTCACCTTTGCCGCGGCATCCGGCTCGGTGCTTGTATCATACGTTAAAGCGCGCGCAGAGGGATTGGGCTTTACTGCAAAAGTGGGCATCCTCACACGCGTTGAAAGGTATATCGTATTAATTCCCCTGCTTGTATTTAATCAGCCATTCATCGCCGCTTTCCTGATTGCAGTACTTGGCAACATCACGGCGCTACAGCGCGTGCTACACGTTCGCGCGCAAGGGCATGTGCGCATGGAAAAAGCAAAGGAAAATGATAAGAAATATATACACTGATCCATGAGTGAAGGATTTTTGCTTGGCCCGTGGTTAATGCGCTGGCATGGCTTCCTGCTTGTGATTGGCATTGCGGCTGGAGCCTTGTTGTCCGCCTTACAGGCAAGACGCCGCGGGTTTGACACTGAGATCATCTATGATCTTTTCCTGCCTGTGTTGATTTGGGGGACAGTCGGCGCGCGCCTCTGGCATATCCTCACCCCGCCTCTTTCTTCGGTTCAGCTTGGTCTGACCCGTTGGTATTATCTCACCCATCCATTGGACGCATTGGCGTTCTGGGTCGGCGGGTTTGGAATCCCCGGGGCTTTGATCGGCGGCTCGCTGGCCCTGTTGATTTTTGCGCGCCAGCAACAACTGCAATTTTGGGATTTGACCGATCTGCTCGCGCCCGGTCTTGCTCTTGCCCAAGCCATTGGTCGCCTGGGAGATTATTTCAATCAGGAATTATATGGCCTGCCTTCAAACTTACCCTGGGCGATATTCATCCAACCCGCCAACCGTTTGATAGGGTACGAATCAATCGAGTTCTATCATCCATTATTTATTTATGAAGCGGCTTTGAATCTTGCTAATATGTTTTTGTTATTATGGCTCTCGTATAAATTTACAGACAGGTTCAAGCCCGGTAGTCTTTTTCTTGCATATCTGGTTGTATATTCTGTCATCCGTTTTTCGCTCGAATTCCTGCGCCTCGACATTGCGCTGGTAAATGGGTTTAATATCAATCAGGTATTTTTCGCGATTTTATTTGTTTGTGCGGGGATTGGTCTGTACCTGCGCTATCGTCCTGTCCAGAAGTTGTAAGGTCTCTGTGAAGAGCAATACATCATGAGGGATATTACAATAGAACCCATATCTTCCCGAAACCTATAATCCCTAACCCCTATTTACCTAATCCCTAATTACCTAACAAGGAACCAAAATGATAGAAACTCACGATCTCACCAAACAATTCCACGATTTCGTAGCGGTGGATGGAGTCAACTTGACAGTGCAGTCCGGGCAAATATTGGCGTTGCTGGGGCAGAATGGCGCGGGCAAGACCACCACCGTCCGCATGTTGACGGCATTGTTGCATCCCTCGCGCGGATGGGCGCGTGTGGCTGGATATGACGTGGTCAAGAATGGACATGATGTCCGCGCTTCGGTGGGGGTATTAACCGAACAGCATGGCCTTTATATGCGAATGAATGCCATTGAATATCTTGATTTCTTTGGGCAGGTGTACAGTCTTTCGCCGTCGACCAGGAAATCACGAAGTGATAATTTACTTGAATATTTTGGACTGGCAGAAATCTCACGCCGCAGGATTGGCGAGTACTCAAAAGGGATGCGCCAAAAACTCGCTTTGGCACGCGCCATGATGCACGACCCCGGCGTGCTTTTGCTGGATGAACCCACCTCTGCCATGGACCCTGAATCCGCGCGATTGGTGAGGGATGAGATCGCGCGTTTGAAATCGTCCAAGCGCACGATTGTGATTTGCTCACATAACCTGACCGAGGTGGAAGGGCTGGCAGATCAGATTGCCATCATCTATCACGGGCGGATTTTGTTGCAGGGCACTTTGGAAGAGTTGAAGCATAAGGTATTTGGCGTGCCGGAATATGAAATTAAGTTCGCTGAGGCATGGGATGCGAGCGGTTTGAAATTGCCCTCAGGTGTGGAAATGCTTTCGCAAACAGCAACCAGTTTCAAGGTGCGGGTGGAAGCGCCGCAGGACTCGAATCCACAGATATTAAAGGCTTTGTCGGCCACATCTGCATCTGTCATGACTTTTCAAGAGGAAACGCGGACGTTGGAACAGGTCTATCTCAAAGTGATGGCGGAAGCAAAAGGACCCGAAAATGTTCAATAAACTAAAACCCGTCTGGCTGGTGGCTGGGCGTGAATTGCGTGACCAGTTCCGTGACTGGCGCGTGTTGACTCCGATGGTGATCCTTGTTCTATGTTTCCCGGTCTTGATGAATGAGTTCGCAAAACAGACAGTGGATTTTCTGAATCAATATAACGCCAATCTGATCCTGGACAGGCTGGTGCCGTTCTCGATCATGATCATTGGTTTTTTTCCGATCACGATTTCGCTTGTAGTTGCACTCGAGTCTTTCGTGGGGGAGAAGGAACGCGGCACGATTGAGCCGATCTTGAGCGCCCCGCTGGACGACTGGCAGTTGTATTTCGGCAAACTGCTGGTTGGCGTGGCAACGCCGTTGATCGCCAGTTATCTGTCCATCGCATTTTATCTGATTATGATTTCAGGCCAGGAACTTACGATCCCGCCTCTCTCCATGATGGTACAGTTGATCCTGCTCACGACAGCCCATGCGACATTGATGGTGAGCGCGGCGATTGTGATTTCAGTGCAGTCTACTTCTGTGAAAGCCGCCAATTTGCTGGCTTCGTTTGTTGTAATTCCTGTCGCTATTTTGATGCAGGGCGAAGCGGTCATGTTGTTCTGGGGAAATGAACAGGTTCTTTGGCTGGCGGTTGCGGGCGTGATGATCATTGCATTGCTGCTGATCCGTGTGGGGATTGCCCACTTCCAGCGTGAATATTTGCTTGGACATGAAATTGATGCGATCAACCTGCCTTGGATCTGGCGCACGTTTTTGTCGAATTTTGTTGGCGGCGCAGGTTCAATTGGAGATTGGTATCGCAATACGCTTCGCTCGGTATTCCGCCGAATCCTCCCCGCTGTATTTATTGTTGTTTTGATCGCGGGGGTAAGTACCTGGTTTGGCTATGACTGGGTCATAAAAAATGTTTCGGAAACCATTGCTTTGGCATCTCCTGAAGATTTGAAAAGAGTGGAAGAACGGGTGCGTGAATTGCCAGATTTGGCAAACCTGCGCGAGCACTTCAGTGCCCCGTTCTTATTCTTAAATAATACCCGCGCGATGATCGCTATTTTAGCAGCGGGCCTGGTCTCTTTTAGTGTTTTAGGTGTTTTATTCTACATGATGAATATTGGCCTGCTTGGCGGTGTATTTGCCATTTTGGAACTATTGGGCGTTTCACCGTGGCCGATCTTTCTTGCCGGGGTGCTGCCGCATGGCATCCTGGAAATCCCTGCGTTGATGATCGGCAGTGCGGCAGTGCTTTATCTTGGCGTTGCCATCGTCACGCCTCAGGTTGGAAAATCAATGGGCGAGGCGATCCTTGAACTGCTTGCAGATTGGACCAAGATATTTGTTGGCCTGGTCGTGCCAATGCTGGCTGTTGCCGCGCTGATCGAAGCGTATGTCACGCCGGGCATATTGTTGAATGTGTTGAAATAACCCGATATCAGGAAAAGAATTCCCCTCTCCCATTTTGGAATGTCTGCCAGAAAGGGTAGAAGGGTTGGAAGTAAGGGAATCAAGGGAGACGGATCACCAACCAGAAATATAAGGCTCCCACTCGCCGTTTTCGGTGAGATGCTTGCCAAAGATATAAGCCGCGTTGGCAGGCGGTTCCTTTGGAATGTGTATGAGGCGCATGTGGGCCTCCTCCACTTTACGCCCCCCTTTGCGATGATTACAGAAAGAACAAGCCGCCACCAGGTTAGTCCAAATATGCTGTCCGCCCATGTGACGCGGAATCACGTGGTCTACCGTCAAAGCGCCTTCATGTTTGCCGCAATATTGGCAGGTATAATTGTCGCGGCGGAATATTTCGCGGCGCGTTAATTTGACGCATGGCCGCGGTCGATGAACCTGAGATTCCAGCCGAATGACAGAAGGGCGCGGAAGCAGTTGCGAGATTGTACGGATATGTCCGCGTCCGTTTGCGATCATTCCTGCCTTGCCAGAAAGCATCAGACCTACAGCCCGCCGTGTTGAGCATACGTGGATCGGCTCAAAATTAGCATTGAGTACCAATACGGGTTCGTGCATGGTTGCTCGGCAATTCTGCGTGATTATACATCCACTTGATTGAATTTGTAAAAGCGTCAATACAGCGAATCATTACAGGAGCATTTGAAATGAACATCATGATCGCGGGCGGCTCAGGTTTTCTTGGGCGCGCGCTGACAAAATCCTTTCTCGCAGATGGGCACCAGGTTTTCATCCTGACACGCAGCTCAGGCAAAATGAAAGATGTCCATGCTGTGCTGTGGGATGCAAAAACAACAAACGGATGGGGACATCTCGTCAACGAAATGGATGTGATCATCCACCTGGCAGGGAAGACGCTTGCCTCCTGGCCGTGGACTGTCTCCACAAAACGCGCTTTCCACGACTCCCGCATCTTACCTGGATTTGCGCTTGCTGAGGCAATCCGAAACGCGACTCACCGTTCGCGCATCTTCATTCAGCAATCGGGTATAAATTATTACGGTTTGAATGGGAACCCTGCAGACGAATCCACCCCTCCTGCTGATGATTTCCTCGCCCAACTTACAGTGAAGTGGGAAGCGGCAACCAAATCCATTGAAGACCTGGGGGTGCGCAGGGTAATCGTGCGCTCGGCGGTCGTGCTTGCCAAAGACGGCGGCCTGCTCTCGCTGATGGCATTGCCAATCAAATTATTTATCGGCGGTCCACTTGGAGATGGGAAACATGCGATGCCGTGGATTCACATCAAGGATTGGATTGGGGGAGTACAGTATTTGATTGAACATGAATCTGCACACGGCGTGTATAATCTCATTGCACCCACGCCTACATCCAATGCGGAATTCAACCGTGTACTTGCCAGCGTAGTCCATCGTCCTTACTGGTTTCCTACACCCGCCTTTTTGTTGAGAGCCTTTTTAGGCGAAATGAGCGTCTTGATCCTGGCGGGCAGGTTTGCCCAACCCAAACGGCTGACCGAGTCTGGGTACCGCTTCCAGTTTCCCCGTCCGCGTGAAGCGTTGGCAGATTTGCTTGGTTAAAGTCAAAGGAGAAATAATCCCATGAAGAAATTCACTCTGTTCTTGCTGGTTTTTATTACTGCTTGTGGGCGCTCTGCGCAAGGGCCAGCTGTCGTTTTACCGCAATTTCTTGCCACTGCCACGGCATATATTGACCCGTCCTATCCGAGCGCGCAAGTGGAATTAGCCGCGCCGAATCAAGTGGCGAGCGGAATCGAAGTCCGCATGGAACGCGTATCGGTGGAAGGAAAAAATGTGAATGCGGAGGTTTGTTTCACATTGCCCGATACATCCGATTGGTCAATTTGGTCGGCAAGTTTGAATTATGGCGGAGTGGTCTTGCAGGAATACGGCACAACTCTTGTAAGCTTGCAGGAACCGGCGGAGGGTCAAACAGGTTTGCGGTGTGACACATTGACCTTTGTTGTTCCGCCTGACGCCGATCTTTCCAACGCGACGATCGTTATTGATTCTATTGCAGCCACACCGCGTGAAGGCGAATACTGTTCTGTTTATATGCCCAAGATCCAACAGGCCATGCTCGAACGAGACATAGGAATTGTGCTGGATTGTGTGGACGTGAACGGTTTGTTGGAGATGCAAATTATCAGCAAGCCGCCGGAGATGACACCGGAACAAGCCGAGCAAATTGTATACAGCGATGAGTTTTACTCAGTCAAGGGTCCGTGGAGTTTTTCATTCAATTTGTCGCAGTAAAATTCTTGTTGTATAATGGCGGTATGTCTGTCAAGCGCTTCGCCAACCCCTATTATTACACTTCCTCTTAATTGCTTGCGGTAGTGTGCTTGTAACGCGCCCTAACTATCGCGGGCGCGTTTTTGTTTGTCAATTTCGAACCCCTAAAAGGTCTTGGAAACCTTTGATACTTTACGAGTTAGAATCTTTTTTAGTGTAAGAATTTTGAACCGCCAAGCACGCTAAGATCGCCAAGAAAACCTTTAAAAAACCTTTGCGTCCTTTGCGCTCTTCGCGGTAAATCTTTTTCGGCTTGTCCGAGTCAGGGTTTGCACAGGAGAAGTTATGAACATCGAGCAACAAGTTGAATTATTGATGCAAGGCACGGAATACGGCGATGAAGACTTGAAGAAAGCCATGACTGTTGAATTGCGCGAGCGTTTATTGCTTGCTGAAAAAGAGAACAGACCTTTACATGTGTATTGCGGCTACGATCCAACATCCACTGACTTGCATCTTGGTCATACGATCACCATGCGTAAATTGCGTCAGTTTCAGGATTTGGGACATGAGGTTACTTTTTTGATTGGGAGTTACACCGCGCTCGTTGGCGATCCTTCGGATAAGAACAAAGCGCGTCCGATCCTGACCGAGGAGAAGGTTGCCGAAAACGCATTGACCTACACTGAGCAGGCTTTCCGCGTGCTGGATCGCGAAAAGACAAAGATTCGCTATAACGGGGAATGGTTATCAAAACTTACGCTTGTGGATCTGATCCGCCTTGGTCAAAATTTCACGGTTCAACAATTTCTGGCGCGTGATAATTTTTCAAATCGTCTGGAAAAAGGAGAGCCGATCTATTTGCACGAGACCTTCTACGCCTTGATGCAGGGATATGATGCAGTCGCCATGCAGACGGATATTCAAGTGGGCGGGACAGACCAGTTGTTCAATATCATTGTCGCTGGCCGTAAATTGCAGGAAGCGCTGGGTCAAAAGCCTTTGGTTGGCATTATCACCGGTATTTTACCTGGTACGGATGGCGTGCAGAGAATGTCCAAAACCACAGGCAATATTGTGCCGATCAACAGCGGTGCGAATGATATGTTTGGCAAGTTAATGTCTGTGCCTGATTCGGCCATGGGCATTTACATGCGCCTCGTCACACGCTGGAGTCCGCAGGAAATCGAGAAGATCGAGAAAGATGTGACCTTGGGAGCGTTCCATCCGCGTGATGCGAAGTTGAAAATGGCGAGTGAGATTGCCAGCATTTTCTATGGCGCTGATGATGCAAATGCGGCTCAGGAGAATTTCATCAAGACATTTCAACAAAAGGAAATTCCCGATGAAATGCCAGAGTTTGATCTGCATCCCGGTCAAACCGTAGTGGATGTCATTTTAGCGGGAAAACTCGCCGGGAGCAAAAGCAAGGCTCGCGCATTGATCGACCAAAAAGGCGTCCGTTTGGATGGGGAGGTGCTGGAACGAGGAGATGCTTTATTTCCACACCCCGGTGTTTTGCAGGTGGGCAAACGGCGTTTTCTGCGGGTAAAATAAATTGAAACCTCGGAAACTAATGGGCTGGTTGGTTATAAAAAAACAAGTCCGCATCAACGGACTTGTTCCTTGAGGCGTCGACGGGATTCGAACCCGTGATGAGGGTTTTGCAGACCCTTGCCTTACCACTTGGCCACGACGCCATATATACAATAAGGATTGCTGACTGAAATGTTTTCCAATCTGCAATCCTCCATGTTTGAGCGGGCGATGGGATTCGAACCCACGACCTTCTCCTTGGCAAGGAGACGTACTACCACTGTACTACGCCCGCAGATTTCGGCTTTTATATTTGACCGAGAGTGCCGAGACCCAGGATCGAACTGGGGACACCGCGATTTTCAGTCGCGTGCTCTACCAACTGAGCTATCTCGGCCAGAGTTTTTTTCTTAAGCGTCCGTGATTTTACACGCACTTATAAAGATTGTCAAGAAAAGTGCTGAGCAATAAACACTTTAATAAAATATTGTATTTGTTCTTGACTTTTTGTAACCGTTTCGATATAATCTCAGGTCGCTGTCCCAAAGGACAGTATAATTGTTTTATCCATTAGCCATATGAAAGTCAGGAGAGAAGAATGGCTTCTTCCTTGCCCCAAAAAAGTTACGCACGAATTCCAGTAAAACTTAATTTACCCAACTTGATCGAAGTTCAACTTGATTCATTCGAGCGGCTCAAGAAGGAGGGTTTGGGTGATCTCTTCCATGAGATATCGCCAATTGAGTCTTATAACAAAGGGATGAAATTGTTTTTCCCGAGCCGGGGTCCCGAGTCTCAGCAATGGGGGCTTAAGTATTGGTTTGGAGATCCCAAGCATAATATCGAAGAATGTGTTGAGCGAGATCTCACCTATGCCCGCCCGTTATATGTCTCTGTTTTGCTTGCCGGCCCGGATGTCCCGGAACCGATCAAACAGGATATTTTTCTGGGTGATTTCCCCGAGATGACAGATAAAGGCACGTTTATTGTAAATGGTACGGAACGCGTTGTTGTTTCTCAATTGATCCGTTCCCCCGGTGTCTATTTTGAAGCGCCTGCAGATCGTGCGACTGGTCGCCCATTAGCTATGGCGAAATTGATTCCTGATCGTGGCGCATGGATGGAATTCGAAACACGCAAATCCGATTACATCATCTTAAAGTTCAACCGCAAACGCACCGTTCCGATTACAGTATTTTTGCGCGCGCTAGCGGCGGTAAATGACGGCATCAAGGATTCTCCCATCAAATATGGAACAGACGAAGAAATTCTTTCCATCCTAAGGGATGTAGACAACAATCCTGATCGCATGTTCATAGCAGCCACGATCAAGCAGGAGCCCGATTGGGATTTGAGCAATCACACAATTGCCGAAGCTGCGTTGATCGAGTTCTTTAAGAAGATGCGCCCTGGCGACCCTGCCACGCTAGAAAATGCCCGCCAGTTCCTTGAAGAGCAATTGTTTGATCAGAGGCATTACGACCTGGAGCGTGTGGGTCGTTATAAATTGAACCAGAAATTGGATTTGAACATCCAAATTCCTCATCGCACCGTTTCCAAGATGGATTTGATTCGATTGATCGCCCGCATGATTCAGATCAACAATGGCACTGAACGACCTGACGATATTGACCATCTCGGCAATCGCCGCGTCAAGACGGTGGGTGAGTTGATCCAAAACAAATTGCGAATCGGCTTGCGACGCATGGAACGTGTTATTAAAGAACGCATGTCCATTCGTGATCAGGAGCAACTCTCACCAGTTACATTGGTAAATATCCGCCCCGTGGTTGCTGCTCTGCGTGAGTTTTTTGGATCCTCCCAACTATCGCAATTCATGGATCAAACCAACCCGCTGGCTGAACTCCGCCATAAACGCACACTTTCTGCTCTGGGACCAGGCGGTCTTCGACGTGAACGGGCTGGTTTTGATGTACGCGATGTTCACCATTCACATTATGGACGTATTTGTCCGATTGAAACACCGGAAGGTCCAAATATCGGGCTGATTGGGCGTTTGGCATCCTTCGCTCGTGTCAATCAATACGGTTTTATTGAAACCCCTTATCGTAAGGTTTTCAAATCCCTTCCAGCAGATGATGAACGTTTGGAAGGTCGTACCTTGCGTGAGGATGTTTATGACCCGAAATCTGAAGAATTACTCTTCAAGTCCGGCAATATTATTGACTCCAAAATATATAAGAAGATAACAAAGTTCGGCGTGGAAATAAATGTCGTTCCTTTTGTTTCGGATGAGGTCGTATATCTTTCCGCTGATGCGGAAGATAAATTCACTATCGCTCAAGCCAATGCTGTTTTAACTGAAAACAAGGAATTCTCCCGCGAGCGTATTTCCTGTCGCTACCATTCGGGCTTCATGTTCTCCAATGCAGAATCCATTGATTATATGGATGTGGCGCCACATCAAGTGGTGGGTATTAGCGCCGCATTGATTCCATTCCTCGAACATGACGATGCCAATCGTGCGCTGATGGGTTCGAACATGATGGCGCAGGCCGTTCCTTTGGTGCGCCCTGAGATTCCGCTTGTTTCTACAGGGATGGAAGGTCATGCTGCGCTTGACTCAGGTCAGGTCGTGGTTGCTGAAGCGGACGGTGAAGTTATCTCGGTAACAGGATCAAGCATCACGGTCAAAGAGAAGCGAAGCGGGAACCGCGTTTACCAGCTTCGTAAGTACCAAAGGTCCAATCAAAGCACTTGTATTGACCAGCGTCCGTCCGTGGTTAAGGGACAATTGATCAAGACAGGCGATATTATCGCCGACTCTTCATCTACTGACAGCGGTCAGCTTGCGCTTGGGCAGAACGTAGTTGTTGCCTTCCTCTCATGGGAGGGTGGTAACTTTGAAGACGCCATCCTGCTTTCTGAAAGGTTGGTTCAGGAAGATCGCTTCACATCAGTGCATATCGAAAAACATGAAGTGGAAGCGCGGGATACCAAGCTAGGACCGGAAGAAATCACACGCGATATCCCCAACGTGGGCGATGATGCCATCAAGGACCTGGATGAGAATGGTATTATTCGGGTCGGCGCGGAGGTTGGTCCAAACGATATCCTTGTTGGAAAGATCACACCCAAAGGCGAAAAAGAACTCACGCCGGAAGAGCGCTTGTTGCGCGCTATTTTTGGTGAAAAATCTCGCGATGTGAAGGATACGTCACTGCGAATGCCTCACGGTGAACGTGGCAAGGTCGTTGATGTAAAAGTATTTACACGTGAAGACAATTCCGACCTTTCAGCCGGTGTTGATATGATGGTCCGTGTTTCTGTAGCTCAACGCCGAAAGATTACTGCGGGTGACAAGATGGCAGGACGCCATGGAAATAAGGGCGTCGTTTCAAAAGTCGTTTCAGTTGAAGATATGCCCTTCCTTGAGGATGGCACTCCGGTTGATATCATCTTAAACCCGCTCGGTGTACCTGGTCGTATGAATATTGGGCAGGTACTTGAAGTGCATCTTGGTTGGGCCGCAAAACGCATGGGTTTTCGCGCAATTACGCCGGTATTTGACGGTGCCAGTGAAGAGCAGATCGAAGCCGAACTTGCACGCGCATGGATCATGGATCAAGCTTGGAAAGAAGCCGCTGTCCGTGCGTGGGAGTGGATCAAGGAGAAGGAATATGACATCAACTCCATTGAAGATGATGAAGAAGTTCGACGTCTGTATCTTGAACATTGGTTGGATAAACGCAAATACGACGTTTACAGCTTGAACGATCCAGTATATGCGCATCATGCCACAGCTACAGAATGGTTGCGCGAAAAGGGATATTCCAACCCTGAGGAAATTCTGCTGGAAGATCATGATGTTGCAAATCAAGACCCCAAAATAGATGAAGTGACAGTCCATGCTTGCTTGCGCTTGTGGATGGAGGTCAATGGAGTCACGCGGCGTATCGCTGAAGACAAAGTATATGAAACCGCTCAGGAACTGGCCAAGGAAAAGGGAATTCCATTGCCTATTCTTGGAAAGCAGATTTTGCGTGACGGCAAAACAGGCATCCGCTATGATCAACCTGTAACAGTTGGCGTGATGACCATTTTGAAGTTGCACCACCTTGTTGAAGATAAGGTGCACGCGCGCTCCACCGGCCCATACAGTCTGGTTACGCAGCAACCGCTGGGTGGTAAGGCTCAGTTTGGTGGACAACGATTTGGTGAAATGGAAGTTTGGGCGCTTGAAGCGTATGGCGCGGCGCACACATTACAGGAAATGCTAACAGTTAAATCAGATGATGTTCAAGGCCGCGTAAATACCTATGAAGCGATCGTAAAAGGTGAGCCGATTGAAGAACCAAGCATTCCTGCTTCATTCAGAGTATTGGTCAAGGAATTGCAGTCTTTGGGTCTCGCTGTGGAGGCGATCAACGAAGGCGGTGACGTGGTTAAGTTTGGCAAGGATGAAGAGAAGATGCATCCGCCAAAACACGATACCGGCTTGTTGAGTCTGGGAGAGAATCAAACCAGGAAGAAGTAGCATCTTCTATTGACTCGGCAGATACGGCGTGATAAACTAATAGCCCGTTGCCCGGAAAGCAAGAGTGGCCTTATCCCCACTCGACACACATTGGCAGCTACAAATGAGGCCATCAGTATTTGTTCTTGATGGTCTCATTTCTTGCGAATAATGAAATGTAATCCTTGAAAGAATTTGTAATCGGAGGCAAAAGTGCCGACAGTAAACCAAATGGTCCGCAAAGGCCGCAAAAATAAGAATGCGAAAAGTAAATCGCCAGCTTTGCAATTCACTTTGAATAGTTTCAAGCAGCGCCGGGTGCGCCAGGATAAAGGTGCACCTCAGAAACGCGGTGTCTGTACCATTGTCAAAACGATGACGCCCAAGAAGCCAAATTCAGCGCTGCGCAAAATTGCACGTGTGCGTTTGACCAATGGAATTGAAGTCACAGCTTATATACCTGGTGAAGGTCACCAATTGCAGGAGCATTCGGTTGTGTTGGTGCGTGGTGGCCGCGTGAAGGATCTGCCAGGTGTACGTTATCACATCGTACGCGGTTCTCTGGATACGACCGGCGTGGCTGATCGTAAGCAGGGCCGCTCAAAGTACGGCGCGAAGCGTCCAAAGTAATCAATAATGGAGAAATAAAGAATGCGTAGAGCAAAACCTGAGAAGCGGGAACTTCTTCCCGATATCCGCTTTAATAGCGTCAATGTCCAAACCATGGTTCAACATGTGCTTAAAAGCGGTAAGAAAAGCACAGCCATTCACCTGATCTATGATGCAATGGATTTGATCAAGCAGAGAACAGAGAAGAATCCCTTGGATGTGTTTGATGGCGCGCTCAAGAACGTGGGTCCCGCCATGGAAGTCCGCCCGCGTCGAGTAGGTGGGGCCACATATCAAGTTCCTATGGAAGTTTCCTCCGCCCGCCGCACTACTTTGGCACTTCGCTGGATTCTTGCCGCCGCGCACGAGCGCTCCGGCAAGTCATTTTCAGATAAACTTGCTTCTGAGTTGATCGATGCCTTTAATGAGACAGGTACAGCTATCCGCAAACGTGATGAAACCCACAAGATGGCAGAAGCCAACCGTGCATTCTCCCATTACCGCATATAATTTTATTCGATATATCTTTAAGGAAGTAGGCAGTAGTTCGTATGGCGCGCGTCTATCCGTTGGAAAAGTACCGAAATATAGGCATCATTGCCCACATTGATGCTGGGAAAACCACAACCACTGAGCGTATCATGTTCTATACCGGCATGACACATCGCATCGGCTCTGTTGACGATGGTACAACAGTCACCGACTGGATGGTGCAGGAACGCGAACGTGGTATTACCATCGTTTCGGCGGCTGTATCAGCGGAATGGAAAGGGTATCAAGTTAATATCATTGATACGCCGGGTCATATTGACTTCACTGCTGAAGTTCAACGGTCTTTGCGCGTTTTGGACGGGGGAGTGGTGGTGTTCGATGCAGTGCAGGGCGTGGAACCTCAATCTGAAACTGTGTGGCGCCAGGCGGATCGTTATGGAGTACCGCGCATTTGTTTTGTCAATAAAATGGATCGAGTCGGCGCTTCCTTTGAGCGGACTATCGAAACAATTATTGATCGCTTGGGCGCTAATCCAATTCCAATGCAAATTCCCATTGGTTTTGAAGCAACTTTCAAAGGTGTGGTTGACCTTCTCACCATGAAGGCTGTTCTTTGGGAAGATGATCAGGGTAAAGATCCACATATCGTAGAGATTCCTGAAGATATGAAAGAACAAGCGCAGGAAGCTCGCGCGAGGATGGTGGAAAAGATTGCCGAACTTGATGATGAATTGACATTAAAATTCCTTGAAGCTCGGGAAATCAGCATCGAAGAACTCAAGCTTGCACTTCGCAAAGGTGTCCTTGCAAATAAGACCGCACCAGTGTTCTGCGGTTCTTCCTTAAAGAACAAGGGTGTACAGGTTTTGCTCGATTCTGTAATAGATTATCTTCCATCCCCAGCTGATAAACCAACAATCACAGTATCTGAACCGGGTAATCCAGAGAATACCTTTGATATTTCCGCCCAGGACGATGCTCCTCTGGGCGCCTTGGTTTTCAAAATAGTAACTGATCCTTACGTCGGTCGCCTTGCTTATGTTCGAGTTTACTCAGGTGTCATGAGTCAGGGGCAAACAGTTCAAAATACCACCAAAAAAGGAAAAAAAGAGCGGATTGGACGATTAATCCGTATGCACGCCGATCACCGCGAAGATGTGACGGAAATACTTTCCGGCGATATCGGTGCTGTATTGGGCTTTAAAGAAAGTTTCACCGGCGATACGCTTTGTGATACAAAGCCTCTGGTACTTGAAAATATTTCTTTCCCCGAACCAGTTATCTCCATTGCAATTGAACCAAAAAGTTCTGCTGATCAGGAAAAGATGGGGGAAGCCCTCCGCAAGTTGGCTGAAGAAGATCCAACACTTCACGTAAATACAGATGAGGACTCCGGTCAAACCATTCTTAGGGGTATGGGTGAGTTACATCTTGATATTATCGTTGACCGTTTACTGCGCGAATTCAGGGTCCAGGCAAATGTTGGCGCTCCACGAGTCGCATTTCGCGAGTCGATCACCAAAGCTGTTAAGGAAGTTAATTACAAATATGCCAAACAATCAGGTGGGCGTGGTCAATATGGTCATGTGGTCTTTTCAATGGAGCCAGGTGAACGCGGAAGCGGTATTGTATTTGAAAATAAAATTGTGGGTGGTGCTATTCCAAAAGAATTTATCAACCCAATTGAAAAAGGTGTGAAAGAAGCCTCTGAAGGCGGCGTACTCGCAGGCTATCCTGTTGTTGACTTGAAAGTCACATTGATTGATGGCTCTTTCCATGAAGTCGACTCGAATGAAATGGCTTTCAAGATGGCCGCCATTATGGGTTTCAAAGAAGGTGTGCATAAGGGACATCCCATTTTACTTGAACCGATGATGAAGGTCGAAGTTGTTGTACCAGAAGAATATCTTGGCGATGTCATGGGGCAGATCAATGCCCGTCGTGGTTTGATCCAGGGTATGGAAGTTCGTCTTGGAAATGCACAGGCAATTAAGGCAATGGTTCCATTGGCGGAAATGTTTGGGTATGCAACTCAACTACGTTCTGCGACACAGGGACGCGGCGTCTTCAATATGGAATTTGACCACTACGCGCCAGTTTCGCAATCTGTAGCGGAAGAAATTTTGAAAGCGTAACCAATCGTTTTTTTTCATAATTCAAGGAGTTTTATAATGGCGAAGGAAAAATTTGACAGGAGCAAGCCGCATCTGAACGTGGGGACGATGGGACACATAGACCACGGCAAGACGACACTGACGGCGGCCATTACGAAAGTAGCCGGATTTACGGGACAGGCT
>VGNE01000050.1 GCA_016866215.1 Chloroflexota bacterium | reverse complement strand
TGAGAAACACGAAGGACAATTTTTCGGATTTGGTCATGGTGATTGCTTGTAGTTTGCACAACCTTCGCGTTGACCACAGAAAAAAGCCGTTGAGGTTATGACCAAATCTTTATTTCCGATAAAGTCTATTATATCCACTGGCGTGGACATGCGAATCTGTTGTATTCAAACTGGCTGAATTACTACGTCTATCAAGTCGCGCCGTTTGACCCGAACGAGATTCCTCAAGTAGGTCACGCTTGAAGCGTGACCTACGATGTTAATTTAACCAATGCGGCGCTCAACACGTCCACCGCTTTTTGATACTCATCCAAATTAATATGCTCATTCGGTGTGTGATCCAACACAGAATCACCTGGACCATATACCACGGCTGGACATTTCCACACAGGCGCGACGACGTTCAAATCAGCCGTTCCCGTTTTATTTACGAAACGCGGCTCCCCGCCCTGTGACCTGATGCCACTTAAGAAAGCACGCACCAGCGGAGTATTTTTCTCGCAACTCCACGCTGGGATGGCGAATCCTATCGGTTCGACCAGTAAGTGACAGTCACCTTGAAGGTGACTGTCACTTGTAAATTCTTTTAATTTTCCATACCAATTCTCTGGCGAAACAGTCACAGGCAGGCGAACCCCAACCTTCAACATCGCCCATTGTTCAAAATCATTTGAGTCAGAATCCATTCCGTGCAACGTGAGCAATAATTTATCGAATACCTTTGACTTATCCGCATTGAACGAATCCACATATGCTTTGATCTTCAGCCACGCTTCCACAGCCGCTTCAGCCGCAGTCTGCTCGCCGCTTGCCAAGTGGACTTGTCCGCGCTTGACCGTCACCTGCGCCCACGCGCTTCCTTTGTAGCCAAGTGCGATCCGATCCCATTGATTCGGTTCCCCAATAATCGCAAAATCTGGTTTGTATTGATTCGCCACAAACCGCGCACCTTCTGAATTGCGTTCCTCTTCCACTGCGCCAATCACCACAAACTGCCAGTCCTCTTTTGCTCCAACCTGCGCCACTGAATCCACAAAACAAGCCAGCGGACCTTTTGCATCCACCGAGCCGCGCCCGTAGAGCAAATTGGCAATTTGCTCTACCTTTATCTCCCCAGTCACCGTATCAATGTGACCCAGCACCACCACCTGATTCGACCCCTTCCCCATCACACCAACCGCGTTACCCACTTCATCAATAAAAGCATCGTCATAGCCCAGTGACTTCATCCGCGCCACCAGCCACTCCACCGCGCCGCGCTCCTGTCCCGAGGGGCTATATTGCGAAACCAACCCAATCAGCGTGTCAAAATCACTCATCCGTTTATCCGTTTTCGTCCGTTATTCCGTGACAGAGTCCGCTGACAGTGCTTCCGCCAGCACATCCACCAGATGATCAATCTGCTCATAGGTAATTACCAGCGGCGGCAACAGACGAATCACCGTCATGCCTGCATTCAGCACGATAATTTTCTTCTCCTGCAATGCCTTGATATACGGCGCGACCTTTTGCTTCATCTCGATACCAATCATCAAGCCAAGTCCACGCACTTCGCGGATGTTGGGCGATTCGATCTTCTTCAACTTCTCCATCAGATACTTGCCCTTCGCCTCAGCCTGACCCGGCAAATCTTCCTCTTCCATCACAGTCAATGCCGCGACTCCTGCCGCGCACGAAAGCGGATTCCCGCCAAAGGTCGAGCCGTGCACGCCTGGCGTAAGGTTCTGCACTTTTTTGCCAATCAAGACTGCGCCTATCGGCACACCGCCCGCCAGTGACTTGGCGCAAGTCAGCAAATCAGGCGTGACGCCAAAATGCTGAATCGCAAACATCCTGCCCGTGCGCCCAAAGCCTGTCTGGATTTCATCCACGATCAACAACGCACCGCGCTCATCACAAATCCGCCGCGCGGCTTGAATATATTCCGCGCTGGCGGGATACACACCGCCTTCACCTTGCACCACTTCCAAAATTACCGCGGCAGTTTCATCGGTCACGGCTTTGTCTAACGCTCCGATGTTGTTATACGCCACATGACTAAATCCTGGCACAAGCGGCTCAAATCCCTCACGATATTTTTTATTGAACGTCGCGGAGAGCGCGCCATACGTCCGCCCGTGGAAGGCGCGCATGGCAGCGACGATATTCTTTCGTCCCGTTGAAATGCGCGCAAACTTGAAAGCCGCTTCAACAGACTCGGTCCCTGAGTTGCAAAAGAAGACTCTGTCCAGTCCATTTACCAGTGATGTGACCTTTTCCATCAGCTCCGCGCGTTTATCGTTGGGGAAGGTTTCAAAAAGCGTTATCAGCGTGGAAGCCTGCTTGTAGATCGCCTCAGCAATTTTCGGGTGGGCGTGACCAAGGTTGGCAACGCCATGTCCCGACGAGCAATCCAAGTATTCCACGCCGTCCACGTCAAACAACAACGCGCCTTGTCCGCGCACGATGACCAGCGGCTGTTTGGTATAAGTTCCTGCGCCATGTTTGTTTTCAATTTCAATAATGTCCATAATTTTCCTCGCTTCTCGGAGTCCAACGTCTCCAGACGTTGGACCATCGAAAGTCGGGACGCAAAGCGTTTCGACTCCGTTATTCGATCACCGTTCCGTTTCCTGATAAAGCATTTGAGATCGGATTTTGAATTCGCCCATCCGCGATGATGACGCGACTCACGCCGCCCTTTAACGCTTCCTCCGCGCCCAATACTTTTTTCTTCATGCGACCCTGCGCCGCCTCACCCGCCGCCGACAGTTGACTCTGCGGCAGTTGCCGAATGAGCGTGGACTCGTCTGGGAAATTCTTCATCAGCCCAGGCACCGCCGTGAGCAACAGCAGAGTCTCCGCCTTGAGCGCAGATGCCACCATCGCCGCCGCGCGATCTGCATCCACATTCAACGCCTCGCCTTTTTCACTGACAGCCACTGGCGCGATCACAGGCAGATAACCAGCGTTCAATAACATGTGAAGCAACTCGCTGTTCACATTCTCGATCTTACCCGTGTAATCGTCGCGGATAATTTTGCGCTTGCCACGCTCCGCGTCAATGCTTTGAATCGAATCTTTGCGCGTGGCTTGAATCAGTCTGCCATCGAGTCCGCACAGACCAAAGGCATTGACTCCCAGCATTTGCAATTGCTCCGTCAGCAGCGAATTGACCTTGCCATTGACCGCCATCAAAAAGATTTCCAGCGTCTTGCGGTCCGTATAGCGCGAGGTGTACCCAGAAGGCGAGGTAATCATCTTGGGCGGAGTTCCAAGTTTTTCGCCCAACGCATTCGCTTCCGCAGACCCGCCATGCACAAAGACAAGGCGCTTGCCTTGCTTCAACAATTCCACCGCGTCCGCACAAATCGCAGAAAAATCCACGCCGTCTGTTCCACCAAGTTTTACGACTGTAACAGATAATTCATCCTTCATCATTCATCCTTCATCCTTATATTGGATGCAGCCCCGCAAACTCCAAACCCACCGTCTCCTCCCACCCCATCATCAAATTCATACACTGCACCGCCGAGCCCGACGCGCCCTTCATCAGGTTGTCAATCGCGCATATCGAAACAACATGCCCGTTGCTCTCGTCCAGTTCGAATCCCAAATCCGCGTAATTCGAGCCTGCCAAAATCTTCGGCTCTGGCACGCGATAAATACCACGCTGTTCCCTGACCACGCGCACGAACGGATTTTCATTTGCCACTGCGCGGTAGGCTTTCCACAAATCTTTCGTGACAACACTTTGTTTCACTTTTGCATGAGCCGTCGCTAAAACCCCACGCACCAAATCCACTGCGGTCATGGTCAGCGAAATATCTTTTACTCCCATTTCCTGAATCACTTCCGCGGTATGGCGATGTCCAAACGCGGAGAATGTCCGAATCACATTTGCGCGTTCCGCATGAAGCGAACCAGAACTCCCCTCCGCCCCACCTTCCGACGAGCCGACCTTTATCTCAATAATCACTGGCGCGGACAAGTCAATCAAATCCGCTTTGACCAATGGCAGAAGCGCGAGATTACTCGCCGTGGCATTGCATCCCACCCCGCTAATGTAATTCGCTTTAGAAATTTCAGCGCGGCGCAGTTCAGGCAAACCATACACAAACTTGCTCAACCACCCAGGCGCGGCATGTTTCTCGCCGTACCATTTCTCGTAAAACGCCGCATCCCGCAGACGGAAGTCTGCCGCGAGGTCAATTATTTTCGGCGCAAGTTTTGCATACTGCTCAATGTTGTGCTGTGCCTGTCCATGCGGCTGGGCAAGAAATAAAATATCCACTGACTCAAGCGCGGCAGGATCGCTAAACTTGAGTTGAGTCCGCTTGCGCAGATTCGGGTGGACTTGATACACGTACTCACCCAAATGCGAGCGCGAAGTCACCTGCTTCACCTCCACATTGGGATGAGCGAGCAATAATCTCAATAATTCACCACCGCCATAACCAGACCCGCCGATAATAGAAACCGTAGTCATCAATAATTGCTCCTTTTCGTTTCAGTGGGCACGTAGTCACGTACACAAGTAAACATGTAAACGCAACAACCAACTTGTATACCTGTATACCTGTCTACTTGTTTACGTTCTTCATTCCTCATCCTTCATCCTTGCCATTTTCACTACATACTCCACAATCTCACCCGCGATATCAATCCCGCTCAACGGCTGCATCGTGTGAAACTCCATCGTGTGATTGATCTCATTGACAATCAACCCGCGCTCGGTATGTTCGATCAAGTCAATTGCCAGCACGCCTCCACCCACAGACTTCGCCGCGCGCAAAGACAGTTCTTCAATCTCAGGTGTGAGTGGGCAAATTTCACCTTCGCCGCCGCGCGCCGTGTTCGTGATCCAATGCTCGGATTTGCGATACATCGCCGTCAGCACACGCTCGCCAATCACCACCGCGCGGATGTCGCGTCCTGGCTTCTCGATGAACTCTTGAATATAGAAAACAGAATGCTGCACCGAGCCAAGCGTGGCTTTATGTTCAAGCACGGCTTCAGCTGCGTCACGGTCGTTGACCTTCGCCAGCAAGCGTCCCCACGAGCCGACGACGGGTTTCAACACAACGGGATACCCAAACGCCTCAATCGCTTCGAGCGCGGCTTCGGGCGTGAACGCGGTCGCGTTATGCGGTTGCGGAACTCCATCGCGCGCAAGCACGGCGCTGGTCATCAACTTATCGCCGCAAATCTCTGCCACCGACGCGCTGTTCACCGTCGGTACGCCGAACGCGTTCAACAATCGCAGGGTATACAGTCCGCTTGTGTAACTAATGCTGCGTTCCAGCACCGCGTCAAATGCGCGCCACGGTTCGGGATTCTCCAGGTCAAATGAAATGGCGCGATCATCGAGTCGTTCATAATCAATGCCGCGCTTTTCCATCGCCGCGAAAATCCATTTTTCTTCCACGCGCACACGGGAATATAAAACGCCAATTTTCAATCGTCGTTGCATAAGACCTCAGAAATGAAGAATGAGGAATGCAGAATGCACAATAAAATTCTGCATTCTAACTTCTGCATTTACTCTCCCCAATCTTCCTGTTCCATGGGCGCGAGTTGAACAGCAGCAGGATCAATCGCAATCACTTCGAGGTCAACGCCGCAATCAGGGCACACAATGATCTCACCAACTTCGGTTCCAGATTCCAACTCAACTTGAGCTTCACATTCAGGGCAGGTAATAGTAGACATTTTTTATTCTCCTTATTTTTAAATGATGAATTTAGAATGCAGAATGAAGAACACTCTGCACTATTTACTATTCTGCATTTTGCATTTTGCAATCTGCATTTTCACGGATTGGAGACTCGTGCCGCCAATTGCATTTCTTTTTTCGACGGATTTCATCGGGTCGAAGACCTGATACACATCCGCTTCAAATGCTGGACAGAGCGCCTGATACGCTTCGAGTGACAGTTCCTCCAGCCCAACATTTTTCTCCCCCGCCACGCGGACAGCTTTTCCTGCTATCGCGTGCGTCTCGCGAAACGGGATTCCCTTGCTGACGAGATAATCCGCCAAGTCAGTTGCCATCATGAACGAGTCAATTGCGTTTCGCATTCGTTGAGGTTTCACAGTGATCGTCCGCAACGCGCCAGCGATGACTGGTAGAATGGCAAGCAAAGTATCTGTTGCCTGAAAAACAGGCGCTTTATCTTCCTGTAAATCTTTATCGTAAGTCGATGGCAAGCCTTTGAGCGTTGCGAGCAAGCCTGTCAACATGCCAATCAACGTGCCAGCCTTGCCGCGTGTCAGTTCGAAGACATCAGGATTCTTCTTCTGCGGCATGAGACTCGAACCCGTGGAAAACGCGTCTGAGAGTTCAAAGAAACTAAACTCGGCGCTGGTGTACAAAACAATTTGCTCCGAAAGTTTGCTCAGGTGAATGCCTGTCATCGTGGCGCAGAATAAAAACTCAGCAGCGAAGTCTCTGTCTGAAACGGAGTCGAGGCTGTTGGGTGAAGCGACTGCAAAGCCAAGGGATTCAGCCAACGCAGCGCGGTCCACGGGAACAGGTGTACCAGCCAGTGCGCCGCTTCCAAGCGGAAGAATGGAGACTCGTGCAACTAGATCTGTGAGGCGTTCGCGGTCGCGTTGTAGCGGCCAGTAATGACTCAGCCACCAGTGCGAAAGCAGAATCGGCTGTGCTCTTTGCAGATGAGTGTAGCCAGGCATGAGAGTCTCACCTGCGAGTTCGGCTTGCTTGACCAATGCGGATTGCAGATTTTTGAATGCGGAATCTAATTGCGGAATGGTTTGCAACATCCACAAGCGAAAGTCGGTGGCGACTTGATCGTTGCGGCTGCGTCCTGTGTGGAGCTTGCCAGCGAGGGGGCCAATGATCTCGGTGAGGCGGCGCTCGACGGCGGTGTGAATATCTTCATCAGCGGGGGCGAAGGAAAACTGTCCCGAAGCGAATTCTTTTTTGACAGTAGCAAGCCCGAGCGAGATGGAGACGTGTTCTTCATCCGAAAGAATATTTGCTTTGTGCAAAGCGTTCGCCCACGCAATGGAACCATCCACATCCTGAACTGCCATGCGCTGGTCAACAGGCAGGGAGGAATTTAGATCCCAGGCTTGTTCGTTTAGTTTGGTTGAAAAGCGTCCACCCCAGAGGGTCATGTGAACTCCTTGTAAACAGGTATACAGGTAAACAAGTAAACAGGTCTTGTATACGTGTGTACTTATGTACTTGTCTACCTAATCGCGTTTGAACTTCGAATAATCAGGCTTCGGCATATCGAGACCCGAAACGGGCAGGCCGTTCATCGCGCGGACTTTCATGCTGAGGCCATAAAGGCGAATGAAACCCTCGGCGTGACTCTGATCGTAGACATCTTCTTCGCCGAAGGTGGCGAAATCTTCGCGATACAAACTGAACGGGGATTTCTTTCCCGCAGTGATGATGTTGCCCTTGTAAAGTTTGAGCCGCACGAGACCTGTGACAGGGCCTTGTGTTGCGTTAACGAAAGCGTCAATCGCTTCGCGGAGAGGCGTGAACCACAACCCGTTGTAAGTGACTTCGGCATATTTCACAGCGACCATTTCCTTGAAGTGCATGGTCTCGCGGTCAAGCACAAGTGACTCGAGTTCGCGATGCGCATAAAGCAGAATGGTGCCGCCCGGAGTTTCATACACGCCATGTGACTTCATACCGACAAGGCGATTCTCAACGAGATCCACGCGGCCAATGCCATGCGCACCGCCGATGGCATTCAGCGTTTCGACAATTTTTGCGGCGGAAAGTTTTTCGCTATTTACCGCGATGGGATTGCCGCTTTCAAATTCGATCTCCACATACTCACCCTGCTCAGGCGCATTCTCCGGCGAAGTGGAAAGTTGGAACATTGCTTCTTCGGGTTCATTCCACGGGTCTTCAAGCAAACCGCCTTCGTGCGAAAGATGCCAGAGATTTGAGTCGCGGCTGTAAATGGATTTGATCGTGGCAGTGACTGGTACATTGTGTTTCGCGGCATACGCAATCGCATCTTCACGAGAGCGGATATTCCACTCGCGCCACGGAGCGATGATCTTGAGGCGTGGGTCAAGCGCCATGACGGTTAATTCAAAACGAACCTGATCGTTCCCCTTGCCTGTCGCGCCGTGCGCAATCGCATCCGCGCCAACTTCGTGAGCTACATCAACAAGATGTTTCGCAATTAATGGACGGGCCACCGATGTGCCCAATAAATACTTGTGTTCATACACCGCCCCCGCTTTCAGCATTGGAAAAAGATATTCAGCAGCAAACTCTTCTTTCATGTCATGGATAATGCACTGACTCGCGCCGCTATTAATGGCCTTCTGTTCGAGTCCGCGCATGTCTTCATCGCCCTGCCCCACGTCTGCACAAAAGCAAACGACTTCACAGCCATAGTTCTCTTTGAGCCACGGCACGATCACGGATGTGTCCAGTCCGCCGGAATAGGCGAGGACAACTTTCTTCACTTGCGGTTTTGATTTTGGGTTCATTTTTTACTCCTATGATGGTAAAAGCTTAAACACAAAGGACACAACGGTCACGAAGGAAACCTTAAAACCTTTAAACCTTTGTGTACTTCGTGTCCTTCGTGTTTAAAGATTTTTTACCTGACAAATAAAAACAGCCCTCCGAGAAGGAGGGCTGTTTTGGATTGACTTGTGCGTGTGTTTCAGCGCGCGTTTGTTTTTGCTATTCCATCATCCAAACAAAAAGATCCCGACCTTCTCGGTGAGAAGCAGGCTTCGGACGACGGGTACGCGGGAGTGCAAACGTTGAAAACATATTGGGCGCAATTCTACTACTGATGTGAAATGAGTCAATGGTTTTGAAGAAACCAATTTTTGAAGATTACCCAAATGGGCAACCTTCAAAACTCATCCCTTGACATCAATCCATCACTCGCATAGAATACCGCCCAATTATGCACAACCTTCTGAAAAGCACAAAACACGGCCTTGGTACCATGACCACTACCTCCGGTAAACGCCGTGGGGCCTTTGTGCTTGGTCAGAGATAACCGTAAAAAACGGATTTCAGAACACACAACGCCTCACGCCTCACGGCAACGTGGGGCGTTTTTGTTGTCTTGACCTCACCCCTGCCCCTCTCCTAAAAGGAGAGGGAAAACCAAAGGAGAACATCATGCCAGAAAAACAAACGCTCGTCATGAAATTCGGGGGGACATCTGTCGGTTCGGCGGATGCGTTGAAAAGCGCCACGCAGATCATTCGGGATGCGAAGAAGAATTGGAACCGCGTCGTGGTTGTGACATCTGCCATGTCTGGCGTGACGAATCTGCTATTGGACTCTGCCGCTTCCGCTTCGCAAGGGAAAGTTGATTCACTTCCAGCGGCAGAATCCACACTGAGAGAAAAACACTTCGCCGCTGCCGATGCGCTCATCAAGGATGAGAAACTTCGTGAGCAGGCAAAAGCGGAAATCAATGCGCTGATCCTCTCACTCGTGGACTTGTGCAAAGCGATTGCCGTGCTTGGCGAAGCCAGTCCGCGCGCAATGGATGCAGTCGCATCGCTCGGCGAGAGGATGAGCGTCCGCTTGCTGGGGGCTGTCGTGAATGACGCGGGAATCAAAGCCAAAGCCATTGAGTCGACAGAGTTCGTTGTTACCAATGCTCATTACCAAAACGCACACCCCGATTTCAAAGCCACAACAGAAAAGACACGGGGGCTATTGAATCCATTGATGGATGAAGGAATCATTCCCATTACTACTGGCTTTATCGGCGCAACCCCCGAAGGCGCGATCACCACTCTCGGGCGCGGCGGCAGCGACTACTCCGCCGCCATCATCGGTTCCGTATTGCCCGCCGACGATGTCTGGATCTGGACGGATGTGGATGGCGTGATGACGACCGATCCGCGCATTGTGAAAGAGGCGAAAACATTACCAGAGATCAGCTACAGCGAGATCGCGGAACTCGCTTATTACGGCGCGAAAGTGCTGCACCCAAAAACCATCCGCCCCGTGTTGGATGCAGGCATTGGATTGCGCATTTGCAACACGTTCAATCCCAGTCACCCTGGCACGCGGCTGATCGCCACGGTCAAAAGCAACGGCAAAGTGGACGGAAAAGTCATCAAAGCCGTAACCGCCATCCGCAAGCAAAGGCTGGTGACGATTGAAGGGCGCGGTATGCTGGGCGTGCCTGGCGTGGCGGCGCGCGCGTTCGGTGCGGTGGCATCCACAGGCACAAGCGTTCCGCTGATTACGCAGGCTTCGTCGGAACAGTCCATTTGTTTTGCGGTGCCTTCGGAACTTGCGTCCACGGTATTATCTGCGCTTGAAAAATCCTTCGCCGCCGAAATCGCAGACGATGACATTGACCGCGTCTGGGCAACCGAGGATGTTTCGATCATCACCGTTGTCGGTGCAGGGATGCGTCACACACCTGGCGTTTCAGGCAGGGTATTCAGCAAACTTGGTAATGACGGCGTCAACGTGCTCGCCATTGCGCAGGGTTCTTCGGAAGTGTCCATCTCTCTCGTTGTGGATGCGGCGGATACGGAGAATGCGGTGAAGACGCTGCATGAGTTGATTGTGCAATAAATACCTGGTGGTCGAGTAGTTCCGAGCCGCTTTGCGGCGAGGAACGTATCGAGACCACCGCGCAGTAAAGCAACCCTTGTTATAAAAATCATTCTCGAAATTGGTGGTCTCGATACGCTCGCAACGAACGCTTCGATAAACTCAGCGCATCGCGCTCGCTACTCGACCACCAGAGTAAAAAATCAAAGGAGTTCTTATCATGCCCCAATCTCAAATCCCCGTAGCCATTCTCGGCGCGACAGGTTCTGTCGGTCAGCGGTTCATCTCGCTGCTGGATAATCATCCCTGGTTCAAGGTGGTGGCACTCGCCGCATCGGACCGTTCGGTTGGACAAAAATATTCACAAGCCGCGCGCTGGGTGTTGGATGTTCCCATGCCCGAATACGCCCGCGATATGGTTGTCGTGCCAGCCAGCACCGATGCGGTGCAAGTAAAGATCGTCTTTTCGGCGTTGCACACGGAAATCGCCAATGAACTTGAACCGCAGTTTGCAAAAGCAGGCGCGGCAGTTTGCTCGAACGCATCCTCGTATCGGCGCGGTGAGGATGTGCCGTTGCTGCTGCCCGAGATCAACGCGGAGCATGTCCAACTGGTCAAGCAGCAGCGTAAGAACAATGGCTGGAGCGGATGTATTGTCACAAATCCCAACTGCACGAGCACGGGACTCACAATTGCGCTCAAGGCATTGGACGATGCCTTCGGCGTGAAAAAAGTGTTCATGGTCTCGTTGCAGGCGCTTTCGGGCGCGGGTTACCCTGGCGTGCCTTCGCTGGACATCATTGACAATGTCATTCCCAATGTGGGCAATGGCGGCGAAGAAGAAAAAGTGGAATGGGAACCGCGCAAGATGCTCGGAAAATTTGCGGGTAATAAAATCAACCTCGCAGACATTGCGTTTAGTGCGCACACCAATCGCGTGGCGGTGATCGATGGTCATACCGTATGCGCGAGTGTGGCATTGGACAAACCTGTTGAGCCCGAAATTGCGATTCAAGCGTTACGCGATTTCACTGCTCACCCATCAGCGAGGGAATTGCCATCGTCACCGCGACCAGTTATCTCGGTCAGAGATGAAGCGGACAGGCCTCAGCCAAGACTCGACCGATTAACGGGCAAAGGCATGACGACAGTAGTAGGCCGCGTGAGGCGTGATCCAATCCTTGATCTTAAATTTGTTGTGCTTTCACACAACACGATTCGCGGTGCGGCGGGGGCATCCATCTATAACGCTGAGTTGTTGGTGAATGAAGGGTTATTGTAGGTCACGTTTGCAACGTGACGTCACGCTAAAAGCGCGACCTACTTTTATAAAGATGACCCAAACGGGTAATCTTCCGGTCTTGATTGTCCAAACCCTTGACATAATCATAAACCGCATGATATAAACCGCGAAATTAAATATTCGCTCTTATCCAGAGAGGCTGAGGGACCGACCCTTTGAAGCCTCGGCAACCAGACAATAGTTATGGTGCCAAATTCGGCAAATAGGAATGACAGCAAAATGTCATTCATATCTGGAAGATGAGAGGACGGTATAGACGTATACCTCTTCTTGTACTTTCAGAAGAGGTTATTTTTTTAATGGATGAGGGTGCGTCGCACCAGATGGGTAGATTTTTCTGATCAAGTAGATAAATCTCCTCGATAAAGATTTTCCTGTTCCGTCTGGTGCGACGCACTTCCCCATTTGAATTTATCTCTTCTGAAGGGCGGGTAAACATTATTCAAGAGGAGAAAACTCAATATGTCCACAATCAAAGATCGCAAGTTAGGTTTCGCCACCCGTGAATTGCACGCGGGCTATTCCCCCGACCCCACCACGGGGAGCCGCGCCGTGCCGTTGTATCAAACAACGAGCTATCAGTTCAAGAACACGGAACACGCCGCGAATTTGTTCGCGCTTAAAGAGTTGGGAAATATTTACACCCGCCTGATGAACCCAACCACCGACGTGCTCGAACAGCGCATTGCGGCGCTCGAAGGCGGTGTGGCGGCATTGGCTGCGAGTTCTGGTCACGCTGCGCAGGCTCAGGCAATTTTCACCCTGCTCAATGCGGGCGACCATATCGTTTCATCATCCCGTTTGTATGGCGGCACATACAATCAATTTGCGTACACCCTGCCCAAGCTGGGAATCGAAGTTACGTTTGTTGACCCAACCGACCCGAAGAATTTTGAAGCGGCCATCCAGCCAAACACAAAGATTTTATACGGCGAGACATTGGGCAATCCCGATATTGCGGTGTTCCCCTTCGAGGAAGCTTCCGAGATCGCGAAGAAACACAGGCTGATTTTATTCATCGACAATACCTTCGCCACGCCGTATCTCTTCCGCCCGTTCGAGTGGGGCGCGCACGTCATCACCCACTCCACCACCAAATTCATCGGCGGACACGGCACATCCATCGGCGGCATCATCGTGGACGGCGGTAATTATGATTTCAGCAATGGTAAGTTTGAAAACTTCAACACGCCCGATCCTTCCTATCACGGCCTTGTGTATTCCAGCCTCGTAGGCGCTGGCTTGCCTCCGTTTGCAATCAAAGCGCGTGTGCATGTGTTGCGCGACATCGGCGCGTGCCAGTCGCCGTTCAATTCATGGCAGACCATTCAAGGCATCGAGACGTTGAGCCTGCGCATGGAACGCCACGTGGAAAATACGCAAGCCGTTGCCGAATATCTCGAGAAGCATCCGAAGGTCAGTTGGGTCAAATATCCTGGTCTCAAGAGTCACCCTGATTACGCGCGCGCGAAAAAATATTTACCCAAGGGCGCAATTCTCGGCTTCGGCATCAAAGGCGGCGTGGAAGCTGGCAAGAAATTCATCGAAAGCCTGCAACTGTTCAGCCACCTCGCCAACGTCGGCGATGCGCGCAGTCTCGCCATTCACCCAGCCACCACCACCCACAGCCAGCTTAGCGAAGAGCAGCAGGTCTCCGCCGGCGTCAGCCCCGATTTCATCCGCTTGAGCATTGGGCTGGAGGATATCAGCGATATTCTCTGGGACCTGGAGCAAGCGCTCAATAGTTAATGCAGAAGGCAGAATAAAACCTCTGCATTCTGCATTCCTCATTCTCCATTCAAATCAAATCATGCCCGTAAAAATTCCAACCACCCTGCCCGCCCGCGCAATTCTTGAACGCGAAAACATCTTCATCATGGATGAGGACCGCGCGCTCCATCAGGATATTCGCGCGCTGCGTGTTGCCATCTTGAATCTCATGCCCACCAAAGTCGCAACCGAAACACAGCTATTGCGATTGCTCTCCAACTCCGCGCTTCAGGTGGAAGTGACCTTGCTTCACACCGCCACATACGAATCCAAAAACACCGACGCGGATCATCTGCTGGAGCATTACGTCACCTTCGACGAGATCGAAAACGAAAAGTTCGACGGTCTCATCGTCACTGGCGCGCCCGTGGAGCAAATGCCTTTCAAGGAAGTGGATTATTGGAATGAGCTCACCCAAATTTTCGACTGGGCTGAGTCAAATGTCGAATCCAATTTTTATATTTGCTGGGGAGCGCAAGCCGCGCTTTATCATAAATACGGCATTCCCAAATATGACCTCCCCCACAAGATGTTCGGCGTCTATGAGCACCGCATCCTTTCTTCGACCGAGAGCCTGCTGCGGGGATTCGATGACATTTTCCTCGCCCCCCACTCCCGCCACACCGAGATCCGCCGCGCAGACGTGGAGAAGGTGGACGAACTACAACTGCTCGCCGAATCAGAGGAAGCGGGCGTGTACATCGTCGGTTCCAAAGATGGACGCCACCTTTTCATCACAGGCCACTCGGAATACGACCCGCTGACCCTCAAAGCCGAATACGACCGCGATATCAACAAGGGACTTCCCATTCATGTCCCGCAAAATTATTATCCAAAGAACGACCCGACCCGGCCACCCAACGTCCGCTGGCGTGGACATGCCAATTTGTTGTACGCAAACTGGTTGAATTACTACGTCTATCAAGCCACCCCGTTCGACCCGAACGATATTCCCCAAAAAGCCAGATAAGCAGGAAAGAAGGAAATACCATGAATTCAAACCGCACCTTCGGTTTTACCACCCGTCAACTGCATGAAGGCTACACCCCAGACCCCGTAACGGGAAGCCGCGCCGTCCCAATTTACCAAACCTCCGCGTACGATCTCAAAAGCACCGAACGGGCGGCGCGTCTCTTTGCCTTGCAGGAGGAAGGGAATATCTACACCCGCATCTCCAACCCGACGACGAATGTTTTCGAGAAACGCATGGCCAGCCTCGAGGGCGGAGTCGGCGCGCTGGAGGTCAGCTCGGGCCACGCGGCGCAGGTGACAGCCATCCTCACCATTTGCGGAGCAGGCGATCACATCGTCTCCACATCCACCTTATATGGCGGGACGGTGACCCAATTTAAATATACATTTCCGAGATTGGGAATCAACGTCACCCTGGTTGACCCAACCGACCCTGAAAATTTCCGCCGTGCGATTCAACCGAACACAAAAATTATTTACGGTGAAACCATCAGCAATCCGCTGGTGAATGTATTTCCATTTGATGAAGTTTCAAAAATCGCCGAGGAATTCGGCATTCCTTTGATGATCGACAACACCTTCGCCACGCCGTATTTGTGTAGACCCTTCGAATGGGGCGCGGATATCGTCACGCACTCAACCACAAAATTCATTGGGGGACATGGCACCTCCATCGGCGGCGTGATCGTGGACAAAGGCAAATTCAATTGGAAAAAAAGCGGACGCTTCAAAAACTTCACCGAACCTGATCCCTCCTACCATAACATTATCTACGCTGACGATTTCGGGCCGCTTGCGTTCATTTCAAAAGCGCGCTCAGGCATCCTGCGGGACTTCGGCGCCTGTCAACAGCCGATTGCTTCGTGGTTATTCCTGCAAGGGTTGGAAACCCTGTCCCTACGCATGGAACGACATACAAAAAATGCGCAACGCGTTGCCGAATTTCTTGAGAGCCACCCAAAAGTTAAGTGGGTTACGTATTCCGGATTGCCAGGCCACCCCGATCACGAAAAGGCAAAAAAATATTTACCAAAAGGTGTTGGCGCCATGTTGGGCTTTGGCGTGAAAGGCGGCAGGGAGGCGGGCGCGCGTTTCATTGACAGCCTGCAAATCTTCAGCCATGTTGCCAATCTTGGCGATGTAAAGTCCCTTGCGATTCATCCTGCCAGCACAACCCATTCCCAGCTTTCCGAAGAAGAACAGATCGCCGCAGGTGTCAGCCCTGATTTCATTCGTCTGAGTGTTGGGCTTGAAGATATTGAGGATATTCTCTGGGATTTGGATCAGGCGTTGAATACGTAGACAAAATATCATGTCACTCTGAGCGACACTTGCACCGCACGCAAGTGTCGCTCAGCATGACATTAGACAGTAGATGGGGAAATTGATGGTTGTTGCCTTTTTAGTGGGGTAGTGTTTGGTCTATAGACCTTAAGAAAAAGAAATTGAATTTTAGGCTTTGAAAAATGAAAGGGATGTCTTACCATTATGCCAAAGACTGACAATCCGAGGCAAAAGGAGACATCCCATGTTTAGAATAACGTTTTCGAAATCGAATGTCCAGCGCTTTCAACAGGAATTGGACAAGGCCTATAAACGCGGCGACAAACGCGCGGTTCGCCATATGTCGGTGTTGATGATGATCGGATGTAACGTTGCGCTGGAGACCATCCTGTCGGTTTGGAATGTGTCGCAACAAACGGTCTACAATTGGCTGAATAATTTCCTGGCATATCAGTTTGATAGTCTGGAGTATCAAAACACACCTGGTCGTCCAGCGCGCTTGACCAAGTCGCAAAAACGCGATTTGGGGCAATGGATTGAAGAGGGGCCCGAAGCCTGCGGATATCCGACGGGCTGTTGGCCAAGCATCTTGATTCAGGATCTGATTTATCAAAAGTTTCATGTGATGTACAACCGTTTTTACGTGTGCGAATTGTTAGGCAATCCGGGTTTCTCGTTTCAAAAAGCACGGTTCATCTCGGATCATTTAGATGAGGAAGCCCGCCAACGCTGGATGAAGAAGGAATTCCCGAAGATTTTGAAGCAAGCCAGACAGTTAGGCGCGCCCGTGTACTTTGGCGATGAAGCCAGCTTTGCCTTGTGGGGCTCCTTGTCTTACACTTGGGGACGCAAAGGACGGCAACCGCTGGTCAAGACGACGGGCTTGCGCAAGGGCTGCAAAGTTTTTGGCGCAATTGAGTTCTTTAGCGGACAACTGGTTTATCAAGGAACGGAGGAACGGTTTCAAAGCGATAGTTATCAGACCTTTTTGTTGCACTTGCTTTCGCAAGTTTCAGGCAAAGTGATCCTCATCCAAGATGGAGCGCGCTATCACACCAGCAAGTCCACGCGCGAATTCTTTGAAAAACACAAAGAGCGCCTCATTGTCCATCAACTACCTTCTTACTCGCCAGACTACAATCCGATTGAGTATCTGTGGAAGAAAGTCAAGACGGCCGCCACGCATAATCGCTACTTCGACGAGTTTGTCAAATTGGTCGCATCGGTTGACGATGCACTCAAGGTTTTGGCAACCCAAGCAGACGAAATCCTCCGTTTGATGGGTGTTTACACCAAGCATTTGACCGTCTGTGCTCCTGCATAATTTTCAAAATATTTTTCTTAATCACTATAGTAAATAACTTTTACCATTACCGCCATTTCGTAACCCGTTCTGGAATCCGATCATCCCCCAACTTGTGACATAACTTTTTCAGGCGGGGATACACCCCTACCCACTTTAAATCATTGAAAGTTTCCTTGAGCGGCACATCCGTACGCAAAGTGGAGAGTTCCCTGAACAACATGGCATCGTCATAATTTTGCCAAAGGTTTTCAACAAGAGTCGTAGCCCGAGCCAGGCCCAACCCCAATTTGTTCGGGTCTTTGGGAATGGACTCGATGTGTTTGAAACGCAAAAGCACGGCAGAAGTGGAGGCCGCACCCCAGCCTTTTATGCCTGGATAGCCATCCGCCGAATCACCGACAAGCGCAAGGTAATCTGGAATGGATTTGGGACTGACGCCGAATTTTTCGACCACGCCCTTCTCGTCCATGACAATTTCGCGGCGGCGGTCCCAACTGACGACTCGTTTTCCGTCCACCATTTGCATCAAATCTTTATCCACCGAACAGATGACGACCTGCTCGACAGATTTGACCTTCTTAAATCGCGCGACTGCGGTGGCAATGGCATCGTCCGCTTCAAACTTGACCATGGGCCAGACCACCAGCCCCAAAGCGGACACCGCCTTTTCAGCCAGCGGAAATTGAGCCATGAGGTTTGGGTCTACCCCCGCGCCTGTTTTATAACCTGAGTACAGTTTATTGCGAAAGGACTCGATCACATGATCGAAGGCCACCGCCACATGCGTGACATCCGGACTCGATAACAGCAGCATCAAACTTCGTACGAGTCCGAGCGTGGCGCCCACCTCCCTACCATCGGGAGATTTCTTCGGTGGAGCGCCGAAATGACTGCGGAATAATTCGTAGGTGCCGTCCACGAGATGGATTTTCATTTGCAATTCCTTTGTTGTGTCACTCTGAGCGGAGCGAAGAGTCTCTACCAATACAGCCAGAGGCCCTTCGGTCGCGACGAACGCTTCCTCAGGGTGACATGGCTTCTATTTCTTCCACACGCCTGCATACTTCTTCTTATACTTCAAATCCCGCTCTAATTCTATTAATTCCAATGCCTTCTCTTTGATTTCGCTGGAGGTAGTGGCCTCGTACAAGTTGCGTAAATCCTGAATGATGTCGTAGCGGATCAGGGTGCAGTTCTTCTCAGCAGCGCACTCATGGAAACGCTTTTCCAAACCTTTCACCACCAATTGTTGCGCGTTCTTCCCTGCTAGCCCCACCTTCCAAATGGATTGAAGGCAATGCCGCGCGGTTACAAATCTTTCATCCTTCGTCACTTCAAGCAGTTTATCGAAATCCTTGAGCATTCGACCTTTGGGATCGCTCTTTGCAAGATTTGCAAGCAACTGAGAAGAAATCGCGCGGACGTGGTTGTCCTTATGCGTCAAGCCTTCGACGAGTTCATCCCAGGCTTCGTATGCCCAGTCAACGGGTCTTTCGGTTTTCTCCATTAAAGTGGAATAGGCTTTGTTTTGCAATTGAGCATCATCGGAATAAATATTGTCCAGATGCGCGCGGATGGTTTTGTCCATGCTGCCTCCTGATATCTTCTTCGATTCACGAAAAGATAATCCATTTGCCTTGAGCGCCTCTCGCAGTTTGCCGAGCGCATTTCGCCCCATACCGTGCAATTGCAAAAGTTCCGTTTCGGTGACATCCGTCAATTGTTTCAATGTGGTGATGTCTGCGCTTTGTAATGCACGCTGGGCAGGTGCGGCCAGTTTGGGAAGTTCATTGCTTTCCTGCTTCATCTCGGTTCCTCTTTGGCGAAATGTTCTGATTGAGGCGGAACAAATTCGTCGGGTCGTATTTGGCTTTGATCGCGCTGAGCCGCTTCCAGGTCCCGCCTGGATACGCGGCGCGGACGTGCGCCTCGCCTTCATTGCCAACGAAATTCACATACATCCCCTTGTCGCTTTGCTGTAAAGAGGAAAAGAATTCCGTCACCCAGGCTTCATGGATTTCCTTCTCTTCGGGCTTTTCGTACAACGCGGCAAGGTTCGCCATGATCTTGGATTTGCGATGGGCAAACGCGGTGGCATCCACTGAGACTCGCGCCATCGCTCCGCCCAAAACTCGAAGCTGGGTGACTGCCATCGAGCCAGTCGATGCCTTGATGTTTTCCAGAATCGTCCCGGCGACAGAACGGTCAACCCTGTCAATGAACATCGTGCGCGCGGCGGCAACGGGATGGTAGTCACCGCCTTCTTCAGGCGGATACATTTCCGGGTAATGCATGGGGCGAAGCATGTCGGCATATGGCGCGGCGAGCGCACGGAACGGCGCAACGACCTTCTCACCCTCGGCGGGATCACCCGCATAGACCATCATTGCCATGATGATCGGTTTACCATGCACCTCCGCAGGCAGGAACGGCATGGGAGGCGCGGTCATGACATTCGCGATGGTGGAAAGTTCCTCGGGAGCGGATTCAGCCTCGGCGATGAATGCTGCGATGGTATCCGGTGTGGCAGGCAGGAAGAGCATTCCTCCAAATATCATATCCACTTCGTGCAATCGGAATTTGAAGCGCGTGGCAACACCGAAGTTTCCTCCGCCACCGCAAATTGCCCAGAAGAGATCGGGGTGGGATTTGTCGTCCACGTGGAGAAGTTGTCCGTCGGCTGTTACTACTTCGGCGGCGAGCAGGGAATCAATTGTCAGTCCATATTTGCGGACGAGGAATCCGATTCCCCCGCCAAGCGTGATTCCGCCGAGGCCAACGGAGCCTGTGTCACCGAAGCCTGTTGCCAGTCCATGAGCGCCGACGGCGGATGTGTATTCGCCAGCGGTCATGCCCGTCTCCACCCATGCGGTACGTTCTTCGACGTTGATCTGCAAATCTTTCATCGCAGAAAGATCAAGGACGATGCCGCTATCCGTCGTGCTGTGACCCGCGCCGCTGTGACCTCCACTGCGGACCGCGAGTTCAAAACCGTGCTCACGCGCTAACGTCACGAGGCGGGACACATCGCCCGCGTCCGCCACGCGGATGATCGCGGACGGATGACGGTCAATGCCGCCAGCGAAAACTTTGCGCGCCTGCTCGTAGCGAGGATCGTCCGGGGCGATGACCCTGCCATTGAAAAGCGCGCGCAGTTCCGAGGTCGAGGGAGAAGCGTTGTCCTGCGACCGAAGGGAGTGTCGAAGGGCGAGGGCGGTTTTCAGTCTCGTTGGTTGTTGTTTGGTTGTCATGTTAAGTCTCCCATATCAATAAAAATTTTCCATTGTCGGTTAACACAAAGGGTGGGCAAAAGCCAAGCTTTACCCACCCATGATAAAGAAACTTTTAGTGGCGAGACCAGTCCTCAGCCTACCGCTTTCTTCACGAGCGCGCTGATCCTTGCCTCTTCAGTGGCAGTCAACTTCATTAGCGCGAAGGAGGCGGGCCACATGTTGCCTTCGTCGAGATTTGCATCATGCTGGAAGCCGAACGTGGCATACCTCGTGTTGAACTTACTCGCAGCTTGGAAGAAGCAGACGACCTTGCCGTCTGTGTTGGCATACGCGGGCATCCCGTACCAGGTTTTCGGCATGAGGGCTGGCGCGCTGGCGGTGATGATCTCATGGAGCCGTTTCGCCATTGAGCGGTCGGGTTCCTTCATCTTTGCAATCGCTGCAAGCAAGTCGCTTTCCCCTGCCGCCCTGTCCTTGTTCGCGCGTTCTTCCGCCTTCAACTCTTTGGCGCGTTCCTTCATCGCGGCTTTTTCTTCGTCCGTGAATCCCGTGGACTTCTGCATATCCTTCTTTGGGCTCATAGAAACCTCCTTTTGGGTGGTCGTTATATTTTAGAACAAATTTTCTATTCAGTCAAGACAAAATTTATCCGAATTACTTTCCATCATACGCCTTTTGCAGATCAGCGACAATAATCTTTTTCATCTTAAGCATGGCATCCATCACGCGTTTGGATTTGACCGGGTCCGGGTCGCCCATCAACTCGCCCAACTGCTTCGGGACGATCTGCCACCACAGCCCGTACTTGTCCTTGCACCAACTACACATCGACTCTTCTCCCCCATCCGCAGTCAACGCGTTCCAAAAATAATCCACTTCGGCTTGGTCTTCGCAATTGACGAACATCGAAACCGCCTCATTAAACTTGAACTGTGGACCGGCATTCAATCCCACAAACTCCTGTCCGTCCAGTTCGAATGAAACGGTAAACGCCTTGCCATCGGGTCCGCGCGATACTCCGCCAACCTTCGAATTCTTGAAAATGGAGACGTAAAAATTCATCGCCTCCTCAGCCTGGGTGTCGAACCATAAAAACGGGGTGATCTTTTTCATTTATAAATTCTCCTTTTCATTTTGTATCAATATGTCACCCTGAGCGCTAGCGAAGGGTCTCTACCTCAAAAATGCGAGACTCTTCGGCCGTAACGAAAGCTCCCTCACATCGTCCCGACACTTGCACCAGCACGCAAGTGCAGGTGTGTCCTTCGGGAGAGTGACATAGTTTTTGAGACAATTGCTATTTTTTTTTGACGGAATTTAACTTGGCTTTTTCCAGGTTTTCTGCAATCCTAAACTTAACAATTTTACTGATTAATTTGAGGGGCATTGGTTTGCTCAAAGGAAAATTCAACGAACTCTTTGCTGATCTATACGGCTCGATCTCCTTTTGAAACGCTTCACGCTTCGCGCCCGCCGGTATCGGGTACATCCCGATATGGTTTTTCCATGCTGAAAAATGGATGAAATACTTGCCATCCACCTTGAATGCGGGCATTTTATAGCTGATGTGTTCTTCCGCATCAGGGACAAGGGTTTTTATGGCTGCACGAATTTCCTGCAATGCTTTTTGGGTCTTTTCAGGGAATCCCGCAATATACTCATCAATTGAAGTAAAGTTGTTTTTTTCACTTTTCATGGATTCTCTTGCTCCGGATTATTTCATTTCCTTCAAACGCGCCTTCACGATCCTCTTCACAAGCGGAACCGGTAAAGGCTTGTCCGGCGTGAAATGCAGGGTGACGCCCTTCAAGTATTCTTTCAAATCATCCTTCATCGCCTTCGCCAGTGGCGGACTCATCAGGTGGAGACTCAAATAACTCCCACGAGCAGACATGGAGATCACGCCCTTCCCATTTCGCTTGAACATGGGCACTCCATAGCTAATGACTTCCTCCGCATCGGGGATGATGAACAGAATCACTTCCCGCAGGGACTGCAAGGCCTTACGCTGGTCGACTGGCAGTTTCGAGAGATGTTCATCCACTGTCATGAGAAGCCCTCCAAAATCCCATCAAGGCGTTCATAGCCTTCATTCATGCCCTTTTCCATCCCAGCCTGAACCATGCCGTCGCGGTCCGCAACCGATTGGTAGACGGATTGAATCGTGATCCTGGTCCTATCCCCCGGCAGCGGCTCCAGCCGCATCGTGTCGAGGATGACATGTCCACGTTCGGGGAGACCTTCAAACTCAAAGGTCTGGATCATCAACTCTTCAGACATTTCATGGAATACGCCGTGAAATCCAAACTCATTTCCGATCTTATCCTTGTGGATGTAGCGATACCTTCCGCCGCTGACAGGCTCAAAAGTTTCCAATATCATTTCGTACCCATGCGGACCCAGCCACTGCACAAAAAGTTTCGGGTCAATGTGAGCCTTGAAGACAAGCTCACGCGGCGCATCGAATTCGCGCGTGATGAAAAGTTCCTGCTTGCCGGGCTCAGCTGTGATGGTTGTCTTATTTTTTGAGGGCATGTCATTTCTCCTTTTCCATTTTCAATAAAACTTCGTCCAAACGGTTAAACCGCTGTTCCCACAATTGACGATACTGCTCGACCCAGTCCGTCACTTCATTCAACCTATCCATGCGTACTTCGCAATACCGTTCACGTCCCTGGGGAATAACAACCACCAACCCGCACTCTTTCAGGATTTTGATGTGCCTCGAAACAGCGGGGCGGCTGATTCGAAAATTCTCGGCAACGCCATTCAGCGTCAGCCTTTGCCTGGCAAGCAAACTCAAAATGGCGCGGCGGTTCGGGTCGGCAATGGCCTGGAAAACGTCTCTTCTCATGGGCTCCTAAAACGTAACCATATGGTTACTAATAACGGCAAAATTTTAGAACAGAATTTCTATTTTGTCAAGACCGACTTTACCCGCGAAATCTTGGGTACGACCCCAGCACCCGCAGCATCACCGCATATTCCCCCAAATGATCGAGCGCGCGTTTTGAAACATCATCATACATCGAGCCGATGAAATCAATATAAAACAGATATTCCCACGGTTTGCCTTGCAGCGGACGCGACTCAATTTTTGTGAGATCAAGATCACGCAATGCGAAGACGCTCAACGCCTTGAACAACGCGCCCGGCTGATTTTTCAACGTGAACACGATGGAAGTCTTCGCCTCTTCCTTCGGGACAGTTGATTCTCGTCCGACAGCGAGAAAACGCGTATAGTTTTCCGCGTTATCCTCGATGCCTTCCTCCAAAATTTGCATTCCATATAATTCAGCCGCCCGCTTCGACGCAATTGCAGCCACATCCCTCGCCCCCGACTCTTTGAGCATATTCACGCTCCCCGCCGTGTCGTAGACCTGTTCCGCTTTGATGCCGTGCGAACGCAAATAAGCCGCGCACTGCCCCAACGCCTGCGGATGGCTGATGGCTTTCGTAATGTCTTCCTTTTTCACGCCGAGATTTGCAATCAGGCAATGCCGCACGCGCAAAAGATACTCCCCCACAATATGCAAATCATGCCGCAGGAGTAGGTCATAATTCTGGTGAATACTGCCCGCCAGTGAATTCTCGATGGGAGCTAAAGCCATATCGCTTTTGCCCGCTACGACAGAATCAAACATCGCATCGAATGATTCGGGGGGGACAGTTTCCACGTCCCCAAAATAATTGAAAACCGCCTGTTCGCTGTATGCACCGGGTTCGCCTTGAAATGCTACTTTCATAATTCTCCTCGGTGGTTTCGATACGCCCTTCGCAAAAACCGCTCAGGGCTACTCAACCACCAACTGATTACTGATAACTGATTACTGCCTTTCAGCCCACTTCACGATCTTCCTGAATCCCGCCTCCACGTCTTCATCGGAAGCGGCGATAGTCATGCGGATGAAGCCCTCTCCCTGCTCACCAAATGCGGAACCAGGGACGAGGCCCACGCCCACTTCATCTAAAATCCTTTCACACATTTCAACAGAGGACATTTTCAAGGCGCGCAGGTCAAGGAAGAAATAGAACGCGCCCTGTGGTGGAATCACTTTTACTTTTTCACTTTCCAACTCATGAGAAAGATGCATTACCAAATCCCGCCGTCGGGCATACCCTGCGCGCATTTCCGCAGTGACATCCTGCATGGCAGGGTCGGTCAACGCGAAGGCAGCAGCTTTTTGAATGAAGGGAGCCACACAGGTAATGGAGTTCTGCCCCGCTTTCAATGCGTTCTCGATCACGCGCGCAGGGGCGGCGAGATAACCAACACGCCAGCCTGTCATGGCGTAGGATTTGGATAAACTATTTACGAGCAATGTTCTTTCTTTCGCTCCCGCAATCGCCGCTACGGATGTGGGTCTCTCTTCATAATATAGGCTTCCATACACCTCATCGCTGACGATCCATAAATTATGTTTCGCGGCGAAGTCCTGTAGTTTTTGCAAATACTCGCGCGTGGGATATGCGCCCGTCGGGTTGGATGGATAGTTCAAGACGATGGCGCGGGTTTTAGGAGTGAGCGCTTTCAGCCATGAGTCGAAAAAGGGGATGAATCCATTGTCGGCGGGGGCAGGGATGCGGATCACATTTCCGCGCAGCATGATCGCCATGTTGGAATGAGTCGCCCACGAAGGGTCGGGGATCAAGACATCATCGCCCGGGGTAAGAATGGATTGCATGGCAAGATAATAGGCGTGGATGCCGCCATGCGTGATGAGAATTTCGGTGGCGGGGTCGTAGGAGATGCCTTCGTCGCGAGTCAGCTTTTTTGCAACAGCAGCTCTCAGGTCCGGATAGCCGCGCGAGGGGCCGTAGTGAGTGAGCCCATCCTGCATGGCTTTGAGGGCGGCATCCACAACGGCGGGCGGAGTTCCAAAATCGGGGTCGCCGACTTGCAAGCCGATGATATTTTTCCCGCTGGCTTTGAGGGCGAGGATATGGTCTGCCATGGCAACGGTGGCGGATTGGCGAATGAGGTCGAACTGCGTGTTGAGGCTTTGCATGGGTTTTCCAATTTAAGATGGGGGATTGCTTCGTCGAGCTAAAGCTCTCCTCGCAACGACATAAAGAATGGGCGTGAGTGTATCAAAGAAATAAAAATCCCGTCAACGGATTGACGGGATGAAAATGTTACCCAACCAAGGCCGGCGGAGACTCGGGTTCACTTTTTTTGTTGACGGGTAAAAGAAAAGTGAAGGTGCTGCCAACGCCTTCCTTGCTTTCAGCCCAAATGCGCCCGCCGTGCATTTCGATCATCACTTTGGCAACGGAGAGGCCCAGCCCCATGCCGCCATGCCTGCGGGTGAGATGGGATTCAACCTGATAGAAACGGTCGAAGATTCGCGGCAGGTCTTTGATGGGAATGCCCAGGCCGTCATCCTGAACAGAGACCATCACGTATTCAGGCTGCTGCTCGCCGCGAACGAGAACGTGGCCGCCTTCATTGGTAAAAGTAAGGGCGTTTTTAAGCAGGTTGCTCAAAACGATTGCTATCTTTCCGCCATCAAGATCCACCCATAATTCATGGCCCTGTTTGATTTCTGTTTTGAGGGAAATGCCTTTGCTTTTTGTCATTTCATGAAATGACGCAGAGACGTCTTCAATGATCCGCGCAACGGAAACCCTGCGTGAACGGATGAGCGAACCGCCCGTTTCATAATTATCCACACTGGCAAGGCTTTCGATGATCTCCTTCAACCTGGATGCGTTGCGAATGATGGCATCCACCTGCTCCTGGTATTCATTGCCTACCAGCTCACGCAAAAAAGTGGCATGGCCCAGGATCAACCCCAGCGGGGTACGCAATTCATGGGAAGTGATCGCGATGAATTCATTTTTTAATTTATCCAGTTCGCGGGCCTCTTCCTGGGACGAGAAAATGTTCTTCTCCAGCATATCATTTTGCAGGGCGGTGGAGGCGAGCGAAGCCAGCGTCTCGAGGATGAGGATATCCTCCCCGGTATAATTATTCTGTTTGTTGAAAACTTCAAATACGCCAACGGGCCTGCCATGTACGATGAGAGGCACGCCCAAAAGGGATTTGGTCTTGAAGCCGACAAGATCATCTATTTTGTCGTAATGGCGGTTGTCTTTTGACACATCATCGATTGCAAGCGGTGTGACGTTCAGGAATACCCAGCCTGCAACGCTTCCACTTAATGGGATTTTGGCGGAATTAACCGCATCGCGATGGAACCACGGCACGAATTTAAAGGAAAATTCCTGCGAAACCTCGTCGTACTCCAGCAGGGATGCGCTCTCACTCTCGGTTAATTCGGCGGCGGCGGAAAGAATGGATTGAAGATAGGTCTCCATATCCACAGATGCGCTGAGGCCGCGCGTAATTTCAAACAGACGTTCAAGGAGTTTAACCCGATCAATGGCCATATTTACCTACAGTAAGATTATACTTCACAGGTATATCTGATATGAAAGCTGATCGGAAGATACAAGGAAACTGCAATTAAAATTCAAGGAGAAAAATTCATGGCAAGTAAAAAAGTACGCGTCGCCATCATTGGCGTGGGAAATTGCGCATCGTCCCTCGTTCAGGGCGTTCAATTCTACAAAAACGCCAAAAAGGACGAGACCATCCCCGGGATCATGCACACCCAACTGGGCGACTATCATGTGCGTGATATCGAATTCACCCTCGCCATCGACGTGAACGCAACCAAAGTCGGCAAGGACCTCTCCGAGGCCATTTTTGCCGAACCCAATAACACCTACAAATTTGCGGATGTCCCCCGCCTCAACGTGCCCGTTGTGCGCGGCATGACCCATGACGGGCTGGGCAAATACCTGAGCGAAGTCATCCAAAAGGCGCCCGGTTCCACCGCAGATATTGTTAAATTACTGCGCGATACCAAAACCGACGTGGTCATCAACTTCCTGCCCGTTGGTTCGGAGATGGCCACCAAGTGGTACGTGGAGCAGGTTATCGAAGCGGGCTGCGCCTTCGTCAACGGCATTCCCGTCTTCATCGCTTCCTCCGAATATTGGGGCAAACGTTTTGCAGATGCGGGCCTGCCCATCCTCGGCGACGATATCAAGAGTCAGGTCGGGGCGACGATTGTTCATCGTGTGCTGACCAGCCTGTTCGTGGACCGGGGCGTCAAAATTGACCGCACCTATCAACTCAACTTCGGCGGCAATACCGACTTCCTCAACATGCTCGAGCGCGAACGTCTTGAAAGCAAAAAGATTTCCAAGACCAACGCCGTCACCAGCATGATCCCCTATGAGCTTGATCCGAGCAACGTGCATGTCGGCCCCAGCGACCATGTCCCCTGGCTGACCGACCGCAAGTGGTGCTACATCCGCATGGAAGGTACCACCTTCGGCAATGTGCCGCTCAACCTCGAACTCAAACTCGAAGTGTGGGACAGCCCCAACTCGGCGGGCGTGATGATCGATGCCGTGCGCTGCGCCAAGATTGCGCTCGACCGCGAACTTGCGGGCCCCATCGTCGGCCCGTCATCCTATTTCTTCAAGACCCCTCCCAAACAATTCAAGGATGAGATCGCCCACCAAAAAGTGGAGGATTTTATTGCAGGCAGGTCGGATGAGTAACCTTGTAGGGACACAGCGCCGCTGTGTCCCTACTTTATTGGTACAATCCGCCGCATGACAAAACCCCGCTTCATCCTTACCCTCAGCCTGCTTGCCCTGCTAGTGGCAGGATGCCAACCCGCAGCACCCACCACCGACCCAGCCGCCATTCAGACAG
>VGNE01000049.1 GCA_016866215.1 Chloroflexota bacterium | reverse complement strand
ATATAAAACACAACATGAACTTCCGCAGATTCATGCTCAGGGGTTTGAAAAAGGTAGAGATTGAGTGGGGCTTGGTCTGCATGGCTCACAATTTACGAAAACTGGCGATCCCATGACCGCCAGTTTTATTATCTCTCGCTCTCTCCTGACTCTTTTTCCATGTTTTCCATCCTCTTTTTAGACAACCCCATTCTTAGCTTGTTTTTATCCGTGATCCCGTTGTGCTCCGTGGTAATAAATCCTTTGCTCATTATTTCAAATAACAATCTGCAATGGATATGGTGCTTTGACCGCCTTTCAGTTTTTTATATATGGGTTGGCTTTGGTTGGAGCGAACTCAATTAGATGGGTGGTCTCGGGCAGCAAAAAATGGGAAATGTCGCTTGTGGTCGTGACATTGATTACCTTAATCCTCACCCCTGGCATGATAGGTGATGAGCGCTTCAGAGTGCCCCGCACAGCCTTTTCTGATCTGCTTAGCTGGTTATGGATTAAGTTTGAAATACCTACCCTTTTTGCGGCGCAGGTATTTTGGAACTCAAGAAGCCATGTCATCTATGAAGGATTAATTGTCAGGTTGCTATAGTACTCTGCTAACTTGGATTTTTTATAATAGGGACAGGGTAAAGCCGTTTAAGTTTTATACGAGCGTTATCTGGCTTAAATTGCCAATCAATCTGTACCTTTAATTTATTACGGTCTCTCTCCCAAGCGGAGACTTCTGCCACAAGGGTTTGCTTGTTGGAAATACGTCGATTCGTACATTGCCGACTGAGTATGCTCAATTCAATTTCAGCCATATTTAACCAGGAGCCATGTTCTGGCGTGTAATGCCATTCAAAACGTTGCGCCAGTCGTCTGGCTTCGGCAGGTTCAAATCGTTCGTACAGACACGCGGGCGAATGCGTGTTGAGGTTATCTGTGACCAACACAATGATCTCTGCATCAGGATATGCTTCATCAGACAGGCAACGTAGTAACTCTGCAAAATCCTGATTGGTGCGCCGATCGGTAACGAAAGTTCGCCGTTTTCCGACCAATGGCTCAACTGCCATGAAAATATTTGCCGTACCATTTCGCTCATATTCATAGTCTTGGCGGGGAGCCTGTCCAGCTTCGACTGGCAATGTGCCACGCGGCGTAGCGTGTAAGGTTTTGTTGGCTTCATCTGCGCATACGACAGGGCGTTTTGGGTGATACGGACGCTCATAGACTGCCAGGACATCTTCCATCTTTGCAACGAACTGCGCCGATGGTTTGGCAATGCACCACGACTTTACGAGCCAAGGCTTAAGTTCATTTTTTTAGCCGATGCATAATTGCCACATCGCTGATACTGTCTACCAGTTTCAATTCGACAAGCTTATCTGCCAACAATTGCAATGTCCAGCGCTTTCTTCCTTCAGGCGGCGCACTGCAAGCTAACATCGTTAATTGCGCTTCAATCTCTCCTGTGATTTTTGGTATTGCTCCTGGACGCGCTTTGTCATAAAGCGCATTCTCTAACCCACCTTCCACAAATTTCCTGCGAATATTTGTGGTGGTTGGCAAGGAACATAACAAAGCAGAGGCAATCTCTTTTGTGCCTTTCTTCTTTTTTTGATTTTCGTCAGTCAACAACAAAATTCGAGCGCGTGTTTGAGTGCGAGCCGATGATTCGCCGCTATGGATCAGAGTTTCAAGTTCTTGGCGATTTTCTTTTGACAAGTAAATATAATATTTTGTTCTCATTCGCCAAGTATAATCTATATGAATTGCTCAATTTAGCAGAGTACTAGGTGTTGTATCCTAGGGTTTTCTATGATAGACAACCAAAGTGTGAGCATCATTCCTAAAAATTCTTTCTTCATAAAAGTAGCATCCAATATCTTTGACTTTGGGAATCTCGTTCCCCAACACCTGAAATAAAACAATATTGATTTTAGCATTCTCGGCTTCAGCAAGCCCTAAGGATAGGGATACTGCATCGTTATCACCGTTGTTTGTTAATAATAATCTGGATGTAGGATACCAATTAAGTTGAGCGAAATAGAACTCAAAAATATAATCATAATACATGCCAGTAAACATAATGCGTTCGTTTTCATAATTATTTTGTAACCACACGAGCGCTTCGCGGTAAGGGTAATAATGCTCAGAGGTGTCAGTAAGATAATTACCCCAAAGGGGTTTTTTTGTTCCGTCAATAAAAACAGGCGAGGTCCATAAATTTATGGCTAAGATCACACAAGCAGTCGCTATGGCAAGAATTTTCCTGTAATTCATTATCTGCTTTATGAGAATGCTGGAGCCTGCAAGAATCGGAGGCAATACGAAGAGATTGAAGCGGCTATAGCCTGCGTAACTTAGGACGTCTACAGCATAGAAAAGTGGGTATAAAAAGACAAGCGACAAGAAGAAACCGGCGAGAAAATATTCTTTTCTCCAAAATAACATGACACATCCTCCAAAAAAAAGCAGGAGTAGTGGTGGTCCAAATTGCTCTAAAAAAGATTGGATGATCGTACGATAAACGATGATGTTTGTCAGATTCGAAAACGTTAGCGAAAAACCTCGATTTTGTTGTGATAATGTGCTTCTAAGAAAGAGATAGAAAAACGCGGGAAAAAGAACGGCCAAGGAAATGCGAATCTGATCACCCAGATTATGCAAAGATAGTTTTAGTGTTGTTGGGAAAATCTTTCTTTGAAACAAGGATGTTATTAATCTCCAAGCGAGAAAACATATTAAAAAAGGAACTGTTGTTTCTTTGATGAACCCTATCAAGATTAATGCATACCAAGCTGGGCTTTGTTTGATTTCCTTCCAGTCATCCTTTAAAAGGCTTTTTAAGTTTAAACATATGATCAACATTAAGCAGACAGCAGGCAATTCAAGATAAAGGATGGATGAATAGTAATAGACTATCGGAATTGTTGCTACTGCTAGACCCCATAAAAGAACAAGAGCTGTTTTTGATTTAGCGAGTTCATTTTGAAATACCCATACCAGGGCAAATGTACTAAGAAAAGGAACTATTCTGAATAACACTTCCTGATATGGATTAACTTTAATCAACATCGCCAGCTTTGGAATTACCGCGACAAACCAATAGCTGATGTAAGGGTAACGTAGAGTGGTGGGTGCTATCTCAGCCAGGGGGTTCTTGGTTATACTAAAGAAGATCAATCCTGCCACGAACAATATTCCAGGGAAAATCGACCACTTCGATTTCTTCCAGGCAATATAAGCTGATGAAATGAAAACAATAAAAAATGCAATGACCCATTTGGTTGCGATTCTTGAAGCAAGGGATAATGTTCTTGCAATATGGTAATCCTCATCACCTCTCCATGGAATGTCCGATGTAAGAGGCCTGAGATTCAGGACAAGTAGTCCTGCGAGCAGGATAAAGAAATGGCTCCAGTTTATGGGTATAACTCTAATTTGTAAATCACCCGCAGATAAAAAAGACCAAATAACCCCGATGCCGATTGTAAGGACCAAAATGAAAATCATTTCTGTTTTTGATTGAACATTCATCCAGTAGGGCGTTACGATGAAGCCAAGGCTGTAAATGGCAGCCAGTATGACAATTACAAACATCCTAGGCATTAAAATGGATTTTAATCTCATCTTATATTTTCCTATTTTTTGATGCAAAACTATAGATGAACGTGAATAATGGATAAGGGAGGGGCTCACTTTTTGGTAAACTTTAGGTGCAAACCAAAAAAGAACCCGAAAGGAATCCCAACCCATGAGTTTACTCGAATTAATTGTGAGTGTAGATGGATTTTTTGCCAGATGATTTTATTCCTTGACAAGGGGGAGGTTCTATGTGAGAATTCAGAAACTGAATGCTCAACCTATGACAGAAATCAAACAACACGAATACTCCCTGCTTAATGAAATTGCCCAAGATTCACTCGTAACCCAGTCCAATTTATCCGACCGTCTGGGAATTGCTGTTGGCAGCGTCAACTGGTATATCAAAAGATTGATCCATCGCGGCTGGGTCAAGGTCTCTCACCTTGACCGGACGCGCCTGAAGTATGACCTCACACCGGAGGGGTTGGCAGTTTTCACGCAAAGAGCGGTGCTCTATGCGCGCGATTCTTTAAAAGTATATGGAAACCTTCGGCAGAAAGCAAAAGTCCTTGTCGCCGGATTACATGAACAAGGCGTTCAGCAGGTCTATCTCAATGGCGATGATGAGGCGATGGATATTCTCCGCCTCACTTGCATTGAAGCTGGGATTCAAATAAGCGATATCCCGGGTGAATGTATTCTTGAAGCCGTTGGGCAAGGGTATCAGGCATCGCCCTTAAAACACTGATCATTAAAAGGAAAACCCATGCCAAAAAATTTCGCTGTGATCGGAGTTGGCGGATACATCGCGCCGCGCCATTTGCGAGCCATTCGAGATACGGGTAATCAACTGCTTGCCGCAGTAGACCCCAAAGACTCCGTTGGCGTGCTCGATCAATATTCGTTTGACGTGAAATTCTTTACCGAGATTGAGCGCTTTGACCGTCATTTGGAAAAACTGCGCCGCGGAACTGAAGATGGGCGCATCCACTATGTTTCAATTTGTTCTCCAAACTATTTGCATGATTCACACTGTCGCCTTGCCCTGCGCTCGGGAGCGGATGTGATCTGCGAAAAGCCGCTCGTCATCAACCCCTGGAACCTGGATGCCCTCGAAGAGATCGAAGCCGAGACGAAACGCCGCGTCCATACGGTCTTGCAGCTGAGAGTCCACCCACGCCTGATCCAACTCCGGGAATCTTTGCAAGCCTCAAAGGCCGTTCATGACGTGGATTTGACCTACATCACCAGCCGCGGACCGTGGTATCAGGTTTCGTGGAAGGGCAATCACGAAAAATCCGGCGGCGTGGCGACCAATATTGGCATCCACTTCTTCGACCTGCTCATGTGGCTCTTCGGGTCTGTTACCGGCATCAAGGTCTATCACTCCGATCATGAGCGCATGTCCGGCTTCATCGAACTGGAGCGCGCGCGCGTGCGCTGGTTCCTTTCGGTGGATAAAAACGACCTGCCCCACCAGGCAAAGGCGAATAACAAGACCACCTACCGTTCGATCACCGTCGATGGAAAAAAAATTGAATTTTCCGAAGGCTTTACAGACTTGCATACGAAAGTCTACGAAGAGACCCTCGCCGGGCGCGGGTTTGGAATCAAGGATGCGCGCCCGTCCGTGCAGTTGACGTACGACATCCGCAAAGCGGAAATTTCGCCGCTGGATACATTGGCGCATCCGTTGTTAAAGAAGAAGTAACGCGAAATTTATTTCGCGCAATGCCGGGCGGTATAAATATCGCGGTACGGTTCAGGAAAGAGACATGTCCGATTATTTTGTTCACGAATCAAGTTATGTAGATGAAGGCGCTGAGATCGGCGCGGGCACCAAAATTTGGCATTTTTGCCATGTCATGCCGCGCGCCAGAATCGGCGAAAGATGCAATATTGGGCAGAATGTGCTTGTTTCTTCCGATGTGACCCTTGGGACGAACGTGAAGATCCAAAACAACGTCTCCCTTTACACCGGTGTGATCGTGGAAGACGACGCCTTCCTCGGTCCCTCGATGGTCTTTACGAATGTCATCAATCCGCGCAGTCATGTCAACCGCAAGGACGAGTACAAGACTACGCTGGTAAAGAAAGGCGCGTCGATTGGCGCAAATGCGACTATTGTTTGCGGCACAACGCTGGGGCGATATTGTTTTGTCGGTGCGGGCGCGGTGGTAACGAAGGATGTCCCAGACTATGCGCTGGTGTATGGGTCGCCTGCACGGGTGCACGGGTGGATGTGTCAATGCGGCGAGCAATTGAATTTCAAGGATGAGCGCGCCGTCTGCTCGAAGTGTGGAGACGCTTACAGGAAACAGGATCAGGTCGTTATTCCAGAGAGAGGCGAAGCATGATTTCGTTGGTTGATCTTACTGCCCAGTATCATTCCATCAAAAAAGAGATTGATGCGGCGGTTTTGTCCACGCTGGAGTCGGGTCATTTTATCCTCGGTCCGCAAGTGGTGAAGTTTGAGGAAAGTGTCGCATCGTATCTTGGTGTTAAACATGCGATTGGTTTAGCTTCCGGCACGGATGCGCTGGTGATTGCGTTACGTGCGTTGAACATCGGCGAAGGCGATGAAGTTATTATTCCGGCGTATACATTCTTTGCAACGGCTGGCACAGTGATGGCGGGCGGCGCGACGCCGGTGTTCGTGGATGTGGATCCGCAGACCTATCAAATGGACGTGAGCAAAATCGAGTCCGCAATTACGTCGAAGACGAGGGCGATCATCCCTGTTCATTTGTACGGACATCCAGCGGAGATGAATCCGATTTTGGAGATTTCCCGCAAACATGGGCTGAAAGTCATTGAAGATAACGCACAGGGATTTGGCGCAGAGTATCTTGGAAAGAAGACGGGCGCGTTGGGCGATATCGGTTGTTTGAGTTTCTTTCCGACGAAAAATCTCGGCGCGTATGGCGATGGCGGCATGTCGGTGACGAACGATGCTGCGCTTGCCGAGCGGATGCGCAAGTTGCGCGCGCATGGCTGGAAGAAAAAATATTATCCGGAGGAAGTTGGCTTCAACAGCCGCCTCGATGCGCTGCAAGCGGCGATCTTGCAAGCCAAATTGCCGCATTTGGATTCATGGAACGAAAAGCGCCGTGAACTTTCACAACGGTACAATGAACAACTTGCGCCGCTGGGTATCGTCACACCGGTGGAACGCGAATGGGCAAAGCATGTTTATCATCTGTATATTATCCGTGTTGAAAAGCGTGATGCATTGCAGGCTTTCTTGAAAGAAAAAGGAATTGCTTCAGAGGTGTATTATCCATTGCCGCCGCATCTATCGGTGCCATGCAAAAAGTTCGGGTATAAGGAAGGCGATTTCCCCCATGCCGGGAAGGCTGCGAAGAAGACACTCGCGCTTCCGCTGTATCCGGAGTTGACGCTGGAACAGCAGGATGAAGTGATTGCCGCTGTGGAAGAATTTGTGAGTAAATAGGATTTCAATGGAATTAAAAACATCAAATCAAGAAGAGTGGTCGCTTGTAATCCATCCGCAGCGTGCCTGGTGGGATCTGCACTTGGGCGATCTTTGGCGTTACCGTGATCTGGTCTGGATGTTTGTCTGGCGCGATTTTGTTGCTTATTACAAGCAGACGATCCTGGGGCCGCTATGGTATTTGGTACAGCCCATCATGACAACGGGGGTGTTCACCATCATTTTTGGGAATATTGCCCAACTTTCCACGGATGGGTTGCCGCCTTTTCTTTTCTACCTGGCAGGGAACACCGTGTGGGGATATTTCTCAGCCAGCCTGACCAGCACATCCACCACCTTTACATCGAATGCGGCTATTTTGGGTAAGGTATATTTTCCACGTCTGGCGATCCCAATTTCAGTAGTGATCTCGAATATTATTTCCTTTGCCATTCGCCTGGGAGTCTTTTTAGGATTTTTGATCTACTATGTTGCCGTTGGGGTGAATGTTTCCATTACCTGGTGGGCGCTCTCTCTGCCGCTCCTAATCCTGATTATGGCTGGGCTGGGATTGGGGATGGGTATTATCGTCTCATCGTTGACAACGAAATATCGCGACCTGCAACAATTGATCGGGTTTGGCGTGCAGTTGATGATGTATGCCACGCCGGTCATTTACCCAATCTCCACAGTGCAGGGCAATTGGCAATGGCTGGTGCTTGCAAATCCCATGACACCTGTGGTGGAGGTGTTCCGTTTGGCATTTCTTGGTGTCAGCTCCTTAAGCCCATTGTATCTTTTGTACAGTCTGGGCGCTACACTGGTGATTCTCATGATCGGGATATTAATATTCAATCGCGTCGAAGCGACCTTTATGGATACGGTGTGATCTCATGAGCGACACGGTCATTTCCATTGAGAATCTCTCGAAGTCCTACCAGTTGGGAGCTATTGGTACAGGCACTTTTTACGGCGATGTCAAGCGCTGGTGGGCGAAACTACGCGGACAGCCTGATCCCTATCAAAAGATCGGCGAGAAGGATTATAAGAACCGCGAAGGCGAAACCGTTTGGGCGCTGCGCGATGTGGATTTCTCCGTTCGGGGTGGTGAAGCCATTGGCATCATTGGGCGCAACGGCGCAGGCAAAAGCACTCTGTTGAAGATACTCTCGCGGGTCACGGCACCCACTTCCGGCGTGGTCAAAGCCAGGGGACGGGTGGCAAGCCTGCTCGAAGTTGGAACCGGTTTCCATTCCGAATTGACTGGGCGCGAAAATGTCTTCCTCAATGGCGCAATCATGGGGATGAGTCACGCGGAAGTACGCCGCAAGTTCGATGAGATCGTGGATTTCTCCGGCGTGGAAAAATTCATCGACACGCCGGTCAAACGTTATTCGAGCGGTATGTATGTGCGGCTTGCCTTTGCTGTTGCAGCTCACCTCGAACCGGAAATTTTGGTGGTGGATGAAGTCCTTGCTGTGGGTGATGCCGAGTTTCAAAAGAAATGCCTCGGCAAAATGGGTGAAGTAACACAGGGCGGGCGTACTGTGCTTTTTGTAAGCCACAACATGACCGCCATCTCCGCCCTGTGTGACCGCGCCCTGTTGTTGGATCGCGGTAGGACGGTGGCTCAGGGCGAGGTGGAGTCTATCCTCTCTACATATTTTCAAATGGCGCTGCAGATTCGCCCCGAAGTGCGTTGGACGGAAAACACCGCGCCAACCAACGGCATTGTGCGTTTTGCGGGAATCCGCGCGCACGACCAACAAGATGAAACCAAGAGCGCTTTTGATATTCGCCACCCCATCGCTATTGAACTGGATTATGAAGTCCTGCAACCGGATATTTGGTTCACGCCTTCTGTAATTCTCAAAGACATGAACAATGTGGTGATCTTCAACTCACCTGCTGATGCACATCCCAATTGGGATAATGCTAAAAAAGAAACTGGTACATATCATAGTACGTGTTGGATCCCCGGTAATTTGTTGGTGGAGGGCACATACTCTGTCCGTGTGGTGTTCTGGGGTTTCTCGCGCCTTTCACAAAAAGGCATTGCCATGGACGATGTGATCTCGCTCAACATCTTCGACTCCATGGAGGGCGATTCTGTGCGCGGAAAGATAACCGGCGCGTTCTCCGGGGTCGTTCGCCCAAAACTCGAGTGGATATCCGAACAGGTCAAACCTGCTGGAGGACGAATCGAAAAGAATGGAACATAATTCGACCCAGATCTTGATGGATGGATTGACCATTTGCACGGTCTCTTATCATAGCGCCTCATTGTTGGACCTGAACTTGACTCTCACCAGAGAGTTGAACCCAGCCGCAAACTTTCGCTGGATCGTCGTGGACAACGACGACGACTTCCAAAGCAATGAGCCGCATGGTTTTCAGCTTCTTAAAGGAGACCCATGCAATAATCTGGGTAGAGTGCACGGAAGTTACCATCATGCCCAGTCGCTCAATAAAGCCTTGGAACATGTCGCCACCCGTTTTGTGCTGGCCCTCGACCCGGACTTTTTCATCATCCGCGAGAACTGGATTCAGGAAGTACTCGCTCATGTATCCCGCAAAAATATCAGTTTATGGGGCGCGCCGTATTATCCGCACGCAAGCTGGAAGCGGCGTTATGTCCCTGCCGCTTATTGCATGTTGATCGACCTGGAGAAAATCGAAAAGGACAAACTGGATCAAACTCCCGAATTGGATGAATACCTTGCTTTGTTTGCAAGCTCCACACTGGACCTGTTGAGGATTCTCGTTGGAAATACCCCCCCCCATTTTCGCAATATGAAGCGAGCAATTCTTCAAGATATTGCCAGGACGGTATTGCGTAATCGTCTTATCGCCGCTCCATTATCGGCACTGTTCCCAAAACGGTTTTACCCCAATACCAATGTGTCGCGGGATACGGGTTTCAAGATACAGAATGAATATGGCGCAAATCCTGCTCACGTTGCCGAAACGCTCAAACCTTCTTATCGAAGCGATCTGTTCACAAAAAAGAAATCGGCTTGGATGAATTTGTTCGCACAGGCGTATTACAGGCTCGTGCCGGAAAACCTCTCCATTTACCCGAAGCGGCGCGACTATTCCACGCTCATGAGTTTTAAAGATTTTGGGCTTTTCGATGTGCGCAATGAGTTCGGCTGGGAAGAATATTTTTGGGACGATAAACCGTTTGCCATGCATATTAAGAGCGGTACGAAAAAGTTCGAGGATATTGGGTTCAATACACTAAAAGAAATTCTATTTCACCCTACTAAAAAATCGGCATTAATCAAAAGCCCGGTTGAAGCAGTTAATTGAAATACATAAAGGATTCATCATGCGAAAATTGATTGTCAATGGTTTTGAAATTTCGGACAGTGGCGACTGTTTTGTCATTGCTGAGATCGGCAACAACCATCAAGGCGACCTGCATAAGGCAATGGAAATGTTCAAAGCCGCAAAGGAATGCAGCGTGGATGCGGTTAAACTGCAGAAGCGCGATAATAAGTCACTATTGACGAAGGCAGCCTATGATAAACCATATGATAACGAAAACAGTTTTGGCGCAACCTACGGCGAACACCGCGAGGCGTTGGAGTTTGGACGGGCTGAATATGTCGAGTTGAATAAGTATGCTCAGGGACTTGGTTTGACCATGTTCGCCACCGCATTTGATATAAATAGCGCGGACTTTCTTGCCGAACTCGATATGCCGCTGTACAAAGTTGCTTCAGGTGATTTGAAAAATACCCCGCTCTTGAAGCATATTGCCAAAATCGGCAAGCCAATGATCATCAGCACTGGCGGCGGCACGATGGAGGATGTCCAGCGGGCGTACGATGCCATCATGCCTATTAATTCACAACTGTGCATCCTGCAATGCACGGCATCCTATCCTGCTGAACCAGAAGATTTGAACCTACGCGTTATCACTACCTATCGTGAGAGGTTCCCTGATGTGGTCGTTGGCTTGTCTGATCATGAGAATGGAATTGCCATGGCCGTTGCGGCGTATGTGCTTGGTTCGCGCGTTGTCGAGCAACATTTCACACTCAACCACACCTGGAAAGGCACAGACCACGCCTTTTCACTCGAACCGATTGGGATGCGCAAACTGGTGCGTGACCTGCGCCGCGTGCGGATTGCCCTTGGCGATGGCGAAAAGAAGATATATCCCACTGAAGTGAATCCCATTACCAAGATGGGCAAGAAACTTGTCGCTTCACACAACCTGAAAGCTGGTCAGACATTGACGATACTAGATGTCGCTGTCAAATCTCCCAGCGACGGCATCCCACCGTATGAGTTGGATAATGTGATTGGCAAAGTCCTCACAAAGGATTTGAATGAAGACGACAATTTCTCGTTCGAGATTTTGAAATAGCCGTACCGCAAGATTTATCTTGCGAACACAAAGCACATGCAACATGAATGTTGCAGTACTTAACGAAAAGGCACACCATGCTCCCCAACCAAATCCCCAACTGGATCGGAACCCAGGAACGAGCCGCTGAAACCAACGAGTGGTTCGACAAACTCAACCCTGCGAACGGACAAATCCTTTGCCAGGCGGCGCGTTCACGTAAGACAGATATTTTGCAAGCCGTTGAAACAGCGAAGAAAGCCCAGTCTGCCTGGGCGGATATGCCTGCTGTGCAGCGCGGCATGATTTTGCATAAGATCGTGGTGGGGATGCAAAACCGTCAGAGTGAGATCGCAGCCATTGTCGCCGCCGAAACTGGAAAGTCCATGAAAGAGGCGCTGGGTGAGACGGGCGGAGCGATCCAATGCGGACTGTTCTATGCCAGCGAAGGTCAGCGTCTGTATGGTCGCACGACCACGAGCGGTACGGTGAACAAATATGCGATGACCATCCGTCAGCCCATCGGTGTGGCGGGACTCATCATCGCTGCGAACACGCCGATCGCCAATGTGGCGTGGAAGGTTTTCCCGGCGCTGATATGCGGCAATACCGCCATTTTGAAAGCCGCCGAAGATACGCCAGCCACGGCATGGATCTTTGGGCAGATCGCAAAAGAAGCGGGTTTGCCTGATGGTGTGTTGAGCATTATGCAGGGATTTGGCGAAGAGGCAGGCGCGCCGTTGGTTGCGCACAATGATGTGGGTGTGATCAGTTTCACCGGCTCGACTGAAGTGGGATGCATCATCAACCGTGTGGCAGCGGAACGCTTCGCGCGCATCTCGCTGGAACTGGGCGGGAAGAATCCGCTGGTGGTGTGTGAAGACGCTGACCTGGAGAGCGCTACCAAATGGGTGTTGCTTTCCGCGTTCAGCAATGCGGGGCAGCGCTGTGCATCCACAAGCCGCATCATTATTTTTGAATCGGTGTACGAAAAATTCCGCGACATGCTCGTGGAAAAGACAAAGAAGTTGAAAGTTGGCACCGCGGACGATTGTGATTTCGGTCCTGTCATCAACGAAGGACAATTGCTTGGTATGGTCTCTGCTGTAGAAAAGGCAAAGAAGAACGGTGCGGCGATTTTATGTGGCGGCGAGCGCATGACCGATGCAGAGCACAAAGACGGATATTACATGGTGCCGACTCTGATCGAAAATGTTGACCCACACGATGAAATTTCAGAATGTGAGTTGTTTGGACCCGTGGCATTGTTGTTCAAAGCGATAGACTTTGAACACGCGCTTCAAATGGCGAACGATACGCCTTATGGCTTGACCGCCAGTATTCATACCAAAAGCATTCACCGCGCTACTCGTTTTTACGACAAGGTGCAGACGGGTGTGGCTGTGGTCAACGCTGGAACGCACGGCTCCGAGCCGCACATGCCTTTCGGTGGGCGCAAACTTTCGGGCAACGGTTCACGCGAACCAGGCACCGAAGCGCTCGATATTTATTCGGAATTGAAAGATGTTTACATCAACATAGACCCGACACAGGTATGAGCAAAGAGAATCCTTCGATCATTGCGTTGATTCCCGCACGCGCCGGTTCGAAACGCGTGCAGGGAAAGAATATCCGCCCGTTGGCGGGGCATCCGCTGATCGCGTATACGATCTGTGCCGCCAGGCAAAGCGGAATCTTTGCGGATATTCTCGTCTCAACTGACTCGGAAGAATATGCCGAGATTGCGCGGCAATACGGCGCAGAAGTTCCATTTTTGCGCCCGGCTGAAATTTCAGGCGACCTTGCGCTCGACATCGAATGGCTGGATTTTACGCTTCACAAACTGAGAGAGATGGGACGTGAATACGATTGCTTTAGTATCCTGCGTCCGACCAGTCCATTCCGTTTGCCGGGCACCATTCAACGGGCGTGGAATGCCTTCAAAACCGAAGAAGGCGTGGACTCGCTGCGTGCAGTTGAGAAAGTGAAGGAACACCCCGGCAAAATGTGGGTGATTCGTGGCAAAAGAATGATGCCCCTGCTTCCGTTCGGACCGAAGAAACAGCCGTGGCACAGCACTCCATATCAAGGTTTGCCTGAAATCTATTCGCAGAATGCCAGCCTTGAAATTGCCTGGTCACGCGTGGTCTTCAATGGACGCACGATTGCGGGCGAAGTGGTCATGCCGTTCATCTCTGAAGGCTACGAAGGCTTTGATGTGAATCGTCGCTACGATTGGGATCTGGCGGAACGTCTCGTGGCAAGTGGAGAGGCGCAACTGCCAAAGATTGTATAAAATCATCTTTTGAATATATGACCACTTTTGGAAAACAGGAAAAAATTAAACATGACTTCAACTGAATCTTCTTCACGAAACCTTTATGATCTTATTTGGGGCGTTAATCGCGATTCTCCTGATTGGAGTATTGGCCGTTTCGATAAGTTATATGATCTTTTAGGGACGTTCGATATCAACGGCAAGAATGTTTTAGACGTTTGCTGTGGAATGGGTTCCAAGGCGTATGCTGCGCTTGAACTGGGTGCGCGGGTTTGGGCGTACGATGGTTCGGTGGAAGGTCCCAACCTTCTGAAAAGCAATGTTGAGAACCAGACTGCTATCCCCGAAAAGATCAAGGGCTGGAGGCGTTATAAACTTACCAAACCGGATATGGAGAACCTGACGATCGTTCCTGGAATGGATATTACCGACATTACCAATCATTTTGGCAATCAGAAATTCGACATTGTCTATATGGGGTGGGCGCTTATGCATGTGGCAGACCCTGAGCGTGCAGCCAAAGACCTCCAAACACTCGCAAAACCGGGCGGTTTGATCGCTCTTACCTATTATCATCAGAATTATCGTTCGCAACTTACACTTGACATTCATCAATATACTTATGGATTGCCCCTTGAAGAAGCGGCAGATATTACTGCGAGGCTTGGCAAGCGTTGGGGATTCCAGAAAACCACTACTTTGCGTGAACTGCTTGAACATTCCGAGGGAAACCAGACATTAACCGCCCTTAAAAAATTAATAGCTGATAAGAATTACACGATTGAACAAGTAGAAGATGCGCTGCATATTGAAGATATGGCTACTCCGTATCTTTTAAATTTACATGATGATGTCGTTGCCGGGTATTTTGCTAAACAGTGCAAGATTCTGTACAAACGCCCAGGTTTATTGCGTGTGCGAAAACTCTAAATAAGTTATTACAGGAATTTCAATAAATGCTTGAACTAAAGTTAATTCCTGTCGAAGAATTTAAACGCATACGAAATTCTTCGACTGACAAATATAAGAAACTCCAGATCATCGCGGATATGTGCCGCGCCAACACGCTCACTGAAGTGAAGCGCGCGGGTTCGGGTCATCTTGGCTCGAGCTTCAGCGCGATGGATATTGTGGTGTGGATGTACTACGAAGAGATGAATACGCTCAAGGTTGGCTTCGACAGCCCTGACCGCGATATTTATTTTTCGTCGAAGGGGCATGATGTGCCAGGCTTGTATGCTGTGCTTCATTCGCTCGGTGAAATTTCCGATGATATGCTCATGTCACTTCGCCGCCTCAATGGCTTGAATGGTCATCCCGATATCGGCAATCGCGGCATGGAAGCCAACTCCGGTTCGCTCGGCATGGGCATCTCGAAGGGGCGCGGCATGGCGTGGGCGAAAAAATACAACAACAATGGTGGGCATGTCTTCGTGATGACCGGCGATGGCGAGTTGCAGGAAGGTCAGAACTACGAAGCCCTGCATGTCACCGCGCATCACAAGGTTGATAACCTCACCGTCATCGTTGACGACAACAAAGTGCAATCCGATAAGCCTGTTGCCGAGATCATTGATCTGCGCAACCTTGTCGAGAAGTTCACTGCGTTTGGCTGGCATGTCATTCGCATCGATGGGCATGATTTCCGTGCCATCGAAAAGGCGCTTGCCGAAGCCAGGCAAGTCAATGGTAAACCGCAGATCATCATCGCTGATACTATCAAAGGTCGCGGTATTTCCTTCATGGAACATCCCGCTGCTCTTGAAATTGGAAAAGGACTCTATCCCTGGCATTCGGGTGCGCCGGATGATGCCGCCTTCGAGGCAGGTTATTGTGAACTGATTCAGCGCATCAATGCGGACCTCAAAGCTGTGTCGCTCGACCCGCTGCATTTGACTCCCGTGGAGCCGGAAGCGAAGACCGCAACACCGTCCATGTTGGAAGGTGAACCTCTCAGTCAGGCGGCGCTGGATCGTCTTTCTGTGAAGCCGACGGATGAATATGTTTCGCGTGCGTATGGTCAAGCCTTGGTGGAACTTGCTGCCAAGCGCAAAGACATCGTCGTGCTTGATGCTGATTTATCTTCTGATTGCAAGGTCCGCGATTTTGAAAATACCTATCCCGACCGCTTCATTGAGAACGGCATTGCCGAACAGGATATGGTCTCAATGGCGGCTGGTCTTGCCCGTCAGGGACTGTTGCCTGTCGTCAACTCGTTTGCCAGTTTCCTTGCATCCCGCGCTAATGAGCAGATCTATAACGCCGCGGGCGAAAAATCCAAGATCATTTATGCCTTACATTATGCGGGTCTGATTCCCGCTGGACCGGGCAAATCACACCAGTCCCTGCGCGATATTTCCCTTTTCTCCGCGTTGCCGAACTGCACCATTCTTCAACCTTGCAGCGCCGAAGAGACTCGCATGGCGATGGATTACGCCGTGAACAAAACTGATGACGTGGTTGCGCTGCGCCTCATCATTGGACCCAGTCCGCGGCGAATTGCGCTCCCGGCTGGGTATGAGTTCAAGGCTGGGGTGGGCTGTCAACTCACACCGGGGAAAGATGCGGTCATGTTCGCGTATGGTCCCGTCATGCTGCACGAAGCGCTCCTCGCCAGTGAACTTCTCGCCGAGCGTGGATTCGGCTTGAGCATCATCAATATGCCCTGGCTCAACCGCGTGGATGTGAAGTGGTTGACCGAAACACTCAAACCATATTCCACCATCTTCATGCTCGAAGATCATCACCCCGCTGGCGGTTTGATGGATAATATCCTGACCGTTTGTGCTGAACAGGGCTTATTGAACGGTAAGCAGATGGTCAAATTTGCGGTGGAAGGCTATCCCGCTTGTGGTACGCCGCAACAGGCGCTTGCGTTCCATGAGTTGGATGGGTTGTCATTGTCCAAACGCGTGATGAAGTATTGCGGTTAGTTTGAATGTCTGAGATCAAAATTGCAATTCCCCTGCATGGCAAGATGGCGGCGCGTGCTTTCCATCAGCCTTCCTTTCGTCAATGTTTAACGGAGGGAGGGTTCAAACCGCTGTATTTCCTTAGCCCGGTTTATTATCGTTCATTCGAGTTCGACCCGGAACAGTATTTTGAATTGCATGTGGAACAATACGATGCGCAGTATCAAAAGCATTTTTTGCTGCAGCAACTGCGGATGCTGCGCCGTTTTGTGGTTGTCACCGAGACGACGGATATGCGTTTTCGCGAATTCATTGAGACCAAACTGTTTGATGCTACATTGACAGGCATGACTGCGCAAATGGCATATGTTAGTTTCATACGTCGCGTGCCAGGTATGGGGGCATTCTTGGCATGGCTTGAAAGGCGGTTGTATGTCACGCATGCGCATGATGAAAAAATAAACCAGGAACATATCTCTTGTGTGTTGACACCTGGTATGGGCAACTATGGTTATTGGAATGAAAGCAATTTTGCCCATGAGGCCCAAAGATTAAGCATCCCAGTTTTTACTGCCATTACTAATTATGATAATGTTGTCAACATGGGTTATCGCGGATTCGAGCCCAAATGTATGGCGGTCTGGAGTAAACAAATGGCTGATGAGGTAATCCGGCTGCACAACTTCTCCGCCCGACATCTTGAGATCACCGGACCGGTTCAATATGACCGCTTTGTTCTTCCCCTTCCAAAGGGCCGCGAAGAATTTCTCAAATACCTGAACCTGGATCCTTCGAAAAAGACCATTCTCTTTGCAGGCGGTGTCAATATCAACCATTATTTCGATATTTATCATATTTTGGTCGGGCAAAAAGAAAAGGTCTGGCGCGAACCGTTTAATCTCATCATCCGTCCATATCCGCATATCAAGTTATTGTCATCTCCTGCTTGGAAGGTTTTGGAAACCCTGTTCCAACAAGCAGGTGCCTACATTTCAAACCCCGGCTCCATCGATGCCAGTGGAGACCGCACTGCCGAATTCCGCGTTGACCTAGCCTTCGATGAAGGGCCGGACGAGTTGAACTATCTGCTTCGTTATAGCGATGTAATGGTTAACTACTTCTCTACCATTGGTCTCGAAGCTGCAATCTGCGACCTGCCAACCATTCATGTTGCCTATGATCCATACACCTTTGGTCTACGTTTCAGTGTAACCACTGGCTTTCTCCAGCGCCAGACCCACAACCGTCGTCCGCTCCGCCTTGCCGCTGCACGTGTGACAAAGAACGAGAATGAGTTATTCAAAGCGCTCGAGGATTACCTGAGTGACCACACCCTTGACCGCGATGCGCGTCGCGCTTATGCCGAATCTGAATGTGGTGAACTAGACGGCAGAGCCGGGGCGCGCCTAGTGGAGATGATCAAAAGTAAACTCTAGCAGTTTGTCGGAGAATAATCGAAAACTGCCCCATGGCTCCGTGGATTGTCAAATCCAACAGTATGCAGCATAATTTTGCCCGGTTTCGGCTTGAATTTGGCAATCCAAGCCAGCAATTGAAGCAATTTTCGGTAGTGTCCCTGTAACGAGTGATGACAAAAAATGATGTTTGTGCTATGTCGAAAATCTATTATTCTCGAAACCATCCAAAGTTTCGAGGAGCAACAGAATGGATTATACGACATGCTACTGTCGGTCACAGCAATGTTCTATGTTCGGGAAAACAGGTTCATCGGCACAGCTCAAATTGCATGATTGGCAACATGGTCAGCCGAGGTTTCGTTGTCAGGCATGCGGCTTTATTATTTCTGCAAGTAGCGGCACCGCGTATGCAGGGATACGCACAGATTTGGAAATCTATCGACGTGGAACAAAAGCGCTGGCAGAAGGATTAAGCATTCGTGCGACCTCTCGACTGATCGAAGTAGACAAAGACACAGTCAATCACTGGCTGCCGACTTTAGGATTGCATAGTCAAGGAGTAATGAATTATTTTTTTCGCAATCTGCATTTGGAAGAATGCCAGTTGGATGAGTTGTGGACGTTTATCTACAAAAAAGAAAAACAACTGACCGCCTTGGAAAAAATAGCCGAAATGTATGGCGATGCTTGGGTCTGGATTGCCTTTAGTCCCCTTTGCAAGATCATACCTGCCTGGGTGGTGGGAAAACGCACCTTATCTCATGCGCGCAGGCTCGTTTTTCGGCTAAAATCGGCGTCTGACGGGCAAATTCCGTTCTTTACCAGCGATGAATTACCTCATTATGCGGATGCGCTCTTGGAAGTTTATGGAGAGCAAGTGCAACCGTTGCGCAAGGGCACGCGCGGACGTTTTCCGAAATCATACCGTGTGCCGCCTCCTGATTTATGCTACGCAGTCGTCGTTAAAAAACGTGAGAAAGGACGCGTGGTGGAAGTCTCCACGCGCATTGTCTACGGCACCGCCCAACAAGTGGAAGCGGCGCTGGAAGCCTCGCCGGTCAGCCAGACCATCAATACGTACGGCGTCGAACGCAACAACTTAACCATCCGCCAACATTCAAGGCGAATGGGTCGCAAGGTGAATGCCTTTTCAAAAGACCCGGATTATCTTGAACATCAATTGACCTTGGCTTTTGCCTATTATCACTTTGTCATTCCGCATCGCGGACTTCGCCAACGTTTACCGCATCCGATGCCAACCAAAGGAGGTAAAAGTTCGTGCAAAAAATGGAAACCTGTCACTCCTGCGATGGCGGCGGGCTTGACCGATCATGTTTGGACGATGGATGAATTGCTTAGTTTCCGTGTGCCGCCAAAATCACTATGGAAATGACCTTTCACTCGTTACAGGGACACTACCCAATTTTCCTTCTCTCCGACAAACTGCTAGGAAATGGATTTGTTGATGCAAACCATCGTTTCCGTTCGTTCCGGTTTTTGGAATAACGACTACGTCACTTATCGTCGTCTCTGGCTCGACGCCTGCTTGAATACTTATGCCCATGAAATGCGTGGAACGGTCATCGATCTTGGCGGCAAGCGCGAGAAAAAACGCGGTTCCTTTAGCCCGCCGGAAGAACAGGCGCGAACCTGGTGGTATATAAATCTCGATTGGGGCACTGCTCCAAATATTTTTGCCGACGTCATCCGCACCCCCCTCCAAACCGGTAGTGTAGATTGTATCCTTTGCACAGAAGTATTGGAACATTTACCGGATCCGCAGGCGTGTGTGGATGAAATGCACCGCCTCCTTCAGAATGATGGATTGGTCTTTGCCTCCGTTCCCTTTTTTTACCCTGTGCATGCCGATCCTTATGACTTTCAGCGATTTACTGAGGATGGTCTGCGTCATCTCTTTCGTGATTTCAAGCTAGTAGAGATATACCGTATGGGCAGCTATCTTGGTGTACTCGGATTAATGATTGAACTGGGGATCCCTGGCATGGATAATAGTACTGTGGTCGGCAAGCTTATGCAATGGTTTATGAAGTGGATTTCCCGCTGGTTTTGCTGGTATGATATGACGGTTTTTGATGTAGAGAAACCTTATTGGAATAAGTTCACAACCGGTTACTTTGTTAAGGCATCCAGATGACGACCTCAGGCTGGATTTGAATAAAATATCACTGGCTTTTTGGAGGATTAATGAGGACTGTATTGGGTGTTACTCTCGGACACGACACAAGCTTTGCCCACATCGTGGATGGAAAGGTTGTATCTATTATGGAGGCGGAGCGTTATTTCCGCCAGAAACGTTACAAACTGCACAGCCATACGCTTGAAGCCGGAAAACATATCAGCGGTTATCAATATGTCAGCATCGAAGATATGGAACTCTTCCTCGGTATGGTTGCGAAAGAATGGGGCGTAAAGTTCGACGCACTTGCCGTGCAAAATGCCGGTCGAGTCGGGGAGTTCAATAATTTCAAGATTGTACTGGAAAGAATCGGTTTTACTTTTGGTGCGGCATACCATGTCGATCACCATTTGAGCCATGCCGCCCTGGCATATTACACCTCCCCTTTCGATGACGCGATCATTTTAAGCTATGATGGTGAAGGCAATGACGGGCAGACTCTCATCTTTCGCGGCAAGGGCAAAAGCCTGACGTATATTCATAACAACTCACTGCGTTTTGGTCAGAGTTATAACAATCTTGGTTATATTGTTGGTATCAAACCAGAGATCGAAGGTACCACGTCCGGTAAGACCATGGGTTTGACCGCTTACGGCGACCTTATAAATGAATGGAAACCATATGCCCGTGAATATATTCAAAAATATGTCAAGGCACCAGCCCGCTCGGTTGAAGGCTTGAACAACTACGGCAAAGCGCATCATATTAATGCGGTTGGACTGCGCGACATCCCTGATCTGGCAAAATATCTTGTGCCCGATGAAGACGATGCCGACGGCTTGAAAGGCGCGGTCAAAAAGATCGTTAGTTTGCAAAAGCAAATTCTGCGCCTTCCGGGACCCGAGGACAAGACCGCTCAGAGTCTGGCGCGCACCGTCCAGGCTGTGTGGACAGAGGAGGTCATCGAATTGCTTCGCCCATACTTCGGCGAATCGAAAAATTTGTGTATCGTGGGTGGTTGCGCCTTAAATGGCATCACCAACTATGAAATCCAACAACTTGGCGTGTATGAGTCGACCTGCTTTGTTCCCAACCCATCCGATTGTGGTCTATCGGCAGGCGCGGCTTTATTTGTCTATTGGAATAATGCGGATAATGGCGAGTTTAACGGATATGGACAGTATTATTCGCCTTATCTTGGCTCGGAAGCGTTCGATAAGAATGATCTGCCAATGCTAAAAGAAAAATATCCTAATATTGGCTTGGTTTCGGGCGCAGTCCCGTCCACGCTGGCGAATCTGGTTTACAGTGACTACATGGTCGGCGTCATCCGTGGACGGTATGAAGTTGGCCCGCGCGCACTTGGAAATCGTTCCATCCTTTGCAACCCGCTCAATAAGGACATGAAGGACGTTGTCAACCGCAAGGTGAAGCACCGTGAATGGTACCGCCCCTTCGCCCCAATTGCGGCAGCGGAACGCGCAACGGATTATTTCACCAATACAGCCGACATCCCATATATGTCCGTGATTTGTTACACGCGCCCCGAATATCGCGAGAAACTGCCATCCATCACCCATGTCGATGGGAGCTGCCGCTTGCAGACCCTGTGTCAGAACCAACACCCCTTCATGCATCAGGCATTGATGGAATTTGAGAAGCTCTCTGGCATGCCGATCATGCTCAACACCTCCTTCAACCCTGGAGGGGAACCCATCCTTAACTACTATGCGGTTGGGTTGGAGATGCTCAGCTCTACTGAATTGGATTTTGTCTTGATCGAAGATACACTCTTCTGCAAACCCGGACGCGAGGAAATCTTCTCCTCGATCAAACCATAAGGAAGCAGATACTGCACGAATATTGACCTGACAATGTTGGCGGGTAGGGTTTACCGCATCCATCAGCATGTTTTGTAGCAGGCTGTGAAAGACAATAATGGCAATCAAGCTTGGACTTCGCAGAAATATCTACAATCTCTTCGCAATGATGCAGGGATGGGTTTCTTCTGCAGACCTTTCCATATTTCACGAATTCGAACCACCTCCCACTGGTGGGGGACATCAATTTTTGCGTGCATTCATGCGCCAGGCGCAGTTACAGGGATTTCAAATCGAGAATAACTACCTTTCACGGGCGACTCGTGCATGCCTTTTAAACTCTTTCAACTTTGATGAGAGACGCCTCCAACTATTGAAGCGTAAGCGAGTATTGTATGTTCACCGTGTGGATGGACCAATCGATGTGTACCGCGGACGAGACGATGGTGTTGATCGCAGTATTCACGTTGTCAACAGCAATTATGCAGATCGGACTATTTTCCAGTCTAGTTACAGCCTGCAAAAACATTTAGAACTGGGGATGGAATTCAGAAATCCGACCGTCATCATGAATGCTGCTGATCCTGATATTTTTCACCCACGAGACCGAGTGGCGTTTTCGTGCAATAGAAAAGTGCGACTTGTTACAGCAAGTTGGTCAAGCAATCTCAATAAGGGCGCGTCGGTTTACCAATGGCTGGATGCTCATCTTGATTGGGATCGCTATGAAATGACCTTTATTGGGCAAAGTCAAATTAGATTTAAGAACATACACATGCTTCCAGCGGTCGATTCGTACAAGTTGGCAAAGTTATTGCGAGAGCATGACATTTACATCACTGCCAGCAAGCATGACCCGTGTTCAAATTCATTGATCGAAGCATTAACCTGCGGGTTGCCTGCAATCTACTTGCAGAGTGGCGGCCACCCCGAGATTGTAAATCAAGCAGGAGCGGGATTCGATGCGGCAGAACAGATTCCGAAGTTGTTGGATCAAATGATTGTATCTTATGAAGAATATCAGTCTCTCATTTCATTGCCTACTATCGAAGAGGTAAGCCGAAAGTATCTGGATGTTTTGGGATTATTATGAAGTTGATGAAATATCCGTTTGAAAGGGTTGCCAAAAGAGTATTGCATACGGCATCCTGGAATTGGAAGCCGTTTTCACGTTTGATTTTGTATGGCGATAATATCGACTGGGTGCTCGATTGGGAAATGCGCGCATTGAAGACGACCTGCGAACGTCTTGGAGTAAAGATCACAAGCCCAATGTGGAAACACGCTGCACAGCCGCAGTCTTTCTTTTTCTCAAATCACTTTTTCTTGTTGAGCATGGATTGGAAACGACTCTTGCCAGGACGTATTGGCTTTTCGTTCTTTCATGGACTTCCAGATACAGGATATAAGGAATTTGACAAGTTTTATGAGCTTTTGTGCAAAGACCACGAGAATTTTACACGCATTCAAGTTTCTCATTCGCAGATACGCGATCTTGTCCTAGGTGCAGGTGTTGATCCGTTGAAAGTGAGGACCATTCCCATTGGAATCAACATTGATTTTTTCCCATTCCGAGCAATGGAGCAAAGACGCGTAGCGCGTACCGGACTTGGTATTCCAGAATCAGCCTTTGTGATCGGTTCGTTTCAAAAGGATGGAGAGGGTTGGGAGGATGGACTGGAGCCAAAACTCATCAAAGGACCAGACGTATTCCTTGCAGCACTTGATGTATTAAAAAAAGATGTGAAGGATATTTTCGTCCTGCTTTCGGCTCCTGCGCGTGGATATGTCAAACGTGGTCTTGAGAAGATGAACATTCCATATAAACATGTCATGGTACAGTCGTATCCGGATATCTCAAAATTATTTCAAGCGCTGGATGTCCATCTTGTTGCTTCTCGTCAGGAAGGCGGGCCAAAATCGATTTTGGAGAGCATGTCGAGCGGCGTACCGATTGTCTCAACACGAGCAGGGCAGGCAATGGATCTGATCAAACACGGCGAAAATGGCTGGATGGTGGACGTGGAGGATGCTGAAGGCCTGGCACGATGTCTTTCTGAAGTGCATGAGATGACCCCGGGCGCATTAACGGCGGTGTTGACTAACGGGCGTATTACCGCTGAAGCGAACAGTTATGAGAGTCAATTACCGCTTTGGGAAGATTTTATGAAAGGGTTTGTCGAGACACGTTGATATGTTAAGACGTCTACTTGATTCGCTGAAACGTACGTTTCCAGGTTTTTTCGGGATGATCTTCCGCGTGCGTGATATGCTGCTGATTAATTTCCCTACACGATTGCAAATGTTGCGAATGCGGCGGACGACCTCCAACAATATTCAGGTTTTTTACCTGACCACGCACTTCCCGAAACGCCCGGCGACGCGGAGTGAGCATGCACATGGGGGCTCAGTCAAGTTAACATATTTGGCGGAGAATTTTCCGCATCATTTTCCGTCAGCCAATTTGGCGTACATCGTTACTACAATTGGGCACCCGCTCCATAACGAAATTCTGAACACTATAAAACAAACAGGTTTGAAATTCATTGTCAATCACGATGGCGTCGCCTTTCCGGCTTGGGCGGGAAATCAATACATCAAATTCAATAAAATCTCAAAGCGAATTTTGGATCATGCCAATTTCATTGTCTATCAAAGCCGCTTTTCCAAGCTTAGTGCCAATCTGTATCTTTCTCCACCTGATGTACAAAATGAAATTGTATACAACCCGGTGGATGCCCACCACTTCTCACCGCAGGATGTGAAAAAACCAATGGAATTAACCCTGCTGCTTGGTGGAAATCAATACGAGAAATATCGCCTTGAACTGGCATTACAAACGCTTCATTCCCTTCTCAAAGTTATTCCTACAGCTAGGCTGATTGTCACCGGAACCTTGTGGCTTCCCGAGCAGGAGGCATGGACATGGACAAATGCCGCTTTGAAAGAAATGAATCTGACCGACCATGTGGAGTTCGTTGGCAAATACACTCAAGCTGAAGCGCCGCGTTTATATTCAAAAGCACACTTGCTCATTCATACCAAATACGCCGACCCCTGCCCCGGCTTGATCCCCGAAGTGATGAGTTGTGGCTTGCCAGTCGTCCACATTGGAAATGGCGGCGTGCCAGAACTGGTTGAAGGAGCGGGCATTGGTCTGCCCGTGGAACATAGCTGGGAACGATACGATCTACCCGAACCTGAGGCAATGGCTCACGCTGTTTTGCAAGTATACGAAAACCTAAACCATTATTCCCAGGCTGCTCGCGAACAGGCGCAGAAATTTGCACTTGAAAAATTCGTTGCAAAACACAGAGAGATCTTTGCGAAGGTGTTGGCATCATGACTTCAATCATCACTGTCATTATCTGTACCCGCAACCGGCTGGACGATTTCCGTGAGACGCTTGCCTCACTCATGAAACAAAAGCGCTTGCCAGATGAACTGGTGGTTGTTGATTCGTCGGATACGCCTGCGCTCGAAGAATATTTAAAGACAGTTACCCTGCCGATAGCAGTGAAATACATTCACTCCGCGCCAGGGTTAACCTTGCAAAGGAATGTTGGCGTACGCAGCAGCAGTGGCGATCTGATCTGTTTTTTCGATGATGACACAGAATTGAACGAGAATTATCTGGCGAGGATCGAAGCTGTATTTGCGCGAAACGAACCCGGTCTTGGCGCTGTAGGTGCACGGCTTGAGAACCTGTTCGGCAACCAACCCATAACGTTGCGCTTCCGGCTGGAACGCATGGTCTTTGTTTCCTTGCGCTTCCTCTTCGGTTTGGATGATTACGGCAGCGGGCGTTTTCGCCTTTCGGGTATGGCTACCTTTCCGCACCATTTGATGAAGCCAAGGTTTATTGACTGTCTGAGCGGTGGCTTGATGTCGTTCCGGCGTGAAGTTCTCCAAAAAGTGCAGTTTGATGAAGGCTTGCCAGGTTATGGTTTGATGGAAGATTGGTCCATTTCAAAAAGCGTAATGGACGCCGGATACAAGACCTATTACGAGCCTTCTGCTTCTTTGATCCATAAAGAAAGCCCGCAGAACCGCTTTGATTATTTCCGTTGGGCTGAGATGTTTATCGTGAACTACAACTATCTTTTCCAAAAATACTGGCGGCGTGACTGGTATCGTATCCCGTTCTATTATTGGGCATTGCTCGGTTTTCTTGTAATAAATTTTCATAGCAGAGATGCCTTGCGTGGTGCTTTTGTTGGGTTGAGGAAAGTTTTCAGTAAATGAAACGCGCACTCATCACTGGCATTTCAGGTTTTGTTGGCAGACACCTTCGAGATGAACTCATTCGCGAACGCTGGCAGGTCTATGGATTCGACGTCCGCCCGGCGGGAGAGAACGTCTTCGTCGGCGACCTCTCAGACCGCGCGGCTCTGACTCGTGCCGTGACAGAGTGCCAGCCTGATGTTGTGTTCCACCTTGCGGGCATTATCAAATCACCCGACCCGCAAGCTTATTACACCTCCAATTTGTTTGGGACGTTAAATCTTCTCGATGCGGGCATGCAAATGGAGAAGCGACCCAAGGTGGTGTTGGCAAGTTCGAGCGCGGTTTACGGCTTAACCAAGAGTGCGCAACCCATCACGGAGCGCTCCCCTTTGCGCCCGGTGACGGAGTATGCCGTCAGCAAGGTGGCGCAGGAGATGACGGCTCTGCGGTATCATTACGCGTTCGGGTTGGACGTGGTCATCGTGCGGATGTTCAACCTGCTTGGACCCGGTCAATCGCCTGACCTGGCTTGCTCGGCGTTTGCGCGTCAGATCGCGTTGGCAGAGATTTCGGAGCAGAATGAAATTGTCACCGGCAACCTCGACGCAAAGCGCGATTTTGTGGATGTGCGTGATGCGGCGCGTGCCTTTGCCATGCTCGCAGAAAAAGGCGAAGCCGGGCAGACCTATAACATCTGTTCGGGGAATGCGGCGGCGATTCAGGGATGCTTGAGTGAGATGATGCTTAGGTCGAAGAAACAGTTATCGGCTAGGGTTGATCCGGCGCGAGTCCAAAAGATTGACATCCCTGTGCAGGTGGGAAATTTCCAGAAGCTGCACAAGGCCACGGGTTGGAATCCGCGCATTCCTTTAAACGAATCTTTAGCAGACTTGCTCGATGATTGGCGTGAGCGAATCCGTAGGGGCGACCCGTCCACATCGTAGAAAACATTGTTGCGCCAGAAAGGGTCGCCCATGTTGCGTGCAACATAAAAAGATGGAGTCAAAATGAATTGGAACGGTAAAAAAGTTTTAGTCACCGGCGCGGGCGGATTTATCGCCAGCCATTTGGTGGAACATTTGGTGCGTGAAGGCGCGCAGGTGCGCGGCTTTGTGCGATACAACTCGCGCAATGACCTCGGCATGTTGAAGTGGCTCGCGCCTGAAATTCTTTCGCAAGTTGAGATCATGCAAGGCGACTTGCGTGATAACGAAGCGGTGCGTAATGCCGTGCGCGGTGCGGACACGGTCTTTCATCTCGGTGCGTTGATTGCCATTCCATATTCATATGTCAATCCGCGTGAAGTGATTGATGTGAATATCATGGGCACGCTCAACGTGCTGATGGCGGCGCGTGATTTTGGAACGCGGCGCGTGGTGCATACATCGACGAGTGAAGTATATGGCACGGCGCAATATGTGCCGATTGACGAGAAGCATCCGTTGCAAGGGCAGTCGCCTTACTCAGCTAGCAAAATCGGCGCGGATCGCATTGCTGAAAGTTTTTATCGCTCGTTTGAAACGCCGGTGGTCACGCTGCGTCCGTTCAACGCGTTTGGACCAGGTCAATCGATGCGTGCGGTTATCCCGACCATCATTGTGCAGGCGCTCACTCGTAATGAGGTCAAACTCGGCAGCCTTGAGCCTTCGCGCGATTTCACGTTCGCAAAAGATACCGCGGACGGCTTTGTGAAAGTTGCCGAAGCCGATGGCGTGCTGGGCGAAGAGATCAACCTCGGTAACGACAACACCATCCGCATTGGTGACCTTGCCGAAAAGATTTTCAAACTCATCGGCAAGACACCAAAAATTGTGGCAGACCCGCAACGTGTGCGACCGGGCAAAAGCGAAGTGATGAAGTTGTGGGCGTCGAACGAAAAAGCCAAACGCATGATCGGATGGGAACCCCACGTCTCCCTCGACGAAGGCTTGCGTGCCACCATCGAGTGGATCTCCGCTCATATCGACCTCTACCGACCCGACCAATACACGGTGTAATATGCGAGCAGTCATTCTTGCTGGCGGCAAAGGCACTCGCCTTGCCCCATACACAACCGTTCTCCCCAAACCGCTCATGCCCATCGGTGAGATGCCGATTCTTGAAATTGTGATTCGCCAATTGCAGAAGAAAGGTTTTGACGATATTACGTTAGCCACAGGCTATCTCGCCGAGTTGCTGATGGCGTACTGCGGTGACGGAAGCAAGTTCGATGTAAAGATTGATTACTCCCGCGAAGAACAACCCCTCGGCACGGCGGGACCGATTGCCCTCGTGCCGAATTTGAATGGCACATTTTTGGTCATGAACGGTGACTTA
>VGNE01000048.1 GCA_016866215.1 Chloroflexota bacterium | reverse complement strand
CATAGCTTCATCCAAAATCGCCGCAGATGCGCCTCCGTGAGCATATCCAGGCGGACCTTGCTGCGCTTCATTCAATGTGAATTCGGATGTCATAATTCCATCGTCATCTACAAACCAGGTGAGACCAATACTGTGCGGGTTGTCATGTCCGCATACGAAACACCAGCCGTGATAGGGGATTTGTCTTTTCATGGGGTTATTGTAAGCCGTGTAAGTCGGATTGCCAATCCGAGCTGCGACGTGCTAGAATCCTCGAATGATGATCCAGGTCAAACTGATCGCCAACTACCGTGACCAACTTCCGCCCGAAGCAAAAAACGGAGTGGTTGAAGTTGATGTCCCGGATGGTACAACTGTCCGCGAGGCGATTTCACGCTTTGACATCCCGCTCGATGATACAAGTGTTATCGTGCTGAACGGCTTGACAGTTGACATGAACACCCCGCTCAAAGAAGGCGACATAGTCACGGCTTTTTCAGCAATTGCTGGCGGGTAACTTATATACTGGTGGTTGAGTAGTTCCGAGCCGTTTTTTGGCGAGGAACGTATCGAAACCACCACGAATGGAAAATACCTCAGTGACATGGTGGTTTCGATACGCCCTGCGAAAAGCACGCAGGGCTACTCAACCACCGCATAAGGAGAAAATATATGTACGGCTGGCACCTCAAAATTCTACGCGTTAACCTCACCACCAAAAAAGTAACACAGGAAGATGTTGACCCCAGGATCGCGCGCGATTACCTTGGCGGGCGCGGATGGGCGATTCATTATCTCTATAATGAAATGGACCCAATGGCAGATGCGCTCTCGCCTGAGAATGTGCTGATCTTTGCAACAGGTCCGCTGACTGCCACACCCGCACCGACGGGCAACCGCTATATGGTTGTGACCAAATCACCGCTGACGGGTGCGTTGGCGCATTCCAATTCGGGCGGCGAATTCCCAACGTGGATGAAGCGCACGGGATTCGACATGTTCATCTTCGAGGGGAAATCTCCGGAGCCGGTATATGTCTACGTAAACGAGGATCAAGTCGAGGTTAGGTCAGCGGCGCATGTTTGGGGGAAGGAAGTGCCTGAGACCACAGATATCCTAAAGGCAGAAACCTCCAACGAAGCGAGAGTCGCATGTATCGGCCCTGCGGGTGAGAACCTCGCATTGATGGCTGCGATCATGAACGATAAGAATCGCGCGGCGGCTCGCTCGGGAGTGGGCGCGGTGATGGGTAGCAAGAATCTCAAAGCCGTGGTTGCGATGGGAAATAATAACCCGCCGCTGCATAACCCTGAGGGAATGCGCGAGTTGAGCGTGACCACGTCCAAAGATGTGGGTGTGGATATTAAGAAGGGTTCGAACCTGCGAATTTATGGCACGGCGTATGTGCCGCAAGTGACCAACACACTCGGCATTTTGCCGACGCGAAATTTTTTGCAGGGCACGTTTGAACATACCGATAAAATTGACGGCGTTGCGCTCAAGGAACAATTTCTGATCAAGCATGTGCCTTGTTATCGCTGCCCCATTTCGTGCGGACGACTGACCGAAGTGCCGGATGGTCCGTACAAGGGCAAAGGTGAAGGTCCTGAATATGAAACGATCTCATCGCTTGGCACAGGCTGTGGTGTGAGCAATCTCGCCGCATTGACTAAAGCAAATTATCTGTGCAATGAATATGGCATGGATACGATCACAACCGGCATGACAATTGCCGCTGCGATGGAAATGTATGAGAAGGGCTATATCTCCGAAGAAATTATCGGAATGCCGTTGAAGTTCGGTGACCATGATGCGATGATCGCGATGATCAAGAAGATGGCGTATCGCGAAGGCTTTGGGGACGATCTCGCGCAAGGCAGTTATCGCCTCGCGGAAAAATATGGTCATCCAGAAATTGCGGTCACCACACGCAAGCAGGAATTCCCCGGTTATGATCCGCGCGGTTCGCAGGGCATGGGCTTGCTGTACGCCACATCCAACAAAGGTGCGTCGCACATGGAAGGTGATGTCGCGTATGAAGAAGTCTTCGGTGTGCCTGTCAAGGAAAATCCGCTCACGACCGATGGCAAAGCCGAACTCGTCAAGCGCTTCGAAGATTCATTCGCGTTGATTGACAGCGCGGGCTTGTGCGTTTTCCTTGCCATCCGTTACGTCTTTAGCAAAGAGCGCATGGTTTGGCCCGAGAGACTTTCCGAGATGATGAATCTCACCACAGGCGCGGGCTACACACCCGAAGAAGTGATGCTCGCCGCCGAACGCGTGTATAACCTTGAGCGTATGTTCCTTCTCAAAGCAGGTTCAACCGAAGATACACTTCCGTATCGCATGTTGCACGAGCCATTGCCCGATGGTCCCGCCAAAGGCAAGGTTGTCGAACTCGATAAGATGCTGCCTGAGTTTTACAAACTCCGCGGCTGGGATGAGAAGGGTGTGCCGACGAAAGAGAAGTTGATGGAGTTGGGATTATAGAACTCTGGAATCCAGGAGCTTGCTCCTGGATTTTTTTGTTTATCGGAACATTTTCTTGGCTATAACATTTCCAGCCCTATCTAATTTTTCCTAGCTTGAACATTTTCCTTCTCGATTCTTTCCGCCCTCATAGTTGATTCTGTTTTCTCAGGCATTGTCCATACCTCATACTCGCACGTGGATAAATCGCCCGCGCTATTTTTACCAAGCCCGCTACCCACAGAGCGCTTTGCGAAGCGGACTCTTTTCCCCGTTCCACCAATTCAAAATCCGTAACGCCCGCAGGGTATTCCACCTGCTGGGGTGACCGGCCTTTTCCAAGTCAAAATATTTCCTTCCAGACATGCCGCTGTTCAACGTCCAGAGTCCCTCCTTCTTTTGTTTCTTTTGCAAGAGTTCAATTGCATCGGACATGCGTTCGTCTCGCGGAGCATCGCAGGCGCGGAAATAATCGAGCGCGCGCAGGAAGTCATAGCGCCAACGCGGCGGAAAGGGCATCGCCGTCATCTTCGCGTCGAAGACTTCCCCGGTTCGGTGGGATTTATACAGGCGATGCGCAAGCAGGAATTCATGTCCACGCGCACGGACTTGGGTGATCCGCTTTTTCTTTTCGGGATACGTACATTGGTATTCGTACAGTCCTTCAAGTGCTGAGATCGTTGTATGAAACGATGAGTGGGTTGCGCCCTTGCGAGATTCGCAGTTCCAACCGCCGTCGGGCATTTGTTCCCCGATTACATACGAAGCGACAGCATGGATTCGCTCATCAGGGTAGCGGAAATATGTCAGCAGGGCGAGGATCATGCTCGTGACGCAGGTCTCACTGTATTTCCAGGAATATGAAAAGAAGTTGATGCCCCCATCCGTGTAAAAACCTTCATCGAGAAACAACTTGCATGCCCGCTTTGCCCGCGGGTTATTCGGTGGCAATCCCAGTTGACGCAAGGTCAGCATGGTGTAAGTGGTGGAAGTCCACTTTGGGCCGTACATTCCGCCGCCCCATGTTCCGCTGGAATCCTGCAGAGAAAGCAATCGCGCACCCCAGCCTTGCTTTGCAATTTTCCTGCGTTCGGATTCATACTTTGCGGGGCTTGCATTCAACAAATCCCGTTGGACCTGCCAGCGTATGGATGGGTCGCCTTCGAGTAACCAGGAAATGATCTCAGGTTTCATTTTAGAAAAGAGTTTTTAGATCAGCGCTTGCAAAATATTTCCGATATGCAGATGTTTCATTGAGTATACCTTTCAAGGCAAGAAATAATTCCGCCTGTAAATATTTATTGCTAGAGCCGCTGTCCTCTGTGGCGGACAAGGTAACTTGATCATCTTCCATGCCCATGGATAAATGACCTCCCGTTGCCAGCCATTCCAACCCAATTTGGATGGCGCTCTCGCGCGAAGCCATCGCCGCCGCCAACTCATGGACCGTCGCTTTGCCGCCGCGTTGATTGATCGCATATTTGCATAAACCTGCAAGTCGGTTTAGATAATCTTCAGGTTTTTCCTCGGCAGGAGGAACAGCAAAAACATAAATCGCCTTTGGCTTGACGATCTCCAATGCTTTTCGTAATTCAACTGGCGATGGGGGAGTTGTGTAGATCGCGAATTCATCGGCTTGGTATAAATCAAAGCGGGATTTGCCTTTTACTTTTTCTGCACCTTCTGCCCAAACCAACGTTGAACGTTCAACGTTAAACGTTTTATGTCGCATGTCCCGAATCTCGATTCTCGATTCCCGAATTTCCATAGGCTTTTCCGCATCGCGTATAACTCGAAATTCTTCAAACTGCAACGTGACTTGCTTCTGCCCGCGATAGGAACTGGCGCGCATGGAATAGGCAATGTCAAACTTGGTGTCTTCTTCTGGTAATGCCTCGCCTGCGCCGCCCCACCATAAAATGCTTTGGGTGTTTCCACTTTCATCTTCGATATTCAAGCGCAGGTGTTCTTTTGTCTTTCCAATTGTCGACACGGACTTCATCGTCACGCCACGCGAAGCCAAAGTCAGTGACGGATTCCCTGCTCCAAAAGGTGTGAGCATTTCCAGTGAATTTGCCAACTCGAGATTGAGTTCATTTAATTCCAGCCACGCGTCTATTTGCAAAGTGGGCTCTTCGCGCACGATCTCACCGAGTTGCTTTTCAATCGCTCTGCCAAGTCCTCTGCGAAACTCGGTTAATTTATCCGCATCAAAGGCCATGCCTGCCGCCATTGGGTGACCGCCGAAACTGCGTAAAATATCCTTTTGTGATGCAATTGCTTCTGTAATGTGTAATCCCTCAATTGAACGTGCTGACCCGCGCATGATGCCGTCCTCAGATTCATTCAGGAGGATTGCAGGCTTGTGATAACGGTCAACGAGTTTGTTGGCGACAATTCCCACCACGCCGCCGGGCCAGTTTGGATGCGATAGCACAATCGCAGGTTCGCTGAGCAGGTCTGGGTTGACGCGCAGTTGTGCTTCTGCCGCTTCGTACACTTGACTCGTCAATAATCTGCGTTGCACGTTCAGTTCTTCAATTTGCGCGGCAAGCACACGCGCTCGCGCAGGGTCTTGTGTGAGCAATAATTCAACGGCAGGATTTGCATCGCCCAAGCGGCCAAGCGCATTTAATCGCGGCGCAAACGTAAAGCCGATGGTTTCTTCGGTCAGTGTTTCAAGATTGATGCCTGATAATTCGGCAATAACTTTTAAGCCCATGCGTTTGGTCTCGCGTAATGCCTGAATTCCTTTTTGTGCGAGAGAACGTGTTTCGCCCTTTAATAATGCCACATCAGCAATTAATCCCAACGCAACCAAATCCAGCAAATCTTCTGACGATGGACGATTGACAATGGACGATTCATGGTCAATCGTCTGTGGTCTGTGGTCTAAAAGAGCTTCTGCCAACTTGTACGCAACCCCAACTCCTGCCAAATTTGCAAGCAAATGATCTTTTGGCAATAATTTTGGATTGATGATCGCAACTGCATTTGGGAGTGTTTCCCCCAAGTCATGATGATCTGTGATGATTACCCCCACACCGCGCGAGTCGGCGTAATCAATCGCATTGTGGGCAGTGATGCCTGTGTCACATGTGACGATCAACTTCGCGCCGTTATCAATGATCGGCTTGAGTGTTTCAATATGAACGCCGTGACTTTCCTTGCCGCGGATCGGGATGTAATAGAGGACATTCGCGTTGAGAGATTGAAGGGTTTGTACCAGCAGAGCAGTGGATGTTTGACCATCCACGTCGAAGTCACCCCAAACGCAGATCATCTCTTTGTTGTGGATAGCCAATAAGATACGTTCTACCGCAGGTTCAATACTTGGATACGGCGTAGAGGGAAGCGCATCTGGATGCAAAAACGCTTCGGCCTCTACGGGGGAACTGATTCCGCGTCGGATGAGAGTCTGCGCGGCCAACGGATGCAAGCCGAGGACTGAGAAAGAAGCGGGGACGTTTACGGGATGAGGGTCAAGCCAGCGAGTCATTTGAGTAAGTATCATGTGTCAAGTGATAGGTGTCAAGTTTGCCGTATAATTCCCTGTATGGTCGATATTGGTTATTCGGGCACTCCGCTTGCGAAGAAGCTTGGGATCAAATCCCCTGTGAAGTTATTGACGGTCAACGCGCCGCAGGAATACAAGTCGTGGTTGGGAGATTTGCCCGAAGGTGCATCGTTGGTTACGAAAGCACGGAAACCCATCGAAGCCGCGCATGTATTCACCACCGAGAGCGCGTTTCTGGATGCGATTCTTTCAAGGTTGCGAAACGAATTGAAGCAGGACGGCTTTATATGGATATCATGGCCCAAGAAAACTTCCAAAGTTCCCACTGATATTACCGAAGATATAATTCGTGAAATCGCTTTGCCGCTTGGCTTTGTGGATATCAAGGTCTGCGCGGTGAGCGAAGTATGGTCGGGGCTGAAGTCGGTGATACGAAAATCGGAGAGGAAAATGAAGTGACAGTCACTTCGAAAGTGACTGTCACTTTTCAACTTATAACGGTTCAAATCTTGCAGTGAAATGTCTCAAGAGTTCAGGTGCGTATGTGAATTTATACCCCCGAATTTTATCTGCACGCGCTTTGATCTTGATCAGCGAATCAGCAACGTAATCCATGTGACTTTGCGTATACGTTCTGCGAGGAATGGCGAGACGCAACAGTTCGAGTTTGGGATAGATCATTTTTCCTGAATCGGGATCGGGATAGGCGAACATGACCGAGCCGATTTCACAGCCGCGAATCGCTCCCTCGCGATAGAGTTCCACTGCCAGCGCCTGACCGGGAAATTCGCTCTGCGGAATGTGCGGCAGGACGGCGGCGGCGTCGAGGTAAACAGCGTGTCCGCCTGCGGGTTGGATGGTGGGGATGCCTGCTTCGTTGATACGCGCGGCGAGGTAGGCGGTCTGTCCCAAACGATATGCAAGATAAGCTTCATCCAGGCCTTCATATAAACCGACTGCCATCGCGTCGAGGTCGCGGCCCGCGAGTCCGCCGTAGGTGGGGAAACCTTCGCGCAGGATCAATTCATTTTTCACTTGCTCGAAGAGCACTTCATCGTTCAAACATAGCAAGCCGCCGATGTTGACGATCGCGTCCTTCTTGGCAGACATGGTCATGCCGTCGGCGAGACTGAACATTTCGCGCGCGATCTCTTTGACGGATTTGTGCTCAAAGCCAGGTTCCCGCTCCTTGATGAAGAAGCAGTTTTCGGCGTAGCGCGCAGCATCGATGAAGAACGGGATTCTGTTTGCAGCGTAGACATCCGCAACTGCTTTTAGATTTTCCATCGAAACGGGCTGACCGCCTCCCGCGTTGTTTGTAACTGTCATCATCCCGAAGGGAATGTTCGCCACCCCGACTTTTTCAATGAAGGCTTTGAGTTTGGCGATATCCATGTTGCCTTTGAAGGGATGCGGATCCGCGGGGTCGAAGGCTTCGTCAATGACGAGGTTGGCGGGACGACCGCCGCGCGCGCGGATGTTGGCGTCGGTGGTGTCGAAGTGCATGTTCGAGGGGATGAAGTTGCCAGGCTTGACGAGGCACGCGGCTAGGATGTTCTCGGCGGCGCGTCCCTGATGCGCCGGGACGAAATACTTGAAGCCAAAAATATCCTCCACCGCGGACTTGAGCCGCAGGTACGAGCGCGCGCCCGCGTAGGATTCGTCGCCGCGCATGATGGCGGCCCATTGCTCTGAACTCATCGCGCCTGTGCCAGAGTCGGTCAGCAGGTCAATGAAGATGTCTTCGGCTTTCAGGGCGAAGACGTTATAGCCTGCTTCTTTGAGTGCGGCTTCGCGCTCTGCAGGAGCGATGAGGCGAATTGATTCGGTTACTTTGATACGGAAGGGTTCGGGTGGGTAGGGGGCGGTCATTTGGTCTCCTTTAATTTGAGTGTGCGTCAAATTTTGGGTAGCGAGCCTGGCGTATTCCCCTGTACAGCCATTCGGTCTCCAATGACGAGACAATTCTACATCCAATTCACTTTTTCGTTCTGTAATAAATGTCATGAAATTCAACTAAAACAAGAACGGACGTTATTTCGCGTCCGTTCTTTAATGCGTTCCTTTGATGCGGAATGGTTCGGGAGGGTAGGTAGGCATTTATTTTCCTTATTTTATTTTGGAGACTCTAAAGGTCTGTCAGACCTTTAGAGTCTGATATTATTTGAGGCGAATCGTTTCAGTCACTTTGATGCGGAAGAGTTCGGGTGGGTAGAGACGGGCATTGAGATTCAGGACTAGCGATACACAGCTAGAGGATTAATCACGATGGCAGGCCCACTAACTGATTCACTCATTTTCATTTTTGATTTATTTTTATTGCTTTTCAGTGCGAGACGTTGTTGCCTATTCAGTTGTAAAGACTCTAAATCAGGGATGAGACTAAAAACATCAATTTTTTCTCCCTTTTTCAAAATCTTCTGAACCTTGCCAAATACATATGCTTCACCTTGAAAATCGGATGCATTTCCTGCTATAAAATCCCTATTCAGTTCAACCGGGAAATGGTACTTAGATATCGATTCTACTTGGAAAATCAAAGGTATAGCTTTAGATTGAATTATTCTTCCTAAATCACCAATTCCAGAAAGCAAATTTAAGTCGCTATCTGACATTACTGTGCCGAACTTCTGTACCAAACTCGCGAGAGAAGAAAATCCTTGTATTTGTTCAATCTGTAAAAACAGAGATGATGTTCGCATATTGGCTTCTACTTCTAATATGTCACCCTTCTTAATTTCATTCCAAAACTGTTCGTCAAATAAACCTAAATGCTTTATCTCTTCTTGAGAATCCAGTACTTCATAAAGTTTTTGAAATTGTGCGGGGGGAGTAAGTGTTCTTTTTGCTTTTGTCTCTTTTGCAGTTTCAGAGGACAAATTTCCCTCGATGGCATAAATCCCAACCTTGCCGCTTTTTTCGCTTTTTCTGTTTCTGAAACATCAAATTCCTGTTCTAAATACCCATCAATTGTAGCAAGATAATTTGAAAGCATGTTTGTATTCAAGTACAAGAAATCGCGCAACATAACCATAACAAACTCCCATTTTACAGATTAGGATAGTTCAAAGTATACAAGATTTGGCTGTGTTAATCTTTGACGCTTCGTATGTGGCTTTGCAATGCTCGATCAAGCCAAGGTAGGTGGAGCTGAGGCTTGCCCTGAGCCTGTCGAAGGGAAGACTTTCATGGTGTTGATTCTCGGTGGTTGGTGTCTGCTTCAAAATAAAGCCGCGTCGAACCTGACGCGGCTTTTCAATCTTGTGGTTATTAGTCGGATGCAGATAAAGATTGAGCAACACGCTTATGTCCCGTTCGCGCTTTGCTGATCTTCTTGCGTGACTTTGGCGCGATGGAGATCAATGTCCGCAAGGCATTGTTTACGGACTCGGCGTCTGGAAAATACTCACGCACATCTGGCGCAAGCATTACCGCACCTTCTTCCAACTTGAAATTTTGGACAACGGTTGTGCCATCTTTTTTATGGATGATGACGGTATGTCCCTGCTGATATGCCGCCGCATGCTTTCCGCGCACGCCTCCGCTGAAATCATACTCAGCGCGCATTTCTTCAACTTTCTTTTTGGGTTTATTGGAATTGTTCTTCATATATCCTGCGTTCGGGTGGCGTTGCTTTTCTGCAACTGATGATTCGGATTTTGTTTCTACGCTCTGTATAAACGACAACTAAAAGTTTTCCGTTGGCAGACTTGCCAATATCAATAAAACGTTGTTCTTCCATGGAATGATCTGGATCATCAACGGTAATGGAGAATGGGTCACCGAAAACAGACTTGGCTTCCTCAAAACCGATCTTGTGTTTTTTGAGATTGATTTCGGCTTTTTCTTCGTCCCATTCAAAAGGAATTGCCATTGTTTTGTTTCCTTGTCTGTATTATACAACAACCGCTTTGCGATGTTCGATCAAGTCAAGGTAGGTGGAGCTGAGGAGGACTTTCATAGTGTTGGTCCTCGTTGGTTGGGGGTTCGGCGGACTAAAGTCCTGCCTCAGTACGTGGAAGCCCTTCGGGCTGGGTGAGTCCGCAGGACTTTTATGTGCTGAGCAAGGGCTTTCCGAGCGGTTGATGCGCGGCTTTGCAGTGTTCGATCAAGTCACGGTAGGTGGAGCTGAGGCTTGCCCTGACGGTTCGACTCGCTCCGCGGCTCACCGTGTCGAAGGGAAGGTTTTCATGGTGTAATCCTGGTCTCGATACGGCGGCGGAAGCGGAGTAATCCTGCAAGGACGTATTGAATCCCGCGCCTACTCGACCATCGATACCTTTGAGCTTTTTCGAGTCGTGCGGACGCGGGTTTCCTTCAAGTGAATCAATGTGATTGGAAATCAGGCGGGCGTAGTCAGCAGGGATGGATTCCAAGTCTTTGTATGCCTGACGGCGCAGGTCAATTTGGTACATGGCTATTCCCCCAGTTTCAATTCTTTCTTTGCAGTTTTCGGTGGTGGCACAAAGTAAGTGACGATCCTCAACGCGAATTTCACGAATGAGCGAATGCCGTGAATTTCTTCTCTTTTCATTCGTAAAATTCGCCAATTCGCGCCATTCGTGTTCCAAGAACGAAGGTCGCGCATCGGCATCACTTACCAATAGACCACTACCGTAATTTCTTCAGAGTCGCTGCTTTTTACATCGGAAACATCAATCTTGTCTGCAAATAAATTATCTAAGGCTTGCTTGATGTGATTTACTTGGATTCTTGACATAGCTTCCTCTTTTGATTATTTCAATATACCTTGTTCAACAGGATGTCAGGTATTATAACTGCACTTCCTTGGTTCTAAAATTTAAATACAGAGAGAGTCGATATGTTTTGTAGTTTGTCTTTGTCTGTGGCATAATACCAAAGTTAGGAACAAACCCAAACTACCCAACCACGAGCCTCCCATGACCACTCCCCTCATCGAATGTATCCCCAACTTCTCCGAAGCGCGGCGACCCGAAGTGGTAGACCAGATCGCCGCCGCCATCACTTCTGTCGAAGGCGCGCGTCTGCTTGACCGTTCCTCCGACCTCGACCACAACCGCACGGTGCTGACCTTCGTGGGCACACCCGAAGCCGTGGAAGAAGCCGCTTTCCGCGCTATAAAGACTGCCGCCGAACTGATTGACCTCAACCAGCACACGGGCGCGCATCCACGCATCGGCGCGACGGATGTTGTGCCATTTGTTCCCTTATCCAATGTAACAATGGACGAGTGTATTGCACTTGCCAAAAGGTTAGGTCAACGCGTTGGAAGCGAACTCAGCCTGCCCGTCTACTTGTATGAAGCGGCGGCAACTCATCCCGAACGCGCTAATCTTGAAAATATCCGCAAGGGTCAATTCGAGGGACTCAAACTCGCCCTGAGCGGAGCCGAAGGGGAATCCGATCCGAATCGCACGCCCGATTTTGGTCCCAGCAAACTTGGCACAGCGGGCGCGACCGTAATCGGCGCGCGGGAGCCGCTGATTGCCTTCAATGTTTATCTCACCACCGACGATGTCAGCATCGCAAAGAAGATCGCCAAAGCCATTCGTCATTCATCGGGCGGGCTTCGTTATGTGAAGGGACTTGGCTTGCTTGTGGATGGCCGCGCTCAGGTCTCGATGAATCTCACGGACTTCCACGAGACGCCGCTTGCGCGCGTGGTCGAAACCATCAGGCGCGAAGCCCAGCGCTACGGCGTCAGCATTCATCACAGCGAACTCGTCGGATTGATTCCCCAGGAAGCTTTGGTGGATGCGGCGGTCTGGTACACCCAATTGGATCAATTTGACAAGGGACAAATTCTGGAAAGTAGACTCTATTCATCAGACGGAGGACGACGGACAACGGACGACGGTCAATCGTCTATCGTCCGCGGTCTTTCTTCGCCCCAGCCTGCTTCTTTCATAGACGAATTAGCCGCTCCGACGCCGACTCCCGGCGGCGGTTCTGCGGGAGCTTATGCAGGCGCAATGGGCGCAGGACTTGTTTCAATGGTCGCAGGACTAACCATCGGTAAGAAGAAATATGCTGAAGTCGAAGCTGAGATGCAAGCCATTAGAGTGATGGCTGAAAGTTTACGCAAAGAACTCACCCAAGCGGTGGACGACGATGCTGCATCTTTTGAAGTTCTCATGGCGACATTCAAACTTCCAAAAGATACCGACGAGCAAAAATATGCGCGCAATGCGGCAATTATCCAGGCTACACTCAACGCCGCGCATGTCCCGTTGCATGTTGCCAGTCACGCCGTCAAAGTGATGGAACTCGCCTTGAAGTGTGCAAAAGATGCCAATCTCAACGCCATCAGCGACTCTCTGTCCGGCTTTGCCATGTCCCGCGCCGCTCTCACCGCTGCAGGCTACAACGTGAGAATCAATATCAATTCGTTGGAAGATAAGTCAGCAGGGGCGAAGATGTTGAAAGAACTCTCTGTCCTCGAAAAGAAAGCCGATAAACTAGAAAAAGAGATCCGGGCTGTTATGAAAAAGCGCGGAGGGGTCTGACTCTGGAGTCCAACAGCTTGCTGTTGGACATTCTCTAACCCCGTTCAGCAAGCTGAACGACTCCAGAGTCAATCAAAATCATCATATATATCCACACGATCGATCGGCTGGTTCATTACCGTATTCTGAAAAGACACATCCGCCTTTTCCAAAAACCAACTGTAACTGCAAAACGGATACTCTTCCGCATTCTCAGCCAGCCCATGTTTTACAGGGTTAAGATGAACGTAATGCAATCTCGCGTGATAGGAAGTTTCATGTGTAATGCAAGTATCCCAGTAGTTGTGCCAAACTTTCCGCCCCAATGTTTTGTCCAACCGGTTCAACTCAACTGCAGATTTGGAATGGAATTGCAGAATTAATGTTTCCAACGTGAGCGCGTTTTCAGGAGCCTGTCCGATAAAATGGTAATGGTTTTCAAGAACTGACCATGCTTCCAATGCCCAGCCCCAATGCCTGGCACGCTCAAGTAAAATATCACAAACAAGAGATTTGCGTTTCTCATCAATCAACAATCGCTTATTGTATAAGAGCGACCCGGTCACAATGTACATCGCATTCGGCACAAAATAATGCGGCGGGTTGTGCGGATATGTTTTATAAATGTCGTCCATCGCATTATTATAACTCTGGAGTCGGGAAGCCTGCTTCCCAGACCTCGCCAGCAAGCTGGCGGACTCCAGAAAAACAATGTCAATGAATCGTAGATTGAATTTTTTCCTATTACTTCTTCTCACAGCCTGCGCGCCTGCTGCGAGGGTTGTCGCGTTGCCTGAGGCTGCAGCGACTCAATTTGTTGTCGCAGCCGAACCGACAGCGACATCCATCCTGCCCTTGCCGACGGCGACCTTGATCCCCTGTGACCCGGCCGCTGAGGAATTCTGTATCGTGGAAGGGAATTTTATTTTCCAGAATCCGCTTGGACCTGATCCTGTCCTTGCGATTGCGGGTAATTATTCCTATGGCTCGACCGATGAAGGAAAGCGTGAACCTCACAATGGTGTCGATCTGCAAAGCAGGGAAGGCGCTCCGGTGTTTGCTCCTGCACCCGGACTGGTGATATTTGCCGGCACTGACGATAAAACCCGATTCGCCCAGTGGGCCGATTATTACGGGAATTTGGTTGTGATCGAACATGAAGAGGGTTTATATACGCTTTATGGACATTTATCGAAAGTCCACGTTAGGGCAGGAGAGCGGGTGAGCGGCGGGGATGTCATAGCCGCTGTCGGTCATACGGGTATTGCGGTTGGCAGTCATTTGCACTTTGAAGTTCGTACAGGCGGCGACGTTACCGATTACTTTTCCACGCAAAACCCCGAACTATGGCTGGCTTTACCAGAGGGTGTGGGAGCTTTGTCCATCACGCTGGACTCAAAAACCAATCACAAAATTCAGCGGAAACTTGTAATTTGGCGTTATTTTGCCGGGACGGATACCCTGCAAGAAACTTACTATGCTTCCACTTATCCTAAAGGTTTTGAACAAAACAAAGAGGATTCTGTCCTGAGCAATCTGCCGCCCGGGCGTTATCGAATTGCATTCACCGATTCGACCGGGCTGCACGAACGCATGGTCAATGTGGAGGCACGCAAACTGACGCAGGTAGTCATCAAATTGAAATAACGTTCAACAACAAAGAACTCCGGGACAATTCATTATCCCGGAGTTCTATCCTGCCAGTCGCTATTCTCTAATCTCTATTCCTCTAAAGTCGAAATATCACCTTCAGGCAATCCCTGCGCTCTAGCCTTTAGCACGCGGCGCATGATCTTGCCCGAACGAGTCTTGGGAAGTTTATCCACAAACTTTACATCCTCAGGTCTTGCAATCGGACCCATGTGCGTGGAAACATGCTGACGCAATTCTTCGGCCAACTCAGGCGAGGGAGTAAACCCAGAGCGCAATAATACGAATGTGTGAATGGCTTGTCCCTTCACGTCATGCGGCAAACCGATCGCGGCAGCTTCTGCAACGGCCGGGTGACTCACCAATGCCGACTCCACTTCCGCAGTGCCGAGGCGGTGACCAGAGACTTTGATCACATCGTCCACGCGGCCGATGATCCAGAAATAACCGTCCTTGTCGCGTTTAGCAGAATCGCCTGTGGTATAGCGCCCTGGAAATTTGCTCCAGTATTGACTAACATAGCGTTCATCATCATTATAGATCGTCCGCAACATTGCGGGCCACGGATGCTTGAGCGTGAGATAACCTTCCGTATCGTCCGGGACAGGGTTGCCTTGCTCATCCACAATTTCCGCTTCCTGCCCAAAGAAGGGACGTGTGGCCGATCCGGGTTTGAGCGGCACCACAGGAGTTGGCGTGATCATAAAAGTGCCAGTCTCGGTCTGCCACCACGTATCCATGATCGGCCTCGTCTCTTTGCCAATGACACGGTGATACCAGCGCCAGGCCTCGGGGTTGATCGGCTCCCCGACAGTGCCGAGCAGGCGCAGGGAAGAAAGATCGTGTTTGTTCGGCCAGGATTCGCCGAAGCGCATGAGTCCACGAATGGCAGTGGGCGCGGTATAGAAAATCGTAATCCCATATCTTTCAATACATTGCCACCAGCGATTCGGATATGGATATGACGGACCGCCTTCGAACATAAAAGATGCCACGCCGTTGATCATGGGTCCGTAGACAATATAGGAATGTCCCGTGATCCAGCCCGGGTCGGCGGTGCACCACCAGCGGTCTTCATCCTGAACATCGAACACATACTTGAGCGTGGAGTAAGTGCCGACCATGTATCCGCCGTGCGTGTGGAGAATGGCTTTCGGCTTGCCAGTGGAGCCGGAAGTATAAAGAATGAAAAGCGGATCTTCGGCATCCATCACTTCAGTGGCGCATTTGCCGTTTGCAATGGGAAGCACGCACAGATCCTGATACCAATGATCGCGCCCAGATTCCATGACGACGGGATTGCCCACGCGTTTGACGACGATCACATTCTCAACAGATGGACAGCGCTTGAGCGATTCGTCCACGATGGCTTTCAATTCAACAACTTTGCCGTTCTGGTATGAACCGTCACAGGTAATAACAAGTTTTGAGTTGCTGTCTTCAATGCGCCCCTGCAACGAGTCAACTGAAAAACCGCCAAATACTACAGAGTGAATCGCGCCGATCTTTGCGCAAGCCAGCATGGCAAAGACGATCTCAGGCACACGTCCCATGTAAATGGTGACGCGCTCGCCCTTTTGTACGCCCATGGACTTGATGATATTCGCCATGCGCGAAACTTCGCGGTTCATTGCGAAATAGGAAAAGGTGCGTTCCGATTTGCCGTCTTCCGATTCCCAAATCAGCGCTAGTTGATTCTTGCGATGTGTTTTGAGATGCCTGTCAATTGCATTGTGAACGATGTTCGTCTTCGCCCCCACGAACCATTTATAGAAAGGTTTATTGGAATCATCCAAAACCTTGTCCCACTTCTTGAACCATTCCAGTTCCGAGGCCTCCTCGGCCCAAAAACCTTGCAGGTCCTTGCCCGCTTTTTCAGCCAGCGCATCCCAATCCTTCAAACGCGCCTGCGCCACAACCTGCTCCGATGGATAATAAACTTCACCTTCCAATTCTTTTGGCTTGCTGGTCTTTGCCATGAGTATCTCCTGGATCTGGTTAGAATATTAGCGGCTATTATAAACGAAATGGGTGTGTTTCATTTGAGTTGAAACCTGAGTAAGGTTGAAGGGTCAAGCTACCCAAGGCATTTGAAGGTAAGCACTGGAGTGGAAGCCACTTCGGGCTGAGGGGCCGGTCCGCTTGAGGGGGTGGGTTGTCAACGGACTCTTCGCGCGGATGCTCTCAACGGACCGCTTCGCGTAACGGATGAAAGGTCGGATGTCTTCCAATAAATTACGTATGTTATACTCCGCGTTGAAGAAGGAGAGTCCTATGCAGGAAAAAATCACAATCACGCTTCCTCAAAATATTCGCTCCGCGCTGGACGTTGTTCTTACTCAAGAAGGAAAATCGGCAAACGACTTAATCAGCCAGGCAATCGCGGAATATCTTTTCTTTCGGGAATTGCGCTTATTGCAGGAGCGATTGACGGCCAAAGCGCAACTACGCGGTATTTTTAGCGAAGAAGAAGTGTTCGATCAAGTTTCATGAAAGTATTGTTGGATACGAACGTTTTGATCGCGGCGTTCATTACGAAAGGCGTATGCAGCGAGCTTTTAGAACATTGTTTGCGCCGTCACGACGTCGTTGTTTCGGAGTTTATACTTGATGAGTTTCACAAAAATCTTGTGAAGAAATTTAGGTACAGCGCCGAAGACGCCGATAGCGTAATTCAGTTATTGCGTTCCCGCGTTTTCTTATCCAAGCCAATCCCTCTTTCACAACCTGTTTGCAGGGATGTGGACGATGATATGGTCATCGCTGCTGCGCTTGCGGGAAGGGCGGCTTGCATAATCACTGGCGACAAAGATTTACTTGAATTGAAAGTGCATCAGGGAATTGCAATCCTCAAGCCCGCTGACTTCTCCGCATTTGAAGCGGAACATTCGTAATCAAAATTTTCCTATAACAAGACCTCCGAGACGCTTCGCATAAAATCTCGGAGGTCTTCTGCTATTGCACCCAATCCAAAATCTTATGCCACATCCCCGCAAGTGGCAAAAACCACGGACGGCCATCATACAGTCCCAGTGGCGCATTTGGAAAATCAAAACGCGCAAACGGATGCCCTTTTATATTTCCGTTCAACATGACTTCTGCAACAGTCTTGCCCAAATGAGCGCCCATTGCCACACCATGCCCTGCATAGCCAAGCGCATAATGCACGCCGTCCAACTCGCCGACATGCGTCATCATATCAAATGCAAAATCAAGCGTGCCGCCCCAAACATATTCCACTTTTGTATTATTCAATTGCGGGTACACCTGAACCATTTCACGTCGTAAAATATCCGCGCTTCGTTTTATTGTATTTGCGGTTTCAGGAAAAAACGCCGCGCGCCCGCCGAAGATCATGCGGTTATCCCACAGCCTGAAATAATTCAAATAATGTTTGTAATCAAAGATCATTCGATTCTTCGGGCTGAGTTCGCGCGCAAGTTCGTCCGATAACCTTTCCGTTGCAATAATGAACGACCCGATCGGAATGATTTTCCTCTGCAATTTCTTTGTGACATTTCCTGTATACCCGGATGTCGCTACAAAAACGGTTTCTGCCGTTAACGAACCTCTCTCTGTCTCGATGACAAAACGATTCTCCCCCCGCCTTAGCCTGTTCACTCGCGCTCGCGCGCAGAGCATTGCCCCCGCCTTTTCCGCCGCGCCCGCGAGTCCCGCCACAAATTGAGCAGGGTTCAATCCGCCGCTGACCTCGTCCAACAACCCGCCGTGATAGATATTTGAGCCGATCTCGCTTTTCAATTCATCAGGCGGCACAAGCCTGACCTTGTGATTGAATTCTCTTGCCATAAATTCCACTTCATCTTTTAAGGCTTCATAATGTTTTGGTTTGTTGGCAGTCAGCAGGTGACCGTGTCTTGCGAATCCACAATTGATATTTTCTTCCTTGATGATTTGTTCGACGGTACCTACCGCATCAAGTGAATATTGAAATAATGTTTTTGCCAGTTCACGCCCGTATTTTTTGATGACAGTCGCCATCCCCACTTTGAGGCCTGTCAATGCCATGCCGCCGTTGCGGGAACTTGCGCCCCAGCCAATTGTTTGCGCTTCGAGCACAACAACTTTCGCCCCATGCTTTGCCAGTGCCCGCGCCGCGCTCAACCCCGTATATCCGCCGCCGATAATTGCCACATCCACTTTGGCGGGGATGGGTGTCAGGCTTGAATCATCGGGCATTTTTACGGTTGTATGCCAGTAGATTTGTTTATTCATGATTCTTTTTTCTGAGTGCAGGAGCTTGCTCCTGCAAGCTGACGGACTCCAGAGTTACGCCAAAATTTCTTTCCAATCCAATTCATCAAATGCTTTATGCAAGCGATGCCCATCTTCAACAGCAATGTATTCCAAATTCGTAAACACGTCCCGCGCGATTTCCTGCACTTCATGGGGCGGGACAATATCATCCTGCAATCCATGCACAAGTACGGTTGGCACGTCAACAGGCGCAAAATGCTCCGACGTGAATTCAGTCAGCATCAAGGCAGGCGCAAGCAGGACGAGTTTCCGCACTTGTTCAGGATGCCTGCAGGTGAAAACCGCGCTCATCAATCCGCCGTAGGATGAGCCAATGATCGTCCACTCTTTTTGATTGCCCAGGATCGGATATAACTGTTGCATGCGTTCTTCAAATGAGCCTGTGAAATCGGGCGTAATCATGCCGGGGAATAATTGCGCGAATTGGCGCGCTTTTCCGCTCTGGCTTGTGCTTTCCAACCCATGAAGGTAGATCAGTTTTGAGTTAGACATCCCGCCCACCTTTCTTGCTTTTCCGTCTGACCGTTTTAATGGCTGCGGCTTTCGGTGAACGCGTGGTTTTCATTTTACGAGTTGTTTTCATTTTTACTTCAACTGATTTTGAAACGGACATATTTCCCACGAATTCCCCTGGCGCTTCGTCGAGATCTTTTTGGGCGGTCAGGGGTTGCGGTATTAACAGGTTGTGTAACTCCTTCTGCAATGGAAGCGGGAAGGAGGTTGCAATGCGCCGTAACGTCACAGCAGTCATTGGGTTCTGTGAATGCGTCAATACCTGCTTGAGCATGAAGGTGGTTTCATACGCAGAAGCGCGATACAACGCCACGATCAACTCTGTCAAAACGTTCTGCAAAGTCGAGGGCGCCTCTTCAATTACAGGTTCGACAATATCAAAAATGGGAGGCAGGTTGGCGTATGCTGTATCCGCGATCATTGGCAGGAGGGCTTGAATACCGTTCGACCACGTCTGTGAGCGTTCGGGATGCAGATATTCACGCACCAGGGCAAGGAATTGATTTGGTGTTTCCTTCCTCATACGGGCAAGGCTGGTAGATAACAACGCCGAGCGCACATCTGTATCACGGACTTGCTGAGTCCAGGCGGTCAGCCGCGGGAGCAGGCGCTCTTCCTGCGGGGGGATTCGTCCCAGTAAAAATGCCGCCAACAGGCGTGTTTCGAGCGCGCCTTCATCCCAAAGAATATCTGCAAGCGCCAGGGCATAATCTGGATTGGCTTCTGCGATAGCGGAAAGTTCGTTCTCAATTTGTGTGACTACTGCGGCTGGAGTACGGTACGTCTTTGAGTTGGAACCAGGGGCAATATTTTGTTTCGTCCGCAAAGTGTGGTTGACATAGAACTCCAGCACCTCGCGTAAATGCTTCATGAACTCATCAGGCAGAAAGAAAAAATCTGCCAGGCGGTTGGCTTGTTTACGCAGGCGGGCGAGGTCTATGGCGGGCATGGTTTCAGTGATCAGTAATCAGTAATCAGTGAACAGTTATCAATCACTAATAAACTGATCACTGATTACTAGTTTTAATATGCTCTTGCAAAATATACTTTTCGTTTGGATGGCTTGCCGCAGACAATACATGTGCCTGCCTCTGCGGGTTGTTCGAATGGAATATTGCGGGTAGTGGCTTTGGCTTCTTCCTTAACTTTGGTTTCACATTCTTTTGACTCGCACCAATAGGAGAATGCCCATCCATCAGCGACGACTTTTTTCAACTCGCTATAATCCTTGGGATCATGAATATTCGCATCGCGAAACTCGGTGGCGCGCTTGAGGAGTGAATCCTGTATCTCGACGAGCAACCCGCTCACAGTTGAGTCCAGACCCGCTTGTGGGACGAAGGATTTACCTTCCCTGCCAGGCTGGTCACGTCGGGCAAGCGCTACGGATCCCTTTTCCACATCCTTGGGACCTATTTCGATGCGAACAGGGACACCGCGCATCTCCCAATCGTTGAATTTGAATCCAGAACTGACGTTATCGCGGTCATCCATTTTGATGCGAATGCCCGCGGTTTTGAGTTCAGCAAAGATGCGATTCGCAACTTCCATCACTTTGCTTTTCTCTTCATCATTTTTGAAGATGGGCACGATGACCGCTTGAATGGGCGCGAGGCGCGGAGGCAACACAAGACCCTGGTCATCCCCATGCGTCATGATGATCGCGCCGATCATGCGAGTGGAGAGACCCCACGAGGTTGTTTCGCAAAACTGCAATGTGTTATTTTGATCCACATATTGAATTTCAAACGCCTTGGCAAAGTTCTGACCGAAATAATGCGAAGTGGCGGATTGCAAGGCGCGTTTGTCTTGCATCATGCCCTCGATGGAGGTGGTGACCTGAGCGCCGGCAAATCTTTCGGTTTCACTCTTCGTGCCTTTGATAACGGGCAGAGCCGCTTCATTGATTGCAAAATCCTCATAGATATCGAGGATGCGATACATCTCCTCCATGGCTTCGTCTTTGGAGGCATGCGCAGTGTGGCCTTCCTGCCAGTAAAACTCGGCAGTGCGTAAAAATAGCTTTGTACGCATTTCCCAACGAAGCACCGAACCCCACTGATTAATCAGGATGGGCAGGTCGCGCCACGATTTAATCCATTTGGCATACATGTGGCCAATGATGGTTTCAGAGGTTGGGCGCACCGCCAGAGGCTCTTCCAATTTTTCGCCGCCGCCATGTGTGACCACAGCGAGTTCAGGCGCAAAGCCTTCTACGTGTTCCTTTTCTTTTTCAAAGAACGACATGGGGATAAGGATGGGAAATGCCGCGTTAACATGGCCTGTCGCTTTGAATTCCCTATCGAGCGCAGCGGTGATGTTTTCCCATAACGCCCAGCCATAAGGTTTGACAACCATGCAGCCGCGTACAGGGGCGTAATCTGCAAGCTCTGCCTTCAATACGAGTTGGTTGTACCATTCTGAAAAATCTTCCGCACGGGTTGTTAATTTATCTTCAGCCATTTTTACTCCAGAGATTAGAAATTAGAAATTAGAGATTAGATGATTAGATGATTAGGGATTAGATGATTGGTTGTTGAGTGGAAGTGTCTTTGCCAGAAAGATTGCTCACTATTCACTATTCACTATTCTCTATTATCTTCACAGCAGTTTTTACATCTTCCGCAAAGTATAACAATTTACGTTGATGTACGGGCATATAACTTTCAAACTCCTTGAAGAACTGATCGAATGTGGATCGCCAACCGCGTCCGATCAGTATTAACGGCCTCGGGGGCAAAGACTCCACGATCATCAAATTCCACATCAGGGAGATTTCCGTCAAAGTGCCAGCGCCGCCGGAAAGGGCCATTGCCGCGTCACAGCCTTCGATCAGTGCTTGTATTCTCTCAATAAGGGATTTCTTTCGTCTTTCCTCTTTCACCCATGGATTTGCTTTTGTCGCGCGCCATGTTTCAATATCTTCACAAGTCACGCCAATTACATGCCCGCCCGCTTCATGCACCCCACGTGAGACAGCCTCCATCGTACCCATGTAACCTCCGGTTAAGACGGCATGTCCACGCTCGGCAAGTAACATGCCAAGTCCGCGGGCTTCTTCATAAGCCGCTGTTCCTTCCTGGGGGTGTGCGCCGCCAAATACTGTTATGTTCATATATCCTCTTTGAAACGTTGAACGTTACACGTTGAACGTTCTTTAATCGTTATATCTTCTGTTGATCTCGGTTATAAATAAAAACGGCTCACCAAGTCTGGGAGCCGTTTTGACGCATAAAAGCGAACCTAGCCAGACTGGGTAGATTTAAACATTCGAGGCGACGGGTTCGGGTTCATTAACATTGCGCCGATTATAAGGGTAAAATTGAATTTATGCAAAAGGATGACCTGCTGCGCCTCATGCATGACCCAAACCTGCTTCCGGCTGAAATGCAGGATCTCCTCTCGAGCATTGCCGCCCAAGCCGCATCTTTGAACATGCCCTGCTACCTCGTCGGTGGATTCGTGCGCGATTTATTGCTGAACAAGCCTGTCAACGACCTCGATATCGTCGTAGAGGGCGACGCGATTAAATTAGGCAATGCCCTTATCCAAAAGCATGGCGGCAAATTAACCGCTCATACAAAATTCCGCACGGCAATTTGGCACCCTTCGACTTCGCTCAGGGCGAGCCTGACACCCGACGCTATCGATCTCACCACCGCCCGCAAAGAATCCTACGACCACCCAGGCGCATTGCCAACCGTAACCCCAGCCACCATCGAAGATGATCTGCGCCGCCGCGACTTCAGCATCAACGCGATGGCAATCCGCATGGACGGCGATCACTTCGGGGAATTACTCGACCCGTTAAACGGTCAGGCCGATCTTGATCAGGGAATTGTCCGCGCTCTGCATTCACGTTCATTTGTAGAGGATCCCACGCGCATCTTGCGCGCCATCCGGTATGAAGGACGATATTCATTTACCCTCGAGCCCGAAACGAGGAAGCTCATCAATCCCGAATCGTTCGCCTGTCTTTCAAGCCTTAGCGGCGAGCGTCTTCGTCATGAAATTGACTTGATCTTTGAAGAGGGAAATGCCGGTAAAATAATTATTCGCGTAGACAATCTGAAAGTGTTGAATGTAATTCATCCCGCTTTACCCAGATTCAATTTAACTTATGCAAATTTTCTTGACATGGATCAAAATTTGGATTTTCCCAGGAGCAGGATCACAATGGGTTATATGCTTTGGCTAAAGGACCTGCCAGAAGATGAAATATTATCCATTGCAAAGCGTTTGGATTTCACCTCTGAATTAACTCATTCAATCAGGGCCGTGTCACAGTTGAAGAAAAAGCTGCCGGACCTTATGAATTCAAAACCAAGCGTGTGGACATTTGCGCTCGAAAAATTTCCCCCGGATTCAGTTTATACGGTTTACCTCGTCACCCGGGAAAATGCGCTTTTGGAATACCTCTCCATCTGGCGCTATGTCAAACCACATACCACCGGGGATGATTTGAAAGCCCGGGGACTCCAACCGGGCCCACGATTTGGAGAAATTTTGTCTCATTTGCGAGCCGCATGGTTGGATGGGGTCGTAGGCTCCCGAGAGCAGGAGAATGAATTGTTGAATACCATCTTGTGAGCAACCTGTTGACCTCGGATTGGAATCTGCCCATATAGACACTTTCTGCCGATAGTCCGAAACGATGCGTGAAGATTATCCCCTTTTATTCCTATACCCGGCCAACATCCTACTTTATAATACTACTTATGAATCAGTTAAAAGCGGAGAAAGTTCGTTTACCTTATCGCTTGCGCGAGCCATTCCTCACGACGACCGAATCGGCTCTATTTCGTACGCTAATTGAGATGGTGGGGAGCAGGTATGTGATCTTTCCGAAAGTTGCAATAAATGATGTGTTTTATATCCAGCGCCCGAATGAAAATGTGCATTTCTTTAATAAGATATTCCGCAAGCACGTGGATTTTTTATTGTGTGACCCGAAATCGTTTGCCACATCTTTTGGCGTTGAAATCGTAAAACCTGTTACAAAAGACAGCACCCGCGAATCGGATATGTTCATGGATGAGTTGTTCCTAGATGCGGGCATCCCGCTTGTGCATATTCCATCCAGCGAAAAATATGACACAGCTGACATTGTGGCCTTGTTTCAACTGGCAGTGACGAAGATCGGCGGGACGACTGCCTTGCGAATTGAGGACCCGACTGATACTGTGCCGAATTGCCCGGTGTGCGGGAAGATGATGGTATTACGGATCCACCGCAGGGGTAAATATGCAGGACGGAAGTATTACGGTTGCATGGAGAGTCCCCGATGCACGGGCGTGTTTGCGATAGATTGACAAGAATCGCTTTTTGAGCGGGTCTTTTTTAGAAGTGTCTCGCCAATTCTGAGGCGTAATTTCTTCCGACGGTTTCCTGATTTTCTTTCAACCACTTTCTCAAGCTTGTTTCGCAACGCGAGCGCGGTGGTTCTTTGGAGATGAGCAGGTTTGCCATCAAGCCGTCCACTTCTTCGGGGGTGAGCATGACGTCATTGAGGAAGATGCTCATAAATTGAGCCGCGAATAATGCCAGACGCGGCGGCAGGGGGATCAGCAGGCGTTTTTTGCCAATGGTTTCGCCAATTAATTCCACGATTTCCCTGAACGTGAATTCATCCGGCCCAACTGCATCCCAAGTGTAATTTTCTTTTTTATAGACCGCTTCTACTGCAAGGTCTGCCAGGTCGTCCACGCAAACAGGGGAGAGTTTGTATGAGCCGTTTCCTGGCAGGCCGAAGATAGGCAGGTTTCTTAAAAGCCAGGCAATGTTGTTGATCAGAATATCCTCTTTTCCAAACAGCACAGTGGGACGTAGAATGGCATAACTCATGCCAGAGTTGATCACTGCTTTTTCGTTGGCGGCTTTGCCCCAGAAATAGGGCAAATGCGAATCCGCGGATGGATTCGTGATGCTGATATGCACGATGCGCTTCACGCCAGCCTTCACTGCGGCGCCGACCAAAATTTTTGTATTCTCCACTGCTTTTGGCTGTGTGTTGCTGCCTTTATCAAAGCGCACCCAATAAGTGTTGACCAAAACATCTACACCACGCAAAGTTTGGATAATTTCATCTGTGTTGTCGAAATTCAATGGGAATGCTTTTACTTTTCCATCAAATGGGTCAGGGCGCTTGGGATGGTTGGTAAGTGTGATGACTTGCTCGCCGTGTTCAAGTAAGCGCTTTGCAATATATTTTCCGGAATAACTGAATGCGCCTGTCACTGCAATCTTCATTTCAATACTCCCAAGATGGATTTGACATTCCCAAGACCCAGTTTCTCCAATTTCACGACCGCCCTTGTCAGGCTGTCTATGGCATCGAAGAAATCCTGCAAGGCCTGCAAACGCTCGTGTACGAATTGAAGCTCCGCCTGGTTGCCAGATACCGAACCTGCTTCCAGTTTCTCAAGCATTCCCTTCACGGCACGCAGAGACCGGTCGAATTCGCTGTTCCGTCTTTCTTTCAGGATCGAGCGAATGGATTGATAGAAATCGCTCTCGGCTTCGTAATAATCCTTTCTATCCGCAAGTTTGGATGAGCGATGCACCAGCCCCATACGCGCCAGGGTACGCACTTCGGTGCTGATCGCGCCTTTGGTGAGTCCAGTTTCTTTCACGATTTCATCCAGCGAAAGAGGAGAGGGCGAAAGATACAGCACGGCGAAAATTGCGCCCATGCCTTTGGGAAAACCCCAGAAGCGGCTGATCTGGCTGAGGCTTTCCGTAAAGTCTTGCTTGAGTTGAGTAAGTTGAGTTGTCATAATTGTTTACTGCGTTTAGTATTTACTAAACACAGTATAGGATAGCCGCCTAATCTTGTCAAGCGCAAAAACCGCCGTTTTTCACGGTGGCTAAAATTGCTTCCTTGAGTATTTTCTTATGGCTGACTGTAAAACATGCGGAACAAGTCCGCACCAGTTTTATCCTGCCCTTCATCCAGGTATCTCTGGACCGGAACACGCAAAATGATATTTTCCGCCTCATTTTTCTCGAACCAGAATTCGACGAAGCCGTAATTTCCCTGGATCTGCTCGCGGGGGATTTGTGTGATGATCGGCAAAACCTGTGCCATCCAATTACCAAAGGTTTCTTCAGCTGCCATGTCGTCCACGGGCAGGCGGACGTAGAAATCCGTTTCCATGGCCCCAAAAGTGGATTGACCGTCTGCATAAATGCAGTCCTCGCCAAACAGGCTGGCGCGCGCGCCGGCTTGCTCATTCATGGCGCGCACAGCCGCATCCAATTTTTCTGTCAATTCCGGCGCGTCATGGTAGGCCCAGACATACGCGCACCCTTCGTATGCCGGCGTCAAGGTTTCCGTAGCTGTTGATATTTCGGCGGTGATCGTAAGCACTGCATTAGGAGGCGCATCATCATGAGTCGGCGCGTTTACATTTTGCAACGCAACAAATCCTGCGGCTGCAGACAAAATGATAGCGATGATCCAGTTCCTTTTGTGTTTCATATTCTATGCTTTAACCGTCGGTGCCTCATTCGAATTAATTTTATCCTATTGATTTCAATATGTCAGCCGCTGCGGCAGACATGAGCGCCGCGCCATGGATCAACGCCTGCTCATCAAAATCAAATTTTGGGTGGTGATGACTATAATCGAGATGTTTCTCCTTATTATTTGAACCGATGAAAAAATAACAACCCTTCACTTTTTCCTGCATGTAGCCCATGTCTTCAGCGCCCATCGTGAGATATGAGGATGTGTCCAGATCTGTTTCAGGGAAGATTCGCCGTGCAGTCTCCTGCACCGAGGCCGCGATCGAATCATCGTTTAAAACGACAGGCGTGACCCGTTGAACATTGATCTCAACCTTGCACTGCATGGTTTCGGCGATACCGCGCACGATTTGATCGAAGCGTTCCAAAACCATTTTGCGGACCGACAGGTCGAAGGTTCGGATCGTGCCGGTGAGTTCTGCTTCCTGTGGAATAATGTTGAATGCAGACCCCGAGTGAATGGTTGTCACGCTAATCACGGCGGCTTGTAAAGGCGCAACATTGCGGGCGGCGATGGTTTGTAAGACAATGACGATCTGCGCAGCCGCTACGACGGGGTCTATGGTAATGTGAGGCGCGGCGCCATGTCCGCCTTTGCCTGTCAGTTTAATTGTGAATTGTTCCGCCCCAGCCATGACAGGACCCCTGGCAACATTCACCCAACCCAGGGGTTTTTCATTCCATAGATGCAGGGACAGGGTCTTGTCCACTTTGGGTCCATCTAGGACGCCATCCCGGATCATCATTTCTGCGCCGCCGGCTTCCTCGCCATTGAATCCTTCCTCGGAGGGTTGGAAGCAAAATTTGATCGAACCTGCCAATTCATTGCGATGCGCGTGCAGCAACTTTGCGACGGTTAAACCGATGGCGGTGTGACCGTCATGTCCGCAGGCGTGCATCACGCCGGGGTTTGTGGAAGCGTATTTCGCACCCGTATCTTCCTGGATCGGAAGCGCGTCCATGTCAAAGCGCAGGAGGATGGTCGGGCCGGGTTTCGCGCCTTCGAGAAATCCAACCACGCCGGTTTTACCGACGCCTTTGGTCACTTCAAGGCCGAGTGTTTCCAATTCCTTGGCCACGATGCCACCCGTGCGGATCTCTTTAAAGCCCAATTCAGGGTGTATGTGAAAATCACGTCGCATTGATTGGGTGTAGGGGAAAAGTTCTTTTGCTTCCTTGAGAAAGTTGATCATGTTTGCTCCTTTATGTAGCGCGACATTCATGTCGCCTTGCCAGCCAGCGACATGAATGTCGCGCTACGTGTACTTCACCACTCTAAATTTTTCTTCGTATCTCGGATTTTCATCCGTGCTGTCTTCGGTGCGGCGGGATTTGAATCTTTCGAGAAGTTTCTCTTTATCCTGAATTTGTGTTTTGTGTTCGAGCACGGCCTTGAGTTTGATGCCCCATGTGTCGGTCACATCTATGGCTGTGTTGGGTTGATTTGTGAGCGAGCACCACACTTCTTTTGGCATGTGCGGTTGATGACCTTCTTCGAGCAATTCAGGGAAATAGACGAGATTGTTTGCGGCGGGAAAGACTGCGTCCAGCACTGCTTGTCCGCAGGCGCGATGGTCGGGGTGGTTGATGCCGTAGAGTGCGAATAGATTTTGCGGGTCACAGGTGACGAGAATATCAGGCTTGTGCCTGCGGATCTCGCGGACAATGTCACGGCGCAGATCAAGGCTTGGGACGAGGTACCCATCCTCAAAGTCCAGAAAATGAACCGCGTTTGCGCCGATGGTTTTCGCGGCGTTGCTTTGTTCCAGGTGTCTTAATCCGCATAAACTTTCGGGGGTCATTTCTGGGTGCGTAGTGGGGTTGTAGCCCTTGTCTCCACAAGTCAGGAGCAAGTATGTGATTTGATGACCGGCGCGCGCCCATTGAGCGAGCGTGCCGCCACAAAAAAATTCCGGGTCATCGGGGTGAGCGAGGATAACGAGAATGTTTTGAGGAGATTGCCAATTGTCAGGTGTTAGCATGAGCGCGCAATCCGAGAGGGGATGGGATTGCGGTCGGGCACGTTTTTGGATACATTCCGTTTGTTAGGTGAACGGGAACGCGTACCCGGAAACGCTG
>VGNE01000047.1 GCA_016866215.1 Chloroflexota bacterium | reverse complement strand
CGTCCGATTCGATCTGCTATTGTGACCATCAATGGAAATGAAGTGCTTGCTGAACCAGAGCTCCCACCCTCGGTTCTAGCCCTGCTAAATAAGCTAAATTCAGGACACTAAAATGAGAAACTCAGGTATTAAAAGACCTCCGGGTTCTTTAGGACTCGGAGGTCTGTGTATTCATCTCATTCATCGAGCCAATTCAGCGCTTTCTCAATACCTTGTGACTGTACTCGATATACGCGCCCCGCTTCTATATCTGCTTCCGCCTCGCGGATACGTTTTTGCCATTCTTTTGTGACAAAGTAAGCCTGATCGTTGTTTCTCAATTCTTTTAGAATAACTTCAAGACGCAGAAAGGTTTCATAGCTCATTAAAACCTCCTGAGCTTCGCCTGATTTATCAAAGAATATTTTCACGTCATTAAGGGCAGTCTCGCTCATTTTACACTCCGGCTTCTATCTGAGACCGTTTCACACATTATAATTCCGTCTGTCTTCTTATCTCATTTAATTCAGGTGAAACATGGTAAAAACACATACACGATTTGTCTGTCAGGAATGCGGGCGCGCGGCGGCCTCATATATGGGCAAGTGTCCGCAATGCGGATCGTTTAATAGCATGATGGAGGAAGTTGTCCATGATCAGCCGCCCGTGAAGGGGCGCGTTGAACAGCCTCGTTTTCTAGCCCGACACGTTCATATGCTCAAAGTCCGCGCCGTTCGCGGCAAGGCCGCTATCCGCCCTGCTCGGATGGGGTCAAGGCGTAACCATGATTTCAAAAGCAAATTCGTAAGCCTTGCCAAGGTGTGAAAAAAGCAGTTTTAAGATCGTTCCGGCAGGCCAGTTTATATCAAGTGGGATAGTGACCTCGCCCTGCTCGTCCAATTCCGCAGTGGCGTGCACGGCATATGGGTCGGAAGGTGAAACCCACAGGGTTACAGTTAGTTTTCCTTTGGCCGGCAAGTCGTCAGGAGTCAAAACCCGGAATTTCGCTGCAAGCGTCTTACCATTTTGGGCTGTAAGCGGACCGGTATAGGTGACACGGAAACCGTCGTCTGTGATGATATAAGCGCCCTTTGGGATGGCTGGCGTGGGTGCGACATATGTGGGTGAGACGGTTGGTGTGGGTGTGGCGTTTTGCCTGATGGGTAGGGCGTACGGCGGAAGGAGGTGGTAATCCTCCACTTCCCCCAACTGATAAAGGCCTGCATTATCGCTAATTGGCCTATCGGTTACTGCCGCGCGGATCCAATGTTCAAGATTACCCCAATAATGTAGAATATCGGCCTCGAATTGGGCCGTCGTACCTGGACGAAGCCAAATGCCCCGGTTACTTACAATCCACTCACTGATACCGCAGGACCGGGGGCCAGGCTGATCGAAAGTTGAGGGGGCAGGGGTTAGTTCACATATTTCGCTGGGCAGCGGAATCCCATCCCAGCGCCCGTCATTATTTAAGTCGGCCCACAGGTTGAACCACACAAAACGAGCCTGGGCTTGTTCGCTCATGGCTGCCTGAAAGGTTAGAGATACCAAGCTGAGTCTGTCCCGCATTTCAATAAGTCCATCGTCTTGCTGATCAAGGTCGGTGATATTCGCGTCCCTCTCCAAGGTGGCTCCTGGTGCTTCGAGGCTGCCCAGCCAGAATTGGACTGGGTCAATTGTGCGCAAACCGTTCGAAGCCAGCAGAGATGGGAATCTCGGATCACGGGCATCTCCAAAATCAAATACTTCGGGTACTGGAGGAGGTGGGGGTGGGGGGGGAGGAGGGGGAGTTGGCGTGGACGGTGGACGCAGGTATTCGTAATCCTCCACTTCCCCCAGCTGATGCTCGCCTGTGGCAAACTGCCCAAAGTTCATAAGACCGAAACGGGGAACTGGAACTGGCGTATCGGTTAATGCAGCGCGGAACCAGTGACGAAGAGCACCTCGCACCCGTCCAAACTCGGCCTCGATTTGGGTCATTTCCCCCGGGGCAAGGCTAATCTCCCGGTTTCTTACAATCCATTCACTTGTCCCCGAGATGCCAAATACATCTTGCCAGCGCCCGTTATTATCCGTATCGACCCACAGGTTGAAATACACAACACGAGCTTGGGCTTGTTCGCTCATGGCTGCCTGAAAGGTGAGAGATACCACACCGGATTGGCGCAGGATTAATTCAATAAGTCCATCGTCTTGCTGATCAAGGTCAGTGATATTCGCGTCCCTCTCCAAGGTGGCTCCTGGCGGTTCAAGGTTGCCCAGCCAGAATTGGTTTGGGTCGCGTGTGCGCAAACCATCCGAAGCCAGGAGGGATGGGAAATCCGGATCAGGGGCATCTCCAAAATCCCATACTTTATATTCAGCTTCTTCGGTTACTGGAGGAGGGGTGTGAGTCGGTTCACATGCTGAGAGCAGTATCGAGGCAAACAGATACAAGGCCAAAAACTTTCGCATTTTTATATCTCCCCTTTACATGCTAGTGTCAGAGCCGGGAGAAGCGTTGCTGATTGCATAAGCTCCTTGGTAAATAGAGGCCACACTACTGCCCCGGCGAAGTGGGCCAAATCAATTATGGATAACTTGCGGGAAGGATGCCCTTTGTATCCAGCAAAGATCTCGAACCTATGTCTAATTATACAAAGGAAGCGCTTTGTTGTAAATAGCTAGATATATAAATGTGTGAAATACAGAACGATTGCAATCGCGGAGTAGACAAGCTCCTTGATTTTCCTACTGAGTCGCCTTTTCTATAAAATTGGGTACAGCTTTGGTGCAATAGGCTCGATACAAGATACTCAATATTCCCTATTACTATTTTCCCTGAATATTTACGTCTAGCTATACAAGGTATAAACCTAGCAACCCTATAGACACCAGCATATAGAAGCTTATAGACTTGGGGATTGCTCCACCGAAGAGCGGCTCACAATGACCAGTTGTCAATTAAAACAGAACAAAAATTCTGTTATACTTTCAGCGGCTTAATCAAGTCGCTCAAATTTTTTTAATTGCGAGAATCGATATGGCAAAAACACACACACGATTTGTCTGTCAGGAATGCGGGCGCGCGGCGGCTTCTTATATGGGCAAATGCCCGCAATGCGGATCGTTCAACAGCATGATGGAGGAAGTTGTCCACGAGGAACCGTTTGCGAAGGGAGCGGGTAATCTGCGCGGGTTGAGCGGCCGCTCGCAACCGCATCCAATTTCCGAGGTCGGGGGGGATGTGGAGGATCGAGTCCACCTGCCGATTGGCGAATTTGCGCGCGTGCTCGGCGGCGGCATTGTGCTTGGTTCCATCGTGCTGATTGGCGGTGACCCTGGCATTGGCAAATCCACTTTGATGCTTCAGATGGCGATGGAGATGGCCAACACACAGCGTGTATTATATGTTTCCGGCGAGGAATCAGAACGGCAGATCAAAATGCGCGCGTTGCGTTTGCTCGCTGCGCATGACAAAAAAGAATTGCCGAAAAATCTTCTGCTTGTGACTGAGACGAATCTCGAAGTGATTTTAAACCACGTCCGCGATTCAAAACCTGACCTGCTGATCGTTGACTCCATCCAAACCATTTATTTATCGAACATGGATTCTTCAGCCGGGTCAGTATCCCAGGTGCGCGAGTGCGCTTCTCAACTGCGCGAGTTGGCCAAGTCGTCGGGCATTTCTGTGTTCATGATCGGGCATGTCACAAAGGATGGCGCGATTGCCGGCCCGCGTGTGCTTGAGCATATTGTGGATACAGTTTTATATTTGGAAGGCGATCGTTTTCAGGCTTATCGTTTGTTACGCTCGGTGAAGAATCGTTTTGGCGCGACAGCTGAGGTGGGAGTATTTGAAATGCGCGAAGGCGGACTTGTTGAAGTGACCAACCCATCGGAAGCATTTCTGGCAGAGAGATTGATCAATGCGGCCGGCTCTGCCATAGCAGTGACAATGGAAGGGACGCGTCCCATCTTGGTTGAAATTCAAGGGTTGACCTCCCCAACCCAATTTGGCAATGCGCGCCGAACTCCCAACGGTGTAGACTTCAACCGTTTGTTGTTGATCTCAGCCGTGCTCACCCGCCGCGTTGGATTGAAACTTGCGGAACATGATGTCTTTGTGAATGTGGTCGGCGGTATTCAAATTGATGAACCCGCCGCAGACCTCGCGATTGCCGCCGCGATCGCCTCTTCATGGAAGGATATGCCTGTGCGCGCTGAAGCCGTGTTGATCGGTGAAATTGGACTGGCGGGTGAACTGCGCATGCCCGGTCAAATGGCGGCGCGTTTGCGTGAAGCGCAAAAATTGGGATTCAAAACCGCGATTGTCCCCAAAGCGATCCGCAAGGGGGAAGATTATCCCAGGGGTATTGAGATCATCGAAGTCCGCTCGCTGGATCAAGCCTTGGATGCGGCGTTGAAGAGAGATGGGGATGTGACCAGAGGTAAAAAATCTGCCTAAGATGGGGTTACAAAGCTAGGAAATATTTTTTAAAATATGCGTCAGAATTGTGGCTCCTGAACCACCAATATTTTGCGCCATGCCAATCCTGGCGCCATCCACCTGCGTTTTGCCGCACTCCCCTCGCAATTGCTGGACAAGCTCCACAATTTGATACATACCCGTCGCCCCCACAGGATGACCGCGGGCCTTTAATCCGCCGCGCGTACAGACGGGCACCCGGCCCTTTGGGCTGATCTCGTTATCGAGGCCTAACCTTACGCCCTGGCCTCTTTCGGCAAACCCGCTTGCCTCCAGGGAAAGCGCCGCCATGATCGAGAATGCATCATGCAATTCAAACACATCAATATCTTCCGGAGTTACACCAGCCATTGCATACGCCCGCCTCGAAGATAAATAAGCCGCCTGCAAAAATAACGGGTCTTTACGCGAATGGATGGCGATCGTATCAGTCGCCGCGGCCGATGCAGACACAAGGATTTTGGGCTGGCGCATCACTTTTTCTGCGGGGACAATGATGGCGGCGGCCGCGCCGTCTCCGACAGGTGAGGCATCCATTAGATTAATAGGCGTCGCCACCATGGCTGACTTTTCGAATTCTTCGGCGCTTATTTTTCGGTGCAAGCGGGCAAAAGGATTGTGCATGGCATTGGCATGTGCATTGATCGAAAACGGGGCAAAGTCTTCGTGCTTCCAGCCGAATTCGTGCATGTATCTTCGCATGATCAGCGCGTTGAGGCCCACAAAGGAAATCCCCTGTTCGCTTTCATAATCTGCATCGGCGGCAGTGGCTAATGCGGCAGTCACCTCACTTCCGGGCTTGTCTGACATTTTTTCGACACCCACTACCAGCGCAGAGTCTGTTTCGCCGCTGGCAACAGCCATCAGCGCGGCCCGAAACGCCGCCGCTCCTGATGCGCAAGCCGCTTCTATCTTGACTGCCTCTTGTTTCCACAATCCGATCCAATCTGAAAAAAAAACGCCAAGATGATTTTGCCCGTTAACCATTGACGACAGCATGTTCCCGACATAAAGTGAATCGACTTTTTCCATGCCTGCATCCTGCATGGCGGCAAAGGCGGCTTCCCCGCCGATCTCACGCAGGGATTTATCCCACTGTTCATCCACTTTTGTTTGACCAATTCCAAGAATGGCTACCTGTCTCATAAAAATACCTCACATAAATTCTACCGTATCCTGCTTTCAGAAACTATCATAAACAAAAGGAGGAAAATCATCGTGGCGGGTTCATCTATTTCCTGTAGTGCTTGATGTATTTCATATGAAGACGGAATTCAATGGTCCACCTATTCATAAAATCTGCAGGTTTTTTAATGTAAGCCGCTTTCGTTTGTTGTATAATGGCGTCAGGAATAAGAAAGGAGGTTGCGATAGGTTTACCACCTGAAATACCCCAAGACGGGAAGGCCGAAACGCTCCAACCTGGTTTAAGCCCGGCTTTAGAACCAGACGTTCCCCAAACGAAATGAAGGCTGCAAATTCGCTCCTTCCCCGACATAAATACCTGACGGATGGGTAAACTCCCATCCGTCTTTTTGTTTAATGATTTGCGTTAGTGGAAGCCGGGCCTGTCTGCACAGGCAGGCGGGCATGGACTCGTCATCGAAATGGTTTGTAGAGTGTCTAAAAAGGAGAAAATATCCATATGCAGAACCCTGGTGTCACCGCACTTTTTTAGGATCATCATACCAATGGTTGAGCCATTTGAAGCATTGGCCCATTTTTTAGCCACTTCCTTGCGTTGAACAGAGTGTCTTAACCCTTACTTTGATTTATAATCTCCAACTATGCTTAAGATCATTCTCCAGGCGCAGAATCAGATCATGCCTTTTTGCGAACGTGCGCGTGAATTGCGTATCCAAAATTTGCCTCTCTGGCTGCATCAGCGCAATTTGCTGGCGCCCTATGTAACGCGCGAAATTGAGTTGAAGCAGGGGGAACGCCTGCCGCCCGTCCGTGAGCCGACCCTGGTTTATCGAGACAATCTCTTTTTCGATGAATCCTACATTCAGACATTCATGGAACAGGCACAGAAGCACAATCGCCCCATCCGTGCCGCTTTTCGCGCAGATGACCCGGCCTTCCGCGAGCATGCCCTGCCTCTTTCCAAATCCTATACACCTGCGGGGAGTTTATATCTTGCAGACTTGTGGTATTACCCAAATGGCCCCATGGCAGGCGTGGAACCTCTTGTTATTGACATGCAGGCGCGTGAGATCGGCTATTATCACGTGCCGACTTACATGGGCGACCAAAGCGGCGACCTGGTCTTTCAAGTGCCTTTGCGCGCCATGCTGGCCATTGACTCATGGGTGCATGTCTTTATTGCGGATATGGTCTTCAGTCAGTTTGCTCGCGGGGCGCGTTTTGAAAAGCGTTTGAATGAAGATATTGGTTTCAAAATAAAGATCCTTGGCAAGGCAATTTATGAAGGCTGCCAGGTCCTGGAATCTTCCGAGTTGGTAAAGGTCGGAAAAGGCTGTGTCATTGACCCAAACGCTGTCATTCATGGTCCTACGATCATAGGGGATAATGTCACCATCAATGCTGGCGTAGTCATCGATAACAGCGTTATTGGCAACCATGTCAATATTTCACAGGATGTGCAGGTCATGCTTTCAGTGGTGGGAGACGGCGCTTTTCTACCATTCCGGGCCGGGTTGTTTATGACTACGCTCATGGAAAACAGCATGTTGGCCCAAAACACCTGTCTGCAAATGTGCGTGATTGGAAGAAATACTTTCGTTGGCGCTGGATCCACCTGGACGGATTACAACCTGATCCCCGCCCCCATCCGTGCCCGTGATGGCAATGGAAAGCTGAGCCTGTCAAACCGCCCGGTCATGGGCGGTTGTGTTGGGCATAATTGCCGCATTGGTTCCGGCATGATCATTTATCCGGCGCGCACCATCGAATCCGATGTTGTGCTGGCGGCCTCGGCTTATTGTCGCGTGATTGACCACGATATCACCTTCGACCAAAGCGATCATCACCACCTTAAACTTGCCCACCTGCATCAAACTCCATACCATCGGCATTTGAAAGCCGGGGTGGAGTCGTGGTAAATGATTGTCGAGCTGGCAGGTTGACGGTTCGTCTCGCTTTGCGGCTCACCGTGTCGAAACCCTGGCCGGGACATGGGTAGCTTCGCCTTCATCATACATCCTTTGGAAGGCCGTTTTGAAGATTACACGGTCGGCAGGGACATCCCGCTGGAACGTGTGCGGGAGATTACTGCGATTTCAGAAAAACACGGGTTTGATATGAGCAGTTTCCGCTCGTATCGAGTGCGAAGTAAGTGAAGAATTAATTGAAGCCGTTCGACAGAATACCCGCATCGGAAAGCGGCACGCTTAGGAGGCTCACATGAGTAATGCTCGGCTTTTGGTTGTGGAAGACGACATTGATATCGCCAATATGCTTAAGATCTACTTCACAGGTATGCAATATGACGTCGATATCGCCCATCGCGGGCTGGATGCCCTGGAGAAGACAAAGCAGGTTCTGCCGCATTTAATCGTGCTGGATATTATGCTGCCGGATATTGATGGTTATGAAGTCTGCCGCAAATTGCGGACCAATATACGCACCGGTCATATTCCGGTCATCTTCCTGACCCAAAAAGATGAACGCAGTGACAAACTGCAGGGTCTTGAATTGGGCGCGGATGATTACATCACCAAACCCTTTGATATTGAAGAATTGAAACTGCGTGTACAGGGCGCCATCCGCCGTTCGGAGCGTGAGAGCCTGACAGATCCTCGTTCCGGTCTGCCGGCTGGGCGTTTGATCGAAGAGCAGTTGCGGCGTATTATCCGCGTCAAAGACTGGGCTTTGCTGGATGTGCGCCTTAATAACTTCGAGCCATACAAGGATGTCTATGGTTTTGTAGCGGGCGATGATGTACTGCGTTTTGCAGCCATGCTGATCGGCGAGGTTGTGGATGAGTTGGGAACAGCCAAGGATTTCATTGGACACGCGGGAGGTGATAATTTTATTATCATTACAAACGATGAAGCTGCTCCGAAGATCCGCCAGAGATTAAAAGAGCGTCTTGCGAAAGAAATCCTGAGCCACTATAACTTTATAGACCGCCAGCAAGGTTTTATTCTAGCGCCCAAAACCGATGGCGGGTCGGAAAAGGTGTCATTCATGACATTTTCCGCGGGATTGGTTTCACCGAGTTTGCATCCTTTTGCTGATATTCGTGAGATCACAGAACTTGCGGCTGAGGCTCGAAGACAGGATGCAGCGGGCGCCCCTGCGTCTGAAGGGTAAGTATTTTCCATGTTTTCCGAGTTGGGAGTTAGCCTGTTTCTTGCCGGGCTGGTGGTTATTGCACTGGCTTGGACAGTGTTGCGTATTTTGTCGCGTTCCCAAACGGTTATACAATCGGATACAAATTCTTTCGTATTCCCTAAAGCCACAAAATCGAATGAGGCTATCATTATGCTCCAGCCCGGTGGGAGGGTGGAGCATATCAGCGATTCTGCGCGTGCCTATTTTGACTTGCAGGAGAACGAACCTTATGACCTGGAAAGCCTGGCGCGGCGAGTGCGTCCCCCCGATGATTTTCTGGATTTAAGCGTTGTTGCCGGTACGAAACGGGTTTCCATCGGTGGAAGGTTGGTGGAAGTTGCATCTTATGAGGTGCCGGGCCCATACCCAATGATGCTGATTTCTTTGCGTGGGCGTGATTATTTCCCGTCGTTGGAAAATGGGAATGGCGCATCAGAAGAGATTCTACGGATGGCAGCCTTGTTCAGTCAGAGCATGGCTGCCAGCCTGGATCTTGAAACGACGATCCGTTCCATTATGGACAACGTCAGCCGCCTTATTCCTTCGGATGTGCTCGAGTTGAAGTTGTGGAATGCGGAACAGCAGTCCATGATGATGTATCGTTTTGAGCAGTTCAATTCAACCAGTCTGGTAACTGCTCCGCTATCTCAATTTGGAAGCCTGACCCATCAGCTGATCGCGCGTCGAATTCCCATCCTGATCACAGATACAAGTTCGCAGGCTGAACTCAATCGAAATGGTGAGTTGCTTCCCATTCAATCCTATTTGGGTATCCCGCTCATGGCGGGCGGTGAGTTGGTCGGGGCTTTGGAAGCGGGCCAGACCACTGGCGGGGCGTTTAGTCAGCACGACCTTGATCTGCTGGCGCTTGTCGCTGGGCAAATGGCAGGCGCCATCCGCAATGCAAAATTATATGAGGATGAACAAAAACGTGTAGCCGAGCTTGTTGGGCTTGCCAACCTGAATCAAGCGCTTGGATCCATGCAGGATGTTCAGGAGGTCTTTGCTAATCTTATAGATAGTATTGCCCCTTTGTTCCCAGCGGAGATCGTTGGCTTTCTGCTCTACGATGAAGAGAATAACATGCTTGCAGGCCAGATTCCATTTCGAGGATTGCCCGCCCATTTTGTGCAAATCTATCGAACCGTTGTGCCAAGGGATGGTTTGGCTGAAAAGATCCTCCTCGGTCAACAGCCCATTTTTACCTTGAGCCCAGTTGATGATGAAAAATGGCGCGCACTTGGTCTTGCGGATGCGGCCATGGCCGCCAGCTTGCGTGATCAGGCCCTTGTGCCGTTGATTTCCTCGGGGCGCATGCTTGGTTATTTTCAGGTGGGGCATCATTCTCAGGGTGTCTCTGCTTTTAGCGCAGACGAGATCCGTTTGATGAATATTGTGGCAAATCAAGCCGCAGCAATCATCGAAAATGTTCTACTGATCCAACAGGCACATACGCGCACTCAGCGCGCAGACACATTACTTCGTATTGCCAGCCTTTCTGTTTCCTCTGTCACATTGGAAGAAATTCTTAAATATTCGGTCAAGGAATTGGTTGATCTCTTTCAGGCGGATGCGGGGGCGATCTTTTTGATGGACGAAGCGGGCGCCGCTTTGCGTCTGCACCGCGAGTCAACAGTTGGTATTTCTGAGGATATTAGCAATTCTTTCATCCAGATCTTCATGGATGATCCCAATTTCCGTCATACAGTTTCTGAAAGCCGGAAGCCATTTCTGTCTGGTCGTTTGAGCGCGGATAGAAGGATTCTACCCGCCTATCGCCCATTGGTTGCAGCAATGATGATGGAATCTGCTTTGGTTGTGCCTTTGACCGCGCGTGACCGCAGTATCGGTGAATTAATGCTAGGGAGCAGGAATGCTCACTATTTCAATACACATGATCTTCAGGTTGTAAACACTGCGGCGGGGCAACTGGCTGCCGCAATTGAAACGGCGGAATTGCTTACACAAACCGATGCCTCTCTGCGACGGCGGGTAGACCAACTTTCAGCGATCACGCGTATCAGCAGGCAGTTGGGAGAATCACTGGATGCCCGGGATTTGCTTCAAGTCGTGCACGATGAAGGACTGCGGGCAGTGCAGGCAGATTGCATGTCCATTATTCTGTTTGAAAAAAATACCGACTTGGATGAACCCAAAATTCAATTATTTTATGGCTGTGAGAATGGGCGTGATTTAACCAACCTTGAGCGAAACACCTTGAAGACTGGTGTACCTCATATCATTGCTGATTATTCGCAGGAGGGAATTTCTCCGCCGCATGAAGGACTCCGTTCTGCGATCATAGCCCCAATCCTGCACCAAACGCATTCGATCGGTTTGATCAATATGCACGCAGGGTCACCTGGTTTCTTTGCGCCTGAAATCACCGAATGGGTGCAGACATTGGCAGAGCAGGCTGGCAGGGCTTTCAGTAACGCCCAACGCTATCAGGCCGAAAAACAACGCATTGAATTGATGCACCGCCGTGCCGATACGCTTGTACACCTTACAGACGTAAGTTATAGCCTTGGTCTTGATCAACCGCTGGATCAGGCTTTGCAGAGCATAGCGCGAGGTATCCGCGACTCAACCCCCTTTCGTGTGGTTTTGATCAGCCTGGTTGAACCGGAGACGGGCATGTTGCGCCGCCTTACTGCACTGGGTCTTCCCCAGGAAACACTGAATGAACTGCTGGCTCATAAACAGCCTCTTTTAAGCGTACAACAACTCATGCGGCCTGAGTTTAAGATCAGCCGCTCTTACTATATCCCGGTTGATCAGACTCCCGTTGTACTCCCCGATATTCATATGGATGGGCTGGATGTTTCCAGATCAGGGAGCAAGTCCACCAATGACTGGGACCCAAATGACTTTCTGCTGATTCCGCTTGAAAACGCGGAGGGACAGATCGTCGGACTAATCAGCCTGGATGACCCATCCAATGGTCTGCGTCCCGATCAGGCGACAATTGAATTGGTCGAGGTTTTTTCCGCTCAAGCCGCGTTATTGATCGGCAATCATTTGCGCCAAAGCGAGTTAAGTACCCGGATTGATTCGCTCTCTTCCGTGTTGCAACGCCAGAAGAAGCTGCATGATATTAACCTGCCCGTCCTGCTTCACAAGGATCTGGAGCAGACCATTTCAATGCATAACCTGGATAAGCGCGCCCAACGCGTCCGTGCCGGTTTGGCAATTACAGAATCGGTCAGCCGTCAGTTGGATGCATCCTCGGCTTTGTCCGCGCTTGGGCGTGAAACCCTTACACAGTTGGGCATGTCGGTTGCCCTTGTGGCAGAGAATACATTGGAGGGGCCGCGCCTTCTGCATGTGATGGGAAGTTTGCCCCGTTCCACAAATGTGGAAGCGTTATTTGGGCAGCGTAATCCCCTGCGCGCCTGTTTGCAAACTGGCGCAGCCATCCTGATCTCCAGCCTGGATGAAGATGATGAATGGCGGGATGCATCCCTGCTTACTTCGTTACATGCAAAGGGTGTGATCTGTCTGCCCATATTGGTGGAGAATAAACCGGTAGCGGCCATGCTGGCTGTCAGCCCGGAACCCATGCCGTCCTTTACAGATGAAGACCGTCAAGTCTACATGCAAATCTCACAGCAGACATCCTTGATCCTGCAAAATATCTCGCTGTTAAATCAGACGCGCCGCAGGCTCGATGAAGTGAATCTACTGCTTGATTTCAGCCGCCAGTTGTCAGGTATGGATACGGATGCGATTATTAAGTCGTTGCTGGATAATTCCCGCCGAGTCCTCCAACATGCTCATGCGGGTGTGGTCCTGATCTGGAATCCAAAAAAAGAAACGCTTACTCCGCGAGCCGCATCAGGTTACGCCGATAATAAAAGCATGCTGAAAATTAATTATCGGATGGGCGAGGCCATGCCCGGCATTGCATTTGCGAACAAACAAGTGCGCCGTGTGGATGAGATCGATTTTGCGCGTGAATACAATTTAAGCACGGAAAATCTTGCCTTGTATCGCGAGGCAACCGGAGGTCGTTTGCCGATCTCCTGTTTACTCATACCCATCGTTGCCAATGACCAGGGGCTAGGCCTGCTGGTGCTGGATAATTTCAACGCAACCTCCGCCTTCAAGCCGGATGATGAAGCGCTATTGCTTTCGCTTGCCCAGCAGGTTGCTTTGTCTCTGGAAAATCTCCGCCTCGTGCAAACAGCCCAGGAACGCGCCGGGCAATTGCAGGCGTTGAATGACGCCTCCGCCTCCCTCTTCAGCGCCAGCCTCGACCCGCAGGAAGTGTATGCCTCCGTGCATAAGGCGGCGGAACGCCTCATGCCATTGGATTCATTCGTGATCACCCTGCTCGATGAAGAGAAGAACGAGATCGAGACTGTTTATCTGCTCGATCGTGGCAAACCTTATACCGCTGAGCGCGTCCCATTTGGAAAGGGAATGAGCAGTGAAGTGATAAAAACTTCCAGACCGATCCTGATCTCCAATATTGGGCAGGCAAATCGGACGGATACAGTTCAGGTCGGTGAAGACGATGAGGAAACACAATCCATTGTGGCGGTTCCCATGATGGTGGGCGGCAAGGCTCTGGGTATGCTCTCCGTCCAAAGTTATCAGGCGGGGGTGTATACCGAGGAAGATATGCAAATCCTCGGTACGCTTGCAAATCAAGCCATCGTCGCCATTCAGAATGGACGGTTGTTTGCCGAAACGCAGGAACTGGCATCTAATCTTGAGATACGTGTAATGGAACGTACATCGCAATTACAGCGGGAACAGCAGAACACTGAAACACTGCTCAATATTCTTACGGAAGTTTCCTCCAACCTTAATCTGGAACGCGCCCTTAACCGTACATTGTCGTTGCTCAACAAAGCCATTGGTGCAGAACAAAGCACCATACTAATGGTACAGGCCGAGGACAATCTTTTGCATTATCGCGCAGGGCACGGTTATATTTCAGACCGTTCCATCCCCGGTCGCAGCGGCTTTACTTTAAAGATTGGTGAGGGGCTTGCTGGTTGGGTTCTGGAACACCGCGAGGCAGTCCTTGTAGATGACCTGTATCAAGAACCGCGCTGGGTGCGTAATCCTGCCTCCGGGCAGGATCATCGCAGCGCGATTGCAGTTCCCATGCTGGTCGGTGATGATGTAATCGGTGTATTGATGGTTTTCCATCGCGCTCAAAATTTCTTCAGCGCTGAAATGCTCAATCTGGTCAAGGCCATCGGCGGGCAGGTGGCTGTGGCAATTAACAATGCCCACCTTTATGAATTGATCCGCGATCAGGCTGACCGTCTTGGCGCAATGCTTCGCAAGGAACAGGAGGACGCCAGCCGTTCGCAAGCCATCCTCGGAGCGGTGGCGGATGGTGTGCTTGTGACAGGCGCCGATAACCAGATTACCTTTGTTAACTCATCTTCGGAAAAAATCCTCAATATGGATAGATCCCTCCTGCTAGGCAATTCACTGGAAAGCCTGGGTGCCACTTTTGGAAAAGCCGTCAGCACGTGGATTGAGACCATCCGCCGCTGGTCTGAAGATCCCTCCTTATATCAGTCCGGTGGCACCTATGCCGAACAATTGGAATTGGAAAATGGACGCATTGCGCTGGTACATCTTGCGCCGGTGATTCTGCAAAGTGATTTTCTCGGCACGGTATCCATCTTCCGCGATGTTACGCATGAAGTCGAAGTTGATCGTTTGAAATCCGAATTTGTGGCAACGGTAAGTCACGAACTTCGCACACCGATGACGGCCATCAAGGGCTATGTGGATATTCTAACGATGGGCGCGGCCGGAGCGTTGAACGAAAATCAGGTACATTTCCTCGATATCGTCCGTAAAAATATGGAGCGCCTTAATACCCTGGTCAGCGACCTGCTTGACATCTCGCGCATTGAAGCGGGACGGGTTACGCTCAATTTGCAGGCTGTCAATCTGCATGCCCTTGCCGAAGAAGTCATTGCGGATGTATCGAACCGCTCCCACAAGGAGGATAAGCCAATGACTCTCTCCCTGGATGCTCCAGAGGATCTGCCACCCATCCAGGCGGATGCGGATCGTGTGCGTCAGATCCTTGGAAACCTTGTGAACAACGCCTTTAATTACACGCCCCACAATGGAACAATTCTGGTAAATATTCACCGGGAGAAAGACGAAGTTCAGGTGGATGTTCAGGATAATGGTGTTGGCATCGCATCTGAAGACCAGGCGCGTATCTTTGAACGTTTCTTCCGCGGCGAGCATCCGCTCGTCCTCTCAACCCCAGGAACCGGGCTGGGTCTCTCCATTGTTCGACAGTTGGTTGAAATGCATAAAGGGCGTATCTGGATGACAAGCGCAGGCGTGCCGGGCGGAGGCAGTATCTTCTCTTTCACCCTGCCCATCGGCAAATAATGGAGTTCAAATGGCAAGGATCTTAATAGCAGAAGACGAACCGGATATCCGCGAACTGGTGGCTTTTACTTTGCGATTTGCAGGCCATGAAGTGATTACTACATCCAATGGCGAAGAAGCCTTGCAGCAAGCCAGCCAGGTCATCCCTGACCTCATCCTGATGGATGTGCGTATGCCAAGGATGACTGGCTTTGAGGCTTGCCGCGCAATGAAGACAAACCCTGCCCTAAAAGATATTCCTGTCGTCTTTCTCTCCGCCAAAGGGCAGGATTCAGAAATACAATCTGGTTTGGATGCCGGCGCAGAGGAATATATACTCAAACCTTTTGCTCCCGGTCAACTTACCGAAAGAGTTATAGCCATTCTCTCAAAATTCGGAAAATAAAAAAACTGACGACCGTACATAATTCAAGTGGCGATTCTGCACGCAGGCTTGCCACCACGAAGGATCCACCGCCACACTCACAAAAAAGCGTCGGGACGATATGGCTGGCCAGTCAAGGGGGAAAACGCAGATTAAATCTTTTGTATCAGCGAAAACCTGCGTCCCAGGATTAATATGTCGGTAGAGAAACAAAAAAATATAAATGAGCTCAATTATTCTTGACGGTTCGATGGTGCATTACGAAGCTTTGGGACGCGGCCGTCCCATTGTTTTTCTGCACGGCTGGGTCGGTTCATGGCGGTACTGGATCAATGCCATGCAGGTCGCATCCACTTCGTACCGCGCCTACGCTATTGATCTCTTTGGCTTTGGCGATACTTCGCACAATTCCCTTCACTATTCACTCGATCAGCAGGCAGACCTTATCCACCGTTTTCTTGAGCAGATGGGAATTGGAAAAGTTGCGTTGGTGGGTCACGATCTTGGCGGGCTGGTTGGGTTTTCGTTCATTAAACAATGGCCGCAGAGTGTTGACCGCATGATGGCGATCAACTGTCCGTTTGAGTATGAAACGCTCAATGGCCGCATGCGGACAGCCTCTGCCACCGAACTTGCCGAATGGTTGTCAGCCCGCACACCCGAAGCGATTGCCGCCCTTTCAGACGCCTCAAAAGTGGACCCGCAAGCTGTTTCAGCCTCAATCGCAGGACTCCAGGCGAAAAATATATTCCCCGAAATTCGCAACCTTGGCGTTCCCAGTTTGCTTGTCTATGGATCAAACGATCCTGCTGTTGCGATACCCACGCAGGAAAAAACAGATGCGCTCCCGAACCACATGCATCAGGTTAATCTTGAAGGCGCAGGCCATTTTCCAATGATAGATAACCCCACCCAATTCAACCGCCTGATGACTGATTTCCTCGCACTCGACTCAGGCGCAAGTCCGCGTGAGTTGCAAATGAAAGAGGAATGGAAACGCAGAGTTCGCTAGAAAGACCGTCAAATAATGGTGATCTTTTTATTTGATCTTGATTTATGCCTTGACATACCTCCATCACGGTCATATACTCACAACACAATTGAACGGGGAGCCTGCCGCGACAGGCTGAGAGGAGCATATGTTGCTCGACCCGCATTACCTGATCTGGTTAATACCAGCGGAGGGACTCTTGATTCAATCACAGCCATCCTCCGCCCGAGGATGGCTGTTTATTTCGTCCTGAGCGGAGGGTTGAGCGCCCTTGTTCTTCCCTGGCACCGCCCGCCAGGGCAGGTGTGCGAAGCCCGAAGTCGAAGGACAGTCACTCGAAAATAGAAATAGAAAGAGTAAAAATGTCTCGTATTCTCATCTTCGCCAACGGCGACCTGCCCGACCTGGATAAAGCCCATGCTCTCCTGCGCGAGGACGACTTCATCATCGGCGCGGACGGTGGCACACGTCACGCCCTCGCGCTCGGACTTACGCCCAACATCATCATCGGCGACCTCGATTCTGCGACCTTTGACTCTTCGACAAGCTCAGAGCATCGCCTTCGACCTTTGACAGAAAAAGGAACGCAGATAATTCGGTTTCCCAAGGACAAAAACGAAACCGACCTCGAACTCGCCATTCAAAACGCGCTGACTTTGAATCCTGAAGAGATCATCATCCTCGCCGCCCTCGGTGAACGCCTCGACCAAACCCTCGCCAATATCGCCCTTGTAAGTAACGTTCAACAGCCCGCCCTGAGCCTGTCGAAGGGTTCAACGTCCAACGTTCGACTCGACGACGGCATCGAAGAAGTTTTCTTCTGCCACGATGAATGCACTATCAAAGGAACAAGCGGAGATATCATCTCGCTCATTCCCTGGCAGGGCGAAGTCATAGGCATCATCACAACAGGTCTCAAATGGACTTTACAAAACGAAACTTTATATCCGCAAAAAACACGCGGCATCAGCAACGAAATGACAAGTGAAATCGCAACCATCCAAATCAAGTCTGGATTGCTCCTCATCGTTCACCGCCGCACTGACTGATAACTGACCACTGATTACTGACCACTGACCACTGACCACTGATAACCGATAACTTAACTGGAGTCTAAAAATGAAAAAACTAACTATCCTTCTTTCCTCCCTTCGACAGGCTCAGGGCATCGCTTTCCTCTTCCTTCTCGCCTCCTGCGCCCCAACGCCAACAGAACCTCAAACCATCACCATCCTCACCCACGACTCTTTCGCCATCAGTGAAGATGTCATCAAAACCTTTGAAGCAGATAACAATGCAAAAGTCGCTTTCATCCAAAGTGGAGATGCAGGCTCCATGCTAAATCAAGCCATCCTTACCAAAGACGCCCCGCTCGCAGACATCCTCTTCGGCGTGGACAACACCTTCCTCTCCCGCGCATTGGATGCTGATATTTTCGAACCCTATCAATCGCCTGTGTTGAGTGATATTTCTGCTGAATATATTTTAGATAAAACGTATCACGTCCTGCCCGTGGATTATGGTGATGTCTGCATCAATTATGACAAAAATTATTTTGCTGAGAATAATTTAACCATCCCGCAAACCTTTGAAGATTTAGCAAAGCCAGAATACAAAGATCTATTGGTCGTGGAAGACCCTGCCACATCTTCACCTGGGCTTGCCTTCCTGCTCGCCACCCGCGCTCATTTTGGTGACGGTTATCTTGATTACTGGCAAAGCCTGAAAGCCAATGGCGTCGTCGTTGTGGATGGCTGGGAAACCGCCTACTACACCAACTTCTCCGCCTCCTCTGGCAAGGGACCACAACCCATGGTCGTCTCCTACGCATCCAGTCCCGCCGCGGAAGTGTTCTTCGCCTCCGAACCTTTGACCGAATCCCCCACCGCCTCCATCGTTGCGCCAGGCATGTGCTTCCGTCAGATCGAATTCGTTGGCATTCTGAAGAACACACTCAATCAAGCCCTCGCCCAAAAATTTGTGGATTTTATGTTGAGCCAGCAATTTCAGGAAGACATGCCGCTTAATATGTTTGTCTATCCAGTAAATCAAAAAGCGCAACTGCCAGAGGTCTTTGTCAAATATGCAGAGGTCGCAGAAAACCCCGCCGTGCTTTCCTATGCGGAAATTGCTGCCAACCGAGACGCATGGATTGAGGCGTGGACAGAGGCAATGAAATAAACTGCTCAGTACATGGAAGCGCTACACGCTGACGTGACGAGTCCGCTTTAGCGGACTTCCATGAACTGAGACAGGATTTTAATCCGCCGAATCCCATCGGGCAAATGCAAACCAATTCCCTGAACCACGGAGACACAGAAACACGGAGAAATTTTTTCCTCCGTGCCTTCGCGTCTCCGTGGTTTTTTCATGTTCTCCTCTGGCTCGCACCCATCCTCTTTCTTCTTTCATATTTCTTCCTCCCTCTTTCTAAAATCCTCATCCTCGCCTTCAACACATCCGCCCTTACCAAAGCGAATTTTCAACTCATTCTACCCATAGTCAGTTTCACTTTTTATCAAGCGGCTCTCTCCACAATATTAACCTTCATCCTCGGCATTCCATCAGCAATCCTATTTTCCCGCTTCAACTTCCGCGGCAAGCCATTGCTCCGTGCCCTCACCGCAGTTCCCTTCATGCTCCCCACTGTCGTAGTAGCCTCAAGCTTCAATGCACTATTTGGCAATCACGGCTTATTTTCTTTCATGCAAAGCATTTCTTCATCCTTCATCCTTCATCCTTCATCCTTTTCACTTATCCTCACCGCCCACGTCTTCTACAACACCACCATCGTCATTCGCATTGTAGGCAACGCCCTCTCGCGCCTCGACCCAAAACTGGAGCAATCCGCACGTTCCCTCGGCGCGGATACATTCCACGTTTGGAAAAATGTCACCTTGCCGCTTCTTCGTCCATCCTTGCTCGCCGCTGCCTTGCTTGTCTTCATGTTTGACTTCACCAGTTTCGGTGTCATTCTTTTATTAGGCGGCTCAAACTTCTCCACCCTTGAAGTGGAAATTTATCTACGCGTGCTCAAACTCCCCAACCTGCCTCTTGCCGCGCTGCTTTCCATTGTCCAACTTATATTCACGCTCATCTTTTCCATTCTTTACACGCGTATCATCAGTCAAGTCACGGCACAAACTAATCCACGCTTCTCCGCCTCGCGCCCTCCTAAAACTCCACGTGAACGCGCTTTTGTCTTTACGCTTTACGCATTACTCATTACGTTTTTCCTCCTCCCCCTCGCCTCTCTCCCCATTCGCTCCCTCACCCGCCTCGAAGCGGACCGCGGACAACGCGGCGAAGTCCAATATGGCTTCACAACCGATTACTACGAAGAACTTTTCATCAATCGGCGTGGATCATTATTTTATGTTCCGCCAATTCAAGCTGCGCGAAATTCTCTCGGGTACGCCAGTCTCACCGTTTTACTTTCTCTCGCGCTTGGTTATCCCGCCGCGTACGCGCTCGCCAAACCGACCCGCCTCGAAAAATTTCTCGACCCTCTCGTCATGATGCCTCTGGGCGCATCGGCTGTGATGCTTGGGCTTGGCTTCATCTTTTCCTTCGGACGCGCGCTTGCTTCGCCGTTTTTCGTTCCCATCGCGCATACGCTCGTTGCGCTTCCATTTGTCATTCGCACTTTACAGCCCGCACTGGCTTCCATCCCTGAACGTCTGCGTCAAGCTGCGGCAACTTTGGGCGCGTCGCCTTTTCGCGTTTGGCAGACGGTTGATTTTCCGATTCTCTCGCGTGCCACTCTTAGCGCCGCGACCTTTGCTTTCACGGTTTCGCTTGGCGAGTTTGGCGCGACCCTTTTGCTCACTCGTCCCGAATACCCGACCATCCCGATTGCCATTCAACGTTTTCTTTCCCAGCCTGGCGGTCTCAATTTCGGTCAGGCGATGGCGATGGCGACCCTGCTTATGCTGCTTGCCACGCTTGCAATTCTGGTCATCGAAAAACTGCGCCTGTCCGACTCTGGAGAATTCTAAAATGCTCGAAGTTCGCGACCTCTTCAAAACCTACGAAAACAAGCCACTCCTGCGCGGTATTTCATTTTCCGTTTCAAAAGGCGAGACCGTATGTTTGCTTGGCGCATCGGGCAGCGGAAAGTCCACGCTCTTGCGGATGATCGCTGGATTGGAATTTCCTGAAAGTGGACAGTTCCTGTTTAACAAGATTGACCTCGCCCAAACACCGCCTCACATCCGCGACTTTGGCTTGGTCTTTCAAGACTATGGGCTTTTTCCTCATCTCGACATTTTCAACAACGTCGCGTTCGGGTTGAAAATGAAAATTCTGGAGTCAAACAGCTCGCTGTTTGGCATGTCTCGACAGCAAGCTGTCGGACTCCAGAGTCGTGTGACCGAAATGCTGGAACTGGTCAACTTGCAAGGATTTGAAAAAAGAAAAGTGACCGACCTCTCAGGCGGCGAGCAGCAGCGCGTGGCACTCGCCCGCGCCCTCGCGCCTCAGCCGCGTCTCTTGATGTTCGATGAACCCCTCGGTGCATTGGATAAATCTTTGAAGGATGATTTACTGAATCAAATACGCACCATTTTGCATAAAACGAAAATCCCTGCGATCTATGTCACTCACGATCAGGACGAAGCCTTCACCATCGCAGACCGCATCCTGCTCCTTCACGACGGCGAAATCATCCGCGACGGTACACCCGATGAAGTTTGGACAAATCCAAACTCCGCATCGGCGGCACGGATGTTGGGTATGGGCAATGTCATCGAAGGCATGGTGATTTCGGCGAATAAAGTCAAAACGGAAGTTGGCACATTGACTTTGAATTGCAAACACAAACATTCAAAAAATGAAAAAGTTTCGTTGCTACTGAAACAGTCCCCCTCTCCCTCTGGGAGAGGGGTTAGGGGTGAGGTCGAGATAAAACTCAAAGTGGAGGATGTGTTATTTAAGCAGAATCAGTTTGAAGTTAAAGCAAGAGGCGCTGCCCTGAGTGGCGAAGCCGTATCGAAGGGCGGGCTTGTCATCCACCTGAAAGACGCACCGAAGATCGGTCAAATCATCCGCGTGAAAGTTCAGGTAGAATGTCTCGCATGAAAGTCTTGAAGAAAAATCTTGCAGACGAAGTGACATGGCAATATGAAGGCGTGGTTTTGGGCCGCGAAGAAAACGCTGTGACATTGGAAGCGTTGTTCAATCGTGACGACATGCCCTTTATGGATATCGTATTAAAGCGCAATGATCGCTTTGTGGAAACGTTTTATTCAGACCGCTGGTACAACATCTTTGAAATTTACGACCGTGATGATAATAGATTCAAAGGCTGGTATTGCAACATCAGCAAGCCTGCCATCATTGATGATGTTTCTATTTCATATGTTGATCTTGCACTGGATCTATGGGTTGCAGCAGATGGCAGGCAAACTGTTTTAGATGAATACGAATTGGAGGAGTTGAATTTGGATGAAGAGTTAAAACAAAAAGCGTACGATGGTATGAAAGAATTGCAAGAGCTGTTTAATACAAAAAATCCTCCGAGTCTATCGGAGGATTTTTACCGGGTCAATTAGAATCCCAGAGCTTGCATGATTGGGTCGCCAAGATATTGGTACATAACGTAAGTACCAGCGACACAACAACAACATAACCCGAGTGCAACACCAATCCAGATCAAGACATTGTTTTTCTTCTTCGGCGCTTCGGGGGAAAAAGGTGTTTCGTTCATGATTTCATCTCCTTGAAAAATATTTGCGCAAATTAATGTTACACATGATTCAACGGGCAGATTATATCAGGCAGTTTGTGCCTTGTCTGTGCGCTGCCACAGCCACCAAAGTACCAGGGACAGCAGGATGATCAGGATACTTCCCATGACGATTGGAAGCAGGATCGCGAACACCGATGCGACGAACGAGACCATATCCTCTGCAATGGAGACAGGGATGTTGCCTGCGCCTGCCGTGGATGCTGTGACAGCAGGTCGGACTGCCGCCGCCTTGACCACATGCACGCCGCCTGCCATCAGCAAACCGGCGGACAGCGCAAGCAAGGGATGAATATCCGTCACAACCTTGGCGTTGGCCGCGAAGGCTATCGCTCCCGCCGCAGGGCGGACAACGGTCTGAATGAGGTCGTTGATGTGATTAACAGCGGGCACTTTATCAGCAATCATTTCGATGATGACCAATATGCCAAGCAGGATCAGTATCCACGGATTAGCGATCAAGTCATAGGGTTGGCTGAGGGTGAGGATCTTGGGGAAATAATGCGCGATCACGCCCACAACAAGAAGCGGGATGTAGGCATTGAGTCCTGCGCTCGCCGAAAGACCGAATGCAGAAAATACGCCGAGTAGTAGTTCCATTTTTATCTCCTTTTTATTGTGTCGTCACACCTGCACTTGCGTGCGGTGCAAGTGTTGCGAGGAGGATGTTCTTCCCGACGAAGCGTCGCCGTGGCGCCGTGGCGACACAATCTCCATTACTGTATAGGGGATTGCTTCGGCAAAGAACGCCTCGCAATGACATGGTAATTTATCCCGACAACCCAGGAAACCCGCTCCACGTGCCTGTGAATTGCAAACGCAGCAGGTCGATGCTAAGAACCATGAGCAGAGCCAAAGTGAAACCTGACAGGAGCGGAAGCCAAAGTTGGCGCGGGTTTTCGAAAGTATTATCCTGCCGCATGATCATGATCCACAAAATGGCGAAGACGATCACGAGTAATGATAACGTGCCAAGCGCGCTGAGATATGCAATCGGATAAAGGATGATCGGGCTGTCCGCGAGAACGAGTAAATTGATAATGGCGATCAGTCCGACGAGTATGCCGAAGGATTTCCATTCGAGCGCCGGACGCTCATCCAATTCGCGCCACAGGGTCTGATTGACAATGGGATACAGGACTGCCGCGAGCGCAATGCCCATGCCACTGCCTGTGAAGAGACGCAAGATATTATTTGGAACATAGAGATTGGGGATCTGATCTAATGCACCTTGTGAGGTATGTTTGAGCAGATAAAGATAGGAATTGCTGCCGTCTATGCCAAAGGCAAGGAAGAATAAAACAAGGACTGCAATGATACCCCGTGACGGAAGTTTACTGCGCTTGCCGTTCATGAAGGCTTGAAAGATAAGCGCAAAACCCGCCGCATAGAATTCGCCTGTGCAACGCGCGCACAACGGAAGTTGACGGTCTCCAATATGGAAGGAACGCGCGTCAATGCGATGACAGACAGCATAACCGATCGCATCCAGTTTGCCGAGCGCGCCTTCCGGTGAAATGTACATCCATGCCGCAAAAGCAAAAATAGCCGCAACAGGTATGAACCATTTTAGAATGGATTGAAATCGCGATGTTTGATTTATATTCATCGAACCCATTATATGGGGAATGAGATGGGATGGCAAGAAAGAGGTTAACTCTGCGGTATGATGCATCAAGGATTGCAACTCATCTCAAACAGGCACCCTGAGCGTTATAATACTTTTGGGGCCGGTTTGATTGCGAGGCTCACGGTGTCGCAGAGAGCACTCGTCACTCCGCGCCAGCGACCTCGAACGGATCATATTTATGGAATGAAAAACGATGGAAACTGATGCATAAAATTTATTGACATTGATCATTTTGATTCTTTTGATGACAGCCTGCGCCCCCGCTTCACTCTCGATCGTTGAGCCTTCCGCTCAAACTCCCCCTTCGGCGACTGCACAGGATAAGCCTGCTTCTGCAGCTCAAATAATTTCAGCCGCGGAGACATTTACCCCCACGCTTCGCACATCGACAGAAACCAGCACACCATCGCCGATTCCTTTTGTAGACAGCCTGAAAGCAACCGTCACAGCGGACTTGCTCAGTTGCCGTTATGGACCCGGCCCCGAATATCTGTATCTTTTTGCCTTCAAAAAGGGAGCAGACATCCGCCTGATCGGCCGCGCAGAGGGAAATAATTGGGTCTTGGTTGAAAATGAGCCGCAAAGGTGCTGGATTAACGCAAAATTCGTGGAAATACAAGGCGACCAGCAAACTCTCAAACCGATGTACCCGGATGGATTTAAATTACCCGTTTCGCCATATTATAGGCCGTCAGCTGTGTTGAGCGCTGTACGCAGTGGAGATCAGATCACAGTCACATGGGTACATGTCCCCGTCGGTCGAGGGGACTATGAAGACGACAGCATGTTCCCATACATCATCGAGGTCTGGCGTTGTGAAAACGGAGAGATCATCTTCGACCCGCTTGCCTCCGGATTCCCCTTTATCACTTTTGTAGATCAAGCCGGCTGTGACATTCCATCCCATGGGCGGGTGTATGTGCAGGAAAAACATGGCTATGCGGGGCCTGCTGACATTCCGTGGCCTGCGCCGGAATAAACTGATTAACGGGAATCGTTTTTGAAGCGCTTGATACGGTTTTGAATATCGGTAATGATACTCTTGATCTCTTCCAAATCATTCTCGTTCACATGCGTGGACAATTCATTTAATAAAGAAGCCATATTGGGTTGGTAGTAGTGTAGCAATGTCGCAATATCGTTTTCATAAATACCAACTCTTGCAAAATTGCCCTGCTTGTATAAGGACGGTAAAGCATAGAGTTTTAAGAGCAATAATCCTTCCACGGTTGCCAATGGAATATTACGATCAAGAAATTTTTGCACCTTTGAATATTCAGCAAGTACTTTTTTGAAGATGGGATTTCGAGTGAGTAAAACATCAATTTGTAATTCGCCATAATTTGCTCGTACAAAATCTGTATCCTGGCTGGAGACTTTCAGTTCAGGGAGCTTTTCCAGCGATGATAAAGCCATGAGCAGGTCCAAATCCTGTGTGTTTCGTCCTTCGACATAATACAGAACAGCAACGCCCCCGACGAGAACATAATCAATTTTTCGTCCTTCTAAAACTGCAAAAAAATCCTGAACAGATTGAATTAAGGAATCTGAATTCATTATGCCACCAGTCCAATTTTTGACATTGAATACAACGGCGTTACGAATAACATTTCCGATTTGTGCGCTGCTCTGAATGGTCATTGTTGTCCTGTTGCAAGTGTAGCATAAAATTGAGCCTAAGTTTGGAAGAGGGCGGCCAATGGTTTGCACTCAAAGGTTGTAGATGGATTTGCTCCCCTTACGGGGCTAACATGTCGGTGCTGCAAGACTTGCCCTGAGCCTGTCGAAGGGTTCACTTTATGTTACGGGCTGCTGCTTTGCTTCCCTTTCTCAGGGAGTTACAACGCTTCGACACAGTCAGTCACCCGGCTGCATCGGTTGCCTGTGTCGCCATGGCGCCATGGAGCCACTATCCGGCATCCTGACACTTACCGGAACCCCGCTCACAGCGGGGTAAGCAGACGATGACTTTTCAGGACACACCACGCTTTATTAGGCGGTTTTTGTTGCGCAAGACTCACTGACTGAAAAAAGGTGACACCGCACCGCAAGCGTTTTATTATTGCAAATTGGCTAATCTGATTTGAACCTGATTTGAAGATGAGAGCCTATTGCTTCCGCATACCGACGAATTGTAGAAAGTCTTACATCGTCAGCGTGATTTTCAATACGGGAAATAGAAGATTTTTGGGTATGTAATCTTTCTGCTACTTCATCTTGCGTTAAACCGGCCGCTTCTCTTGCTTGACGTAAAATAACGCCGATCTTGAAATCAGCATAACCAACTTCGTAATTTTCTGCAAATTCTACATCACGTTCAGCGCGTTTTTGAATATATCGTTTGACATCGCTCATGATTTCTTTCTCCTTTTCAAATAATCATTTTTACGCGTGACAGCAAGTTCAATTTCTTGCGGGGGCGTTTTTTGCTTTTTCTTGGTAAACCCATTTGTCAAAATCAACAAAACGCCGCTCTCAAAGAACCCGAGCAATCTGAAAATATCATTCCCAAATTGTATTCGGACTTCCCAAATATTTTCGCTATCAACAAGTTTTTTGAAATATTGAATAGGAACAACATCCAACTCTTCAATTAATTGTAATACCCATGAAACCTTTTGGGCTTGTTTGCCTGTCAAAGAATCTAAAAATACTTCAACTGGACTTTGACCATTGGGAAGGCGATAGAAATTTACTGTTCGCATATGCCCATGTTACCATATATGTGAACTTAGCGTAAGACGATTATATTGATAAAGGAACTGCCCAACGGTTTGCGTTGACATCGGCTGGGCGGGCACTTCGACGGGCTCAGTACAAGCGTGGACAATGTTTGAGAGCAGAAAAAAAACTCGAAGCCACGCGTACGCGAAATGCTTGACGCGAAGCGTGGCGACCGCGAAGCGTCCCACCTGCCGAAGGAGTGCACGCTTTGTTCGGCGGATTTGTATTGCTAATCAGATAATCTGACACTTTCATCAACCCACGATGCGACTTGGCGCGCTGTCTCTTCAAGAGGTGTATTTGTCGTGTCTATTAACTTAATAGCGGGTTGGCTATCATATGTTTTGAACCAGCGATTGAAACGGATACTCTCTTCAATATAGGCAGATTCTCGTGTGCCACGCCAAACAGGTCGCTGTTGTAACCGTTCGAATAATGCTTCATCAGAACATATCAAAGCCAAGTAATGTATTTTTGAAAAATATCTTCGCTCAATGCGATTTTCAATGTTTTCAGGCACGCCCACTCCTGCCCCGAATAACACAACTAGCTGACCTGACTGAGAAATGTTTTTACAAACACGAAGCCATGTCTCAAAGAAATCCCGATAGTTTATATCAGGGGTATTGAATTCAGGTCGCCAGAGAATATCAGAGTCCAATAATACTGCCTGTGTAATTTTGCCTAATAAATACTGGCAGACTGTAGTTTTACCTGTGCCACTCGCTCCAGATACTATAACTAGCGGTGACTGCCGAAATGGATGTTTGTATCCGCATTCAGGACAAACCGCAAAAGGACCAGATGGGTCAATTATTTTGTCGGCATGATACATTCCACACTGAAAGCAAACATTCATCATAAAAAACTTAGCCCTGTTCTCACTATGCTTAAATCTTCGACGCTCTTAGAGTAATCCGCCGAACGGTTTGCGCCTGCCTGTCGGCAGACAGGTTACTGGCAGGTGGGCCTGTCTGCACAGACAGGCGGGCGTGGATGGCGCCTTGGCGCCACAGGAAAAACTCGAAGCCACGCTTGCGCGAAATGCTCGAAAATGGCGGCGAATCCCACCAGCCTGCCCTGAGCTTGTCGAAGGGTCCAGTGCATCCCAGAAGATCGCGCGCGATCATTTTATACAAGAGAACGCCTTGTTGTCTACACAAAGTGCGTTCCCAAAGTGGTAATTTTTCAAGAAAAAGACGCATTTTTCACCATTTCTGGGTGACGTTCTGAGAACGCTTTGTTGGGCGGCGTTCAATATTACTGGATTCATCCTTGACGGATTGACAGCCAACCAATAAGTATACTAATCAGGACAATCACCACCAGCCATATCCATTTGAGGTCGGCTTCTAAAGTGGATGGGGTTGATTCATCAGTCAGGTCAAATGTGACTAAGTAGAAGCGCTCCTTCTGAGCGATAAACTCATCGCGATTGAGCCGAAAGCCTAATGCTTGAACCCATCGTCTCATTGTTGGATTGTGAGCCACGAATTCAAACGCTTCGACTAACTCTCCTTCGTCAGTGATACGACGAGCAATCACATGTTCCGTACCACTTGCTGTTTGAATAGTGACACGCGGGTCAGTAAGGATGTTCTTGTACCAGTCGGCTTTTTCACCAAATGCACAGTATACATACTTTCGACCTTTGTACTCGCGAAACTCAATGGCTGTATGACGTGGTTGACCGCTTTTGCGTCCAGTCGTTGTCAGAATCATGAATAGTTTACCGACCAGAAAACCCAGTCCCATTCGCCACAATGGGATTGGCACTTTGAAAGCCTGCTTCAGTAGCCAACCGGAGGGATAAGCAATCGTAATCGGTCCTGCTTCATTGGACATAGTTGATACGTCCTTGTTTCAAGTATCGCTTGACATTTTGCATGGTCGCGCCGCACCAACGGTTTTTT
>VGNE01000046.1 GCA_016866215.1 Chloroflexota bacterium | reverse complement strand
AAACGTAAAATTGTTGAACCTGACAGAAAATTATCCGCTAAAGAAGTAGTTTCCAGAGTTTGCTCCGTGTTCGCTAATCCTGTATTGCCTTTCTTGAGGAAATCCTAAAATGTTTCCTGATTCTGCACTAGGCATTGCATGGCGGATGTCTGCTTCTATGCTTTCCAACAGGCGATGACCGCGTTGGATAGTCCATTTGCCGGGAACCAATACGTGAAATGACACGAACTGCCGCGATCCTGATTGGCGGGTACGAAGTGCGTGGTATTCTATTCCCCTCTGTGTGTATGATTCCAGTACTTTCTGTAATTTATTTAGTTCTTCAGTCGATAGAGCCGTATCCATCAATCCCAAAGCAGACATGCGAACGATACGAACCCCTGACCAGATGATATTTGCGGCAACAAGGAACGCTACAATTGGGTCCAGTCTTTCCCAGCCGGTAAGGGCCACTGCGCCGACTCCAACCAGCACCCCAACGGATGTCCACACATCTGTCATTAAGTGGTTTGCATTGGCTTCAAGCGTAATTGAGTGATGACGTTTGCCAGCTCGTCGCAGGACAATCGCGACGATCAGGTTGACAAGGGAGGCAGCAACCGAAATTCCCAATCCCAAACCGACCTGTTCGAGTGGTTTTGGCGTGATGAGTCTTGGAATAGCTGCGATGACGATGCTTACGGCGGCAATCAGGATCAAGGTCCCTTCAACGCCGCTTGCAAAATATTCGGCTTTGCTGTGTCCGTAGGTATGGTCTTCATCAGCAGGGCGGGCGGCGATGGTCAACATAGCCAGTGCCATCAGCGCGCCAGCCAGGTTTACAAATGATTCAAGCGCGTCGGAAAGCAAACCGACCGAACCTGTCAGAATATACGCGATGGACTTTAAAGCAATGGTGAGAACCGCGGCGCCAATCGAAAGCCAGGCAAAGCGTGTAAGAAATGAACGGTTTTTAGGGTCTATAGCCATGGTTTGTGAAGGGTATTGTAAACATGGGTTTTCAAAAAGATTAGTGACATTTATCCCTGGTACTCTTATTCCGAAACGGAAGCCCGGACCTGTTACCGGCAGTAAAAAGCCTGCGTTGAGCCGATGGTTGAAGGGTCCTGCACTTCCGAAATCCATCAGGACGATGTGGCATGCTGCGAAAGTGCGTCGAAACGGAGTCGAAATAGGACGTGTTAGAGAATCATATAAAATTTCCCTTTTGTACGTCGCCTATGGATTGGACTTGGTATAATCCATCCGCAAGTCAAATTTGGAGGACTCCGTGAATTCCCGTAACCAATCGTTTTTTGTGTATATCCTTCTGCTGGTCGCCATCGGTGCAATGCTCTATATGAGTTTTAACCAAAGCGCTACTGCAGAAGAACCGCTTACCATTAGTAAGGTGGCGCAGCAAGTGCAGGATGGTCAGATCGCTCGGATCATCGTTGAGAGCAATGATACCATCCGTGTGGTCAAGCCGAATGGCATCGAGGAGGATGCCGTTGAATCTCGCATTGAATCCAATACAACCTTTGTAGAGCAGCTTCGTAGTTTTGGGGTGACCACGGAACAGCTTGGCATGATTGATGTTGAAGTCAGAGCGCCTTCCGTCTGGGGAGGCGTATTGAGCGGCGCTTTGTATTTTCTGCCTGTCTTGTTCATGGGTGGTTTGCTGTGGTTCATTTTCCGGCAGGCACAGGGTAGTAATAACGCGGCCATGTCATTTGGGAAGAGCCGTGCGCGCATGTTTAGCGGCGAGCATCCCACTGTCACGTTTGCCGACGTGGCCGGCGCAGACGAATCAAAACAGGAGCTGTCCGAAGTGGTTGAGTTCCTGAAAGAGCCGCAGAAATTCATTCAACTCGGTGCGCGTATCCCGAAGGGTGTTCTGTTGGTCGGACCTCCTGGAACAGGCAAGACCCTGCTTGCCAAGGCCGTTTCAGGCGAAGCAGGCGTGCCGTTCTTCTCGATCTCTGGTTCTGAATTTGTTGAAATGTTCGTGGGCGTTGGCGCAAGCCGTGTGCGTGACCTTTTCGAGCAAGCCAAGAGACATTCGCCCTGTATTATTTTTGTGGATGAAATTGATGCTGTCGGTCGTCAGCGCGGTGCAGGACTCGGCGGTTCACATGATGAACGCGAACAGACGCTTAATCAAATGCTTGTTGAAATGGACGGCTTCGATACAGATACGAACGTCATCATTATCGCCGCCACCAACCGCCCCGATATACTTGACCCGGCCCTTATGCGTCCCGGCCGCTTTGATCGTCGCGTGACGCTCGATCGCCCGGATGTAAAAGGACGCGAAGCCATTCTTAAAGTTCACGTCAAAGGCAAACCATTGGATCCACTGGCTGACCTCGCCTCGGTTGCGCGCGGTACGCCCGGTTTCGTCGGCGCAGATTTGGAAAATCTTGTGAATGAAAGCGCCATCCTTGCCGCGCGCCGCAATTTAACTGCCATTGGTCAAACTGAATTGGAAGAGGCGATTGAGCGTGTGGTCATGGGACCTGAGCGCAAGTCACGTCTCATTTCCGATGAAGAGAAGCGCATCATTGCCTACCATGAAGCTGGTCATGCGATCGTGGCCAATGCCATCGCTGAAGCAGACCCCGTACAAAAGGTGACCATCGTGGGTCGTGGGCAAGCCGGCGGCGTAACCTGGTTCCGCCCCGACGAAGACCGCATCCTCATGTCGCGCAAGAAAATGCTAGCCACCCTGGCCATGGCGCTGGGCGGGCGCGCCGCAGAAGAATTGATCTTCGATGATATTACCTCCGGTGCATCCAATGATATTGAACAGGTCACACGCATGGCGCGCGCCATGGTCACACGCCTTGGCATGAGCGCCGAAATGGGCACCATGACCTATGGTCAAAAGGAAGAGTTGATCTTCCTCGGACGCGAAATCTCAGAACAACGTGATTACTCCGAGGCCGTTGCCCAGCAGATTGACCGCGAAGTTCGCAGGATCGTGGAAGATGCATATAAAGTGGCGAAGAGTCTCGTCAAGAAATATCGCAAGCAATTGAATATTATTGCGAAGAAACTTCTTGAAGTTGAATCGATCAACCGTGAAGAATTCGAAAAACTCTTCCCGGCGCCTTTTGGCAAAAAGAAGAGCGGCACACCGCAGATTGCATAAACAAGTAAACAAGTAGACACGTAGACATGTAAAAAAGAAAAGAGGCCTCGAATTTCAGAGGTCTCTTTTCTTATCTGTATTCCTAATCCCAAATCCCTATTTTCCTTCTTTATGCTGTCTCACCAATTCACGGCGCAGAATTTTTCCAACCGTAGTCTTGGGCAATTCAGTGCGGAATTCATAATGGGTGGGGACTTTGTACGGAGCGAGATGTTCCTTGCAGAGAGCCTTGATTTCTGCTTCTGTCAAAGTTTCCCCGGGTTTCACAACGATCCACGCTTTGACCGTCTCGCCCCGTTCTGCGTCAGGGATGCCGCCAACGCCCACTTCCAAGACTTTGGGATGCTCCATGATGACCTCTTCCACCTCCCGAGGCCATACCTGGAATCCGCCCGGCTTGATGAGTTCCTTCTTGCGGTCAAAGATATAAAAATAACCTTCTTCGTCCATGCGGCCGATATCACCTGTGAAAAGCCAGGTCTTGCCATCTTTCATCTGGCGCAAGGCAAGGGCTGTTTCTGTAGGCATGTTATGATAGCCTTTCATTACCTGCGGCCCGCGAATGATAAACTCACCGACCTCACCTGCCGCAACTTCGGTTTCGCCATCCTCGAGGCTGACAACCTTCACATCCACATCGGGTAACGGCATGCCGATGGAACCCACCTTATTCACGCCTTCCAGCGGGTTGCAGTGCGTGGCAGTCGGCGCCTCAGAAAGACCATAACCTTCAAATACCTTGCCGCCAGTTAATTTTTCAAACTGCTCTTTTGTTTCACGCATCAGCGCCGCAGAGCCAGAGATACAAGCCTTGACCGATGAAAGATTGTACTTGCCCGCTTTTACATCGGGATGATTATTAATGCCGTTATACAGCATCGGTACGCCGGGGAAAATGGAGGCTTTGTATTTGCTGATGTTCTGCAAGACATCTTTTAAGTCGCGTGCGTTTGGCACCATCACCAGACTTGCCCCTACCACCATTCCGAAATTCATTCCGGCCACCATGCCATACACATGGAAAAGGGGAATGCCCATCAGCACGACTTCCTTGCCTTCCTCCAACCCCGTCATCCAGCTTTTGATCTGAAGTGTATTTGCAACCACATTTCGATGCATGGCTACTGCGCCTTTTGGCACACCCGTCGTCCCACCGGAATATTGGAAGAGCGCGGTATCGTCAGCTGACACGGCCACATTTGGTTTTGGCGAGTTCACGTGTTTCGCAAGCAGGTCTTTCATCCATACATCGCCATCAGCAAGAGATTCAACCCGGTCGCCTTCCTTCTTTTCCTTCACCAAGGTGAACAAAAGGCGTGTGATGGGCGGTAGAGTCTCTTTGATATTTGTAACGATGATCCGTTTTAGCTTGGACCGTTCTCTAACGGCTTTCAATCTCTCGTAGAAACGGCTGAGCGTGAACATGATCTCAATGTTCGCGTCATTGACCGGGAAGATCACTTCATCCACCGGGTATGTCGGGTTAACAGCTACTACCACACCACCGGCTTTGAGAATGCCGAAATACGCGATCATAAACTGGGGTGTATTTGGCATAAAGAGCCCCACTCGATCGCCTTTTTTCACGCCCATTTCATCTACGAGCGCGGCCGCCATGTGATCCGTCAGGGCGTTCATCTCGCGATATGAAATGACCGCACCCTTAAAAATCGTACAGGTGTGGTCAGGATATTTTCGTGCAGCTTCCTCCAAAAAATGAAACAGGGGCACTTTTGGGTACTCAATTGTTTGAGGCACACCTTTATCATAATGTGCCAGCCACGGTTTGTTGCTCATAGGTCCTCCTCCAGATATGTGGGCGAATACGATTTATGAATAGTATATACTTGAAAATATTAAAAGTCAATTAGAACACCTGACCTTTAAACTAGTTACGGAGGATGACAAGGTTTTGGATCTGCAACCCAGCATGGCAAATTTAGCCAGAATCCCACAGAAGTTTCTTGGCCTCAGTGATCGTTCCCCGCGGCGACGTTTTTCTGGATATATTCCATGATCTCGTTTTGGATTCCAGCCTGGACTCTGAACCACATAATATTTGGATCGGCCTCTTTAAACCAATTTGCCTGTCTGCGAACAAAAACCCGGGTCGCGCGTCTTATCTCGACTTTAGCCTGCTCTACGCTTAATTGATCATTTATCACGCAGATGCATTCCCGGTAACCAATGGCAGACATGCTCGGCAGGGTGGGGGAGTATCCACTTTCAAGTAAGCCTTTAACTTCATCTACAATTCCATTTGCGAACATGGCATCAATACGTTGGTCTACTCTTTCATACAACTCAGGCCGCGAACGAGTCAAACCGATCGTAATTAAATGATAGGGCGAATTGCTCTGGCCGCGTTGTTTTGAAAATTTTCTGCCCGTTGTCAAAATGACTTCCAACGCACGGATTGTTCTCCGCACATTGCGGGCATCAATCTTCGCTGCCGCCTCTGGATCAAGGAATTGCAGCCTGGCGTGTAGCCAATGCGGTCCTTCTTCTCCCTTGGAAGCGATCCTCCCTAATTCACCCCTTAATTTTTCGTCCGCTGTAACTTCTGGTGGATTCCATCCCTGAGTCACTGCTCGCAAGTATTGTCCTGTGCCGCCAACTAAAAAGGGGAGTTTGTTGCGCGCATGAATATCTGCGATGATATCTTTTGCTTTTTGTTGAAAGACTACTAGGCTTAATGTCTCATCTGGATTGACGATATCAATTAAATAATGGGGTACACGGGCCCGTTCTTCAAGATTTGGCTTGGCTGTGCCGATATCCATGCCGCGATAAAAGAGCCGCGAATCTGCAGAGATAATCTCACCCCTTAATTTTTCCGCAAGTTGAATGGCAAGTTCGGTTTTGCCGACAGCAGTCGGCCCGACGATGAGGATGAGAGGAGGTTTGATCAACTTCTTTCCTCTTAGTTATGACGCTGACTGATTTATAATCCAGTGGGCTATCAGACCGCACAAGGTTGCAAGATCAAGCCCGATATAGATGTCGAGTTAGAGATATGGCAGGTTGAAAATACCTCGGAAAGCAATATTGCCTTGCTCGAAGAAAATAAGCGGGAAAGCGTCGCGGACAAAATCGTCGGCACAGGAGTCTGTTCCTAATATGGTGGGCGGGCCGCAGTTTGAGAGCAGAGGCGGGCAAGCAGATGGGCGAGGGTAAAGATAAAGAGTCCGATCAGAAATTCGTTGAGAAAGGCGTGGAAGAATGCCATCCCATAATGAGGTCCTTATGAATCTTTATTAAGACTTGAGGCCTCCGTTTTCTCTGTCGTTAATGCTCTTTTCTCACATAATTTTTAGATTTAAGAAACACTCGCTAAGAACTCGGAGGTCTGCTGGAATATTCACGAATGTTATCGGTAGCATGATCCAGCCTGGCGATTTGCTCTTCAGTCAATTGCCAGCCTGCGCCGCCTGCATTCATCTCGGCTTGTTGTGAATTTTTCGCGCCGGGGATTGGAAGCGCTCCTTTACAGATCAGCCAGTTCAACGCAACTTGTGAAATGGTTTTATCGCCGTGGTTTTGACCGATTTCCTGCAAGAGTTTTATAACGGACGGCAGTTTTTTAAGTAATTCAGCATATTGCGAACCACGCACACCGGGTGGCGGATTCTTCAATGAATACTTTCCGGTCAGCAGGCCTTTTTCAAGCGGTGAGTAGGCGATCAAACGAATGCCAAGTTCTTTGCAGCGCGCGAGCGTGCCATTCTTTTCCACTTCGCGGCTTAATAAACTGTAATGCACCTGGTTGGATGCCAGTGGAATTCCATGTTGCGCAAGCGCTGAATATGCTCTCAACATGCGATTCTGCCCGAAATTGGAGACGCCCACTGTGCGAGTCCAACCGCGTTTTACACATTCAACCATGCCTTCCATCATGGTCTCAGGGCTCATTGTTACTGCCGGCCAATGGACTTGATACAGGTCAATCGAGTCTAGGCCCATGCGTTCCAGACTTCCTTTCAATGCGCGCGGAATGGTACCTTTGGTAAATCTCCACGGCCATGGAAAGAACTTGGTTGCCACCAATACAGGCAGGTCTGTTTCTTTTAGGAACCTGCCAAGCAATCTCTCCGACAGGCCTGAACCATAAATTTCAGCAGTATCCACAAACCGAATTCCCAGATTAAGTGAAACATCAAATGCTGCACGGACGTCTTTTTCGGCATGTGTTTGCCCATATCCCCAAATAACGCGGTCTCCCCATTGCCACGCCCCCAGTCCCATTTCAATCGCGTGCAAAAAATGAGTTTCATTACTCACCTCGGTCATTGGCGGCTCCTTCGACGAATTAGCTGATTTTATCTTAAAAAATCACTCCCGCTTCTAATTCAGGTTACAATACAGCCCGCTCAAATTTTATTGGAACTAATGGAACGCGAGACTCTACCCCCGCCCGGCCTCCCCCAAATTCGACAAGGGATTTTAGATGCCAACCAAAATCTTGATGTCGAATTTGGGGGAGGTGTCCGATGGACGGAGGGGGTGGGGTTTGGCGCTCCCTCAGTTCCGGGAGGTTCTTGTGGTGCCGAATACATCAAAACGGGATGTGGAACCCGCCTCCAGCCTTAACGAGAGGCTGGGTTTGCCCTTTTCAAATATACACCTGTTGACACGTGCCTTCACTCATCGTTCCTATGCGAACGAACATGGCGGCGAAGTGGAGGACAACGAACGCCTTGAATTCCTTGGCGATGCTGTTTTGGATTTCATTGTGGGAGAGTGGGCCTTTAACCGCTTCCCTGAAATGCCTGAAGGTGATTTAACCAAGATCCGTTCTTCTCTTGTGCGGAATGAACGACTCGCTGTGTTTTCCCGCCGCCTCGAGCTTGGTTCTGCCCTGCGGCTTGGGCGCGGCGAGAAATCTTCCGGTGGACATCTTCGGAATAGTTTGCTTGGTTCGGCTTTCGAGGCGCTGATCGGCGCCTTGTATCTTGACTCGGGACTTGAGTCAGTGAAGCGTTTTATGAAGCCTCTGCTCGAGTGGATGAGCCCCACCATTCTTGATGAACTATACGACCCGAAAAGCCAGTTGCAGGAAATCACGCAATCGCAAAAATTGGGAACGCCGCATTATTTAGTTATCCTTACCAGCGGACCAGACCATGCCCGCATTTATGAAGTGGAAGTGGAGGTCGCAGGTGAAATCAAAGGCCGCGGCACAGGATCGAGCAAAAGCGCCGCCGAGCAGTCCGCCGCAAGGGATGCGCTGGATAAATTGGATGTGGTGTAACCTCCTCGCTGAGCGGAGTGAGGCAATGCTCTTTTGCCGAACGAAGCGATGTCCTGACGGTTCGACTTTCGCTCACCGTGTCGAAGGGTCGAAGCGCGAGTAACTTGGAAACTCAAATTTTATATGAAACCTGTCCTTCGACTGCGCCGCACGAAGATCAAGAGCGTGCGGCTCCGCTCAGGACGAAGTATCTAAAAATCCAAAATCCAAAATCGTAAACTGTAAATCAAACATGCCCCTTCGTCTAAAATCTCTCGAACTGCAAGGATACAAAACCTTTGCCTCGCGTACCGTATTCGAATTCGCGAGCGGAATTACCGCTATTGTCGGACCGAATGGTTCCGGTAAATCGAACATTGCCGATTCCCTGCGCTGGGTGTTGGGGGAACAGTCCTACACACTTCTACGCGGAAAAAAGACTGAAGACATGATTTTCTCAGGCTCGGAACATCGCGCGCGCGCTGGCATGGCGCAAGCTACAATCGTCTTTGACAATACCGAGCAATGGCTTCCAATTGATTTTTCAGAGGTTGCCATGTCGCGACATGCCCATCGGGATGGGCGCAATGATTATTTAATTAATAGTCAACACGTGCGCTTGCGCGAAATGAACGAATTGCTGGCCCAGGCTGGTTTAAGTGAACGCACATACACCATCCTCGGGCAGGGCCTGGTGGATGCCTCTCTTGCCTTGAAAGCAGATGATCGCCGCCGTTTGTTTGAAGAAGCCGCGGGCGTAGGTCTGTATCGCAACCGTAGGGATGATGCTTTGAAGCGTCTCGGAAATACCGAAAGAAACCTCGAGCGCGTGCTGGATATTATGGCGGAACTTGAACCGCGCATTAAAAGTTTGGAGCGGCAGGCGAAACGCGCCATTGATTTTTCCCGCGCCCAGGCCGACTTAAAAATGATCCTGCGTGAGTGGTATGGTTTCCACTGGCATCATGCTCAACGTGATTTAACGGATGTTCGTGAAACACTTCGTGCGCAGGAGCATCGTGTGCGTGAAGCGCGTGTCTCTCATGAAAAAACACAGGCAGAATACACAGCCTTCCGTGAACGCCTCTCTGGTTTACGTGCGCAATTAAATGGATGGCATCGCCAATCTGCGGAATTGCACATCCAACGTGAAACCATCAGCCGTGAACTGGCTGTCCTTGATGAACGCCGCCGCGCATTAACCTCCATACAGGCAGGCATCCTATCCGATCAGGAACATGTCATGGATGAATTGCAATTGGCCAATCAGCGCTATGGGGAAGCCGAGCAGGAGCTTACCCTCATAAGGACTGGATATGAAGAAGCAAAGGCACAATATGCAAACGCGCAAAATTCATTGCTAACCCGCCAAAGGGAAAGAACCAGCCGCGAAGACGAGCTTGCCGTCACTAGAAACCAGATCGAATCTCTCAGCCAACAGCGCGCCGAGAACAATGCGCGGCTGGATGAATTAAAGTTGCGGGTTGAATCACAAAGCCAAAAAATTGAACAGACCAAAACTTCCCTTGCCAACGCTGAATCTCTTATGGCCCGGGCAAGGGTGCAATATGAATCTGCGAGTAAAGCGCGCAAGCTGGCGGCCCATGCTTTGCAGGAAGCCGAAGAAAAGATACCTGCAAAGAGAAATGAAGTCGATTCAATTGAAGACAAGCGCCGTGAAGTTCTGGAACGCCGCGCAAAAGAAGAAGCCAACCATTCACGATTGAAAGCCCAGATTGAAGTTTTGGAACAATCTGAGCAATCGCTTGCGGGCTATGCGGAAGGCGCGCGTTATTTGCTGGACGCTTCGCGTTCGCGCAAACTCGTGGGTGTGCATGGCGCCTTCAGCGCCGCTCTGGATGTACCAGCTGAACTTGAAATTGCCATTGCGGCCGCCCTCGGCGATACTCTCGATGCAGTAATGCTGGATGTGAGTCAAATTGATAATGCCTTGAGTTTGCTTGAAGGCGACGATGCTGGTCGCGCGGCTTTACTGCCTCTCGTCGAGCAAGATGCGATCTTGCTCAACAAACCAAGTGATCCGAATTGCCTCGGCGTGGCCTCCGATCTCATCAAAGCGCCCCATGAATTGCGCGGCGCGGTTAAATTGATGCTGGGGCAAACCCTGATCGTGCGACAACGTTCGTCTGCGCGGAACCTGCTTAAGGATTTACCGGCTCATGCGCGCGTGGTGACTCTGCGCGGCGAAGTCTTCCGCGGTGACGGATTAGTTATCGCTGGAAAAACCGCCTCTTCCTCGACCTTGGGCAGGTCACGCCAAAAACGGGAATTTGAATCCGCCTTGGGCGGACTGCTCACTCGCCTGGCAGAATCAAATAATTCCATAGAGCGGCTTTCGGATCAGCTGGTTGTCGCCAAGAGCGAACTGGCAAAAGCCGAAACCGATGCTCACGAAGCCCGTGTCAGATTGGGAGAAGCCCAGGAGACCGAGCAGCAGGCCGGGCTGGAGTCTGAATCAATGACACGTCAGCTTGAATGGCACAAAAATCAGTTGACGCAATTGGAAGCCGAGGCGCAGGAGTCTGCTTCGATCCAGCAAAAATTGATCAAATCCCAATCTGAAGTTGTAACGCGTTTATCCGAAGCACAATTGCATTTGAAGGAAGTCAATGCGAAGTTAAAGGAAGTTTCTGCGGACGAATTGCAGGAGCAGGTTTCGTACTGGGGCACGCGGGTGGCGGTGGCTGAGCAAAGTCTGGCAGGCGCACTTGCGAAGAAGGAAGAACGCGAAAAAGAGATCACACGTTTGGATGTTCGACGTGTAGAACTGGCTTCCCGTTTGCGCGAAGCCGAACAATCCTTGAATGTTTTGGATCATGAAAAAACGACCCTGCGTGAACGTGCAAGTGGTTTGCACGGACAGATCGAGGGGATACGAGTTCAAATTGAGCCTGCCGAAAAAGATCTTGAAATGGCAGAACAGGAAGAAACCCGTTTACAGGAAGCGGAAAATAACGGACAAAAGATTTTTGCGAATGCCGAGCGTTCGTATGGCCAGGTGCAGTTGGAGCAGACACGCAAGGCGGAAGCGTTGGATAACCTGCGCGAGAAGATCAGCGATGATTTCGGACTGGTGATGTTTGATTACGCAGCGGATGTCTCTGGTCCCGTGCCTTTGCCATTGGATGGCATGGTCGAACAGTTACCAATCGTGACGGAACTCGCGCCCGAGATCGAAGAGCAATTGGCTCATCACCGCGGACAGTTGCGCCGCATGGGACCGATCAATCCGGATGCGAAATTGGAATATGATCAGGAAAGCGAACGCTATGCATTCATGAAGACTCAGGTGGAAGATCTGCGCAAAGCCGAAGTGGATTTGAAGCAGGTCATTGCCGAGTTGGATGAAATCACCAAACGCGAATTTGTGCGTACCTTCGATGCAGTGGATAAACAATTCCGTGAGACCTTTGTGCGCCTGTTTGGCGGCGGTTCAGCGCGTCTGGCATTGACCGATCCTGAAAATCTGGTGGACACTGGCATTGAAATTGAAGCGCGTTTGCCCGGCAGGCGTGAGCAGGGACTGGCCATGCTCTCCGGCGGTGAAAGAAGTTTGACTGCGATTGCGCTGGTCTTTGCTTTGCTAAAAGTTTCGCCCACACCCGTCTGCGTGATGGATGAAGTGGATGCGATGCTTGATGAAGCCAACGTCGGCCGCTTTCGCGATCTGCTGGTGGACTTGAGCAAGGATACGCAGTTCATCATCATCACACACAACCGCAGTACCGTGCAGGCGGCGGATGTGATCTACGGCGTCACCATGGGGCGCGACTCAGCCAGTCAGATCATTAGCCTGCGCCTGGATCAAGTTACAGAGGATATGTTGGAACGCGGATAGGGGAAAGGATGAATTAGGAAGGATGAAGGATGTAGGATGAAAAATCTTAAGTCTTTCCCAATCGTTTGGCAATAAAAACGCCCAACTCAATTTGAGTTGGGCGTTTTCTTCATCCTTTATCCTTCATCCTTTATTTCGGCGTTGCTGTTGCTTCCAGATTTTTCAATGCTTCTGCCTGTGCGGTCATTTGGTCATTTGCAGCTTCAGTTGCCTGGGTGATGAAGTTAGGCTCGGTGGGAACACGGCTTTGCCAGATATCAAATATTTCCACGCCATATTCTTCTTTGGCGGCGGTCAGCCAGTCCGAAAAGACTTTGTCTTTGGCGGCTTGATATTGATCTGCGGTCAGCGGGCGGTCCTGCTTTGCGACCAACTGAATGATGTGATAGCCAAAACTGCTTGGAACAGGTTCGGTGGTGAAGTCGCCGGATTTTTCCAAAGCAAAAGCGGCGGTTTCAAATTCAGGCACCATGGCTCCCGTGCCAAACCAGCCGAGATCGCCGCCATTCACGGCCGAGCCTGTGTCTGAGGAGAATTCGACCGCCAGTGCGGCAAAGTCTTCGCCATTCTTTAAGCGTTCGATGATGTCCTTGGCAAGGGTCTCATCGCTGACCAAAATGTGACGCGCCCAAACTTGCGTCTCGGTTAGGGCCACGTTCGCAGTCATCACATCCCTTAGTTTTCTTTCAAGGATTTGGGCCTCGAAGATCAAACGATAGATGCCTTCATCGAAACCAAGCTTTGTCATTCTAACGGTCGCATCATCAAGTTGACTTTCAAATCCCTGGAGAGTGTACGGCGTGGAGGTTGGCAGGGGTGTGGATGTCGGTCCTGCTGTTGGCGTAATGCCAGGCGCTAACGTTGTTTCTGCAAAGGGGGTTGCCTGGGTGGGTGTGGCGCTGGCCGGGAGGGTGGCCGTGATGACGCTGAAAGCCTCCGCAGGGACATCAGGCATGGTAACCTGCGTCGGTGTGGCTGAAGGCGTGGGGATACCATTTGGATAATAGCCAAAACCACCCTGGATGGCCTCGTTCAACTCATCCTCGCTGACACTGATACCGCGTTTGGCAGATTCCTGACGGATCAATTCTTCATTAACCATCTGATCCAGCACAGCCTGACCAACAGTTAGGGGAGTATCCAGGTTGGATTGAATTTGTTGTAGTTGAGCATCCACATTTATGCCGAAATACTGCGAATATTGCGCATACTGGGCGTATTGACTCAATAATTGCTGGCGTTGCAGGCGCACACGCGGTTCGAAATCGCGGACAAGGATTTCAGTATCTCCCACTTTTGCGATTGGCCGTTGAAGCTGGAAATAGTTAATATCCAGCCAACCGTACACAAGCAGGCCCACAACCAGTACAAGTGCGCCGAAGAATGTGAACAAAATGATGCGGCCCTGTTGTTGTTCGCGCTGCAGGCGCGCAACATGTTTTTTATGCAAAACAGGTTTTTTATCTGATTCATTGGGCATGGTCATATTCCTTCAAAACGTAGCTGTCATTGCGAGGGCGTTCTTGTTCTTGCCCGAAGCAATCCCCTATGGTTTGAGAGATTGCTTCGACGGACGATCACCGTCGCGCAATGACATTCGTAATCATTAACATAAATTCGGGGCATGGATGCTTCGCAATCCCATGCCCCGCGAAAATCTTCTGTCAATCAGGAACGAGTATCGTCCAATGACCTGCCGCTGAAAGGCAAAAGCGCAACATGGCGGGCCTGCTTGATGGCCGCCGCCACAACACGCTGGTGTTTGGCACATGCGCCGGTCTGGCGGCGCGGACGGATCTTGCCATCTTCAGTTATATATTTGCGAAGCAGGTCCAGCTTTTTATATTCAACGATCAACTGCTTATCTGCGCAAAACTGACAAAACTTGGGCTTGGCGAAAAACCTGCGGTCTCCACCGCCGCCCTCGCCGCCCCCTGAAAAATTACGTTCGTCACTCATGGTTTACTCCAAACTAACTAAAAAGGAAATTCATCCTCCGCCGTGCCCGTTGTCGACTCGGCAGAAGCGTTGTCAGCATCCTGTGAATGGCTGTTATTTGCATCGCGCCGCTCGCCCAGCATCACCATCTCGTTCGCAACGAGTTCCACGCTGGTGTGTTTTTGCCCTTCCTTGTCATCCCAGCGGCGGGTTTGCAGGCGTCCTTCAATGTAGACCTGCTGTCCCTTAAGCAGGTACTGCTTGCAGGTTTCGGCGAGATTACCCCAGGCAACCACATTGAACCATTCGGTTTCACTATGGCGCTCGCCATCGGCGCTGTTCCACGAACGGCTGACAGCCACAGAAAAAGTGGTGACCGGTTTACCCGAAGGTGTGTAACGCATCTCTGGGTCTTTCCCAAGATGCCCAATGATCTGAACTTTATTAAGGCCTCGGCTCATATCAATCTCCTTGGTAAATTACTGGGCAATTACAAATAAATTAACCGACCACAGAAAGCATGTGACGCATGATCGCCTCTTGATAACGCAGATTGCGTTCAAGGGCAGAGGTCGCGCTGGGCTCCATGGTCAAGTTCAAAAGCACGTACTGACCTTCGCGGTGTTTTTGGATGATATAAGCAAGCTTGCGGCGTCCCCACACCTCAGCCTTATCCACAGAACCACCTGACTCACTGATCCAGCCTTTTACCTTGTCAAGCACGCCGTTAAAAGCGATCTCGTCCAGGTCGGGCTGGATAATACACATCAGTTCATAGTTTCGCATTGGGAAATCCTCCTTTCCATGGGGTTGTTCCTGTTCAAGCCGCTGGCTCGCCGGGAACGGAAAGGCACGTAGATTAAGACGTACCAGTTTATTTAGCGGGCGAAGTTTACCACAGAATCTTTTTATTTGGATGAAGCGCCCCGCCTCGGACATTACTCCCCCGCAGACCCTCGACACTTCGACAGGCTCAGTGACCACCCGCGCCGCCACGCCCGCAAATTCTTCTTGCAGGCTCAGCCAGTAATTTCCACAAGAATTTCCCCGCTCTCTAGTAAATCCACGGCTTGTTGCAAACTTGACGTCAGTATTTCTCTCAATCTTGCATTTGATGTATTCCCACAAGTGACCCAAATGATCTTGGGCGGTGCGCCGAGTCTTTTTTGAAGTTCGAGAAAATCGCTGTCTTTCGTCATTACAGTTGCATTGGCATTCCGCGCGGCAAAGCAAATTACCCGATCTTCCGCGTCGCGCAGACCCAAATCTCGCACGGCGGTCGCCTCAATATTAGCGAAGTTTTCCGAAATCCATTTCGCCAGCGCGGGTGAAAGTTGCGCGTCAATCCACAGAATCATCTATGCCGCCACCGCCAATACGGGATGATCAAGCCTGCGGTAAGCGTATCTCGCCACTGCCTGCAAATCTTCCATTTCCAAATCCGGCATTTCTTCCAGAATCTCGGCGGGAGTTAATCCATTGGCTTGCAGTTCCAATACATCAATCACGCGGATTCGCATCCCACGTATGCACGGACGCCCGCCGCATTGATTTGGGTTGACGGTAATTCGCTCATCAAGATTTACAGTAGTCATGGTTACCTCTCAATTCACTGGGTTGATTTGATTATAAACCATGGAATCCAAAACTCTCACTCAACAGACTATCAAACAACCACTCGACACTTCGACCATGCTCAGTGCAAGCCTCCCCCCCGCCTCGCGAGGCTCAAACGCCGAGTTCCTCCCTCGCAGCGACTCGATGTCTCGACAGGGCTCGACAACCACCCGCGCCACCACGCCCACAAAGGCAGAAAGCAGATATTTGAAAGTAGAAAATGGTTTGCTTTCCATTGCAAGGGATTATATCGGGTAGGCAGTCATTCCTGCTTTCATCGCGCCTGTAACTGTTCCATCCACTTCGTTTGCGCCAGGGAAGAACCATTCTTCGGCATCATAACAATTGTCGGAATATTTATAGATGGCGAAATCCCAGTTGTCCATTTGACCATTCCACGTAAGGCGGCAAACAGGGGCTGGTTTCACATGGTCGGTGCGATCCAAATAAAGGTATTTGCCTTTGACGCGGAAAGAATAACCAGGCTTGACTTTGTTTCCAAAGAAAGCCCGCATCATGGGAGACGCCTTGAAATTTTTCTTGTTGAAGTCATCTATCAATTTTTGTACTTCTTCATGAACTTCAAGGGGAATGGTTGGTTTTCTCGGCATGTTTACACTCCAAATGATTCACTCAATAACGATTCGAAAAGACTTTCGACCTGCCTCCCTGCCTCGCCCATCCTCCCTCGCAGGGACTCGACCCGCGCCACCACACCAGCCCCCACCCGTCCTCCCCCAAATACGACAATGAAGCGCTTACAAAATGATTCAGATTTTGAATCGTCGGATTTGGGGGAGGTGCCGAAGGCGGAGGGGGTTTTAGGCATTGAACGCCTCACTCAACAGACTCTCAAACAACCCCTCGACCTGCCTCCCCGCCTCGGACATCCTCCCCCGCAGCGACTCGACTCGCGCCACCACGCCCGCAAGACCAGACCATCGACGATAGACCATTGACCATTGTCTTTCCATCGTCTATCGTCCGTTGTCCATCGTCTGCGCGAGTAGCGCCTCAAACAGCCCCTCCACCTGCCTCCCCGCCTCGCGAGGCTCAAACGCCGAGTTCCTCCCACGCAGCGACTCGACTCGCGCCACCACGCCCGCAAGACCAGACCATCGACGATAGACCATTGACCATTGTCTTTCCATCGTCTATCGTCCATTGTCCATCGTCTGCGCGAGTAGCGCCTCAAACAACCCCTCGACCTGCCTCTCGCTCTCGGACATCCTCCCCCGCAGGGACTCGACCCGCGCCACTACGCCCGCAAACTCTTCTTGCAGGTTCAGCGGTGGGACAAATTCACCGAACACTGTAAATTTCCTTTTTCATGACGCTGAACTCAGAATTAGATCGTTCCATTTGGTAAATGCGCGTTGGTGAATCTGCAAGAATTGAAGCAATCTCAACTTTATCTTTGTCTTTCATCTTGCATCCGAAATAAACTCCAGTTAGTGCCAATTTATCATAAGGATACTCTTTGTTTCCTATTCCCGAAAATATTCGCCATTCATTTTCGTAACACCAATGCAATGATTTTGTGCCAAGCAAAAATTTTGGAAGCGATATAGAATGATCTAATATTTTTTGTGGTATGTCATTTATGCTTAATGAAGGATACGAATCGGCATAATTTACTTTGATGACAGTTTCAGTCTTAGCTGGTTTAAAAGGATAATGGTCTGTGTCAAATTCTAAACAGAACCCTCTGTGATTGTCAGCATAATGTGACCACATAAGAATATTTGCGTATTCCTCTGCGAAACATGCTACTCCAATTTCTGCCCATTGTTTCTTTTTCACCACTTCAGTTGCAGCCAAAGCCATACGAACGGCGTCATCGTTGCTAATTGATTTGTTGACAGTGCCGTCCATGCGGACAACCATAGCCTTCACGCTTTCATCTGTAACATCAACAATTTTGAAATTAATGTCGCAATCAAATGGGTCATTAAAAGTCTCTGGCTTTGAAAACCATACACTTCTATGTCTCAAATTTTGAAGACTATAATCACTGCATGATTGATACTTATATAGCCTAGGTGGGAGACTCATGAGAACTCCTCATTCAAAAGAGATTGAAAAAGTATTCCTGCTTGCCTCTTCGCCTCACGCTGTTGCAACTTTAATCTTTCGTAATGGCTAATAACTTGCGCAAAGCGTTTTTGATCTTCTAACGATGGCAAGGGAATTTCATACTCGGCAAGCAGCTTTGGGTCAAGTCTCGGCAAATTCGCTCCAGAAACTTGTGAACTTGCCCATTTCACAAACTTTGGGGAAATCAAGAACGCCCACAGATATTTTCTGTCAAGTTGTTCAGGTATAGGTAAGATAGGTAAAATCTCGGTCGTGCATACCCCATCGAAAGTCGGTAAGATAACTTTATTAAGATAAGGTCGCAATTTACCATAGAGAACATGCTGTGGCGTGAAGCGAAAATTTGTTGCCAACATGTTGAGTGGCGTTGGAATGAAGTCATCAACAAAACTTCCTGAGTCTTTTTCAATATGCTCCAATCCAACATAAGGTAAGTTGACGCACTCATCTTCACTTGCAACAGTACGGTCTATCTTTGCTACTTTACTAAGAGCGACTTTTTTCATTTCAACAACTCTTTTATTGTATTGATTTCATCCAACATCACACTCTCCAACCGCGCCAAACGTTCCAACGTCACAGACGGCTGTTCGTGATACGCCGCGTCCGCTTCCACCTGGCGGTAACGGCTGGCAGAGAGGTCGTACTTGTTCGCCCTCACCTGCTCCTTCGTCACCCAGAACTGGCGGGTCAGGCGGTCGAGTTCTGCCTGCGGCAGCGATATTTGGGATTCGATATTCGATAATTTGGTCTGAACCGTCCCGAAGGTTTCTTGCAAGCGACTCGACTTATCAACGCCAACCTTCGGGACGTTGTTGTCAGCGGCGGAAATGCTATTCGGAGCAGAATCAATTGCAAGGTCGAAAGTGAGGCGGTTTATTTCCTTTTGCAAATTCAAGCGTTCCACTTTCATCGGCGCAAGCAATCCCCTCAATTCTCCAATTCTCTCTTCCCTCGTCTCTCTAAACTTTTTATCAGACCGATTCTTCCAACAACCTACCACATCTGGAATGTCATTCTCTGAAACAGCCGTCCGCTTATCATCCAACGAAAAACCATCGTGCGCCATGTCGTAGAACCAAATATTTTTCGTCTGTGCGCCGCGCGTGAAGAACAGCACCGCCGTGCTGACGCCCGCGTAGGGCTTGAAGACGCCCGAAGGCATCGAGACCACGCCGTCCAGCCGATTCTCTTCGATGATACGTTTGCGAAGTTCCACATGGGCGCGGCTCGACCCGAACAGCACGCCATCGGGCACGATCACCGCCGCGCGTCCGCCCATATCGAGCGCGCGCAGAATCAAATGCAAAAAGAGCAACTCGCTTTTGGTCGTGTCGCTGGGCAGGTCGGGATGAACGTCGCCTTTGTCCACCGCGCCTTTGAAGGGCGGGTTCATCAAAATGACATCGTACTCGCCCGCCTCCTCATAGCCCTTGGAGAGCGTATCCATGTAAAAGAACTGCGGCTCCTGAATGCCGTGCAGCATCAGGTTCATCGAGCCGATGCGCAGCATGGTCATGCCTGAGTCGTTGTCGAAGCCGCGCAGATATTTTTTGGACGACATGAACTTGCGCTCGTCATCCTTCAACAGGTCGCCGATCAGATGATGCGCGATGCCGTCCTCATCAAATTCAAGGATGTTCTGCGCTGTGGCTTTTTCCAGAATGTGCTGGTGCGCGTTGATCAAAAATCCGCCCGTGCCCGCGGCAAGGTCGCCGATGCGTTCCTTCGGCTTCGGGTCGAGCATGTGCACCATCATGCGGATGATGTGACGCGGCGTGCGGAACTGTCCATTGCGCCCCGCGATGCTCAAATGCCCCAGCAGGTACTCGTACAGGTCGCCCTGCACATCCTGATTTTGCTGGCTGATCTCCATCTGGTCGATCAGGTTCACCGCCTCCACCAACAGGCTCGGCTTATTGATCTTGCACTCCGCCCCGCGCATATACTCGCCAAACGACGACTCATCTTTAGCGAGACTCGCCAACTGCGGGAAGACGACCGACTTAAGATGCCTGAGCATCTCCTCGGCTTTCATCTGCTTCCAGACGCTCCAGCGCATCTCTTTCTTGACCTGAGGCTGATACGCCGTCCCCTTGCGTTTTGCCTGTCGTTCAGCCGCGTTCTCGCGGTCATCCAGTCGCTTGAGGAAGAGGAGATATGAAAACTGCTCGATCGCATCGAGCGGGTTGGCAAGTCCCCCCGTCCAGAACTTATCCCAGAGGGCATCTACTTGTGATCGGAGTTTAGGGTCGGTGAGCATGAATTATTGCAACTCTGAATTTTTTGTATGTAAGATTTTCAACATATCTTTTGCGCTTATTACAAATTGTTCGAGCTGTCGATACGACAACTCTCTTGTATGTGCAATTTGGTTTCGAGTATTAAGAATAATGGACGTTTTCTCTTCAATGTAATCTTTGTTGGGAAATATCTCATTGAATATTCGTTCCCAGCTTTCATTTGCTAACATTATCTTGAATAATTCACCGAGAGTTAGAGATGCAAGCCTATCATTGTCACTTATATTTGAAATCCTTTTGAACGGCAACTTTGATAAACCTATCTTCCACCAATCGAACTTGTCAAATTGTGTTGTGATTAATCTTCGAAGTTCATTCTCAAAAAGGAATAACAACTTGTACGCCTCACCTAGATCGTAATCGTTAGTTGGTAAGGACATTAATCTTTCATATTCTTCATCAATGTTTCCAAGGTTAGCCCCACTCAATTCTATTGACATACTTTCAATGTCTGAAAATTGGCTAACAAAGTTTTCAGGGAATGCTTCTCCTCTATATCTACCACTCAAAATTAACGTCACACTTGAGTTTGACGTGAGAATAGTCCTTAGTCCAGGTAAAAACTCGTAGTCGAAACGATTTGTCAAATCGGATGGTAATGCGTCATACCCATCCAGCATAATTACAAATCGTTTGTCCTTCATTGCGCCTAGTGCATCGGCAATAAACCTCTCAAATTCATGTAGGGTTATCTGATCTTTACTAGGTTTAAATCTGATTGAAAACCCTTTGTCAGATAAGTCTTGAGAGATTCTACGGGCAATTTCATAAAACCAAACATTCGCTTCTGGAAGTAATCCCGCAAAACTCTCAATTCGCACATAGGTTGAAATATAGTTATTGTTTTCAGAACCAACTCGCTCAACCAATCTCAACAATGTTGTTTTTCCGACACCTGCCCGTCCTGTCACAACAATTAAAGAAGTTCCACCTCTAATTGCTGCGACAATCCTGTTTAGTTCATTTCTTTGTCTTTCATTAATTCTTTGGTCAACAGGGAAATCGAAAAGAACTTGCTCAATCTTGCTTTCATAAGCTGGAGATGATTTTATCTTTTCATTCTTGGGCGGTTCAGGCAAACTCGTAGAAGTTGTGGTTGAAAGGAAGATATATTCCAATAAGTCAGCATCAGAAACCAATGGTTGCGAACTCAAGAAGCTGTACAAACGATCATCCAGATGGAACAATTTACCAAACTCAATATCGTCAGGAGACTTTTCCTCCTCAGCGGGTGATATTGCTATCTTTTGAGCGCGACTAAATACAGATGGTGAAGAAAGTGAAGCAATCCAAAAATCTTTCCAAGTAAATGCAATGCATGACATTTTAATCAATGTCTCTGTTTTCAAGAGCAACCCTCTAGATTTTACAAGCTGGCTTTTTATTTTCAGGTCACTCAAGAACCTCTTTAGTTTTCGGGGATTACGCTCTAATGAGGTTGATATCAATCGCAGACTGTCATCTGAATCTACAGCCAATCCTAGTTTTCTAATAAAGTTTTCTGCGTCTTCTGCTCGAATTGGGGGAATACTAAATGAGAATTGAACAATCTTACCAAGATAATCTTCTAAGTCTATCTTGCTTTTCTCAGTGTATTTTTCATGTAAACCTTGATTTATTAGTCGTGTGTCACAAGCTACTACATAAACACAACCATCGGCGTCAAGAAAGGATTTAAGAGCCTCAAAGACTTCAAGCGCACGAGTTGGTAAACAACGATCTAAATCATCAATAAACACTACAATTTTTTCGCCATCAATGTGTTTGCTTATTAATTCTTTGTAAAGGTCTTCAAATTCCTCAATAGAAGAAATTCTCTCTCGACTCTGCTGAATTTTTCGTCGAGTAAATGCAGCCGAAATCTGCTCAACAAATGACGAGTTAGCAAAAATATTGGCAAATCCTGGTATTAGTAAAAGCGGAGCAGCTAAAAAGGCAGCACCCTTCAATAATGTCTTTCCGATTTCTAGCCAATCTATTTCTATTTGTCCCAATTTCTCTGTAGACACTGCCGAATAAAGTTTCAATGTGGCGCCATCAATATCTTTCTCTTTTGAGCTTAATCCTTTGATAATGCTCAAGATAAGAGATCGCCATAACGCATCCTCCTTATCGTATTTCCAAGCATTAAACCAAATTGTCTTAAGTTTCTTCTTCTGTAAATTTTCATCGATCATTAGCATTAAACTTGTTTTACCGCTTCCCCAGTCTCCAAAAACTCCAATCGTAGCTGGCGTTTCGCTATTCAGGATAACGTTTGTCAACAAGTTAGAGTAATCTCTAAAGTTCAGGAGATCATCTTTTGTGGGTTTATCCGAAAGGATTGCAAGTAAATCTTTTTTTCGCTTTGCCATAAACGACTCCAAGCCTAAACTTCAAGCCTATTCGCGAACTCAACCACTTCTTCCACTTCCTTCTCCGTAAACCACCTCTCCACTGCATCCGCGCCAAACATATCCAGTGGCGGCTCGTACAGGTCGGCGGTTTCGAGATGTCGTTTCTGCAAGAACACACTTTGCACCGCGCGCAAAAAGCGAATCTGGTCGGCGTTGTAATTGTGCTGGGTCACGTAGGTTTCAAACTGCCGCGCCACCACATCCTTGTAATCGGGCAGGTATGCCATGTCCAGTATCTGGCGCACCAAACCGAGAAAACTATCCGCGGTATGGGCAAAAACCTTCTTCAAGTTTTCGGGCGTCACTTCCAAATCGCCTTCGCCGAGTTCTTTGGTCAGCGTGCGCTCCAGTTCGAGCAATTGCCAGTCGTCAATTTTTTGTCCATTTTGAATTGCCTTGATCGTCGGGTGATTGGCAACCAATTCCAAAATGCGCTGTTCCACCAAGCGGCGATATTCCGCCACATACATTTTCTCTCCGCTCTTGGTGAGCAAAATGTAGCCGCTGACCGCGATGGAATCCAGCAAATCGAGTTCAAGGAAAGAGTCATACCGTATTTTGTTCTTCATACATGGTGAAAGAATATCGCGAAGCAAGTTTAATTCATTGTTCGAGAATTCCACCAGTTTTTCAGGGACACACATGCTTTTGGCTTTGATTTCCGCGTCGGACAAAATCGTATCGCGCAAACTCTGGGCATCTTCCACAATGGATTGAATGGTTCCACTGGCTTCCTTGCCCGTGCGTTTGAGTAATTTCAACCGTTCCACTTTGCTGATGAAGGTCGCGGCGGCGACATCCACGCCAGGGACGAGCCTCAGGTGCGGGGCGACTTTCAATTTCAGGAATTCGATCTTGCTGGGAATTAGATAATCCCAGAAGGCATCTGTCCATGCTTCTTCAATCTCTGGCATGTGCTTGCGAATGGTGAACGAGTCAGTCGGGACTTGCTGAATCTGCTCGCGCAGGTCAGCGATCACTTGTTTGCAGTCGGGGTTTTTCTGGTCTTTTAGATAAGTCTCCAGCAATTTCAAGCGCGTGTTGAAGATCGTCACCAACACAGGCGTGGACTGGTCAACGACTTCCTTGGCGTCTCGGCTGAAATTGTTCTCCCAGAAGTCAATGATGAGAAAATCTTTCTTCTCGAAGTTCGGCAGTAACGCCAGATTTCTGCACGCCGCCTGCACGCGCGTTCCACGCCCGATCATCTGCTGTAACTTGATCGGCGACTGCACAGGCTTCATGAACACGAGATTGACGGCTTCGGGAACGTCAATGCCCGTATCGAGCATGTCCACCGAGATGGCAATGCGCGGGAAATCTTTCTTCTTGAATGATTCAACCAGCGTCCCGCGATATTCCGATTTATGCGTGATGACCTTCGCCAAATCTGGGAATTGCGGATACATCTCATAAAACGCATCTTGCAAGCGCAAGGCATGATCCTGTGTCATCGCAAAAACAATGGTCTTACCTGGCAACTGCCCCGATGAATCTTTGCGGCACACGTCCCATATCTCTTCCCATTGCTTGCGGAGCGTGTCGCGGTTGCTGACTTCCTTTTCTAGTTCCGTACCTTCGTAGTTGATGTCGTCGGGGTCGAGTCCCTTTTCGATCAGGGCATTGCGCTCTTCTTCGGTCAAGTCCACGCCGTGAATGCCCTGCCGCTGGAACTTGGTCCGCGCGGCATAGAGTTCATAATCCACAAGATATTTATCTTCAATGGCTTGTTCGTAAGTATAAAGATAGGTCGGCTTGCCGTCTGTGCAATCGAAGGCAAGGAAGGTATCGCGGTTGATGTAATTGGCAGGCGTGGCGGTTAATCCCACCTGACGCGCATCGAAATACTCCAGCACTTCATTGAACTTGTTGTAGATCGAGCGATGGACTTCGTCGAAGACAATCAGGTCAAAGAACGCAGGCGAGAACTGCTCGAAGATATTGCTCAGGGTTTGGAGAGTCACCGCGTACAGGCGCTGAGTGCGCGCGTTCGGATCATCCCAACTATGCAGGCGGGTACAGGGTTCATTGGGGATGAATTTCTCGAAACCATCATCCTTTGCCTGTTCAACCAATGCATCGCGATCTGCCACGAATAAAATCCGCCGCGCTTGATTGGAACGCATGAACACGTCAATCAACCCCATCGTGGTGCGCGTCTTGCCTGTCCCTGTTGCCATGACGATCAGGGCTTTACGCTTGCCGTTGGCAAAGGCTTCTCCCACACGCCGAATAGCTTCGTGCTGGTAGGAACGGTCAACAATATGATTGTCAATTTCAATAGAACTCAGTGGCTTTGCGTTCTGGCGAATGTACAGCAAATTTTCCAAATCTTCGCGTGTGAAGAAGCCGAATACTTCGCGCTTGTGTGCAATCCCCACATCCACGAAATGGATTTCCAATCCGTTGGCTAAGAATCCAAACGGGCGAAAGCTTTGGTGATTTTCAATTTCAGTGACATAATGCGTGAGCTGCGCTTCTGCGAGGCGAACGTCAACGACTGTTTTCTTGGCTTCGACCACCGCCAATACTTCCCCGTTTTCGCGGTACAAAGTGTAATCCGAAACCCCATTCCACGGCTCCGCATCGTAGCCGTCCACGGGAATTTCGGTCTTCACCTTTGAGTGGTCGCGTAAATACCAACCCGCCTTTTCCAATTGCGGGTCAATCATTTCCTTACGGGTGCGTTCTTCGGATATTTTGCGCAAAGTCCCACCTCGGGTTTGGGGTGTTCCAATTATACGGCGAAAATTTACGATTTCATCCCATCGAATTTCGAGTCACAATCGTGTCCCTCACCAACTCCAGCGGATGCTTCGCCTCGATCCCAGTCCCATGCTTGATCTGCATCCTGCAAGCCGATCCGGTAGAGGTAACAGACCAATCTCTATTCTCTAATCTCTGCTCTCTCAATTTCGGCAGCATCCCCAACTCCCCGATCTGCATCGAAAGCTCGTAATGCTCGGCATCATAACCGAAAGTCCCTGCCATGCCGCAACACCCTGCATCAATCAAGCCCACTTCAAAGCCAAACATGGTCAGCATCTCTACGGTTGCGGATGTGCCCGATGGCAAGCCGTCATCCGCGAGTCCCTCCGCGCGCTGGTGGCAATGGGGATGAAAAATGACCTGGTGGTTGAGTAGCCCCGCATGTTTTTCGCGGGGCGTATCGAAACCACCACTCCGTAGAATAAATTCATCCACCAGCCAAACCCTCTTCGTGATGGATTCAATCTCCGCGCGGCGTTCTGGCAGTAGAGCGGCATATTCATGCTTGAGACAATACACCTCAGGCGGCTCGCATCCGACCACGCTCAAGCCTGCTCCCTCATCGAAACGCTTTATCTCGTCCAAGACTTTTCCCGCGTGCCTGCGTGCCGCATCAATGAATCCTTTGGACAGTAACGAAGCTCCCGCACCGACGAGCGGTAGGACCTTCACCTCATACCCTAACGCGTTCAAAATATCAAACGCGGCTTGTTCAACTTCAGGCTCCAAATAACGCGAAAACACATCGGATAAAAAGATGACACAGCCTGCGTTTCGACTTCGTTCCGCTCCGCTCAATGCGAATCCCTTCTTATTTACCTGTTTACCTGTATATCTGTTTACCTTTTTACCTTTCACAAAAACAGGAAATTCCCTCTTATCTGTAATCCCCATCACTTGCGCAATTAGTCTGCGCGACCAATCCATCTTCATAGGGGCATTTGCCAAAGGCGCAACAGGCGCGAGCCATTTTGAAACCACATGGAAGTAACCAAACAGGTAATCATGCCAGGGCCTGCGATGAGACTTGTAATATTCGTTCATAAATTCATACTTCAACTTCGGCATGTCCACGCCGCTGGGGCATTCCGAAGTGCAACCCTTGCAGGCGAGACATAAATCCAATGCCTGGAATGTTGCTTGGGACTTCTGATCGCTACACATTACGAATTCCGTATTACGTGATGCGTGATTCGTAATCAGTCCGCGAAGAAGATTTGCCCTTCCTCTCGTTGAATTACTCTCATCCCTTGTCGCCTGAAATGACGGACACATCACACCAGTGTTTTTTCTGCATACACCCTGCCCGTTACATTGCTCAATTGCCCCCGCCAGTCCGCGCTCGTGCTCGAAGTGCAAAGCGGACTTCCACACCTGCGCGCGATAACTTTCCCCATAGCGCAAATGCGAATCCATCGGCGGCGCATCCAGCATCTTTTTTGGGTTCAACAAGTTATGCGGGTCTGCGGCGCGTTTCAACATCCGCATCGCTTCGGTCACTTCCGCGCCGTAAGTCTTTTCGATCCACTCACCCGCCACGATCCCATCCCCGTGTTCGCTGCTCATTGAGCCGCCCAGGCTCATCACCAGCGCAAAGACCTGTTCGCCAATGCTTCGCAGCGCCCGCACACCCTCTCCGCTTTGCAAATTTAGGATCGGGCGGATATGTAAACATCCAGCCGAAGCGTGCGCGTAAATCCCGCCTTCCGTTTTATGCTCCGCCAATATCCTTTCGATCTCGCGCACAAATTCACCCAGCCGTTCCACAGGCACTGCGCAGTCTTCAATGAACGCCGCAGGTCGTGCCGCCTGTGGACGCGAATCCAAAATCCCCAAACCCATTTTGCGGATGTTCCACACGCGACTCTGCTCTTCTGCCGACTCTGCGATTGTCAGTAATCTATGGGTGGTCGAGCGCTGTGTCGAGCTTGTCGAGGCATAGCCTGAGGCGTCAGCCGAAGGCGTATCGAGACCACGCACCGCCGCTTTCAAAGCCGACGGTTGATCGCCGCTAAACTCGATTACCAACACGGCCGCAGGGTCGCCTAAAATCCAGCCTGCCTGACGCGCATACATCGGCACACTTCGCGCAAATTGCAGGACCATGCGCGGAATCAACTCAATCGCGCTCGGCTTGAACTCCAGTAAACGCGGAACATCATCACAAGCAGAGGCAATGCTCTCATAAGACAATACCCCTAAAATCGTATGTTTTGGCTTTGGGACGAGATTTACAGTCGCACGGCGTATCACCGCGAGAGTGCCTTCACTGCCAGCCAGTAGAGTTGCAAGGTTGAAGATTGCAGGTTGAAGGTTGGCTGGATACGTATTCCCAATCCACTGAGGCGGAGTAGAAGGACTCCAAGGCAGAAGATAATTCAATCTATAGCCTGCCGAGTTACGCCATGATTTTGGGTAATTTTTTTTTATCGCATCCGCATATTTTTCGCGAATCTCAAACGCGGCTGAAACTATTTCAGACTGATAACTGGCAACTGATGACTGATGACTGATGGCTGATGACTGATTACTGATCTCTCCCCACGTTTGCAAAGAACCGTCACTCAAAATCACATCTGCCTCGATCAAATGGTCGGCGGACATGCCATACAAAATGGAATGTGCGCCTGTGGCATTGTTGCCGATCACGCCGCCCATCGTCGCTCGTTCCGCCGAGGCCGGGTCAGGCCCGAACATCAAGCCATAGTTGGAGGCGGCGCGATTCAAATCTGAGAGAATTACACCAGGTTCAACAATTGCAGAATGGGAGTCAGGGTGAATTTCAATAATGGAATCAAGATAACGCGAACAATCTAAAATCAGGGCTTCGCCAATCGCCTGTCCGCCGAGTGATGTCCCCGCCCCGCGCGGCAGGATGGGAACTGCGTATTTCGCAGAGAGTTCCACAGCCGCGATCAGGTCATCTTGTGTTTTTGGAATGGCCACACCCAGCGGCTCGATCTGGTACATGGAAGCGTCAGTGGAGTATAAAACTTTCGAAGCTGGATCAAGCCGAAGGTCGCCAGTGAAGCGTTTATTTAGTTCATGAAGAAAATCGGGGTGCATGAATCGATTCTACTCTGTTTAAACACAATGGACACAAAGTGTCCGAAGGAAAATCTTTGTGAACTTTGTGTCCATTTATGGTGAAGTATTTTATTTCTAGCCACCAGACAGTTTGGTATCAGAGATAGGAACACAGCGAAATCGAGAGAGGCAGAGCATTGGTCAAACTCCTTTGGATGAAGCGAAAACCGATTTGAAAGATGCTCAAGTCACGACGATCCGA
>VGNE01000045.1 GCA_016866215.1 Chloroflexota bacterium | reverse complement strand
TGAGAAACACGAAGGACAATTTTTCGGATTTGGTCATGGTGATTGCTTGTAGTTTGCACAACCTTCGCGTTGACCACAGAAAAAAGCCGTTGAGGTTATGACCAAATCTTTATTTCCGATAAAGTCTGATGAAGCGCGGAAATTTTTATTGACCGCGCGAGAGTATTTGGAAAAATAGAGTTATCACCCCAAATAGGGTTCGCGCGGGGATACACTAAAGAGTACACGTAAAATCCGCCGTGCTGCGCGTACAAAGCCGACTCCTTGTACTCCGAAAGGGTGAAGTCGGCTGGGGTAGGGTAATTTCGCTTGAAACAAAAAACAACCGTTGGTTATTTACCCGCGGGTGTTTCACTTAACATAATTTTGATTTGTGCCAATAACGGTGGAATTTCATTCTCGATCACATCCCACACAATTTCATCGCTCACGCCAAAATATTCATGAGCAACGATGTTTCGAAAATCTCCGATTTTGCGCCACTTAATTTGTGAGTAACGCGCTTTGGTTTCTTCAGAAATATGCTTGGCTGCTTCCCTGATAATCTCAGATAATCTCAAGATTTCTCAGAATCGCGTCAAATGTGCGGTCATCGTGAATTAAATCCTTGAGCGTATATCCCGCCGTATATTTCAAGGCTTTTTCGCAACAGTCCTTGATGTCTACAAGGTAAAGCGATTCATCACGTGACATAAACTAAATCCTGCATGATGGCTGGCTTCATGCGTGGTTTGATCGCATTCGGAACGACCAAATCCACACGGCAGCCAAGCACATCTTCAAGGTAATATTTCGTGTCCATGAAACGGTCAAAGATGGCGCGGCCCTCAAATTCGACGAGAATATCCACATCGCTTTCAGGCTTAGCTTCTCCACGCGCAGTCGAACCGAATAAAGCCAGCGATTTAACGCCAAACTTTACCAGGTCAGGTCGGTGTTTGTGAATCAGAGAAATCACTTTTTTCTGTTCCATGTTTTTATTATACAATATTTACATCGACAGTTACTGATGCAAAATGTCCGTTCGAAACAGCGAGAGAGTGCGTCGCACCTGCTTCGGCGGGATGAGTCAACTCGATGGGATTCGCACGGGGATACTCTAAAGAGTACACGTAAAATCCGCTGTGCTATGCGTACAAAGCCGACTCAAGTCGGCTGGGCATATGGCACAGTGATTGAATCTTTCTCCCCTTTGTGACATAATTATTTTCGAGAGCACTGGAGACACATCACATGTTTGGAGTAACGTCTGCATGGAAGTCCACTTTTCCCGAAGCCCACGCGGGGGTGTTGGTGATGCGTGATGTCATCAATCCTGCACATCACCCTGAACTGGAAAAACACAAAACAGAATTAGAAGAACAACTGCGTTCTCAATTTTCGGGACAGGATCGCGCGGCGATGTCAAGCCTTCCCATTTTGCAGGCGTATAACACCTATTATCGCCGCTTCAAAAAGACCTATCATGTTCAACTTCAACTCGAATCAATTGCCTGGAAGGGAAGATCGATCCCAAGTGTATCTGCTCTCGTCGAAGCCATGTTCATGGCGGAAATGAAAAATATGTTACTAACAGCGGGACATGATTTGGATATTCTGCGCCTGCCGCTCATACTGGATGTTTCAAAAGGGACTGAAAGTTATACGTTATTGAGGGGGGACGAACAAGTCCTTAAGGCAGGCGATATGATGATCAGCGACAGAAGGGGCATTATTTCGAGCATCGTGTATGGTCCCGACCAGCGCACGCAGATCACGGATGGAACACGGAATGTGGTGTTTTCCGTCTATGCGCCTCCTGGGATCAATGAGCTGACAGTGGCGCAACACCTGCAAGATATTCAGGAATACGTGATGGTAATTGCTCCACAGGCACAGGTTGAATTGTTCAAAGTTTATGGTTGAGATTAACGCGCCGAATCAAATAATATTTTCAGGCACATGTCATGCTCCCCTTCCACCATATCGAAACGTTTCTCCAGCGCACCCCGCTGAATTTGCAGGAGATCGTGTTGGAATTGAGAAATATCATCGCCTCAGTTGCTCCAGATGCGGCTGAGGTGGTCCGCTGGGGAGGCTTGAGTTATTTTCACGAAGGGCGCGGGGGAATTGTCAGCGCGGGGATATGCCAGATCGAGATCCGCAAAGATCATGTCTACTTGGCGTTTATTCACGGGGCGTTTTTGCCTGATCCGCGTAAACTCCTTGGCGGTACGCAAAAATACAAACGGTTCATCGGTATCGATTCCTATGACAATGCTCAGTGGGATGATTTGAAGGAATTGGTCTCGTCAGCTTCCAAATTTGATCCACGCTCGATAAAGGAGTAGAAGTGGATGAGGTGTCGGGGAATCACTTGAAATAGAAAACGTTCGCATGCGCAAATGACTGTCACCTTTTATATAAACGCAGTATATATTCTGAGTCGGGTGATTGTCACCACACATTTGCAGGTAAATGTGTGAATTTGGATGTCAGGAGAGTCAGTGTTATTGACTCTCCAAAATATTCTTCAACTCATTCCAATCTGTGAACTGCGCGTTGGCATCGTCGTCACTGAATGAAACGTTATACAGGATGCTGAACATGCCAGCCTCGCGCGCAGCGCGGGTGGTGCGCCGGATGTCGTCTATCATCACGCATTTCGAAGGATCGGTCTCGCCTGCGACCTGCATGGCAATTTTAAATGACTCGGGCATGGGTTTGCAATACGGGGCGATGGTGTTTACATCCACAATGGCGGGGAAGAGATCGTTGAGTTCAAGCGCAGTCAACACTCTGCGGGCGTGGGATCCATCTGCGTTTGTAAAGACCAGGTTGCGGGTCGGGAGCGAAGCGATGATGCCACGCAGGGTCGGATTGGGAGCCAGGTAATCCATCAGCGGCAGGTCATGCACGTAGGCCAGGAATTCATCCGTATTGATGTTATGGTTGGCCTGCAAGCCGCGCAGGGTGGTGCCATATTCCAAAAAATATTTTTCGCGCAAAATTGGAATTTCATTTTCGGGAATATCCAGGTGCGCACACATGTAATCGTTCATGCGTCCCTTGATGGCTTCCCATAGTTTTGTGCCGGGTTTTTACAGTGTGTCGTCGAGATCGAAGAAGATGGTGGTGAATCGCATTGGACGATTATAATCGCGTCATGCCCATTCGAATGCTTGCCTCTGAAGTGTCTTCTCAAATTGCCGCCGGCGAAGTGGTAGAGCGCCCTGCTTCGGTTGTGAAAGAACTGCTTGAAAATTCATTGGATGCGGGTGCAAATAATATTTCCATTTCAATTACGGATGCAGGCCGCACGCTGATCGAGGTTGCAGATGATGGCGATGGAATCCCCGCCGCTGAATTGGAATTAGCCGCTTCGCGTCATGCGACCTCGAAGCTGATTCTGTCCGAGGACTTGTTCCACATCTCAACCCTGGGCTTCCGCGGTGAGGCGCTGGCTTCGATCGGTTCCGTTTCACATTTTACGATCATCTCGCGGGTGAACTCTGCAAAGGAAGGCGCGCGTCTGAAAGTAAATGGCGGCCTTTCAGGCAAGGTGGAAAAAGCAGGCGCGCCCGTTGGGACGCTGGTGCGCGTGGAAAATTTATTTTATAACGTGCCTGCGCGTTTGAAATTTTTGAAAACAGATGTCACCGAAAGACGCGCCATTGATGCAATGGTCACGCGCTATGCGCTGGCATATCCAACGGTGCGCTTCAAAGTGACCGATGGCCGGCAGTCCACTTTGCAAACTGCCGGCGATGGGGACCGCCGTGCCATCCTGGCCGCATTGTATGGCGTGGATGTCGCGAAACAAATGCTGGAAGTGATGGCTCAGGAGGAAGGTTTATCGTTAACCGGTTTTATCAGCCCCACCTCGTTGACCCGCTCCAACCGCAAGGAAATTACTTTCTTCGTCAATGGTCGCTGGGTGCAGGAAATCTCTTTGACCTCGGCCTTGTTGCAGGCTTATCACACCTTGTTGATGGTGGGACGTTATCCGCTCACGGCTTTGTTTTTGGAAATAGCGCCCGAAGATGTGGATGTGAATGTGCATCCCACCAAGGCGCAAGTGCGCTTTCGAAGCCAGGATAAAGTTTTCAGTTTCGTGCAGCGCTCCGCGCGCAAGGCCTTGCTGGCTTACACGCCGGTGCCCTCCGTTTCACCGCAATTGTGGGGAACGCGTTCCGTCCCTTCGCAGCCGAGGGAGATTGGGATTGATTGGAGTATTGGACATGATGAGCAGTCGTCAGTGGGCAGTGATCAGGTATCAGTGAATAGTGACCAATCGGAAATACCCTTCAGGCAGGATGTCGGAAATCCGTCCTTCGCAGGTGTTCCTCTTTTAAGGTTGATCGGGCAAATTGGTTCAACCTATCTCGTGGCGGAAGGTCCCGATGGACTTTATCTGATTGACCAGCATGCTGCGCATGAACGCGTCTTGTTTGAAAGACTGATGGCCCAGCATGAAATGAAGAAGATACCCTCCCAGTCCTTGCTTTCCCCGGAAGTGGTCGCATTATCCCCGCAATCGGCGAAGATGCTCACGGAACAATTGCCTTTCCTGAATCATTTTGGCTTTGAAGTGGAAGAGTTCGGGGCGAATACTTTCCAGGTGCGCGCCATACCCGTCTTGTTTTCGGGCGGCGATCCTGCCTCTGCGTTGCGGGCTTTGGTCGAGGATTTTGAAGAGGATGAAACGCCGTTGCAGGCTGAAATGGAGGCGAAACTCGCGGCGCGCATCTGCAAACGGCTGGCTGTAAAAGGCGGGCAAGCCCTCACGAGCAATGAACAACGCAGTCTGTTGAATGACCTTGAAGCCTGCCAGTCACCGCGCACCTGCCCGCATGGCAGGCCGACGATGATTCACCTCTCAGTGGATATGCTTGAACGTCAATTTGGAAGAAAAGGCGCGCGCTAAACACAAATAGGGACTGCAAAATTATTTGGTACACAGGGCAATAACGGATAAAAAATCCCCCGATTTTCGCGGTGGATTTCTTATCCGGTTTCAAAAACTTCACGAAAAGCGAATGTTATTTTCGCTTTAACAGCATCCATTGTGGGAGCAGGGTTGAGCAGATCGGCAAGTGAAACGAGCGGATCGTTTATTCCACAAGCAATGATGCCATCCCAATATTCCATGTCCGGATTTACATTCAGCGCAAAGCCGTGACGTGTGACTCCGTGCGCATCCACCTTCACTCCGATCGCGGCAATTTTAGCGGGCTTCTCTTTATCTTCAGGGCGACAGCGCGGGCAGTGTGAATGTATATCCGGCTGAATCCACACGCCGGTCGAGCCGCTGCGCTGACCTGCCGCGATCCCGAAATGCATCAACGTCCCGATCAGCATTTTCTCCAACTTGCGGACGTAACCGACATAATCAGACCTGACAGGTCTTAGCGAGTCGTCTTCCATAGTAGAAGATTCATTTTGAGAGCCGTCGGGCCTTAGCGGAACAAGAGGAATTAATGGATACCCCACCAACTGCCCGGGACCATGGTAGGTGACATCGCCGCCGCGATCCACCCAATGAATGGATATGCCTTTTTTCTTTAATTGTTCCTGGCCCCACAATAGATTTCCCGCCTGGCCTCTTCTTCCAAATGTGTAGACGTGGGGATGTTCAAGCAAAAGCAAAGTTGGCGGACGTTTCCCCTCTGCAATTTCCGCGGCGTATTGATCCTGTAACTTCCAGGCGCGTTCGTATTCGATCAGGCCTAGATCTTGAACAACAAGTTCCTGCATGGCTCTTTACTCATTACCGATTACGGATTACGCATTACGGAATACGTAGTCCGTGATGCGTAATCCGTAATTCATCCAAAAATTCTTCTAAATAAATCTGACTCTAATAACCCGTTCGGATCACAGCGTTTTTTCAATTTTCCGAATTTTGCCACCGTTTCTTTTCCATAAAATGCGAGGGTGGTTTCAGCGCTGGTTTCGCTGTTTTTTGCGAAATAAAATCTGCCGCCGTTGGCCAGCACGATTCTGTCAAACTCCTGTAACATGACGCTTAACTTTGCGCGGCTGCCCTCGCTCACTCTAAAATCCATGGCGAGCGAGAAACCATCCACAGCGTGGGTCAGTAAAAACTGATCAGGGCGGTGGCGTTTGGTTACACCAAGATAAAAAGGCAGGCGGTTCTGGTGCGAAAGTTTCAGCATCTCGGTCCACGCGGATTCGGCGGTCTCTTTTGGCAGAAAGGATTGATATTGGATCAATCCGCCGCGACCGTAGGAGAGTTCCCAATTGGGTACATAATCCAAAAGAAAATGAAACGCCGCGTGAGACTGTCGGAAGGTATGTTTTCTTAATGAAGCGATATATTTCGCAGTGTTGATTCCCCATGTGCCCAGGTTATTCGTAAATGGTGATATAAAATAATGCAGCAGTCCCTTTGGGAAAACGCCAATGATGCGTGGCGGCAAAATTTGATTTTGAATCTTCATCGTTTCCTGCGGGTTTTTATCCTCGCCTTCGTGCAAATAGCGCGCGGCATGGATCTGTCCGCGGCCGAGGGCATAGCCGCCCGCGATCCCGTCCATCCAGCCGACGATGTAATCATATTTGGGAGCGCCATCGAGCAGGCTGAAGAGTTGTCGGCGTAGATTCTGCACGGGCCACGCATCCACCGCTAAAAGTCCGGAATGGATGCGTTTCATCTGCAGGGTGATGGATGTAAAAATTCCAAGCATCCCCAATCCGCCGATCATGGCGTAAAACAAATCCGCGTTCTTTTTGGGGGAGCATGTCATCTCTGCGCCCGTCGGCAAAATGGCAGTGAACTCGATCACGTGTTCGCCAATCGTGCCCATCTTGAAATTATTTTTGCCGTGAATGTTTGCTGCCAGGCATCCGCCCAATGTGGTTTTCATGGTGCCCGAAACAACGGGCGGCCACCAGCCATCAGGTTCGACTTTTTTCCAAAGCTGTTCCAATGTGACGCCGGGTTCGCATCGAACCTGACCTTTGGCCTGATCCCATTTAGTGATCTGGTTCATCGCGGATAGTTCCAGCACAATCCCGCCGCCATTTAAGGAGGCGTCATTGTAACTGCGCCCTGCCCCTCGCGCCGTGACGGTCAGCCCCATCTTCTTTGCGAGTTTGAAGGCTGAATAGATGTCTTCGGCAGATTTGGGCTGGCTGAGATAAGATGCCGCCTTGAGTGAATGTCCAAAGTTATCGAATTGGGTGAAGGTTTTTTGCATGAGATGATGACAGAAGGCGGTTAGCAGACGATTGTCTATCGTCCGCGGTCTACAATCTAAAACGACATACGGCGGAAGATCACCGACGGCATATGTTGAATGACGAGCATGATCCAGCGCCAAATGGAGGCAGTATAGATCAGCTGCTTGCGCTCGCGCATGGCTTTGTAAATATCTTCCACTGCTTTTTCAGGTGTGACCGCAAAAGGTGTTGCGCCCTGGGCGGCTTTGAGCATTTCGGTTTTTACGAAACCGGGTTTGACGGTTAACACGTTCACACCATGGCGAGTCAGCCGGTTGCGAAGCGCCTCGAGATAAGTTGTCAACCCGGCTTTGGAGGTGTTATAGCCGGGGTTGGCAATCCGTCCGCGGTCACCGGCAACGGAGGAGATGCCGACGATCTGTCCCGTTTTTGCATTTTGGAACATTTCTGCCACCGGGCTGAGCCAGGCCATTGCGCCGATCAGATTGACTTCGACCATTTTGCGGTCGCCTTCAAAGTTGTAATTGTTCAGCCCGGGAGGGTAGTTGACGCCGGCCATGAAGACGATCAAGTCCAATCCGCCCAGATCTGCAACGATCCTGCGAAGCAAGCCCGGCACTTCAGCATAATTCGCCGCGTCATGCACATAAGAAAGGGCGCGGGTTTCATTTAATGGTTTGTTGATTTCATTGCAAAGCGTTATTAATTTATCTTTTCTGCGTGCGATCAAAGCCAGGCTGTATCCCTCTTTTGCCAGTTTTTGGGCAAGGACGGCGCCGATTCCCTCGGATGCGCCGACGATGATCCCGCGTCGGCGTGGAGTCAGCGGCGTGGCAGGAGCAGGCTTGCCCTGCGAAGTTCCCGCAGGGGAAGTTTTCTTAAAGGGTTTGGGTGAATCAGACACAGGCGACCTCATAAAAAGTTTGAGAACGTCATTCTAACACAGTCCATTTATTGTCCAAAACGGATGCTGTCATTCTTCAATCTATGTGTATAATAAGGGAGATTAGGTTTTTCCTGTTTTAGCGTATGATCCAAAGGCTGTTATGAAAGATAAAAATGAAGACGGGCACGGTGTGTTCGATCGTGCCAGGGATATCATCAATCAGAATCCTTTGATCCTGCCTGAAGAAAAAAATGGAATTTTCAAATTAATTCAGGTATTGATTGAAGCTGCAGAAATTTCGCCCAACCCACCTAATAAGAATACTCGCATCAAGACCTTTACACAGGAAATTAACTCCAAAGATTCCCTGATGGTTCTGGTGAAACAGCAGGCCGATGAGCTGGATGCCTTGAAAAGCATCGGCATGAATCTGACCTCCAGCCTGGACCTGCAGACTGTGCTGGATGCAGTGGTGAGCGAAGCGATCAGGCTGATAAGGAATTCACGCCTGGCTCACATTTATTTGTATGCTCATGGGACTCTGCATTTTGGAGCCTCCTTAAATATAGATGGTGTCAAGAACAAGGGCTTTGCGCCGCCGAGGCCAAATGGTCTCACCTATTCCGTGGCAAACAGCGGCGAACAGATTATTGTTGAGGATATTCTTCATCATCCGCTTTTTAAGGATCTTCCTCCCGATTGGGCTGGATCGATGATCAGTATTCCGCTCAAATTCGCCAACTCCATTGTGGGTGTCATGAATCTTTCAAGAACCATTCTGGGGGGATTTACAAAAGCTGAGCTGCGCCTGATCAGCCTGCTGGCGGATCAGGCCGCAGTGGCGATCTCGAATGCGAGTCTGCATAAAAGTGTAACCGAGCTGGCTAACACAGACAGTATCACCGGTCTGCCCAACCGCCGCGCATTGGACGAGCGCCTTCAAGAAGACATACGCCATGCAAAGCGCATGAATTCCAATTTCTCTGTCGTGATGATGGATTTGGATGGATTCAAGAATGTGAACGACTCATATGGGCATGTCGTCGGCGATGAGATCCTGCATTCCCTTTTCAACCACCTCGCCGATAATATTCGCCCAACAGATTTTCTGGCGCGCTACGGCGGCGACGAACTTACCCTGATTATCCGAGATGCGGACCAAGGAGTTGCTGAATTTGTGACGCAGAAGATCATAGATTTGGTTAAGGAATACAACCCTCACCTTCCCGGAATTAATAACATCAATCTGGGCATCACAGCCGGTATCGCCATCTACCCGCTGCACTCAAAAAACTCCGGCGATCTTTTGCGAGCGGCCGATGCGGCCTTGTATCAAGCCAAGAAACATCACCGCGGTTCATACAGTGTTGCGAGAGGGATGACGGGGGATTTAAATCCGATCACAGCTCCACGGTCTAATAAGAGTTGAACAATTCATTGGAATGCCGCGCTTATGCGGCGTTTTTTTCTTGCAACCAAAGAGATACACGCGGGGTTGTATTCATACAAAACCAAACGCAGGAGCCGATATGATTTCGACAAGCTCAATCTACCAGCCCCACAAAGTAAAACTAATTCTCAACCCCATGGCAGACATGGGACGCGCCTGGAAGACCGCCAATGACCTGCGTCCGATTGCACAGGAGTTCAAAGGCGAACTTACATGGAGTGGAACGGTCTACCCAACCCATGCAATTGAACTTGCCAAACAAGCTGTTCAAGAAGGCTGTGACATGGTCATTGCCCTGGGTGGGGATGGCACGGTCCATGAAGTGATCAACGGTCTGATGCAGGTTCCTGAAAACAAACGCCCCGTCATGGGCATTGTCCCCATCGGCTCAGGCAATGACTTTGCCTATTCGATGGGCATCACACAGAAATCCTCGCATGCGCTGGCGCACGCGCTCAAAGCGGAAAATATTCAACTCGTGGACATTGGCTTGATGACTGATGAACAGGGCCGCAAGGAATATTTTGATAACAGTCTCGGCATCGGCTTTGACGCGGTCGTCACCATCCGTTCGCATAAATTGCCGATTGTCAAAGGCTTTCTCATGTATCTCACGGCGGTCATTCAGACGATCATTCTCAACCACAATCCTGCCAGGATAAAAATAGAAACAGATACCGAAACATGGGAAGGCAGCACCCTCATGGTCACCCTCTGCAATGGCCCGCGCGAAGGCGGCGGATTTATGCTTTCGCCCAACTCGAATAATCACGATGGCAAACTGGAATACGTCATTGTCAACAAAGTTTCACGCGCCATGATGTTCCGCCTCGTGCCTGAATTCATGCAGGGCACCCATATGCGCTTCAAACAGGTCCGCATGGGTGAATTCAAAAAACTCACGCTTTCCTCCGACCTCCCGCTTTACATTCATGCCGACGGGGAGATATTCACAAGTTTCGGAAGCAATCTACGCAAGGTAAGTTTTGAGCTTTTGCCGCAAGCGCTGAAAATAGTTAAAGGGTAAAAGCGTAGACACGTAAACAGGTAGACAGGTACAATGTATGTGTACTTGTTTACCTGTTTCCTTGTATACCTACCCCATGCCCGACCTCTATCACAGCCTGCTCAACTTCGATCTTGGACACATAAAAATCATCGCGGATTTATGGGGGCTCGAACTAGACTCAGACGATGTGGACTCTGCCGCGCAGGAACTCTGCGCCTCTCTTCTGGACCTTGAAACTGTTACCGAAACAATAGACATTCTCCCCGCTGAAGCACGCGCCGCCCTTACTGCCCTGGTTGAGTCCGGCGGCAGGCTCGAGTGGGTTGTCTTTGCCCGCGAGTATGGCGAGATACGCGAGATGGGCGCAGGGAAACGAGACCGCGAACGTCCGCACCTAAAACCATCCTCAACAGCAGAGATCCTTTTTTACCGCGGCTTGCTCGCGAAAGCATTTTTCGATTCACCTAAAGGCGCACAGGAATTTGCGTATATTCCCGATGATTTATTGGAAATAATTAAACACGAAGTACACAAAGTACACAAAGGGGGAAAAGAAGAACCCTTAGGCCGCCCCGCGACTCCTGTTGAAAAGATGTTTGAGATTCTCGCATCAGATCGCATCATTGACGATGCTGCAACCTATCTCGCTGCTTTGCGCGTGGGTAAGTCGGATTGGCAACACCTGCACTGGCGTGCGGCGCAAGTGTCCGATCTGCGACTCACTGTGCTTTTAACAACGGCGGGATTAATAAAAAAAGGCGCACCGCAAACGGAAAAAGTTAAATCCTTCCTTGAAGCCTCACGCGCAGATGCATTGAAACTGCTTATCGAAGCATGGCAATCCTCGCAGATCTTTGACGAGTTGCGACTGTTGCCTGGTATTCTCTGCGAAGGCGAATGGAAGAATCAACCGCTGGTCACACGCGGATTTTTGCTGAATTTGATTAACTCCATCCCACAGAATAAATGGTGGAGTCTGCCTGCATTTCTCCGCGCTATCAAGGAAAAATTTCCAGATTATCAACGCCCGGCAGGGGACTATGACTCGTGGTTCATCAAAAGAGAATCCGATGGACAATATCTGCGCGGATTTGCTTATTGGGACTCAGTGGATGGCGCGCTGATCAAATATTTCATACAAACATTGCATTGGCTTGGCATGGCAGATCTGGCATCGCCGGAAGAGGGGAAAGAAGCAACGGCGTTTCGGATTGTTAAGTCGAAGGTCGAAGGTCAAAGGTCGAAGGTCGAAGGAAAAATTGTCGTTTCATCCAACGGAAAAATCACCATTTCACGAATGTTCTCACGTGCGGTTCGCTATCAAATATCACGCTTCTGCGAGTGGGGAGATGGTCTCGATACGCCGTTTCGCGGCTACTCGACCCCCACCGATGAATATAAATATCAAGTTACTGCACAATCTTTGACACATGCCAAAGAGCAGGGACTTAAAGCCGAGCAGTTATTATCACTGCTGGTGAAATACACGAACAGCAATGTCCCGCCGGCGTTGGTGAAAGCGCTCAAACGCTGGGAGATGCACGGCAGCGAGGCCCGGCTGGAGAGTCTGTTTGTGCTCAGGGTCAGCAGTCCTGAGGTTATGGAAGAGATGCGCAAGTCGAAGGCGGGAAAATTTTTAGGCGAGCTATTAAGTCCCACCGCAGTGGTTGTCAAAAGCGGAGCCATCCAAAAAGTGATCGCGGGGCTGGCAGAGTTGGGACTGCTGGCGGAAGTCAGAATGAAGAATGAGGAATGAGGAATGAAGAATGGAGGTCATGTGTAATTCGTGATGTCCATTTTTTATTGTGTCGCTATAATAATTTGTATTCTCAACCAAGGAGTTCACCATGTCAAAAACTGATTGGATCCAACAGGAAATTGAAAACCTGCAAAGCGCAGGGCTGTATAACCGCATCCGCACGATCGGATCGCCGCAGGGCGCCTGGCTGATCGTGGATGGGAAGAAGGTTTTGAATTTTTGCTCGAACAATTATTTGGGATTGGCGAATCATCCCGCGCTGGTTGCCGCGGCAAAGAAAGCGCTGGATGAAATGGGTGTGGGGCCTGCCGCAGTGCGCTCCATTGCTGGGACAATGACCCTGCACGTTGAACTCGAAAAACGTCTCGCGCAATTCAAAGGCGTGGAAGCCGCGATCACCTTTCAATCGGGCTTCACCGCAAATTTGGCAACCATCCCAGCGTTGGTTGGAAAAGAAGATGTGATCTTTTCGGATAGATTGAATCACGCTTCGATCATTGATGGCGCTCGTTTATCTGGCGCGAAGATCATCCCCTATGAACACAACGATGTGAAATCATTGGAAGAACAGATCAAGGCGAATCTCAGTCAATATCGCCGCGCGTTGATCGTGACCGATGGCGTCTTTAGCATGGACGGTGACATTGCGCCCCTGCCTGATATTTATGAAGTGGCGAAGAAATACGATATTCTTTTGATGGTGGACGACGCGCACGGCGAAGGTGTGCTCGGTAAAGGCGGACGCGGCATTGTGGATCATTTCAATTTGCATGGCAAAGTGGACGTGGAAGTCGGTACGATGTCCAAAGCCTTTGGCGTGGTGGGCGGAATTGTGGCGGGCAAAGCGGTCATCATTGATTGGCTGCGTCAGCGCGGTCGCCCGTTCCTGTTTTCTTCCGCAGTCACTGTTCCAGATGCGGCGGCATGTCTCGCGGCAGTAGACTTGCTCGAGGACTCTACACAGCTTGTGGACAAACTTTGGGAAAATGCCAAATACTTCAAAGCCGAAATGAAGAACCTCGGATTTAACACAGGCGTCACCGAAACACCGATCACTCCGATCATGCTCGGTGAAGCGCCGCTCGCACAACAATTCAGCCGTGAGCTATTTGATGCAGGTGTGTTCGCAATGTCCATTGGATTCCCAACTGTGCCGCAAGGCAAGGCAAGGATCCGCGTGATGATCTCTGCTTCACATAGCAAGGATGATCTGGATAAAGGTTTGGGGGTGTTCAAGAATGTGGGGAAGAAACTGGGAGTTATATAAAAATCCATCCGCAGATTTCAAAGATCATGCAGATTTAATTAATCTGTGAAATCTGTATAATCTACGGATAACTTTTCGCGAGCGATTTTGATATATGGTAAAATCTTTTTCGCCTGGAGGGGTGGCCGAGCGGCTGAAGGCGCATGTCTTGAAAACATGTTTGGGTCACACCAACGTGGGTTCGAATCCCACCCCCTCCGCTGGGCAATTTACGATTTGACGATTTTTGATTTGCAATTACAATATCAATCCAAAATCGTCGATTTGAAAATCGTAAATCAACTGGGGAGGTGCCAGAGTGGCTGAATGGGCTCGCCTGCTAAGTGAGTGCTGGGTTAAACCAGTCGCGGGTTCGAATCCCGCCTTCCCCGCCACAGGAAAACGCGTTCCGCAATGGGCGCGTTTTTTGTTTTCCAATCACGGGTCCCCACAGAGGGGATGATATTCGAACTCTTTCGCGTGCAAGCGCTGACTTCCCATGCGCATGAAAAAACTATCTCCCCTTCCAATCCGCCTTCCGTTTTTCAATGAAGGCTTGCATGCCTTCCTTCTGATCTTCGGTGGAAAACAGCGGATAGAAATTGCGCTTCTCGGCTTTGAGTCCTTCGGTCAGGCTGGTTTCGAACGCGGCATTGACCGAGTCCTTTGCCATGCGGACAGCCAGCGGCGCGCGCGCGGCGATCTCTTCTGCGAAGGCAACAGCGGCATCGAGATAGCCTTCCACAGGGACGACGCGGTTCACCAATCCAAAATGGAGCGCTTCGGCGGCGGTCAGGGTGCGGTTGTTGATGACCATTTCCATGGCCAGTTGTTTGCCAAGCAAACGCGCAAGGCGCTGTGTGCCGCCCGCGCCGGGGATGACGCCGATTGTGATCTCTGGCTGACCGAACTTGGCGGATTCAGATGCGATGATCATGTCACATGAAAGTGCAAACTCGCATCCGCCGCCCAAGGCCCAGCCTGATACTGCCGCGATGACGGGTTTCTTAATCCCACGGATTCGATCCCATATTTCCACGCGCGCTTCTGTGATCATCTGAAACGGGGAAGCCTGTGCCATTTCTTTAATATCTGCGCCGGCGGCAAAGGCTTTTTCATTGCCTGTGACGATGATCGCGCCAATATTTTCATCCTTGTCAAATACTTCGAGTGCATCAAAGAGTTCAGTGAGCATGGCGGTATTAAACGCATTCATTGCCTGTGGACGATTTAATTGCACGATGCCCACGCGTCCGCGAGTTTCTGTTAAAACTGTCCTGTAAGTCATTTTGCCTCCAAATATGCTGAGCATTGAGACCGCCCGCAGCCCCAATTATAAAGGATGAGAAGCTTTGCTGTATGCTCAGCGCGCTTTTGCTGATCGATGTCAAGGTCACGAGTCTGTCCCGCGGTTGGAGCAGGTTAGGGTTACGCATGAAGCGCCAGTTTTTTCCATCCATTATTGTTTCTCAGAAAATATTAATCCATGATAAACTTCAGTATCGTTCAGGCTGGAACGTTGAACCACTTGGAGAAGAGATGGAAAACAAGTTATATGTAGGCAACCTGCCCTACGCCGCTACTGAAGATGATCTCAAGGTTCACTTCAGCCAGGCTGGAAACGTCACCTCTGTTGCATTGATCATAGACCGCGCAACGGGGCGCGCCAAAGGATTTGGTTTCGTCGAAATGGCAACCAATGACGAGGCGCAAAAGGCCATCAGCATGTTCAATGGCCAGGATTTCATGGGACGCGCAATTACCGTCAACGTTGCCAAGCCTCGTGAAGAACGTCCCCAACGTAATTTCGGTGATCGAAATCGCGGCGGCGGTGGACGGAACCGTAATTAGAAAAATATCCAGCCCTGAACAACGAAGAAGAAACATACAGCCTCGCAAACGCGGGGCTGTTATTATTGGGGTATGAAACGAATCATCCTGCTCGGCCCGATTATTTTTGCAAGCAGCTTAACCGCACTGACATTCATTGAATATGGTTTTTTTGTATGGCATGAAGTTGCGGCAATTAGGTTAAATTCAAACCAATTAAAATCCTACAAAACATTATAATTTTGGCCCTGGAATATATTTCATAAAAAAGGTTTTTTGATGAGACAATTCAACCGATGGACGATCCCGTTAGGCATTCTGGTCACATTTGCCGGTTTGGCTTTGCTGGCCTACATGGGCTTTTATAACCGCTACTGGGGCGATGACTGGTGTTATAACCGTGATTTCAAAAACCTCGGCGTATGGAAAACAGTGAACACATACTTCCTGACCGGCGAGCAGGCTCATCGGGGGTATTCAACCAATCGCTACGCCCTTACCTTGCTATCCGGCCTGTTCTATTTGCCGGGCATATTGGGTACTCAAATCCTGGCAACTTTGATTATTCTGTTATGGCTTGCAGGGATGTTCTGGGTCATATCCAACATTTCCAAAATGAATGGAGCCATTCCCAAAAGCGCAATCTTGTTGGGAAGCGCCATGCTGTTGTATTTTAACCTGTACATTTCCACCCAGCGGTTCCAGGTTCTATACTGGCAAGCCGGAGTGCATTACAGTTTCACTCTTATTACGGCCGTTTTCATGCTTGGCATTATTACCTCTCAAATGGCTGGGGGGCGGGAAAATAAATTCCTGAAGGTCTTGATCGCTCCATTAGCTTTTTGGGGAGGCGGGCTTTCAGAAATAGGCAGCGTGTATTTGCTGGCAGGCATCACATTAACTTTGATGATATTCTGGTATCTAAAACAAAAAGGGGTTGACTGGGCGGTCAGAACGTTTCCCACAATATGGATTACCTTTGTTTTTCTTACGTTGGCAATGATCGTCTTGATCGTTTCCCCATCCAATTCCCGTTATGGGGATATGTCGGCGAAGCCTACCAGTTTATTATTTGTACCTTTTCTATCTTTCAGATATGCCACTAACTTCATGATCCAATCCTTCAAGAGCCTGCCTGTTCCTCACATGGTGCTTATATTATTCTTTGCATGTCTTTCCATGGCATCTCGTTTCGAGCAGGCTGGCACAGCACAGGTTAATATGCGGAAAACAACATTGACCGCTTTGCTGACCTTGATCGTCGTCTGGTTATTGATTTCAGCCATACAGGCTCCCAGCGTTCGTTTTTACAGCTCTCCGCCCGACCCACGCGGACAATCGCTTGCAAGGTTCACCATGCTGGCAGGACTGGCAGTAATTGCATGGCTTTATGGGCAGTACCTCAGCGTTCGCCTGCCAAAAAAATGGCTGCATATTCTTGCATTAACCGGATTTCTGGTCAGCATTGCATATACTGCTCGTCTTATTAAAACAAATTACTCGGAACTGCCCGGATTTGTACGCCGCGCAGAACTATGGGACCAACGGGATGCAGATATCAAAGAAGCCAAAGCACGGGGGCAGCAATTGGTTGAAGTGATCGTCATTGATATGTATGGAATCGGTGTGCAGGATATTATGAGATCGAGGGATATGGAGAAAGAATCCGTTGTCACTTGCGGGAGCGAATATTACGGCGTCGAGGCCATCAAGGCTATTAGCCCATAGGAATGTTGCAGGAACTTCCCAACATATGTCCTGCCCGCAGGCGGATCCCCAGTCACCGCACACGGAGGACGAGGTATATTATGTGGCGAAGAATATGGACGCTGCGCGCAAATTCCATTCGATTGAGGAAGAGCGCCGCGCTGAGTTTATCGAAGCGTTGACGGTGCTGGTCTTCACTTCGACAGGCTCAGTACAAGCTTCGCGCTAGTAGAGTATTCAAATAGACCATAGACGATGGGCAATAGAAGATGGCGAAATAAGATGGTCAATAGTCTGTCGTCCATCGTCAGCATGCGCCTGCGAAGGTGGTGAAACTGCCGTTTTATGAGCCGCTGCAAAAGCGTTCGGGGTAATATAGAGAGATTGGAGATTGATAAGTGGTAATTGTCACTGGTTGAGTAGCCTTGAGCTTTCTTCACTGCACCGAACGCAGGACGGTGTGCGAAAGGCGTATCGAAACTAGCAGTTCGTGAAAAACCCTGAAATTCCTCAGTTTGCCTGCGGATTTTCAGGGTAAAATATAGACATGATAGATCGAACTAATTTACGCAAAGAAGTAAAAAGCGCTCTTCAACGAAGCCGAGTGGTTGCGCTGATTGGTCCGCGCCAGTGTGGAAAGACTACGCTTGCGCGCCAAATCGTTTCACCTGATTCATCCAATTATTTCGATTTGGAGAATCCCGTCAGTCTCACTCGATTGGATGAGCCAATGACCACGTTGCAGGATTTGCGCGGCACGATTGTCATTGATGAGATACAACGCAGACCCGATTTATTTCCCATCCTGCGCGTCTTGTCTGACCGCGACCCATTACCCGCGCGTTTTTTGATTTTAGGGAGTGCATCACCAGCCCTTTTGCGCCAATCGTCTGAGTCGCTTGCCGGGCGTATAACAATTATTCCCATGAGTGGGTTTAGTATGGAGGAAGTTGGGATTGAAAATCAAAACAAACATTGGGGACGCGGTGGATTTCCACTTTCGTTTTTAGCGAACACTGACAAAGAAAGCCTCGAGTGGCGCAAAGATTTCGTATCCACATTTCTCGAACGCGATGTGCCGCAATTTGGCATAAAGATTCCATCCACAAGTCTATTTCGTTTCTGGAGTGTCGCGGCTCATTATCACGGACAAATCTGGAATGCCGCAGAAGCGGCGCGGACGTTGAACATCAGCGAGAATACAGCACGCAGTTATATGGATTTATTGCAAGACCTTTTTATGATCAGACAATTGCGCCCCTGGTTTGCAAATCTGGGCAAACGGCAGGTGAAGTCACCGAAAATCTATTTCCGTGATACGGGTTTGTTGCATTATTTGCTTGGAATTAAATCCGAAGATGAACTTGCCTTACATCCTCGCATGGGTGCTTCGTGGGAAGGTTATGTAATTGAAGAGATTATCAAGTCCACACGACCAGATGAAGTTTATTTCTGGGCGACTCATTCAGGCACAGAATTGGATTTGCTTCTCATCAAAGACAATAAACGCATTGGCGTGGAATGTAAACGCATGGATGCGCCGAAGTTGACCCCATCCATGCGCGCGGCGATGACTGATTTGGAGTTGGATAAATTGGTTGTGGTGTATCCCGGGTCACAGCCGTATACGCTGGCGGAAGGAATTACAGTTGTTCCCCTGACCAAAGCAGTTCAGAGTGTTACCGTTTTATGAGCCGGAGTGGAAGAAGAAGTAAGAGAATAGTTATCAGTGAACAGTAATCAGTGTTCAGTTGAACCCGCTGGTTGAGTAGCCCAGAATGCTCTTTGAGGGGCGTATCGAAACCAGCAGTTACAAGAGCAAAAGAAAATTAACCGCAGAGTCTCAGAGAGCGCGGAGAAAAGAATTAACCGCGAAGAGCACAAAGATTTAAGAAGGTTTTCTTGGCGAACTTCGCGTGCTTCGCGGTTCAAAAAAATCCCTGTTCATCTCCGTTTATCTCTGGTGAATTAAAAGGAATTATTTATGACAACTAATCACTACGACACAATCATCATCGGCGGTGGGCACAACGGACCTCACCCCTAGCCCCTCTCCTAAAAGGAGAGGGGGACGTGCCGCGCAAAAATAAAGCCCCCGTTTTCACAAGGGCTTGTGGTGTAAAGTTTACTTGTTATGTTCCTGTGCGTAGTTTCGCAAGGCTTCGGCAAGAACCCTTTGATAGTTCTCGCCTTGCGCCTTGAACCATTGCGCGATTTCGGGTTCAACTTCCACCATCACCTTGACTTTGTCTTTCGGCATTCGCCATTTTGCGGACGCGAAAAATTCTTCGGTCAACGCAGGAATATCCGATGTATCAATCATGTCATCGGTCATGGCGTCAAAGCGATCCAAATTGGTTTTTGAATTCTTGTTCATATTTTTTACTCTCATCTGTTGTTGCTTTTCTGAAAGAAATCACTCGAATGGTGTCTTCTTCTGGTTCAGTAAATACGATCACGACAACACGCTTTTCCATTAATCCGATGCCGATCCAGCGGTCTTCACCGTACTCCTCTCGTTCATCCAAGCCGACCAGCATCGGTGATTCAAACACTTTGTAAGCGTCGGCAAAGTTCAGGCTGTGTTTCTCGATGTTAATTTCGTTCTTGCTCCTGTCCCAGATGAACTTCATGAATAAAGTATAGCACGAATCAAATTGACGAACACCGAAATTATTGTGAAAAAACAAGAAAAAGGAATTGTTTATGCCAACTAATCAATACGACATCATCATCGGCGCGGGGCACAATGGATTGGTTGCCGCAGCCTATCTTGCGAAAAAAGGCAAAAAAGTTTTGATTTTCGAACGTCGCGCCATCGTGGGCGGCTCGGTGGTGACCGAGTCTTTTGGCGAAGGCTTCCAGGCGGACTTCGTTTGAACGGGCGGAACTCTTCGCCCTGATATCATCAGAGATTTGAGACTCGCGCTTCCAGACAGCGCTTCGACTTCGGGTTTCGATACGGCGGACAAAAATCGCCTGCTCAATCCTCCGCTCAGCGCGAGAACCGCTTTCAATTCTCTGCAACCCGATGGAAACCACCTGACATTCGACGCCCTTCCATCGAACACCTCGAACGCGCCTACGATGCCGCGAAGTACGGCGAGATCTCCGAGAAACTTGCGATAGACACTCTCCCGGAATATTTCCCCAATCTCCAATCGCTAACACTTGCACCTGGCGCAAGTGCAGGTGTCTCCAATTCTCATGTCATCAAGCCTCTCGACCTTGAACAAACCTGCGGACTCACCGAAGGCGACCTCAATCACGGCCAACTCATGCTCGACCTTTTTTTACAAAGATTTTACACTCGCACAACCACGCGCTCACAATGATTTTATATATTAAGTGGAACAGGAGATCACCATGAAAAATTCACTCATTACGTTAACTACACTCATTATTCTTTCGCTCGCCTGCAACCTCGGTGCGCCTGCCGCAGAAAATATCCCGGCGGCGAAAAAACCTGTCGAAACGGTCATCAATTCCCCCGACGGGAATGACGCGGGCGAAGCCGTCCTGCTCTTCACGATCGGCATGCACATCGAGCCGATGGGTAAAACCGCGCAAGGCTACGGCGGAGGCAAAGGTGATTATCACGAGCCTGTCTTCTTCGATAAACACGTGCAGGACATCATCGCTGTGACGCAAATCGTGGAAGCACACGGCGGACACATGACCATTCAGGTACAGTCGCCTTTTACAACGGTGGCGATTGAATCAGGAAATACCATTCTTGCCGACCTTGCCTCGCGCGGACATGAGATCGCCTTGCATTTTCACGAAGACGCGCATCTTGGAAAAAATTCCTCGATATTAAATCCACGACAATGGTGCAATGTGTTGAAGGAGGAAGTATCATTTATTACACAAGCCAGCGGCGTAACAGACATTCGGTATTGGAGCGGCGGGAATTTGTACCCCCAAATGTATGAAGCCGCGGTTTGTGCTGGGCTGGATGTGAATAGTGATTGGAAGAATCCTCAATTGCAGGAGACTGACCTTTCACTGGTTGGCGTAAATCCCTGGCGGCCTGCGGGCGGCACCGATGGCGTTGATTTCACACTCTTCACGCAACATGATCCCGATGGCGGAGTTGTCTTTCTGCCTGAAGGTCAATATGATACGACCAATTTTGCGGCCATGCGCCGTTCTGACGATACAGGCGGTGATGCAGCTTATTTTGAATATCTCAAATCACAACTGGTAGCCTCGCTTGATGCCGCGCAAGCAGGCAAAACCAATGTCTTTCACTTCACCATTCATCCCGGTGAATTTCGCGGCAATCCACAGCATCCATTTGATGTGATCCAAAAATTTTTAACCGAGGTGGTTGACCCGCTGGTTGCGAGTGGGCAAGTGCGATGGGCGACCTTCTCTGAAATGGCAAACGCCTACGCCGCGACGGAAAAATAGGATGAAACTCATGCAAAGATTTATCCTCGCCTTGACATTGCTTGCCTCACTAACTCTTGCCTGCGCCCAAACATCGCCTCAGACTCAGCCGACAACTGCTTCCGTTACTGAATCATCCCTTCTCCCCTCGGGAGAGGGCCAGGGTGAGGGCGCATACATCACCTTCGTCATCAACGTCCACGATTGGATCCACACCGACGAAAGCGCCGATATCTTAATGAAACTTGTTGATCTCTTTGAAAGATACAATGTGCGCGGCGACTTTTATTTCACCGCCGAAGTGACTCGCAAACTTGAACAGGAACGTCCCGATGTGATCGAACGCTTCAAGAATTCGAATATGACCATTAGCTATCACATCCGCCCGCCGCACCCGCTTTACACTGGTTTTGACTCGCACCTGCAAAATCTCAGTGATGACGAGTTGTACCAAACGCTACTCGAATACGAAACCTACGCATTAAATCTCGGAACAGGTGAACTTGATCGGTCACAGCCTGGCGGATACACCTATGTTGCTCAGGTGTTTGGACGAAATCCCATTGTTGCCGTTGCGCCAAACAACAGCCAAAGAATTAAGGACGCCGCACAAAAAGTTTATGCCAGCCTCGGTGCGCAGATGACTTTGCTCTATCACGAAGAAGGCACAAGAGTAGATCAACCTTATGAATACGTCAATGACATGCTCGTGCGCCCCAGCGATTTCAGTGTGACGCGCACCACCAGCATAGACGGCACCGATAACTTCTGGTGGAACTTCATGTCGAAACCGAATGCCGACGCGGGCGCGTACAATCCGACGAAAATGTTGCAAACCCAACTTGCTGAATGGGAAAACCATAACTATGGACGTGCGCCGTTCATCACCTCGCTCATCCATGAAAATAATTATTACCGCTCTGGTGCCGAATCATGGACGAGTATCTACTTTGAAATGGAAGGCTCGAAGAAATCCAACCCGCTTTCGCCGCCGTTTGATTTGAATGCGCCCGATCCATCAAAACTCCGTTCGCCTGAAGATCAGCAAGCCATCTTCGCCGCCTACGAAGAACTGGTCTCCTACTCTGCCACGCATTTGACGGTGGTCACCTCGGAGGATATTGTGGAGATGGCAAAATGAAACAACCCTATTTTTTCTTTACACTCCTCGCAGTTACTGCGTTGGCTTGCAGTTTGCCGGGGAAACCCTCAGACACCACTCAACTCCTTGAAACAGCGACCCAGACTCCTATCCACGTGGAGCGTGAGGCGGGGGGTATATCCAGCGAGCTTGATTCATCCAAACTTGGCACAGTCGAAAAGGATGTCACGTATTGCACGATGGAGGGAGTTGCGCTGAAGATGGATATTTATTTTCCGTTGTCGGGTCAATCTCTTTTACCTGTGACGATGTATGTGCATGGCGGCGGCTGGTCTTCGGGGGATAAGGCTAAAGGCGCGGGCGCATTGGAAATCCCTTCGTTACAGAGCGCGGGATTTTTGGTGGTATCTGTTAACTATCGTCTCGCGCCGGAGTATCCATTCCCCGCAATGATCGAGGATGTAAAATGCGCGGTGCGTTATTTGCGCGCACATGCCGGCGAATATAATCTTGATACGAATCGCATCGGCGTGTGGGGCGGCTCGGCGGGCGGACATCTCGTGAACCTGCTGGGAACAACCGACGAAAAGGCAGGCTTTGATGTGGGTGAGTATCTTTATCAATCCAGCCGCGTGCAGGCAGTTGTGGATATGTTCGGTCCAACAGATTTGACCGTCCAATTTGAAGGCGGGTATGAAGGTGCAAGCCGCGTGTTCGCTGGCTTTGACGCCGCGCTTGCCAGCCCGGTGACTTACGTCACTCCCGACGACCCACCCTTCCTCTTGTTTCATGGTGATTCAGACCCACTCGTTCCCATTGAACAATCCCAGATATTGCTGGCCGCGCTTCAAGCCGCAGGTGTGCCTGCCGAACTGGTGACTGTGGAGAATGCGGGCCATAGTTTTAAGCCTGTGGACGGCAAGACCATCAGCCCCTCGCGGCAGGGGATCGCTCAAATGGTGGTTGAGTTTTTTGAAGAGCAGTTGAAATAGATACACCCTGCGCACAAATAAAAAATAAGCTACCCATGGCTTGAAAGGAAGAAAAGGAAGGAAACCATTGCATGGATGGATTCCTTCCTTTTGTGTATAATCTTATTGTCCGCCCCGATAGTTCAATGGATAGAACAAAGCACTCCTAAGGCTTAGATGTAGGTCCGATTCCTACTCGGGGCACTGAGAATTTTATAAGGTATCTCTAACCCAAAAGACTTGATTTTTTCTGATTGTCATAGTAATATTGCCAATGATGACCGCTAGGGTGCCCCCCTCACCCTGGCGGTCATCATTTAAACTACCAGCGGTTTTTTCAAAAAAACTAAAAAGCGGATGCTTTGAAAGGCATCCGCTTTTACTTATCACTTTTTACTGCCCATTGCTCACTTTTTCCCCTTAATCATTTGCCTGGCGGTCTGCAATAACTCATGCGACGAGCGCAGCGTACCTTCGCCTACCTCGCCCAGCATCTGCGAGAGCTCCAGCAGGCGCGGTTCGCCTTCAAGTTCTTTAACACGGGTGAGCGTTCGTCCATTATCCACGATTTTTTGCACCTGATAATGCTGGTCACCAAAGACGGCCAGCTGAGGGAGATGCGTAACACAAAATACCTGATGCGTACGTGAGAGATTCCATAACTTTTGACCGACAACCAGACCCACACGCCCGCCGATCCCCTGGTCAATTTCATCGAAGATCAAGACCGGCACTTCGTCAGCAATGGCCATCACATTCTTTAAACCGAGCATCAGACGCGAGGTTTCACCGCCGGAGGCGATCTTTGCCAGAGGCTTGAGTCCTTCACCGGGGTTCGGGGCTACCAGAAACTCCACGCGGTCGAATCCGTTTTGGTCAAAGGCGATGCGTGTTCCATCTGACATGGGCGCACCGTTGGGGTCAGGTTTGGTTTGGAAATCCACCCCAAATTTCGCAGAAGCCATTTTTAGGTGATCCAGTTCAGCCTCGATTCCCTTGCCCATTTCAGCGGCGGCAGATTTGCGTTTTTCAGAAAGGGCATTGCCCTGCCTGACAAGCTTTTCAAGTAATTTGGCTTCCTGCATTTCCAATTCGTTGATGCGATCCGCCGCGCCGGTGATGGTTTCCAATTGCTTGCGCGCATCCACTCCGTAGGTGACCACCGCAGGAATATTGCCTCCATATTTTCGTGTGAGCGAGTGGATCAAGTCCAAACGCTCCTCAATATCTTCCAATCTTTTTGGGTTGAATTCGATCTCTTCGAGATAACCCCGCAAGCTGTGGATGATGTCAGAGATCGTATCCAGCATGACCTCGGCCTGATTCGCCAACTCAGCCTGGCCTTCATCTATTTTCGCCAGCGCGGCCAAGGCCTGCGCGGCCTGCCCGACCAAATCCGTAGCGGCGGGTGTTTCAGGCGAGCCTTCATCCAGGACTGCCAAAGCCTCCTGCGCATTCTGCGCCAGAGACTCGGCATTCGCCAGTCTGTCGCGTTCCCTGCGAAGGTCTTCATCTTCGCCCGTCTTTAATCCAGCGGCTTCGATTTCCTCGGCCTGATAGGTGAGGATTTCCGTGCGGCGTACTGCATCCGCTTGCGCTTTTTGCAGATCGCTCAGCTCGCGGCGCAAGTTCAACAAGGCATGGCAGGTCTGGCGGTATTCAGTCAGCGGTTTTGCAACCTCCGCGTAGCGATCGAGCAGGCCAAGATGTGCACGCGGATCGAGCAAGGACAAATGTTCCGCCTGCCCATGGATATCGATCAACAGCGCACCGAGTTCCTTCAACAACCCAACATTCACCGTGCGTCCATTCACACGCGCCACGCTTCTGCCTTCCTTGCGGATTTCGCGCATCAACACAACATAATTGGGATCATCCATCAACTCTTCGCGGTTGAGGATAAAGTGCACCGCTTCTTTTTCCGGACCTTTAAGCTGGAAGACCGCTTCGACAAATGCGGCGTCTGAATCAGTTCGCACAAAAGTCGTATCCGCTTTGCCGCCGATCAGCATGACGACGGCATCGAGGATGATGGATTTCCCGGCGCCCGTCTCACCGGTGAGGATGATGAGGCCAGAGTCAAAGCGCAGATCGAGCTTATCTATAATGGCAAAATTCTGGATGTGAAGTTCGGTAAGCATCGGTTATCTAAACAGTTGAATTCCAGAAAGTCGGGTATAGACGAGTGGCACGGCAATCACAAGATAAATGGCTTGAAAAAGGATACCAAAGAGATTCATACTTATTACCTGAAGCAAAGCGACAGGCAATGCTCCAACCACCACGCCAATGCCAACTATAATAAAAAGTGAGCGCGAACGGTGGCGTCGTGTAACAAAACGCACACTTTCAGCAATTGCCGCTGAAGCCGCAGGCACACCTGCCGCAATAAGCAGCCAACCAAAGATACCGAACCCACCAATTAAACTGACCAAAAAAGCTGCCATCGCTGAAAGAAAACCTGCTGTGATAAATCCCAAAGCATAATCGTACCATTCAGCGGTATCAAATGCTTTTTGGTGATTTCGCACACAATCCTTGCATAAATACCCCGTTGGAGTTCGCACTGCACAGGAGGCGCACATTGGGCGGTCACAGCGTTTGCAACGCAGGCTGGTCTCGCGGGTGGGATGAGCGTAGCAATAGGGTATGGTTATGTCGGTCATCGTGGAAATCCTAAAGAGTTTTCGTTCATATGAGCAGTGATATTGCGATAGAAATAACCCGGATCCCCAAAGCGGACAAATTGAGCGGTCACATCGGCGGCAGTTACATTAACGGAGTCATCTTCCATCAATGGTGTCGGAGGTTGACCATCCACGCTCAGAACAGCATTTTCACTCCTAACGACAATGCTAACAGAAGAACCTTCTGATAAAACAACCGCGCGATCCACGGAAAGATGCGGCGCAATGGGTACTAATAAAATATTTCGCAATTCCGGCGGAAGAATTGGTCCACCTGCCGCGAGAGCATAAGCAGTCGAACCTGTGGCGGTGGATGCGATCAACCCATCTGCCACATAGCTGGTCAGCTGACGTGTATCCACGAGAGCAGTCAGCCGCACGGGGCGCAGGTTTTGTCCGCGTGCAACCACCACTTCATTCAATGCATTTGAATGACCCAGACTCTCGCCAGCGCGGGTATGTTCGGCGCGCAGCATCATGCGATTCTCAATCCATGCTTCGCCATTTAATAATTTTTCAAAGTACTCGCGCCATTCCTTACGGTCCACCTGAATAAGAAACCCCAGTCTGCCAAGGTTTACGCCGAAAATCGGCACGCCGGATGGCGCACACAAATGACCGGCTCGTAAGACACTACCGTCACCGCCCAGAACAATAAGCATGTCAAATTCCCCATTTCTTACACGTTTTCGAAGTTCTTCATCATACAAAGAGCCATAGGGCGCATCCAGGCCTTTTTTTTTAAGGAAAGAAGATATGGCTTGCGCTTCTGCGAAGGCTTCAGGCATTTTTGGATATGCCGTGACAACAGGATGTGTAGGCAGGAATGATTCGGGCATAGTCGGGTAATTATAAAGGAAAGGATGAAGTCTGGTCAAAAGTCGAAGGTTGAAGGTCGAAGGTCGGCTTTTGACTGTAACCTGCAGCTTCCAACCTGTTTTTACGCCAGGCTTTGATCACAAGCATTTCGAAATCCGCATCTTTTACAACGGGAGGCCTGCTCATGCGAACGACGGATATCTCTCTTCAGGTTGTCCTCGCGCATATCGGCCAGCAATTCGATCAAAGCAGATTCCAACTCGCGGGTGTAATCTATCGCAAAATCGCGATTCTCGTAATGGATGATCCCATACGGCGGACGCGTATTGTAGGTTTTCTCCACCAGCAGGCAATATGCCGCGAGTTGGTAAATGTGTGAAACATAGGGCGCATCTGGCGCTCTGCCTGATTTGACCTCCACAGGAATGATCTTCCCGTTTTGCTGGACAAGATAATCTGGTTTGCCTGTCAACTCCAAGGGAGGGTAGAAAAGCGGTTTTTCCACCTTGCCCCAGCCGCGCGTATCCGTGTAGATGATACGTTCGCCCGGCAAGCCGGCTTGCTTCCGCTGGGTTGAGGATCGGTGAAAAAAGAAGAGGGCGAAGATGAGCAGGACGAGGGCGAGGTAGAGCATAAGAGAAAGGATGAATGGGGAAGGATGAAAGATGAAAGAATAAATAAAGTGGAATTTACGCGATTTTTTCTGCTAATCTTATAATTCTGCTCAGGCGTGTAAATGCCGCGCCGGAAAGATCGTCATTTCTTTTTTTGAGTACTTTGATGAAATCGTCTTTATTGGATTCATTCACAGCAGGCAATGTCCTCTCTGCATGTTGCGGCACTTCCTTGGGCCGGCAGGTTGATAAATGCCTGAGCAAATAAGGGAAGATGGCTTTGTTGTACTCCTCGTTCGCGGCGGCGGTATGTGCCAGAGCAGATATGGAATTGTCAATCGTGATAACCGAGCCTGCCTCCTTGGCTTTCTTGATCTCATCCACATGCCTGAAAATAAAATCAGGCTTGACCTTGGCTATTTCCGCGAGCGCGGTCATTGCGCCCCAGACCATGTTATTGTGCCTGCTTTTCAGCAGTTTCAGGAAATCTTCGGCATATTGCGAGATGAGATTTGGTTCCATTACGCCAATTTCATACATGACGTGAACGCAATCCCAGTGAATATTCTTATTTTCATTCCACATATTTTCGGCAATTTCGCGAATACCCGCTTTATCATTTCGCGCAACCAGGTCACGCGCCAGATCGAGATTGGGCGTTCGATCGCGCCGTGTTTGCAAATAAGCGAGGCGTTTTAATAAATCAGACATGGTTTACCCTCGTCACTGAACTATAAACCTTCAACTTTCAACATGATCATAGCTGCGCAGTGCAATAGACCACAAGCAGGGCAATTGCCGTAAGAGACAGGAGCAGTCCAAGGGTTCGCGAAAGAGACGAGGCGATGACCTTGCGTCCGTGCTGGTGATGAATATCCGTTCCTGCAGCGAGTTCGGCTTGATTCTCCGACTCGACACCTTTTTTGCGATAGTGCCAGGCGCGGCGGCAATACAAGTAACTTCCGATTTCAGAAGCGCGGATGATCGGCATGGGCAGAGTATAGCACAAATTTTCTAACCAGAAACAGCCCGTCATTGCGAGCCGCCGCACCTGCACTTCGACAGTGTGGCAATCCCCACGTCGTGTTGGGAGATTGCTTCGGGCGAAGAACAAGAGCGCCCTCGCAATGACGGAACACAAGTTGTGATAAACTACACGCGCAAACCATTTTTCCTTGCGGAGGAAATCCATGCCCAAACGCGAAGTTTATTCCATTGAGATCGCAGGTATCAAACGTGAACTGCCCCTTTTTGAGATCAAGCCCGGTTTGCGGATCGCCATTTTGAACATTCTTGGAGATACGGAACTGGTCCAGGCTTGTGCGCGTGAACTTTCCAAAAAACTAAAGGATGTTGATTACGACATTCTCGTCACGGCAGAGGCCAAATCCATTCCGCTGGCCTATGCGCTTTCAGTGGAAACAAAAAAGCCTTATATCATCCTCCGCAAGTTGTACAAGCCGTATATGGGTGATGTCATTCAGGCGGAAACGCTTTCCATCACCACGGGTCAACCTCAGGTTTTGATTTTGGATGAAAAAGACCGTGAGGCGATTACGGGTAAAAAAGCAGTGATCCTGGACGATGTCATCAGCACAGGTTCCACTTTGCAGGGCATGCGCATGATCCTGGATAAGGCCGGCGCGAGCGTGGCAGGCGAGGCAGCCATCCTCACCGAGGGTGACCGCGCACAATGGATGCACATCCATTCACTTGGACACTTGCCAATGTTTACGGGGTGAGTGGGGAAACATGTAGACACGGAACAAGTAGACAGGTAAACAAGTAGACATGTAAACACAGAAACAAGTAAACACGGAAAAAAACAAGACCCTGAGATTGATTAACTTACAGAAAGGCTAAAGAGCTACTGCTCACCGAATACGGCATAATTTGGTTGCTTCACGACCAAAGGAGGCCGCCGATGAGCAGTAGTCAGGAATTGTACAACCAACTGAGTGAAAAA
>VGNE01000044.1 GCA_016866215.1 Chloroflexota bacterium | reverse complement strand
CCCCGGATCAAGAAAAGTAATATTGTTTATTACGGGAAACTTAAATATCGCAGGAAATATAAACTTAACAGATGGAGTTGGTTTTTTTGCAAGCTTTGTAAGCGGAAATATAAACGTAGCGGGAACGGCTGGAGTAGCGGAGGAGTCGCGGTCTCACTGAACGGAGGCGCGGGGAACGCGATCGGCAGATCTGGGATTGGACGTATCAGGTCAATTGTCTGAATAAGTAGATTTTACAACGGCGACTTCGCAGCCATGCCAGCATTGCGCGGATATTTCGGCGGCGTGGCAGCGACTTTATCCACCAGTACAAGGTAGCGGTCATCGGCAACGCCGGGCAAGTTGACGGGGATCAATTGTTTCAATTTTCCACCTAATAATTTCATCGCTTTCTCAGCGGACTGTGCTTCGGCGGGTCCGCTTTCGCCTTTTGGAGCAAGCATGGTTCCGCCAATTTTCACAAGCGGCAGAAGGTATTCACTGAGGATATTCAGATTTGCAACGGCGCGCGCCACGGCATAATCATAGGTTTCACGATGGGCAGGGTTTTGTCCCACTCCCTCAACGCGGGTGTGGATGACCTCCACGTCTTCCAGTCCCAGCTTGCTGACAATGTGCTGGCAGAACATGGCTTTCTTGCCGACCGATTCCACCAGGGTAACGTGCATGTTGGGGTAAATTATTTTCAGGGGCAGGCCCGGGAAACCGGCGCCAGTCCCAACGTCCACGAGGCGAAGCGGGGGATTGGCTTTCCATGCCAGCACGCAGGAATATGAATCCAGAAAATGTTTGGTGCGGATCGATTCCACATCCCGAATGGCGGTCAGGTTGAATTTTTGATTCCAATCAAGTAATTCGCGCTCGTAGGTGATGAGGGCCATCACCTGCCGCGCCGTGAGATGGACATTGAAGAGCATGCGTGCGTCATTGATTAATGAATCCATGCAGGGGGATTATAAAGCAAATGCGTCCCATGTCATTGCGAGGAGCGCCCTTGATCTTTGCGACGAAGCAATCTCTGACACGGTGATGAAGATTGCTTCGCCGCCAAAGTACAAGAACGGCGGCTCGCAATGACATAATACAAAGAGGACGGCGTCACCACCGTCCTCGCTTTTTACCAATTACCAATTACTTCTTCGCTTCTTCCTCAACCTTCGCCTCCACCTTCTTCTTGCCGCCGTGCATTTTTCGGAGGAGTGCGCGTATGCCAATGAAGGCGAGATACAACGGGATGCCGATAATGATCCAAACTGGCAGGATATAGATCACAAAGCGGATAACGAACTCAGTGAAGCCTTTAAGGAAGTCAATCAGATCCTGTACTGCTTCGAGCGCTATCCCTTTGGGCTCCCATTTACCAATCACAAGAGGCTGAATGGTCTCTTCAGCGATAAGCCGTACACTGATGGCAGAGAGCGAAGCGGCTTCATCGTAATACTTGATCTGGCCTTTTACCAGCTCGATCTGTTCGCGATAGTAAACCAATTGATTGAAAACATTGATTACATCCTCGGTTTTAGTGGCTTGTTTCAGGATCTCATCCAACTGCGCTTCAGCGGCTTCCAGATTCTTCAAACGTGATTTTAGGTCCACGTATTCAGAGGTGACATCCTGTCCGGATATTGATTCACTCTGGACTTCGACCACGTCTTTTTTGATCTGATCCATGGCTTCTTCCAATTTTTCGGAAGGCACGCGGATCAGGACCTGCGCTTCGGGAACTTCAACATAGTCGCTTGTGTAACTCTGATACAAATTGGATGAGACGACAAATCCACCCATTTGTTCGGACATGATCTGGATGTTCTTCATGCGTCTTTCCACATCTGAGACCACAATGGCAAGGTCGGCATTTTTGATGACGATGCGTTCGATCGCTGCGGCAGGCAGGCCGGAACCGCTGTTCGTCGTGGCCCTATCGGCGGCCATCCCCGCTTCCGGCGCCATGGCGGGTTGTTCCATCATCGCAGGCACTTCGGACGCCTCATAAGCGGGTGTCTGTGAACGCGCCCCCCAGCCGCAGGCGGCAAGGATCAATGAGGCAATAATGATGAAGCTAAATGGCAGTATCTTTTTCATGATTTCTTCTCCTTTTTACCTTTGGTGATTTCTCTACCCAAAAGACGAACATCACAGGGAAATAGTTCCATATTCATCCTTCATCCTTTCCTGCTACCATCCCTCAGCGATGCGGACAGCGTGCTTTTCGGGCAAACCTGCGGCTCGAATACGTTGCTGTACTTCGGTGATGTTATAGCTCACACGCCGCGGAGTCCATGTGCGGGCTGTGGTGTCGTAGATGGCATAGGCGGCGCGCGGGTCACGGTCACGCGGCTGACCGATGGAGCCTGGGTTCAGGATCAGCTTTCGGTGCAGTTTGATCGGCACATCTGGCTTGACCTTTTCAAGACTCACGCGGTCTTGTTCCTCATCCAAGGCAAACATGCACTGGATGTGCGAATGACCGACGAAACACCAAGAGGTATCAAAATGCTCGAAGTTGAGACGCGCCGTAAGCGAATTCAAAATATATTCCCATAACGGATTGCGCGGACTTCCATGCACCAGGGTCGCTTCGCCAAGCACGGCTGTTTTGGATGGAAGGGTGCGCATATATTCCTTGTTGCTGGCGGATAAAACTTTTTCGTGAATTTCCAGAGAACGCCTGGCTCCGCCATTAAATGTTTCAAGCGGCATCTGTCCGATGACTGCCACATCATGATTGCCAAGCAGACAGGTGAGATTATTGATCTCACGCATTTTTTCAACCACGGCATTGGGGTCGGGTCCATACCCAACCAGGTCGCCCAAACACCAGGTTTCATCCACTTCACCTGCATCCTTTAATGCGGCTTCAAGCGCGGCGTAATTCGCGTGAATATCCGAGATGACCAGAACGCGCATAATTACTCCAACAACTTCGCTGTGTGTTCGATGATTCTTTCAGCTGCTTCCGCCTTGCTCATCAACGGCAAAATTTCCTTCGTTCCATTTGCGAATAACAAGGTAATGCGATTTGTTTCAACGGCAAACCCTGAGTCATTCGCTGTGATGTCGTTGGCGGCAATCATGTCCAGACCTTTGGATTGTAATTTTTCGGAGGCATTTTTGAGTAAATCTTGACTCTCTGCGGCAAAACCGATTACGACTTGAAAACGCTTCCTTCCCACGGGTGGGCCTGAGCCTGCTCCGAGCGGAGACGAGGAGACGGTTTTAAGAATATCAGGCGCCGCTTCGAGTTCGATCTGCGGAATGCCATCCCGCTTTTTCATTTTTTCCCTCGACACCTGCTTCGGGCGGAAGTCCGCTGCTGCGGCCGCCATGATGAGCGCGTCAGCAGATTCGTTCATCAAGGCCTCCAGCATTTCCTGCACGCTTTTCACACTGATAACGCGCGCGCCCACAGGCGGAGTCAATGCTGTCGGTGTGGTGATCAGGCAGACCTCCGCGCCTGAATCGAGAGCGGCTTGAGCGAGCGCATAACCCTGCCGGCCAGTTGAATGATTTGTAATGATGCGCACAGGGTCAAGCGCTTCCTGAGTCCCGCCGGCTGTGACAATAATTTTTCTGCCGGCCAGTTTTCCATGTTTGCCAAGCGCAATGCGGATATGCCCCAGGACTTCCATGGGTTCAAGCATGCGTCCTTTGCCGGAAAGACCGGAAGCGAGGTGTCCCTCCGCGGGACCAGCAACCAGCACTCCCCGCGATTTGAGCGTTGCGAGATTCTTCTGCGTGGCGGGGTGATCGAACATTCCGCCATCCATTGCGGGCGCGATCAAAATCGGACAAGTCGCCGCTAATGCAGTGACGGTTAGTAGATTATCTGCAATGCCATGCGCTAGTTTTGCCATTGTATCTGCGGTGCAGGGCGCGATCACAAGCAAATCGGCGGTTTTGCCGAAGCTGACATGTAATATATGCGCTTCATTTCCCCACAGGTCATTATCTGTAAACGCGCGGCGGCCAGTGACGGATTGATAGGAAAGCCCTGTGACGAATTTTAGTCCCGCGCCTGTCAAAATCACATCCACCTGTGCGCCAGCCTGGGCTAATTTGGAGGCCAGGTCTACAGCTTTGTAGGCCGCAATAGACCCTGTCACGCCAAGTAAAATGTGCTTTTCTGATAGGATGGACATATAATGATTATACTTCCAACTGCATTATTATGAAGCAAGGCGGACGCTTATCTACTTGTTTCCCCGCCTCCCTGCGACTATAATTCCATTAATGAAACACGTACTCATTCTCTTTCTTCTTTCTTCTTTTGTCATCACTTCATGCGGCTCATCCAGTAATTCATCCGCTTCGGTTTCCCCCTCAAAGTATATCGAAAACAAAGGCTCTGACACCATCGTCAACCTGGCCCTGGCCTGGGCGGAGAAATATCAAAGCGGACATCCGGGTTTTCGTATATCAGTAACGGGCGGAGGATCAGGCACAGGAATGGCCGCGCTGATCAATAACACCGTGGATATTGTAAATGCCTCACGCAGGATCAAGCAGGAGGAGATCGATGAAGCGAAGAAAAATGGGGTCGAACCTGTCGAGTTCATTGTTGCCCGCGATGCGATCGCGGTGATCGTCAATCCTAAAAATCCTGTCAATGAATTAACGCTTCAACAGTTATCAGATATTTACAGCGGCAAGTATACGAACTGGCTGGAGGTGGGTGGAGAAGACCGCCCGATCGTGCGCTTATCGCGCGAAACAAATTCAGGCACCCATGTTTATTTTTTGGAAACCGTTTTAAGATTGGGGAATAAAGAGGATAAAACCTTATTTTCAACCGACACATTGTTGCTTCCCTCATCCGAAGGCATTATTTCAGAAGTCCGTCAAAACCCAAATGCGCTTGGTTATGACGGACTGGGTTATGTGCCGGACGATTTGAAAACGATCGCAATTGCAAAAGAGGAAGGCGGCGCGTTTGTGCTCCCGTCCATTTCAACCGTGAACGATAAAACCTATCCCATCGCCCGCGACCTGTACATGTACACCAATGGCGAGCCAACGGGCGTCGTCAGGGAATATCTTGATTGGATCCTCTCCGCCGAAGCGCAGCAGATCGTGGCTGAGTTGGGCTTTGTGCCTGTGAAGTAAGGGCACAGCGCCGCTGTGCCCTTACAGGAGACTTATGGAAAAATCTTTATCATGGCGTGAATTCATTATCACCAGATTGATTCAATCTTCTGGTTACTCTGCCGTCATTTTTGTATTACTTATCTTTTTCTTCCTTCTGCGCGAAGGCTTGCCCACCCTCAGCGAGGTAGACGCATCATCACTACTCAGTGTCCGTTGGTATCCCATCGAGGATTATTTTGGGATTTTGCCGCTCATCAGCGGCTCGCTCATGGTCACCCTCGGCGCGGCGCTGATCGCAGTCCCGTTCGGGATCGGCACAGCCGTTTACATTTCCGAGATCGCACCGCGTTGGATGCGTGAAATCTTAAAGCCGCTGGTGGAATTGCTTGGCGGACTTCCCTCCGTTGTGTTGGGATTTCTTGGCATCCTCGTCGTCTCACCATTTTTGCGCATCTTTCTGGACCTGCCAACCGGTCTGACAGCCTTTACGGGATCCCTGCTTCTGGGAGGGATCGCAGTTCCAACGATCGTGTCGGTGGCAGAAGATGCACTGGATTCAGTCCCTCGCGCATATCGCGAAGGCGCGTGGGCTTTGGGCGCAACGCGTTGGCAGACCATCTGGCGCGTGACTCTTCCCGCCGCACGTTCTGGGGTGTTGACAGCCGTCATGCTCGGCGTTGGGCGCGCCATCGGCGAAACTATGACTGTGATGATGGTCACTGGCAACGCGCCTGTGCTTGCGCTTAAACTTGGCAGTCTCTTCTCCCCCGTCCGTACCATGACCGCCACAATCGCCGCAGAGATGGGCGAAGTTGCAAATGGAAGCACACATTACCATGTCCTATTCCTGATCGGCATCGTCCTCTTTGTAATTTCATTGATCGTGAATATCATCGCCTCTTCTGTTGTTTTCCGCGCAAGGAAGAGAGCGGAACGAATTCTTTCCTAAAATAATCTGTTGGTCGAGTAGCCCCGCATGGTTTTTGCGGGGCGTATCAAGACCAACAAATTACATGCAAATAGAAAACAACTTGAAACGCGGTGGTCTCGATATGCCCTCAAAGAGCATTCGGGCTACTCGACCACCAGATGACTTATAAAAACCATGAAATACTTCTTCGCTCAAAACCGTCACACCATCCAACGACTTGGCTTCGCCGCGATCACATTAATAGCGGTTGTTACTGTCCTTCCCATCATCGGAACGGTGGTCTTCATTCTCATTAAGGGCAGCTCCGCCATCTCGTGGAATTTTCTTTCAGGTTTTCCGCATGACGGAATGCGCGCAGGCGGCATCCTGCCAGCCGTCATTGGCACGTTGTATCTCACAATTGGCACAGCCATCTTCTCCGTCCCTTTGGGAATTGCCGCCGCCATTTATCTGGCTGAATACGCCAAAGACAACCAGTGGACTCGTCTCATTCGTCTAGCGATCATTAACCTTGCCGGTATTCCTTCTGTGGTCTATGGCTTATTCGGCTTGGGCTTGTTTGTCTTGTTCCTGCAATTTGGCACATCCATTCTTGCCGCGTCTCTCACGCTTTCGATCATGACCCTGCCTGTCATCATCAGCACAGCGGAAGAAGCGCTGCGTTCCGTACCGCAAGCCTTCCGCACTGTGAGTATTTCCCTCGGTGCCACCCGCTGGCAGACCATCCGCCGTATTGTATTGAAGGAGGCGCTTCCTGGAATTTTAACGGGCGTGATCCTCGGTTTGGAACGCGCGGCCGGCGAGACCGCTCCCATTTTGTTCACAGGCGCGGCGTTCTTCCTGCCACGATTGCCCAACTCTCCCTTTGATGCAACCATGGCATTGCCCTATCACCTCTTTGTCATTTCCACGCAGGTGCCTGAGATGCCGATCCAAATCCAATACGGCACGGCGCTTGTATTGCTTGTCTTTGTATTAACCATGAATGTTATAGCTACCGTGATTCGTTCGCGGGCGAGAGCGAGAAGACAATGGTGATGTTGTATACCTCTGGTGGTCGAGTAGGCGGCGGTGCTTTTCCGCCGCCGTATCGAGACCACCTATTTCAAGAATAATTTCTCTAACATGGTGGTCTCGATACGAGCGAGAAGTACACTCGCTCTACTCGACCACCGAGTACCTATAAAATGAACAAAATAACCATTGAATCCCTCTCCCTCCAATACTCCGACGGCACCGAATCATTACGTGACGTCAGCATGGGAATCCATCAGAACGCTGTGACAGTTTTATTTGGTCCAGCGGGAGGCGGTAAATCCACCCTGCTGCGCTGTCTCAATCGTTTGAATGACCTGACGGAGGTGAAAGCCAGTTCAGGTCAGATCCTGATTGACGGAGAAAATATCCTCGACCCAAAAGTGGACGTGATCGCGTTGCGCCGTAAAGTAGGCATGGTCTTTGCGCGCCCGGTCCCATTGCCGATGAGCATTCGCGAAAATATTATTTACGGTTTGGAACTCGCAGGTGAGAAACGCAAATCAAAATTAGATGAAGCCGTTGAACGAAGTTTAAAACTCTCGGCAGTTTGGGATGAAGTAAAGGATAGGTTGAATGACCCCGCGATTGCACTTTCAGGCGGACAACAACAGCGTCTATGCCTTGCACGTGTGATCGCTTTACAGCCAGAAATAATTTTGCTGGATGAACCCACCTCCGGCCTGGACCCGATCTCAACCGGCAAAGTGGAAGCCGCCCTGCTTGAGTTGAAAAAAGAATATACCATTATCCTTGTGCCGCATTCCATCCAACAAGCCGCACGCACAGCCGATTACGCCGCTTTCTTTTTAACAGGTGAACTCATTGAATATGGCGAAGGAAAATCTCTCTTCACCATACCGAAGCAAAAAAAGACCGAAGATTACATCATGGGCAGATTTGGATAAGAAAAAGGACTGCCGATTGTGGCAGTCCTTTTTTCTTTCATCTTTCCTCTTTCTTCATTTACTCTTACCTACCAAATTCTTTCCAAACCCCCGTTATATCAACCGATCGCCCTCTTCTAAAACTGAATCGACTCGATAGTGGCATCCGCGGCTTTGGCGGTTGTGACGGGCGGCTTGCGCCACGATCAACGCGGATTCAACCGCGTTTCGCAAGCCGATCAAACCGTCGCTTAATTTTGTGGTTCGATAAAATGTCTCGATTTCATTTTGCAAATGACGCAGTTCGCGGATGGCGCGCGAGAGTCTTTCTCCGCTGCGGACGAGTCCCACATAATGCCACATGATGTTTTGAATGGTCTGCATGTCGCCTTGAATCAGCGCGGGGTCCGAATCCGCATCGAGGTGGCTTTCATCCCAGGGCGGGATCATCTCACGGGTTGGGATGTGAAGCGGGGCCTTATCCAGTTTGGATTCGATGTCCCGCGCAGCGCGATGTCCCCAAACCAATCCTTCCAACAATGAAGTGGATGCAAGCCGGTTTGCGCCATGCAAACCTGTGCAACTGACCTCGCCCACCGCGTAAAGATTCTCGATGCTGGTTTTCCCAACTTCATCCACTTGGGCGCCGCCGCAGAAATAATGCGCGGCAGGCACAACAGGAATCGGGTCGCGTGAAATATCCACGCCGAATTTCAAACAGGTGGAATAAATATTCGGGAAGCGCGCGCGAATTTCATCCGCAGGTTTATGCGCCGCAATATCCAACAACACATGGGAGTATCCGTGCGTTTCCATGATGTGATGAATGGCGCGTGAGACCACATCGCGCGGCGCAAGGTCTTTCCATTCGGGGGAATACTCTTCCATGAAGGCGCGCCCATCCGGAGTAAGCAGGATGCCGCCCTCGCCGCGCACAGCCTCCGAGATGAGGAATCCCTCCGAGCCCGGCACTGCCAGCGCGGTTGGATGAAACTGCACATATTCCGCGTTGATGATGCGCGCTCCTGCGCGAGATGCCATTGCGAGACCGTCGCCCCGCGATCCTTGTGGATTAGTGGTGTTGCGATAAATTCTTCCCAACCCGCCGGTTGCTAGAATAGTGACAGCGGCTAAGGTTCGATGCACTGCGCGTCCTTTGCGATCAAATACATACGCGCCGTGACAGGTAATAGGTTTATAAGTATCAAGAGGATCGCGTGAATGGTGTGGATAGGTGATCAGGTCTACAGCAGTGGCCTCTGTGAACCATTGTATATTTGGTTTGGATTGTAAAGCATGGATCAATCCCCTGCTGATCGCCGCGCCAGTACCATCGCCAACGTGCAGAATACGCCTGCGTTGATGCGCGGCTTCGTTTCCATACGCTAATTTGCCATCCTGACTTCGATCAAAGTTTATGTTTGAAATATTAATCAGGATTTCATTAAGCAGCGCAGGTCCTTCTTCTGCGAGGATGCGCGCCGCTGCGGGCAGGGATGCGCCCGCGCCTGCTGTAAGAATATCTTCGACAAGCAGGTCTGCATTGTCGTCTGTGCCGCGATGAATGATGCCGCCCTGCGCCCAATTTGTGTTCGAGTCATTCGGGTCGGGTGCGCGTGTGATCAGCGCAATGCGTCGATTCGGATTCTCTGCAAGCCGCAGCGCAGCTGTCGCCCCAGCGATTCCACTTCCAATGATTAATACATCTGTCTGCAACATACGATTGCCTCAAGGGTAGGCATGTAAACAAGTAGACAAGTGTGCATGAACTACGCAACTATGTAACTACTCAACTATTATCCAATCTCGATCATTCTCTGTACCGCCCGCGCCGCGCGAACACGAATATCTTCGGGGACATCAATAATGTAACGATCCAATTTCAATGCGTTAAGCGTGTCCTCCATTGTAATGGTGTTCATATGCGGACAGCGTACCATGCACAGTCGCAGCATATCTTTTTCAGGGTTTGCCGCGGCGATATTATCCCCCATGGAACATTCGGTTAAGACCAGATATTGCGGCGCTTTAGAGTCTTGCACGAATTTGATCATTGCGCTGGTGCTGCCTGAAAAATCGGAGGCGGCGGTCACTTCGGGGCTGCATTCAGGATGCGCGAGAATGGCAACTTCCGGGAATTGCGCGCGCACGGTTTCAATATCATTTACTGTGAATTTCTCATGCACTTCACAGCGGCCCGTCCAGCCGATCATTTTTCCCTCACCTCCTGCCCCCTCTCCCTGAGGGAGAGGGGGTGGGGTGAGGGCGCGCGTCGGGAAGATAATATGCATGCCTGTTTCACGCGCGACATTGGCAGCCAGATATTCATCGGGTAAAAAGATGACTGTATCTGTGTTAAGTGATTCAACGACCGCCTTTGCATTTCCAGATGTACAGCAAATATCGCTTTCGGCTTTGACATCTGCGTAGGTGTTCACGTAAGTCACAACAGGCACACCGGGGAATTTTGCTTTGAGCGCGCGCACATCTGCGGCGGTGATACTTTCCGCCAGTGAACAGCCTGCGCGATTGGATGGCAATAAAACTTTTTTGGATGGATTCAATATCTTGGCGGTCTCGCCCATGAATTTCACACCGCAAAACACAATGATATCTTTATCGGTCTGCGCGGCTTTGCGGCTTAACTCCAGCGAGTCGCCGACAAAATCGGGGATGGAGTTGAACAACGCAGCCTCCATATAGTTATGCCCCAAGATCACTGCGTTGCGTTCCTTCTTCAATTTGTTGATCTCAACTGCGATCTCTGCCTTGTAATGCAATTCCACATCTGGAACAACATTCGCGAGTTTTTCCTTCATCCCAGCGTACATTTCATCAACATTGGTTACTTGTGAAAGCATGGTCTCTCCTCACGTCATTGCGAGGGCGCTCTTGTTCTTGCCCGAAGCAATCCCCAACTCGTGAGGAGATTACTTCGTCGGGAAGAGCACCCTCCTCGCAATGACATTCATTTTATCCATTGCAAACTAAAGTCAAACACCTTCGCTGAATGTGTGAGTGCGCCGACGGAAATATAATCCACGCCGGTCTCTGCAATTTGACGCACCGTTTCCATAGACACATTTCCTGACGCTTCAAGTTTTGCGCGTCCGTTCGTAAGGCGAACTGCTTTGTTCATCATCTCAATGGACATGTTGTCCAAAAGGATTCTTTCGACCCTCAGACTTAACGCGACTTTCACGTCCTCCAAGGTTCTTGTTTCAACCTCGATTTCCAGCCCGCTCTGAAAATCTCTCGCACGTCTGACGGCTTCTTCAATCCCGCCCGCGAAATCTATATGGTTGTCCTTGATGAGGATCATGTCAAAGAGTCCAATGCGATGATTTTCTCCCCCGCCGAGTTTGACTGCGAGTTTATCCAGTGTGCGCAAGCCTGGCGCGGTCTTGCGCGTATCGAGAATGACGGCTTTTGTTCCAGAGACCGCGTCCACGAATTGGCGGGTCAACGTGGCGATGCCCGACATGCGGCCGAGATAATTAAGCGCGGTACGCTCGCCTGTGAGTAGGGGGCGGGAATGTCCACGCAGATGAACCAACTCCGATCCAGCGGTGATGCGCTGCCCTTCATCCACAAATACTTTAAATTGAATTGAGTCATCCAGTAAATGAAATGCGGCGCGGGCTACATCCAAGCCTGCAATCACGCCGTTTTGCTTGGCGATGATCTTTCCGTTCATCATCGCATCTGCAGGGACGATGCTGTTGGTGGTTACGTCGCCTGTGCGAATATCTTCGTCAAGCGCGCGGCGGATGGATAAAAGAATTTCGTTTTGCATGGCAGCAAAGATTATATAACGAAAAACAGGCTCCGCCCGCAGGGTGCTTCGCAAAGTTGCGCTGAACCCGAAGCCTGTTTCTGATCGTCCCGCTATTTTTTCTTGTGCAGGCTGGCCTTGCCGCCCTTCACTACGCGACGATATGGAGACATGTTGATCACCAAGACCTGACTTTTGGATGGGTCAAGCAGTTTGTTCCATAAATTCGGGTAACTCAGCGCGAAGGAATCGGGGCGCATGGTGGAAGTTAACACAGTGGGCAAATGCGCGTTGTAGCGGTAATTCAACACACTATATAATTTGTCCTCTGCCCAAACTGAACTTGCACCGCTTTCCTTCAAGTCATCCAATATCAATAATGGTGTGGTGCGGATTTCATGAAAGCGCCTATCAAATGAGACATCCGAACTTGGGCGAAAGGTCTGGCGCAGGTAATCGAGCAGGGCAGTCACTTCAATAAGCAGGGCTTGTCCGCCAAGTGCAATGCGGTAATTCCCAATCGCCGAGGCGAGGTGGGTTTTTCCGTTAAAGGATTGACCCAAAAATACCAGCCAGCCATTCGGCTCTTCAGAGAAACCCGCCGCTGCGCTATAGGCTTCGTGCAAAGTCTTCACATCCTCTTTGGTTACTTTGATGCGGGTGATCTCTTTGTCTTTGTATTTATTTCCGAACTTATCGGATTTTTCCGTGGTCGTGGTGGTGACCGCTTCCAGTCCGATCTCATCCTCGCGCATTTGAAAAGTCTTGAAGGTCATCGCTTTCATTTCAGGCAGGGAAAGCATCGAAATACCCGGGTTGCTGGTTTCTTCAGGACGGCGGTAATCCGGCGCAGAGATCATGAGGTGATTTACAAAGCCTTCATCCTGCAAGCGCGAACGGATACGGCCTTCAATTTCATCCAGCATTAAATTGGTTGTAATCACCGAGGAAAGTTTATTGATATAACGGTAATTGATGATCTGGAATAATTTTTCCTGCGCCCAGGCGGTTGCATTCTGCGTACCGAAATCATCCAAGATCAACAAGTCTGCATTGCGGATCTCTTCGAAGCGTTGTTCAAATGTGGTTTCTGGGTCGGCATACGCAAAGCGCAGTGAATCGAGCAAATCCGGCACGGTGATGAACAAGGTTGGCGTGCCCTTATTTACAGCAAAATTTGCAATTGCCGCCGCCAGGTGGGTCTTGCCGCATCCATATCCGCCTTCCAGCAAAAGCCAGCCATTTGGATTACGCGCAAACTCTTCGCAAACTTCGAATGATTTGTGCAAATTCTCGCGGTCCTGCGCAGACATGAATTTTGCCCGGTCATTTCCAGAGGCATTGAAGTTTTCAAATGTTAAATGGCTCAAACGGTTCAAGTTGCTCATGGCAAATAAACGCGAGCGCGCGCCTTCCGCCACATCCTTTGCGCGGCACACGCACGATTCCAATTTGCCGAACTTCTCATGCCCAAGCGGCACATCGTAACGCACATAGCCAACCCCCCCGCAATGCGGGCAGTTCGGGTCGCCGAGGGTCTTCACGAGATTAATCCCGGTTGATGAATTCGGAGAACTCGCTGTCGGTGTATCGGTCTGCATCTTTGACAGGGTCTTGTTGATCTTTTCTTTCATCTTTCCCTTTTTCCTTCCAGCGCGCCAGGATCGCTTCCACATATTTCCAATGACGAATATTGCGGCTCACTGCAATCTCAAACGCCTCTTCAAACCACAGGCCCGGATAATTTTTTTCCGCTTCGCGCAGCATGTCTGATAATAAAGGCGTGAGCGCGCCAATGTTCTCTTCATACAACTTAAAGACATTTGATTTACGCGAAGCGAATGGCTCAGACATGCTCTTTGCAGTTTCGCGCCACTGCCCCTGGGAAAATGCTTCCGCTGCGAGACGTCCACGCGGGGAATTGAGAAAGTAAAAAACATCCGCTTCATGTGTGGACCCTTCGACAGAAGAACGCTCAGGGCGGCGCTTGAGCAGAGTCTGCCTCTCAAGGCATTTTTCCAGCCCGCGCTGAATCTCCTCAAGGCTCAACCCCAGCGACTCAGCCTCGAAATCTGATTCGCACAACGCGCGGAAGTGCCCCTCAATATGCTCGATCCGCCAGATGGCGTAGAGGGTCACCTTCAATTCTGCAATGTCGTCAATCTCGTTCATCAAACGAATGAACGAATCAGGAAACTGTGTAAATGTTTCAGAGGAGGTGAAGCCGTTGAAGGAGGTCATGGTTTGTTTTTTACGTATCACGCATTACGTAATCCGTGATGCGTAACTCGTAGCTCGCAACTCGTTACTGCTCTTACTCATTCGGTCGAAACACCTTCGTGGCTGCATTTTCAAATTTCGCCAATGCGCTGCGGAAGATCAACTCCACATCGCCCACGGGACCATTACGATGTTTCGAAATAAGGATCTGGGCGATATTTTGTTTGTCTGAATCCTTATCGTATTGGTCAGGACGATAGATGAACATGACGATGTCGGAGTCTTGCTCAAGACTCCCAGATTCTCTCAAATCCGAAAGCACAGGGCGTTTATCGGTACGCTGTTCCACAGCACGGCTTAACTGCGCGGCAGTCAGCACAGGCACATTCAACTCGCGCGCCAGCACTTTCAAACTGCGGGAAATATGTGAAACTTCCTGCACGCGGTTGTCGTTGCGGGAGTCACTCCCCATCAATTGCAGATAATCAACGAGGATCAGGTCGACGCCGAATTCCATGTGCAGGCGGCGGCATTTGGTGCGCAATTGCAAGGGTGTGATGGCGGGCGTGTCGTCGAGGAAAATATGCGTATCGGAAAATACTTCAATGGCATGCGTGAACAGCGGCCATTCGTTTGCCAACAATTTCCCTGACCGCAGGCGCTGAGAGTCGATCCCGGTTTCCATTGAGATCAAACGCTGGACCACCTGCTCATTGGACATTTCCATGGAAAAGATGGCCACATGCTTTTTATGGGTCAGCGCGGCATTCTTCGCTATGGATAACAGAAAACCCGTCTTACCCTGACCAGGCCGGCCTGCAATGATCAGCAGATCGGAGGGCTGCAAACCGCCCAACAATTTATCCAGGTCATAAAATCCAGTCGGCACGCCATGAAAATCATCGGGGCGTTTGGATAGATCGTCAATGCGGTCATAGTAACTGGAAAGGACAGTCCGAATCGGTTGCAGGTCATGTTTCAGCCGGTTTTCACTGACATTGAAGACAGCTTTTTCCGCTTCGTTCATTACATTTTCGATGGTATTGCCTTTATACGCCAAAGAAGCAATTTGATTCGCGGCAGTGATCATCTTGCGCCGAATCGAATTCTCCTCCACGATCCGTCCGTAGGCTTCCGCATTAAGCGAGGTAGGCACTTGATTGATCAGTGATGTAAGAAAGGCGGAGCCGCCAATTTCAGCCAGTTGGCCGGCCTTTTCCAATTCTTCGGATAAGGTCAGCAGGTCTACTGGTATGCGCTTTTCATGCAAATGCGCATACGCCTCCCAGATCCATTTGTTGCGATGGATGTAGAAATCCTCTGCCGCGAGGAATTGAGCCACATCGTAATAGGCTTCGGAGTTAATCAATACCGCCCCAACAACTGCTTCTTCGGCTTCCCGACTATGCGGGACTACCGTTGACATTGGGTTGGAGGCGGCGGAGGGATCATCCCCGTAGGGAACTTCAGAAGGGAAATAATCTGTCATTTGGGGGTATCAGCTTTAAGTTGTGTTTGAATCGGGTTTGTCTTTGTCGGGGTCGTCAATATCCAGCTTGTCAATAAAATCCTTGAACACGGATAATCTGTCACTGGCTTCATCCGATAACGGCGGGGAGGGTTCTCTTTTGGCAGGGGCGCTCGTTTCAGGCAGATCCTGATCCGGCGTCATGCCCGCCTCGTCCATCACATTCTTGTGGACAAGGATGGGCACATGCGCGCGTACTGCGATCGCAATTGCATCAGACGGGCGCGAATCAATATGCATCTCACGTCCATCGGTTTCTGCGACAATATTTCCGTAAAAAATATTACCCTGCACATTGACGATCTCCACACGGATAACGCGCGCATTGAATGCGCTAAAGATATTCTTGAGCAGGTCATGCGTAAGCGGGCGCACCATTTCAACTTCCTGCAAAGCGACGGTAATTGCCTCGGCTTCGTAGGGGCCAACCCAAATCGTAAGATAGCGCTCCGTGTTGATCTGCTTAAGCACTACAACACGCTGCGGCGCCATTAAGTGCACACGAATACTATCAATGATCACTTCTAACATATCTGGCATAAGAGGAGCTCCAATGCTTGTATTTTAGCATAAATAAATCTGTCATTGCGAGGCGATGCTCTCCCGAAGGGGCCCGAAGCAATCCCCATAATAATGTTGGAGATTGCTTCGCCATAGAACGGCTCGCAATGACGATCGTTTCCATTTGCCAGAAAAAAGAAACAAGGCTATAATCTGCTTCGCTCAATCGGGGCGTGGCGCAGTCCGGCTAGCGCGTGGTGCTGAGGCACCAAGGTCGGACGGTTATTGTCTCAAATCTTATATCGGGGCGTGGCGCAGTCCGGCTAGCGCGCTTGCATGGGGTGCAAGAGGTCGGAGGTTCGAATCCTCTCGCCCCGACAGTTCCATAAGAAAAACCGTCCTCTGAAAAGGACGGTTTTTTATTTTTAACATAATTCTACACCTTTTGAAAAACAACCTGAATTTTTTACGCGAATAAAGCTGATTTTCGCGTAATACGATTACTGGCGACTTTCGCATTGGCGGTTCATGCGATGGAGAAAAAACCATCAAATTTAAGGGATCGTTAACCTGTAACTTGCGAATCTATCTTCTCTCGGTTATCCTTGCGAACGGGAGTGGTTAGGTCCCGGTGGGCTTCCTGGTCTTCAACACCTGTGGCGGGTCGCGTTGCGAGCCGCGGTGGGTTCGACTCCCATCCACTCCCGCCTTTCAATTTACGGTGGACGATAGGCCGTTGACCGTTTTTATCGTCCACCGTACATTGTCCATAATCCCTTATGTAACATTCAAAGGTATCCCCAATGTCATTTCCAGAAACTGAAATATTAACCAGATTTGTCTCACGTATCTTTCGCATTGACGATGTCACCAGCGAAGACCCCCGCAAAGGTTTCTTCCTGCGCTTTCGCGGACAATTGTTCAGCGAAGATTCTGCTGAAGCATACGACCAATTGGCTGAATGGCTCAGTCCACATCATGCCATGCCGATCTTTCGCGTTGAGGATGGAGGACAAGTCATTTATCTCGCCCCGAAACAACCTGAACCCAAAAAGGAAAAAGTTTCCACGAACATCATCCTTTTCGTGTTAACAGTATTCAGTGTGATGCTCGCGGGCGCACAACCCGCCGGCCCCATCCCAAATGACCCCGCCGGACAAATGTTATTGCTTGCTAAAAGTATTTTGACAGGTTGGCCTTTCGCGTTAAGCCTGCTTGGGATTTTGGTGGCGCATGAACTGGGGCATTATTTCATGAGCCGCCATCACAAGACGCCTGCCTCTTTGCCATACTTTATTCCATTTCCGTTGAGTCCGCTTGGCACAATGGGCGCCGCGATCATCATGCGCAGCATCCCCAAGAACAAGCGTGTCCTTTTTGACATCGGCATTGCAGGTCCCATTGCGGGGCTGGTCGTCGCCATTCCTGTTTTGTTTTTTGGGCTATCCCTCTCAACATTGGGAAGCATTGACCCAAACCCAAACAGCTTCATCGAGGGCAATTCGCTTCTTTATCTTTTTGCTAAATATGTCACCTTCGGTCAATTACTGCCCGCGCCTGTTGAGCCGCAGGGGTTTTTGTATTGGCTGCAATATTTCTTCACCGGCCGCCCCATTCCATTTGGCGGCTTGGACGTGTTCATTCATCCCATCGCTTTCGCAGGCTGGGCGGGTATCCTTGTCACCGCCTTAAACCTGATCCCCGTCGGCACGCTGGATGGCGGGCATATCATTTATGCAGTGCTCGGCGAGAAAGCCCGAAAGGCATTTCCATTCATCATCGCTTTGCTGATCGTGCTTGGAATTTCCTGGAGCACCTGGTGGTTATGGGCAGGCTTGCTTTTCTGGCTGGGACGAGTCAACGCACAGCCATTGGATCAGATCACCACGCTCGACCCTGCCCGACGACTGATCGCTTATACGATGATCATTATCTTCGTTTTGGTATTCATGCCCGTCCCCTTTATGACACTTGCTCAATGAAAAAAACACTTCCACTATTCCTTATCATATCCTTCATCTTAACCGCTTGTAATGAAGCGAATGTCACAGCCATAGCCACAGCCGCAGCATCTGCCACACAAAGCGCCGGAAAAACTCCAACGGCAGAACCTGTCGTCGAAGCGGCCAGCATGTTTGAGGTTCCGGCAGAGGCGTTAAAAGGATTGGAGATCACAGTCTGGACTCCGTGGTATGGCATCGAATCGGATTTGTTCAATTCATTCGTCAATGATTTTAATATGGAAAATGAGTGGGGCATCCAAGTCCATTTGCAAGATAAAGTTAACTTTGCAAACCTTTATGAGAGTGTGACCGCATCCCTGCCAACGGAGGCAAGACCCGATCTGGTGATCGCATTGCCTGAGCACGCGCAGGGCTGGTATGCAGACGGTGTGGTGACAGACCTGACGGATTATGTTGACGATCCAAAATACGGAATCGACTCCGGCGACATTCCCTTTGTGTTTTGGAATCAAGACCTGGCAGGCGGGACGCGTGCGGCATTTCCCGCGCAGCGCAACGCGCAATTTTTACTTTGGAATGAAACCTGGGCTGGCAAACTTGGTTTCGACTCTGCGCCGCATCTGGTGGAAGATTTTCGCGAACAAACCTGCGGCGCGCAAAAATCCATGCTTTCCGACGAGTTCGCAGAAAATGATTCCCTCGGCGGCTGGCTAGTGAACACCGAAGCGATAACCGCCTACGCATGGCTGCTGGCGTTTGGCGGCGGCGTTTTGGAGGAAGGCAATTATCGCTTCCTCGCGCCAAAAAATATTGAGTCCTTTAAATATCTGCGTGAACTTTCTGAATCGGGCTGCGCATGGCAAAGCGCAAGCGCCGACCCGATCACAGCATTTGCAAACCGCGAGGCTTTGTTCATCACGGCCAACCTGCACGACCTGCCATTTGTTACCCGCGCATTTGCAGGCGCAAACAACACCGATACATGGCAGGTCATTCCCTTTCCCGGCCCCGCTGGGAATAATGGCGTGCTTACTGTATTTGGTTCTTCTTATGTAATTTTTGATTCAACCGAGCAGGAACAACTCGCGGCATGGTTATTCGTACGCTGGCTGCTGGATAATGAACAGGATGCGCGCTGGGTGGAGACAACTCACCTCTTCCCGCTTCGCACTTCGACTTTGGACCTGCTCGGCGACTATGAGAAGACTCATCCGCAATGGGCGCAAGCGGTGGACCTTTTGCCAGAAGGGATGATACAACCTCAACTGGCTTCCTGGCGTACAGTTAAAGTGATGCTCGGCGATGGATTTACGCACATGTACCGCGTCAACGTTTCCAGCGGACAGGTTGCAGCGATCCTTGCACAGATGGAATCCCTTGCGAGGGATTTGAGCAAATAATTTTCGTCATTGCGAGGAGCGAACACTAGTGAGCGACGAAGCAATCCCATGTAGAAGGAGATTGCTTCGTCGGGCTGGGTCTCGATACGTGGCGCCAACGAACGGCGCCACTACTCGACCACCAACCCTCCTACTAATGACACAGAGTGTCATTTCGCATAGAATAGCGGTTTTCGCCCGCTATGGATATACTCGCAATGACGCTGGAAAGAAGGAGAAATCTCATGGTGCAATCAGAATATAAAGCGCGTCAGGTGCGTGCCAAAACGCATGAAGTTTACGAGTATGATCACGATGATGAGAAGCCCGGCAAGCCGTTGCATCTCCTCGTCCCTGGCGGATTGATCGCACTGGCGACCCTGGCGCTGATTATTTTTATTGGTTATCAAACCTGGTTCGAGGAAAGCCTTGCGCAAGAGACGGGCTTAATTTTGATCCTGATCCTCTCTCCATTCTATGTTGGCGGCGTCTTCCTGTTCAGTTATGGCTATGAGTTATATAACATCCCGCGCGCGATCCGCCTGACCGCGATCATTGTGTTTGTAACACTTGCCTCTGTTGTGATTATTGCTGTTTTGTTCCTGCTTTTGGGAAATATGAAAGGCGGCTCAGGGTCTTCATCCAAAAGCAAAACATCGAGAAAATCATCATCACGATCATCAGGCTCTGCGAAACCTTCAATGCAAAACAGGAGTGGGTTGGGGTTCCCTATATTTATTGGCGGCGGAGGAACGCGTGTGGAAACCCGCGAAGTGACAAAGGAAGTGGTAAAGGAAGTCCCGAAAGAGCCGATGCCCATTACCTGTCCGTTTTGCTCACGGTCTTACATCCCTGTGGAATATAAATATATTTGTCCGAGTTGTGGTGCGGCAACGCCAAAGGAGTTGATCGAAGAGTCTCAGATGCCGAAGGAAGAGCTAAAGTAAGAAGAAAGACGAAAGAGGATAAGAGGCTTGCGGAAGATATTGTTTCTATGGATAGATTAGTGCGGATTTGATAAAGCCTCTTCGCGGTATAATCGGGAAAGATAAAAGCTATGGAAAATTCGGAATTTGAATGGGATGAAGAAAAAGCAAAGAGCAATTTAAAGAAACACGGCGTTAGTTTTGAAGAAGGCGCCACCATTTTTAATGATCCCATGATTGCCACAATTTTAGACCCCGACCATTCAGAAGACGAAGAACGATTTATTTCAATCGGGATGTCTGTGATAAGGCGTTTATTGAGTGTCATTCATACGTATCGAAAAGACAGACTTCGCCTAATTAGCGCAAGAAAAGCGACAAAAGCCGAGAAAAAGAATTATGAAAACCACTAAAAAAAAGAAGAGCGACGAAATGCGCCCTGAATATGATTTTAGCAAAGCCGAGCGAGGGAAGTTTTACCGCCCGCTGGATAAGGGATATACAGTCCGCGTGCATAAAAGCGACGGAACGGACGTCGTTAACCAATACACATTGATGGAAGGCACAGTATTGCTGGCTCCCGATGTGCTTGAATATTTTTCAGATTCGCAATCTGTCAACGAAGCCCTGCGATCTTTGATCCATTTGATGGAAAAAGTCCCCACGAGAAAATACAGCGCACAAAGGTCAGGGGCGCGTCAAGTAGCGGAGAGTAAATAAGAAGAAGGGAAAAATGGTCCCGGTCATCACCAGAGTCCATTTTTTAAAAGCACTTAGAGAATCATTCGGCTTTCCTCACCTGTGCCTGTGGAGCATAAATATATTTGTCCCAGCTGCGGCGCGGCAACGCCAAAGGATTTGATCGAAGAGTCGCAGTTGCCGAAGGAGTGACGATGGACGATGGATGGTGGACAGTGGTTAATGGTCTATCGTTCACTGTCTACCGTCCATCGTATAATTGAGCCATGAAAAATAGATCATGGCTCTTTCCTTTTCTACTGCTCATTGTAGTCGTATTGTATTCATCCTTCGCAAAAGTGCAATTGCCCGGTGATGGTTTTTCCACAATTGGCTCGGATACCGTCCGTGCGCAGGTTATGCAGATCATCGAAGAGGGTGAAATTGATATGGGCGGCCACAAGCAGACCTATCAGATCGCGCGCGTAAATATTCTCTCAGGCGAGTATGCGGGCATCCCCATGGAAATTGATTACGGCAGGCGTCAAATCCGCTCGGATGATTATTTGCTCAACGTCGGCGATAAGGTCATGGTCTCGATCAGCAAGACGCCGGAGAATGTGGTCAACGCATATTTTGTGGACTTTGTCCGCAGCACGCCGATTTTATGGCTGACTGGTATTTTTTCAGTTGCCATCATCCTTATCAGCCGCTGGAAAGGTTTCCGTGCCCTCCTGAGCATGGCATTCAGTTTGTACATCATTATTGGTTACATCATTCCGCATATTTTGGTTGGCGAAGATCCATTGCGTGTGAGCATTATCGGCTCGATCATTTTATTGGGTGTTACCCTCTATCTTACCTACGGCTGGAATCTCAAGACGCATGCCTCTGTATTGAGCATGATCCTCGTTTTGCTTCTCACGGGCACGCTTTCTGCTTTGTTCGTGGTGTTCACAAAGTTGAACGGCACAGGCGATGAAAATGTGATGTTCCTGATGCAATTGATGGAAACGCCCATCAACCTGCGCGGACTTTTGCTCGGCGGTATGATCATCGGTGCGCTGGGCGTGTTGGATGATCTGGTGACCACTCAATCCTCGGCCGTGTTCGAACTTCACCATGCGAATCCAAATTTCGGATTCCGCGCTCTCTATAACTCCGCTATGCGAATCGGACAGGATCATGTGGCGGCGACGGTCAATACACTGGTATTGGCGTACGCAGGCGCATCTCTCCCCATGCTTCTGATGTTTTCGCTGGCACGCGGCGACTATGGATATCTGGTCAACTTCTCTTTTATTGCCGAGGAAATCGTGCGGACACTGGTCGGCTCGCTTGGGTTGATCGCAGCTGTGCCACTCACAACCGCCATCGCCATTCTCTTCGCTCAAAGGGCTGAGTCGCTTGGGAAGTGGGAGCAGGTTCTCGGTCCCGAAGGAAGCGGGGAGGGACATGTCCATTAAAATTTGCGGATTACGCATCACGTATTACGTAATTCGTAATCCGTAAAATGCAACTTTTCGCCCAGCCCTGCGTAAGAAAGGTGAAAGTCCACAAGGAGCACGTGTGAACGAAGAACAAACCTGGGTCGCTCAGGCTCAACAAGGCAGTGATGAGGCGTTTACACATCTCGTCGAAACTTATCAAACCCCTGTTTTCAACTTGTGCTATCGCATGTTGGGCGAGCCTGACCTGGCTGAAGATGCCGCGCAGGAAACTTTTTTACGCGCGTTCCAGCACCTGCATCGTTACGACCAGAAACGACCGTTCGCAACATGGCTGCTTTCCATTGCTGCACACTATTGCATAGACAGATTGCGGCGGCGAAAGTTTTCCATGTTTTCGATGGATGCGGAGGATGAGGAGGGCAATACGTATGAATTGCCCGATCCCGATTCCCCCAACCCCGAGGCTGAATCTGTCAAAGGTCAGACTCGTGACCGAATCCATGCCATGCTAAAAGACCTCGATGACACCGACCGTGCAGCGATCATCATGCGTTATTGGTATGACTACTCTGAAATTGAAATTGCCGAATCTTTACGTTTGACAGTGAGTGCGGTAAAGAGCCGCCTGCACCGTGCCCGCAAGGAACTGGCAGGTTTATGGCAGGAGGAAGAGACTCGCGCCGAAACCGAAAGGAGACCCCATGAATCACCGGCCTTTTGAAGATTGGCTATTGAACGATAAAAACCTAACATCCACCGAGAAGCGTGACCTCGATCTGCACTTGCGGACATGCGCACATTGCACGTCCCTCTCTGCAACGGGTCTGGCTTTGCGTTCTGCAATTGTGGTCAAGCCTGCGCCCGGTTTTGTCATCAGATTCGGACATCGTCTTATTGCTCAAAAGATCGCAGACCGCCGCCGCAGGCTATGGGGCGTGATGGTGTTGATATTGGGCGGAGCCGGTTTGTTTGGCTGGTTCGCTGCGCCATATTTGTATGCAGTCATCACCTCTCCAGTGGAATGGATCACCGCGACAATCGGTTATTTTCTATTCGTCGTTACCTCCCTGCAAGCCTTTACGGAAGCGATGACCGTTTTGCTGCGTATTCTGCCAGACTTTATCCCGCCGTATATGTGGATGGTGCTTATATCCGCACTGGCTAGCCTTTGCCTTTTGTGGACAATTTCAATTTGGCGGTTTAGCCGCGCCTCGCAAGGAGTTTCAGCATGAAAACAAAAACGAAAATAACAACCTTTATTCTTTTACTGGCGCTTTTATTTCTGCCGACCAGCAACGCGTATGCACAAAGCCCCGATGGCGATGTGATTCGATTCGGCGAAAATTACACCGTGGAAAGTGGAGAGACGCTCAATGGCAGTCTTGTTGTGATCGGCGGCAATGCAAATGTTGAAGATGATGCTGCCGTAACAAAGGATGTTATTTTGATCGGAGGAAACCTCACAATTGATGGCAGCACGGATGGAACAGTTGTCATCATTGGGGGAAACCTGACGATCTCAGGGACATCAGGCGAGGATGTTGTTGTGATCGGTAGTCAATTATTGTTAACCAAATCGGCGGTTGTCAACGGTGATGTTGTAACAATAGGCGGCCAAGTCACAAAAGAGCCTGGGGCGATAGTCGCAGGCGATATCGTGAACACGGCCCCGCCAATTGATATACCAGATGTTCCGAATGTACCGGATGTACCAAATGTACCTGATATGCCTAATGTACCCAATCAGCCCGAGATCAATGTAAGATTTAATCCATTTTGGGAAGTGGTAAACGTAATCGGGCGCGCATTAGCAGTTGCGGCAATCGGCATGTTACTCACACTTTTCATGCAACCACAATTGGAGCGCGTAGGTGATGCGATCGCCCGCCAGCCTGTTCTGGCAGGAAGTTTTGGATTGCTTACACTTGTTATTGCACCGCTTGCCATACTCATCATGGCGATCACGCTGATCCTCATCCCTGTCGCGCTTATCGTTGCATTTATCATTCCATTGGCATGGCTATTTGGGATCATCGCGCTTGGACAGGAAGTGGGGGAACGTTTCACAAATGCCATTAACCAAACCTGGGCGCCCGTCCTCGCAACCGGATTTGGCACATTCCTGCTCTTACTTGCAGGTGGATTTGTTGGGTTGATCCCGTGCGTGGGCTGGTTATTGCCCTTCCTCGTGGGACTCATTGCAGTTGGCGGGGTGGCGATGACATGGTTTGGCACACGATCCACGCCCGGCGCGATGACCTCGCAAATTGAAGTTCCGCCCGCTTCGTAATATAGCATCCCGCAGGTTTTGAAAGACAGTCAACCTGGCTTAATTCATGCTGCGGGACGTTCCTGCACAACTTATTTCAAACACACCGATTTGACTGATCTCCCCTGCGGATGGACCCATTTCGTGATGCCCGCCTCGTCCACAAACCGTGAGCTGGTTCGGCTTACGGGAAGCTACAGCTCCTTTTCATAAACACGCTTCAAGGAAATTAAGTTTTCTTCAATAATTGCTTCACGCGGCTCAATGCTTCCTGTGGATCCTTGAATAAAACACCTTTCATGCCGATCTTCTCACAAGCCTCGATATTCGCCTGGATGTCATCAACAAACAACGCTGCCTCTGCCTTAACTTTGGCCTGCTCCAAAGCGATGTGATAGATTCCTACATCAGGTTTCATTACACCGACTTCAGCAGAAATGATGACGGTATCAAAGAGTTCAATGAACCTTTCCTTTTCAAGAAAGGCGCGCATTCCACTCCACGCATTGGAGATCAACCCCGTGTGAAATTTTCCGCGCAGGGAATGGATGAAGTTAACCAGATTACGGTCAATCACATCTCCGCCGAAGAATTCATTCTTGATCATTTGCAATTCGGAGGCGGGGCGTTTAAGCCGTTTCAATACCTCCGACCAATGCACCTCTTCTGTGATCTGACCCACAGAGGCCTGCCGCGCAGATTGGCTTGCAAAGATGAGCGTGTCTATCTCCTCGAAGTCCATGCCGAAACGCTCACCCAAATGCAGGCGGGGAACCTGGAATTCGGTGCGTTGAATGACGCCGCCAAAATCAAAAAAAACTGCGCGAATACTCATCGTCTTATCCCATAAAAATACAAAGCCTTAAAGAGGATGCTCTTTTCGGCTTTGTATAATATTCAGAAAAATTTATTACTTCTTTTTACCCTTAGGAGGAGCCTTTTTCGCTGTTGTTTTAACTGAGGTTGTTTTCTTGGTCGCAGGTTTCTTCCCTGCCGGAGACGATTTTACAGCAGGTTTTTTTTTGGCAGGAGCTTTGCCCGCTGCGGTTTTTCCGGATTTGGGGATAGGTTCTGTCTTAAGCGAAGTACTGGCCGGCAGTGGCGGTGCGACAGGTGGAGCGCCTTGCTTCTTGGCGGCTTCAGCCCAGTTTGGGTAGAATAATTCCATTCTCTGGCGTGAGATGGAATTTGCACGGCGACAGCGCGGGCAGTGCGCATCGTAGTGATTCTGGTTCTTTTCGTTCATATTGATGATGGCGCCGAGCATTTCGGAGCGGCTGATCGTGAACGGGGTCTGGCAATAGATACAACGCAGGTTCATAGTTGCTATCCTTTCAGGATGTTGCTGGATTGCCTTGATTCTACACTGATTTCACTCACCATGCGAATCGGCTTTTTAGGTGAGTGCGTTCAAATAAATAAAATCAATTGCTGCATATCTAATCTAATCTATTCCGCCAAAACCCTGTCTGGGCGGAAAGGTGGTTGTCGTCAACGAATGCCATTTGGCTGGTCGTATTCAGCTTACTATGGGGTACTGGTTAATATTCGACCCGCCAGCAAGCCTTCCAGGGTTTCCTGAACGAGGCGGAGTTTTCCAGCTGAGAGAAGGCTTGGATCCACATCCGCAATTCCGAGCGGGGATTGAACGTTAATTCCACCCTGCCCGGCGATCAGGTTGGGCCAGGTAGCCTGTATCGCCTTGACCGTATCCGGGCTAATGGTCATGACCCAGCCGCCGGGGCGAGGCTCTGGCATGGATGTGCCGAAAAGCAGTGCGCCGGTTGTGCCGACATAGGCGAGAAATTCTGGATTCGCGAGGGTTGGGTAAATGTAAAGGGTGTCCACATCATAGTCATTGATCAGCAGGTTGGCATAACCGCCGTACCTGCCCGGATTTTCATCTGCGGGAATTTCAAGATAAGTTGGGTAGGTGATCGGGGTAAAGAAAAATGTTCGGCATAAACCACAGTAATATCTCATTCCATTTTGAAAGGCGGCATAGGCGCGTTGTGCATTCGCATCGCCTTGGGGAATCAACATGCCGATATGATATTCCTCTGTGAGCATCGCTGCGGTATAGCCGATGAGGAAAGCAGGTAAATCCACTTGTGTATCCGGTGCAAGCACGCTGACATTCGCGCCCGCCGAAAGGTTCGGAATATTAACTGCGAGGAATTGAACCGCAGGCGCAGTGGGCGCCAGGGACGCAACGCCTGGGTCAGGCGGCAGAGCAATCACTACTTTTAAAGTTGGATCAGCGAGATCTTCCGGTGTCAGCAGGTTGCGTACCTGAAAACGATAATCGGATTGTTGCGCCAAGTCGTAGACTGTTTTTTGATACAAGTCAAATGAAATTTTGTCCATATCTTCCGGCAGGACGAGGATTGCCAACGGTGTGGATGGTGTTGGGATGATGGTGGCTGTTGGCGGCGGTGTATGAGTGGGCACAACGGTGGGAGCCGGGATTTCTGTGGAATCGCCTGCACAGGCGCTCAAAATGGCGCTGACCAGGATCGCGAGAAGAAAATTGTTAACACGCACGGGGTTACTCCAGATAAAAAGAATTTCAGAATTATACTGTCTGATTTCACCCGAGGAGATGGGCTTAACCTTATGGATGGTTTAACGATTCATTTGAACTGTTCATGCGTGCCGACGGAAGTGTAGCAATCAGCAAATTAAATAATCCTTGCCGCGCCGCCCACGCCCGCGACCAGCACGTCACTTACCCCTGGTAATTCCCGCAAACGCTGCTCCGCTTCTTTGGCCTGTTCTCCTAAACAAATGACATGCACATTCGCCCCGGCATCTACTGTATAAGCTACGGGTAACCCACTGGCGCGCCATTCGCGGACTGCGTGGAAAATGCCAACTGTCCCGGCTTGCCAATACATCAACGGCGGATTGGATGTCATCATAACTGCGTGCATCATATCCGAGTCATGTTCGATGATGTTTGCAAAGGCTTCAAAATCTTTTTTGAGAATGGCATTCCGGCACAACTCCAACCTGCGCGGAGTATCTGCCACGCGCGCATTCTGCAAGGGACTTGTCCCTGCGATGGCGTGACCTTCGGTGGAGCCGGTCTTTTTATGAGACGCGTTGACAATGGCAATGCAATCAACAAGATTCCAATGTTCGGGCGGCGCAATTGAAATCGCCGCCGAATCATCATCGCCTGTGCCCATCTTCCATTCGACAAATCCGCTGGGGATGGAGCGCGATGCCGAACCCGAGCCGCGCCTCGCCAGGCGCGATAACTGCGCTTCGGACAGAGTCAAGCCTGCGGCGTAGGAAGAAGCGAGCGCGAGTGCCGCGAATGCGGCCGCAGAGGAGGCAATCCCTGCGCCTGCGGGGAAGTTGTTCTCGCTCATCACTTCCGCATTCATCTCAATTCCCGCCATCACACGCACCAGGTCAAGAATGTATGAAATTCGCTCCAGTCCTTTGCCCATCACCGCATGTCCATTGATGATCAATTCGTCAAATGGCAAAGATGGCTGAAAACTGACCGTCGTGCGCGTGAATAATCCATCGAGATTCATCGAGATGGAACCATTCGAAGGCAGGCGCAAATTGTTATCGCGGTTCCCCCAATATTTAATGAATGCGATGTTTGGTAAGGCCTGGGCGGTGGCTGAAAGAGTTTTCATATCGTCTCAACGTGCATAATAGTGGACAATTGGGTAAATATGTCAACTATTTGGGCACTTTTTCTTTCTTTGGTGGTGAATTTGTTGCTAAAAACAGAGTTCTCTTGTGATTACATCGTGGCTGATAATGTTCTGGGGAACAAATCAAGTTTACCATGTCCATTGTAGCAATTCTCAATATGAAAAACCCGCATCCGTGCATCTCCAATTTTCTTGATTTTCGCAGACAAAGCCCCCAGAAGCGGAAATAAATCTGTGGAATAGAAAACCATATCGAGAATTGCCGCAGAATGGTTAGCCGCGTAATTATTATAATCTGCGTTATAATAATTACGTTTATACTACAAGGAGGCTGTTATGTTTGTTGATCGCCACAAAGAGTTGGCTTTTTTGAATAGCTTATTGACGCGCGAACGCCCAGGCCCGGCACAATTGGTTTTGCTTTATGGACGTCGCCGTGTTGGTAAAACAGAGTTGCTCTTGCACTGGGCGAAAAATAGCGGGATCGATTTTACCTATTGGGCTGCTGAACGGGAAAGTCCCAATATGCAGCGTAATAGCCTGTTTGCCCGCTTGCTAAATGTGCCGGAAGAAAGCGCTCCAGTACATCGCTCTTGGTCTGCCTTATGGCAAGCAGTTGCCAACCTACTCGGAGAGAAAAGACACATTCTGATTCTTGATGAGCTTCCATACGCAGCCGAGTCTGATTCAGCTATGCTTTCCGCTCTGCAACATGCCTGGGATCAATATTTCCAGCACTCCAACTTGATTATTGTCATCTGTGGCTCCCATGTTAGGATTATGGAAACCTTATTATCACGTCAATCTCCTTTGTTCGGCCGAATGACAGCGCAATGGCATCTTGAACCTTTGCCGTTTTCTAGTTTGCAGGAGTTTTTCCCAAACTGGGATGCCGCTGAACGTGTGGCAGCCTATGCGATTGTTGGCGGAATTCCAGCTTATTTGAAATGGTTTAACGCCAAGCAATCGCTGGTGGAAAATATTCGTAATGTAGTTTTAGCCCCGGGGGGCATGTTCCTAGCTGAGCCAGCGTTTCTTCTCTATGATGAAGTTCGTGAATTAAAAAATTATCTGGCTGTGCTCAAAGCCATTGGCGCAGGGAATCATACCCTGAATAAAATCGGGGAGCATGCCTTTTTGCCTGGCACAGCAGTCAATGCTTATTTATCCACCCTGCAAGAATTGCGTCTTGTGGAGAGACGTTTACCTGTGACTGTTCGTCCCGGTGAACGTGGCAAGTCCCGGTCCGGGCGTTATCATCTGAGCGATCCCTATTTCCGGTTTTATTTTCATTTTCTTGCTCCATTTCAAGATAACCCCCTGATGAACGCAGACCAAATTCTTGAGCGTATCCAACAAGATCTACGGGCCTTCACTGGCGCAACGGCTTTCGAGGAACTTTGCCGTCAATGGACTGTTGCGGAGGGGAAAGCGGGGAACTTGCCATTTGTCCCAAGCGCGGTAGGTAGTCACTGGAGTCGTCATGTTCAAGTCGATGTCGTTGCGCTTAATTGGAATAGTAAGGAAGTTCTGTTGGGGGAATGTAAATGGGGATTGGATAAGATCGGCCGCCAGGTAGCCCGCGATTTAACCGGCGAAAAGACACGCTTGGCGCTTCTCGACTTACCGGATATGGGAAAAGGCTGGCAAGTGTATCACGCACTTTTTGGTCGCCAAGGATTTACTGATGCTACTCAAAGTGAAATACGGGCTTCAGGCGGCCTATGTATCAATTTGAAAGAATTGGATAAGGTATTGAGCCAAGTAGATTGAATCGACTTATCATCCAACGTTTAAGAAAAAGCGGAAAGAGCTAATTGCATACCTTTTCTAGCGTTACTTGGCAACTCGATTTGATACCCAATTGTTTTGTAACCAGTGCGTCGCTTGGCGTACATTCTGGACAAAACGGGAACTTCAAAATCAACATAATCATAGATAACAACTTCTTTCTTGCCTTCACTCAAGCGGTGTAGACGCCCGGCATATTGTGTCAAAGTCCCTCGCCAAGAAATAGGCAAGGCTAAAAACAAAGAATCCAGGCGCTCGTCGTCAAAACCTTCACCCAAATAGCGTCCTGTCGCCAGTATCGCCCGCGATTTATCCGCTGGCAAGCTGGCAATTTGCTCTTTCAACGCCTGTCGTTGTTTCTTGCCCATGCCCCCTTTGAAAACAAAAACATGCTCAACGCGATCAATGAGCAATTTCTCCAGCGTTTCCAAATGCTCCCGACGTTCAGTCAATACTACAGGAAAACGATGTTCTTGAACCGCCTTCATTACGTCGGCTACAATCATCCTATTGCGATCATCATCTTTTTCCAGAGATGAGTACACATCCTGGATGGATTGAGATGCGATATTTTGAAGATAAGACGGCAATTGAAACTTTGTTGGGCGCACAATAACCTTGTGAATAAAGGGCCGTTTTTCAGCCTGATCACGATCATTCACCTTGTAACGTACTGGGCCACACTGCATGAAAATAATCGGATGGTGCCCGTCCTTGCGAGTCACGGTTGCCGATAAGCCAGTCACATATTTAGCCTTACTCTGCCGAACCACTTGCTCAAAGCTGACAGCAGAAATATGATGGCACTCGTCCACGATCAGGTGTCCATACTGTCCAACAATATCATTGACAACACCTTTCTGGCTCAAGCTCTGGAGCATAGCTATATCAATCTTTTCTCTACCGTACATGAGTTGGTACCTCTGGCAGGCTAAAAAGGAAGACGGGTTGAAAGTCTAGCGAATGCTTCAATGCGTACTTTAGCCAATCGAGTCCCAAACGGAAGAGACTTTTATCGCGCCG
>VGNE01000043.1 GCA_016866215.1 Chloroflexota bacterium | reverse complement strand
GGTTTGCTTCTCGCCTGCCAGCCACCGTTGCGTCTGGTCATGGCTAACTTCGCCGTTGAGAAGTGAAGATAATCCCGTTGCGCTTGTTTGTCCAAAGGCACTAATCAGGTAGTCGCTGTACAAATCAAGGAGTTTGCCGTTTTTCATCTGTCAAGTTTACGCTAAAACTGCGTAAGGTGAGTTAAGTATTATAATAACGACATGCAACGCACGCTTCTTTCTCCCAAAATTCCCGCTGGATTGAAACCATATTTTCAGGAATATGACACTGCGCAACTTGACTTTACTCGTGACGCAAACCTGATTATTCAGCGTGTTCTTGAATTTGGAACATGGGATGAAATCCGCTGGCTGTTTGAAACGTACCGCAGTAAACGCATCCGCTTGTTTTTGCGTGAGCATGGTGAGCGATGGCTGCACCCTGTTATATTTAATTACTGGCGCAAATTACTCGGCCTCCGCAAATGGAAGAAATCCCCATTTCCTGTCATCAAAGGGGAATTATGGAATCGCTAGTTCTTAAAAAGCCGCACTGGGAATCTCTTACGCCTGCAACACAAGATGCTTTTCGTTTGCTCAGTAAGATTGAGATGATTCAAGGCTTTTATCTGGCGGGTGGAACTGGATTGGCATTGCACTTTGGACATCGCTTCTCTGTGGATTTGGATTTTTTCTCGAATGCTGCAAGTACAGTGGGTTCCAATGAACGCTCCATCCTGCGCGCTGTTTTAGATGACCCAACGCTTGAAATTATTTATGATAAAGATTCCACATTTGTGGCAAACTGGCGCGGAGTCGGGGTCAGTTTCTTCCACCTGAATTTATATCCATTGGTACAGCCAACCCTTTTAATAGATAATGTACACCTCGCCAGCGTGGAAGAAATCGGCGCAATGAAACTCGCCGCCATTATTAATCGTGGCACGCGCAAAGACATGGTGGATTTATATTTCATCCTGCAACAAGTCTCTTTGGATTCGCTCTTTCAAGTTGCAGCCGTCAAATATGCAAAAGTACGCTCGTTTCCCGTTAATGCCACACGCGCTTTATCCTATTTTGACGATGCTGAATCCCTGCCCATGCCGCAGATGATAGACAAAACCTCCTGGTCGAAAATGAAAAAATTTCTCGAAAAAAAAGCCGTCGAAGTGGGGCGCAAACGGCTGGAAGATTTGTGGAAATAGAATCAACAAATGGAACTCGTCACCCGTATCAAAAGCGCCGTCCGTATTCTACTCAAGGGCGACCCCAAAAAGAATGAACGCAACCCCATCCCTGCCATCACACCCGAGGAAGTGGCGGAGATCAAGCAGTTCTTCCCGCGTGAGAAGTTCTTCATCTTCGGCCATGCCCGCTCAGGGACAACGTTACTCATGCGTCTCTCGCGTTTGCATCCCGAAGTGCATTGCAATTATCAAGCGCACTTCTTCACACGCCAACCTTTGCTCAAGTCACTGGTGAATACCCCCGAAGCGGTAGAGTGGTTGACACGCAAGTCCAACCGCTGGAATCAGGGACGCGATCTTTCGCCGCTGGTTCTGCGCGCCGCGGCGGATTTTATCATGGAGCGTGATGCGGCTCGCGAAGGCAAGCTGATTGTGGGGGATAAGAGTCCCTCGTCCACCATTCATGGGCAAGCTGTGCGCGATATGCACGCGGTTTATCCCGATGCGAAACTGGTTTACATTGTCCGTGATGGACGCGATGTACTCATCTCCGAGCGCTTCCGCAACTTCGTGGAGGAGTCCAAGTTTCTGAGCGCGGAAGACGAACGCATCATCGAAGATTTGCGCGGGGACCAGACTCCCTTCACAAACGGCACGCGCTCGATCTTCACTGAGACCTTCGTCCGCCGCGTTGCGAAGGGATGGGTCTCTAACCTGCAAGAGACCGAAGACGAAGGCCGCCGTCTGTTTGGCGAAAATTATTTCGGCATGCGTTACGAAGATTTGCTTTCGACACCGTTCGAGGAGATGTCTAAACTGTGGAAGTTCCTCGGTGTGAAGAAGATCAACAAGTCGCTGGACAAGGATATCAAAGCCGAGATGGCATCCAATCCCGATGAGGAATGGCAGGCCAAACGGAATGGAGGAATCGCATCCTTTCTTCCAAAGGGGCAGGCCGGCAACTGGCAGAGACTTTTCACTGAAAAAGATAAATCCATTTTCAAGGAAGTGGCGGGTGATATGTTAATCAAATGGAAATATGAAAGAGACGGCGGCTGGTAAAAGATGAAATACTTAATTGCAGGTCTTGGCTCGGTTGGACGAAGACATTTTCGTAATTTGGTTTCGCTTGGGGAAAAGGATATTGTTCTATTGAGGAGCCATCGTGCAACCCTGCCCGATGATGAACTCGCGGGCTGCCCCGTTGAGACGGATTTGCGGGAAGCGCTGAAGAAACACAAACCGGACGCTGTCATCGTTGCAAACCCAACTTCCCTGCATTTGGAAACCGCCATCCCTGCGGCAGAGGCGGGTTGTCACATCCTGCTGGAGAAACCCATCTCAGGCTCCACCGAAGGATTGAGTCAACTGGAATCAACTGTCAAGAAAAGCGGATCAAAAGTTTTGGTTGCTTTTCAATTCCGTTTTCACCCCGGCTTGATGCGTGCAAAACAATTAATTTCAGATGGCGAGATCGGACGCGTCATTTCCGCACATGTGCATTTTGGGGAATACCTGCCTGCCTGGCATCCGTGGGAGGATTATCGCAAAGGCTACGCCGCGCGCGCGGATATGGGCGGGGGCGTGGTGCTAACGCAGTGTCACGCGCTGGATTATCTGCCATGGCTGGTTGGGAAAGTTGAATCCGCGTGGGGCTTTACGGCGAAGTTAAGTGACCTCGAAGTGGATGTGGAAGACACAGCCAAAATCGGTCTGCGTTTTGAAAGTGGGGCGCTGGGCAGTTTGCATTTGGATTTCAATCAACAGCCGCCTTCGCATCACTTTGAAGTCATTGGTACAAAAGGTACTTTGAAGTGGAATCTTTCTGATGGCGCAACGTGCATTTATCGGGCATCTCCTGAATCGCTTGCAACCTTCGCAGGAATGGGTATCAAGGCTGGCGGCGAGTGGGAAGCCTATCCACTTGCTGATGGCTGGGAGCGCAATCTCATGTTCCTGGAACAGATGAAACATTTTGTTGCAGTGGTGCGCGGAGAAGTAGAACCGACCTGCACTTTGGAGGATGGTGCGCAGGTAATGAGGTTAATCTTTGCGGTGCATCAATCTCAAAACACAGGGCGGTTGATTGAGTTGGATTAATAAAATAAAAGCGGATTATTTCGCCTTTATTATCTGTTGAGCTTATCCCATAATATGTTTAGAGAATCTTTTCGTAAATAAACTTTCACCCTTTCGGCGATTGTTGCATATACATAATCTTCCAAATACGGCGCGGCTTCTTCGGCTGTGCCTTCCCAAATGGAGACGATGACATCGGGTTTGAGCGTGCCGAATGTGTATGCGTAATCCCATTTCATATGGCCGGGGCGCATATATGGAATATCTGGAATGCCCATCGAAGTACGCACAGTCTGATGCGCGATATATGGGTCTGCCTTGCCAAGAATATCCATGGCGTAAAGGTCCGGGAGGAAATAAGGGATCGTCCCTGCGCCGACAACTGCCACCGAAGCGCCGGGTCTGGTCACATTTTCAAGCGCGAGCGCAATTTGCAAATTACGGTCACCACCGGCCACATAATCTGGCCGCCGTGTAAAGCTCCAGCGTTCAATGGATTTCCATTCACCCATCAGCGCATTGAAATTCAAAAGGGAGAAGGTAAAAACAACAACGAATACAACGCGCCAGCCAATTCCAAACAGGCTCTTGCCGCCGTCCCCGGCAGCGAGGACGCCGCTTTGAGCTAATAGAATCTTTCCTTTGTGTTCCTTAGTGTCCTTTGTGGTTAAATGCCCTGCTGCTTTCTTCAATAATTCCACAATTGACCAACTGAACGCAACGAAAAACACTGGCATGGCGATAACGATATATCGATTTGCGCCACCGTGATTCTCCCATGCGTCTCCGCCAACATACACTGAATAAGCCACCTGCCCAATGAAGACCAGCGTCAGCAAAGCAACCTTCCAATCGCGGCGGAAGACGAGGAGCGTTAACGGCAATAGGATAAGAATCCAATTTGAGTAATAAGCGAATTGAAACAAGGCATACAATCCGCGCAAAATTCTAAGTGTGAAATTCCAGCCTTCCACTTTAAGATAATAGGTGTTCGGAAGCAACGCGCCGTAATACATATAGCGTGCAAGAGTCTGGCCGCCGATGAAGAGCATGAGTAAACCCAGTCCCCAGATCAAATGTTGTTTTCGATGGTCCTTTTGTCCGATGAATAAAACTATGAAGATAACGATGTATGGAACGGCCATGTCGAAGCGCACCAGCGTCGAAACGGCCAGCAGGATGTAAACCCAGAGATCGAAGCGGTTATCACTCTTCAATATCAGCCAGATGACAGCGGTCAACATCAAAACGAGCAGGCTCACCTCCATACCGAGCAATCCATACGAGTTGAGCGGCGCATAGAACGCGGTCAAAGTCACAGCCGCGAGCATGGCGCAGAGGTCATCTGTAAAATGCTCGACGATTTTCTTAACGAGGAACAGGTTGAAGGTCAGGAAGGAAGCGCCGATGATCTGTATTACGAGTCCTGTTTGATTTAGTTCAATTGGCAAAAGATGCACGAGCGCCATGATCCCAACCCAAAGCGGATTGGTGAAACCTTCCACGCGTTCGCCCGCATTCCAAACGGGACCGAGGCCGTGTGCGAGGTTGTAGGCATAACGCATCGAGATCATCGCATCGTCGAAGAGTACGTAATAAGTTGTGCCGTCGATCAAAAAACTGGTGGCGATGATGTAACGATAGATATAATAAATATAACTGATGACGATCAGGCCGAAAGAAAAATTGCGTAGAAATTTGGCATTCATATTGGGATTATATCGTAAGCCCCCTCACCTAACCTCTCCCAAAGGGAGAGGAAACCCCCTTCTCCCTTTTGGGAGAAGGGCAGGGGATGAGGAGAAAACCAAAATTCAGCCAATGAATTTTGGAGTATAATTTGCGCTTGTGTTTGAAAATCTTGTAGTAACGATTTAAATCGTTACTACCTTCATGGAGTAACGAAATGGTAAAAGCAAAACTCATTCCCCCTTATGGCGGCAAACTGGTCAACCTGATGGTCGAAGGCAAAGAGCGTGAAGAACTTCTCGCCCGCGCCGGAAAATTGCCTTCCATAAAAATCACCATGCGCAATATGTGTGATCTTGAATTGATCGCCACTGGTGGATTTTCGCCGCTGACGACTTTCATGGGCAAAGCGGATTATGATCGCGTACTCAAAGAAATGCGGCTCGCGGATGGAACGCTCTTCCCGCTTCCCATCACCCTGACAGCTGATCCCAAAGAACTGCCGACAGTTGGCGAAGAACTGGCATTGCGAAGCGCAAATTTCGATTTAATCGCGGTGATGACCCTTGATGAGGTCTATCACTGGGATGCAGAGACCGAAGCCGCGCTGGCTTATGGTTCAACTGACTCCAAGCACCCGATGGTTTCCGAGATGGAGCGCTGGAACAAGGTCTGCGTTTCTGGTCCGATGAAAGTTGTAAACCTCCCCAAGTATTATGATTTTATAAATTTACGCCACACACCTGCCCAGGTGCGTGCCATGCTCGAAGGGATGGGACATGATAATGTAGTCGCGTTCCAGACTCGCAATCCTTTGCATCGCATTCATGAAGAACTTACCAAACGCGCCGCGGCGGAGGTCAAAGGTTCGTTGATCGTTCACCCTGTTGTCGGTATGACCAAACCCGGCGATGTGGATCACTACACCCGCGTCCGCACGTACAAGGCGTTGGTTGATAATTACTACGACAAGAAAAGCACCCTGCTCAGTCTGCTCCCATTGGCGATGCGTATGGCTGGCCCGAAGGAAGCGTTACTGCATGCCATCATCCGCCGCAACCACGGCGCGAATCACTTTGTTGTTGGCCGGGATCACGCGGGGCCGGGAAATGATTCCAGTGGCAAGCCATTCTACGGTCCATATGAGGCGCAGGAAGTCATGAAGAAATACGAAGCCGAACTCGGCGTCAAGATGATTCCCTTTGAGATGCTTGTCTATCTTCCTGATGAAGAACGTTATGTGGAAGAGAAGGATGTGCCCAAGGGCGCGAAGGTAGCGAACATTTCCGGCACACAAGTCCGCGATGATTACCTTGCCAAGGGCAAGTTATTACCTGAATGGTTCACACGACCTGAGACCGCTGAAATTTTACGCGAGATGTATCCGCCGCGCCACAAGCAGGGCTTTTGTATATGGTTTACTGGCTTGAGCGGTTCAGGCAAGAGCGCCACAACCGAGGTGCTCACTTCGCTGGTGCTCGAGCGCGGACGTGAGATTGCCATCCTTGATGGTGACGTGGTTCGCACGCATCTTTCCAAAGGTCTCGGCTTCAGCAAGGAGGACCGCGACACCAACATCATCCGCATCGGATTCGTGGCTGGTGAAATTGTCCGCGCGAGTGGCGCAGTGATTTGCGCGGCCATCAGTCCATACCGCGCTACACGTGCAGAAGCCCGCAAGATGGTGGGTGAGAACTTCATCGAAGTGTACATGGATACTCCCGTTGAAATCTGTGAACAGCGTGATGCGAAGGGTCTGTATGCCAAGGCTCGTCAAGCCATGGTGGATGGTAAGCCGATGGGTTTCACAGGTGTGGATGATCCCTATGAGCCGCCGATGGAACCCGCGATCACACTCCAGGGCTTCGGCACATCACCGGAAGACAATGCCCGCAAGGTGATTGCCTATCTCGAAGAACAAGGCTATATCGCAAAACAGGCGTAGCTGAGACTTCCCCTCACCCTAGCCCACTCCCTTCGGGGGAAGGGTTGGGAATGAGGGAATTACCTGAATGAAATATCTTTTGAAACCCCATCTCCTTTTCCTGTTTGCTCTTGGCATGATTGCCCTGGGCGCGATCAGTGTGTTACTTTATAGCACACCTCAGGGACTTGGGCTATCAGATGATTCAATTGCGTACATTGCAGGCGCGCGCAGTATCTTAAGCGGGGATGGGTATCGTGAAGCCTGGCTGGCGTCCAATCAGCCTGTGACCCATTTCCCACCAGGTTTTTCATCCATACTTGCGCTCATTGGCCTGAGCGGATTAGACCCCTTGCGCGGTACGCGCTTTATTAACGCACTGCTCTTCGGCGCAAATACATTTCTGCTCGGCCTCATCGGCTGGCGCATGACCAGATCTCAAATAGCTGGCATCATCTTGGCTCTGTTGTTTGTGTTCAACGCCTCCATGTTTCGTGTCCATACTGCCGCAATGAGTGAACCGCTTTATATCTTTTTTAGTTTAACCGCGTTTCTTACATTTTCTAAATATTTCAAATCTTTTTTCTCTCCCCGCGAGAACCACTCAGGGGTGCTTCGTAAATGGCAGGGTGAGAGTTGGCTAATCGCCACAAGTATTCTCACCGCATTCGCTTATCTCACACGCTATGCAGGACTTGCACTTCTCGTCACTTTTCTTGCCACACTCATCCTGCTTCATGATACATGGAAGAAGAGGATAACAAGCGTTGGCATATTCCTCGCTGGTTTTATCCCCTTTGCCCTCGCCTGGGGCATCCGCAACAAACTCGCCGCAGATAATGCCACCAACCGCACCCTGGTCTATCATCCGCTCACGACCGAAAATATAGAATCTGGAATTTACAATTTCTCCGTCTTCCTCGTTCCGCTTGAAACCTGGCGGCGGGCTCTGATCAAAATACCAAATCTATTCGTTGTTACTCTAGCCGTGATCTCATTGGCTCTGCTCATCTGGGTGATGGTTAAAGGTCTGAAGAGTTTCATCCAGCCATCCACACCAAGGCCTGAAATTCTATCGTTCACGAACACGTTGTATATCTTCGGTTATCTGGCATCCATTATTTCATCCATGTTATTATTTGACGCCAGTACAAAGTTCAAATTGCGAATTCTCTCTCCGATTTATGTTGGCTTGCTTGTCATGTTGGTTTTATTTGGATATTGGTTATGGCAAAAACGCGCCCTCACCGGGCGGATTCTGACTGTTGTTTTTGCAATATTCATCCTGGCACTTTCAGTTTATGATATGTCCGATGTTGTCAAACAGCTCCGCAAAGGCGGGCAGGGATACGCCTCCTTCCAGTGGTTTGATTCGCAAGCCATGGATTTTTTAGGTGATCTTCCAGAGGGTACACGTATCTATAGCAACCAGGCCGCTCCCGTTTATCTTTACACTGGCCGCCCGGGCTATGTCCTGCCCGACCTCGTCGACCCTGTCACTGGTCTGGCGCGAGGGAATTATCAGGAGGGGATTGCCGCTCTGCAAAGCGATGTACTATCAAGCAATGCGGTCCTTGCCTTATTCAAGTTTGGCTCCGAATCGGAAGATGTTCAATCCATTTACATAAATCTTTCCGACGGTTTATACCTCGCGCACGATACCCGCGGAGATAAAATCTATACGGCTTATCCGTAAAAATCGTACTGCGACATGTCAAGGAAAAAACATGACCATTCTCGATAAGTTCAATTTGAAAGGCCGCGTCGCTGTTGTTACCGGCGGCGGCGGTCAATTGGGTTTTGAATTCTGTAAGACCCTGGCCGAGGCAGGCGCGGCTGTTGTGTCGGCGGATCTCAATTTGGATCTCGCAACGAGCACGGCCACCCGCCTGACAGACTCTGGCTACTCTGCGATTGCCCGTCCTCTCGACGTGACCAGCCTCGAATCGACCCGTGAACTGGTTACTGAAACTGTCGAGCATTTCGGCCGCCTCGACATTCTCGTCAATTCCGCCGCCCTCGATCCAAAATTTGATCCCGATGCGGCCGCAAAAGGAATCGCACCCGGTGCCTTCGAAGATTATCCGCTTGATCAATGGAACGCGGCCTTGAACGTCAACTTGACTGGCATATTCCTTGTTTCGCAATCCTGCGTTAAACAAATGATCGCGCAGGGCAAAAAAGGCAGTATCATCAACATCTGCTCCACGTATGGACTGAATGGACCTGACCAAAGCATCTATATCAAAGATGGCAAGCGTGTGGCTTATAAACCCGTCTATTACACTGTGACCAAAGCAGGCGTGCTCGGGTTCACCAAATACCTTGCCGCCTATTATGCCGGGACAGAGATTCGCGTGAATGCGCTTACCCCCGGCGGTGTGTTCAATAATCACGAAGATTATTTCGTAAAGAATTATTCAGCCAAAACCATTCTCGGACGCATGGCAAAGAAGGATGAAATGAACGGCGCCTTATTATTTCTTGCATCTGAAGCCTCCTCATATATGACAGGCAACAACGTCATCGTGGATGGCGGCTGGACGGCGTGGTAAGAATGTACACAAGTAGACAAGTAAACACGTATACACGTATACACCTGCCTGCTTGTTTACCTGTTTCCTTGTCTACCTATTTCCCCTAGACCATGACTGAAATACTCGCATTCATCCCCGCTCGCGGTGGTTCCAAAGGAATCCCGCGAAAAAATATCCGACCATTTGCAGGTTATCCGCTCATTGCATGGAGCATTGCCGCGGCTAAACAATCACAGTTGGTTACGCGAGTCGTCGTCTCAACCGATGATGAAGAGATTGCGGCAGTGGCTCGCGAATACGGCGCAGAGACCCCCTTTTTGCGCCCAAATGAACTGGCTCAGGATAAAACCACCGACCTGCCTGTGTTTGAACATGCGTTGAAATGGCTGGAAAAGGCGGAAGGCTATCGCCCCGAAATCATCGTGCAATTGCGCCCAACATCGCCGACCCGCCCGCGCACGATGGTGGATGATGCCATTCGTATTTTGCTTGAACATGCTGACGCAGATTGTGTGCGTGGCGTTGTGCCCGCCGCGCAAAACCCATATAAGATGTGGCGGTTTAATGGTGAAAGAAAACCTTTGAATCCATTGCTTGAAGCGGATGGCATTGCTGAACCCTACAACGCGCCGCGTCAAATTTTGCCGCCTGCATATTGGCAAACAGGTCATATTGATGCGATTCGCATTTCAACGATCACGCAGAAAAAATCATTGACGGGCGATGTCATCTATCCATTACTGATTGACCCGAGATACACTGTCGATATTGATACGCTTACAGATTGGGCGAAGTATGAGGCGCTTGTCTATAGCGGATTGGAAATTGCTTCACCGCGTGCTTCTCGCCGCACTATGCCAGGGACGATAAAATTGATCATCTGCGATTTTGACGGCGTGGTGACGGATAACCTTGTCATCACAGATCAGGATGGAAAAGAATCGGTTATCGCCTCTCGTAGCGATAGTATGCATATCAAGAGATTACGCGAGCTCGGCGTGGAGACGATGGTCATCTCCTCGGAGCCGAACCCTGTTGTGATGGCGCGTGCGAAAAAGATGGGGGTGGAGGCAATTCACAATGTGGGCATGCAGGACAAGGGTAGGGTGATGCGTGAAGTCCTCGAACAGAAAAATATCAAGGCGGAGAATGTCATCTATATTGGCAATGATTTGAATGATCTTCCATGTTTTGAGATCGCGGGCTGGTCTGTGGCGGTTGCGGATGCGTATCCTGAGGTGATCCGTGCCGCGGATCATGTGTTGACGAAGACAGGCGGTCACGGTGCGATTCGGGAACTCTGCGAAATTGTTTTATTGCGCATGAAATAAAATCACTTCGCACTGAGCGGAGATGCGGTTTTTGCATCGCAGTCGAAGCGCACTTGTAAAATGCCCTTCGACTACGCTTCGCTCTGCTCAGGACGAAAAGTATGAATTACTTAAGGAGACAACATGGCTCGTGAAATTAAATTTGGAAATAGAATGATAGGTGATGGGCATCCTGCTTATATAATTGCAGAGGTGGGTATCAATCACAATGGTGATTTGGATATTGCCAAGAAAATTATTGATGCGGCGGTACATGCAGGCGCGGATGCAGTGAAATTCCAAAAACGCACCCCGGAAGTGTCCACGCCGCTCGAGCAACAGAAGCAAATGCGTGAGACGCCGTGGGGTTACATCACGTATTTGGATTATCGTTATAAAGTTGAATTCAACGAAGAACAGTATCGAGAGATAGACCACTATTGCAAGGAAAAGAAAATTGACTGGATGGTTTCCGTGTGGGACGAGCCTTCGGTTGATTTCATGGAGAAGTTTGATACGCCTGCCTATAAAGTCCCTTCGGCTTCGCTTACCGACCGTAACTTGTTGAAACATGTTCGCAAGACGGGCAAACCTGTCATCATTTCAACGGGCATGTCCACCATGGAGCAAATCCATAAAGGCGTGAATACTGTTGGCGGGGATAATCTCGTCATCATGCACTGCACCAGCACCTATCCCTGCGAGCCTGAAGAATTGAATCTCAAAATGATCGAAACGCTTCGCAAGGAATTTCCCAACAACCCGATCGGTTATTCCGGTCACGAAGTTGGGCTTGTGCCTTCAGCGGTTGCTATTGCGCTCGGCGCTTCGTCCATTGAGCGTCATATCACTTTGGATCGCGCCATGTGGGGCAGTGACCAGGCTGCGTCGGTGGAACCGTGGGGGTTCGAGACACTGGTCAAATATCTCCGTGTGACTGAGGCTGCGCTCGGTGATGGCGTGAAGAAGGTTTACCCGAGTGAGCAGTCATCATTGAAGAAATTGCGCCGTGTGAATGGCGGGGAATAGTTGTTGCGTGTTACGTGTTCCGTTGTGTACATGTCCACTTGTTTACGCATTTACTTGTCTGCGTAATTCTTAATGGTGTTTTGATGAGGTTGAAGCAAAGTATCCGCCGCGCGTTCCGCCCCTACGGAAAAACCGCGCAAGCCATCCTGCGATGGAAGCGCCTTTCCTTCAATGACGCGCCGCCCATCTTTGGCAACTCCAAGCCAAAGAGCGGCTCGCATTTGCTGTTGCAAATCCTCAGCGGCTTTACGCAGATCATGCCCTATCGCTATGTGGATGCGGAGCCGATTCGGACGATCAAAAAAGACGGTGGACGACGGACGACGGACGGTATTTTGGCAAATTTGCATGCTGTGCATGATGGTGTGATCGGTTGGGGTTATTTGGAAGCGACAAAAGAGAACGTCTCTTTCTTAACCGAGGCTGGGCGCGTCAACTATTTCATTTATCGCGACCCGAGAGATATGCTCGTCTCGCAGGTCTTCTTCGCGACCGACATGCACGAAGAACATGGGATGCACGCTTACTACAAGTCCCTGCCCGATTTCAGCGCGAGATTGAATGTCGCCATCACTGGCATTGACCAGGACGGATTGAAAATGGTCAGCGTGAAGCAGAGGTATGAAGGCGTGTTTCAATGGCTCGAACAAAGGAATGTGATGTGTCTGCGCTTTGAGGATTTGATCAACAATCGCGACGTCACATTGAACGCTATGCTCAATGAAGTGGAGAAGACTGGCTACAAAATCCCGACTCCGCGCGAGAAGGCATTGTCCGTTTTAGTGGATGCGATCCAGCCGAAGAAGAGTCACACCTTCCGCTCAGGAAAGACAGGCGGGTGGAAGGAACATTTCACCGAGGGGCATAAGAAATTATTCAAAGATGTGGCAGAGGATTTACTAGTAAGGCTTGGATATGAAAAGAATAATGATTGGTAGGGGCGGGGTCACCCCGCCCAGGGCGACAGAACGTTTCCCCTACAATTTATGATAAAAGAATTCCTCACCCAATGCATCAAACGCGGACTTGTCCGCAGGCTCAATAATCTCAAGATCGCGCGCATGGCGCAACTTGTAACTCGTAGCTCGCCCACTCCATCTGGCACACCCGTCCTCTTCTTCAAAGCATCCACGGGCATTGATGACCTTTCATGGAACAGCGGATTCCATTTGCTGGTGTCGTGGGCGTTCCGCTTGCAGGGAATTCCCGTCGTTTACTTTGCATGTGACTCTGGTATGAGCCATTGCGTGCTGGGGACGAATCGCGATCATGTACAGAAAGAGCCGCCGTGTAAATCGTGTGTGGTTCAATCAAAGACATTGTATACAGGTGTGCCAGGTAAGTCGGATTGGCAATCCGACCTACGAACTCAAGTGCAGTGGTTTAACTATCAGCGGGATGAAAAACTTGCCGCAGCAGTAGCCAGCCTCACCGTCGAGGAGATGATGCGATTTGTTTGGGAGGGGATTCCGCTTGGGGCGTTATGCCTGCCTGGGCTGAGATGGGTTCTGAGAGTCCACCATCTGAATGATGATGAATCGACGCGTTATCTTTTTCGCGAATATATTTTATCGGCGTGGAATGTGGCGCAGAAATTTGACGCACTGCTCGAGCAGACTCAGCCTCGGGCTGTTCTTGTTTTCAATGGACAGTTCTTCCCCGAAGCGACTGCGCGTTACGTGGCGCACAAGCGCGGCATTCATGTGATCACGCATGAGGTAGGCTTACAGCCCGCGACGGCGTACTTCACCGAAGGTGAAGCGACAGCCTACCCGATTCACATCCCTGATGATTTTGAAATGAACGATGAACAAAATGCAAAACTGGACGCGTATCTTGCGAAGCGCTTTCAAGGTGATTTCACGATGGCGGGCATCAAGTTTTGGGCGGACATGAGGGGACTTGACGAGTCGTTTTTGAAGAAGGCTGCGGGATTCAAACAGATCGTGCCTGTGTTTACCAACGTCATCTTCGATACCAGCCAGCCGCACGCCAACACGGTCTTTGAAGATATGTTCGATTGGCTGGATTTGGTGTTGGAAGAAATTCGCGCGCATCCTGAGACCTTGTTCGTAATCCGCGCGCACCCTGATGAAACCCGCGTGCGTAAAGCCAGCCGCGAGACGGTGGCTGGCTGGGTCGAAGCGTGCCGCGCAACGGACTTGCCCAATGTGATTTTCGTGTCGCCGAAGGAAACGCTCAGTTCGTATGAGTTGATCTTGAAGTCGAAGTTCGTGATGGTCTACAACTCGACCATTGGTCTGGAGGCTGCGATCATGGGCGCGGCGGTGCTGTGCGCGGGTAAAGCTAGATTTACGCAATATCCCACCGTGTTTTTTCCGCAGACGATTGAGGAAGCAAGAAGAAAGATGAAAGAATTTTTGGATGCTGAAACGATTGATGTCCCACTTGAGTTCAAACGCAATGCACGCAGGTTCTTGTATTACCAATTGTTCAGAACCTCCCTGCCGTTTGGAGAGTTTCTTGAACCGTCCGTCCGCGCAACACAGACGAGGTTGAAGTCGTTTGGGTTGGATGAGTTGGTGAGGTCGGAGGCGATGAAGGTGATATTGGAGGGGGTGTTGGAGGGTGGGGATTTTTTGCTTGAAGAACAAGATGAACTATCGCGCGAATTTGCCGCCTGGGAAGCCGCAAGTGATGAGGATACCTTAAACTTTGAAAAAGAAAATCCTATTTGACAGCGTTATGTAACGTATGTATAATATAGTATATAGTTCCCCTGTCTGACCGAAGTCTGACGTTATGCGTCAGATGCTTATGTAGGTCAGGCGGGGTTTTTTATTTCATTTTTTTTCGACGGGGTTTTGTCAAAGACGAATCGAAAGTTTCGTCACTGGGGATAAAAGCCCAGTGCATGTAAGGCAACCTCCATCTATCTGCAAGTGTTTCGGTTCTTGTACTTACGCCAATATTGAAACCAGGACGGATTTTGCGAATTTCTGAAAGTATGGCTTTGTAGAGTTTTTCTTTTGCAATTGTCCGTTTGCCGCGCCGTGAGGTTCCTTTTGGGATTTCTTTGTGCTTGTCGTTCAGGCGAAAAGACATAGAGCCAAGAACAATATCAAGACATTGCAAAAGAACATGGTCATGCGAATGGACTTCGGTAATATCTTCCTTTTTGATATCAATGGTTTGCCACTTTTTGGTTTTGGTTAAGCCAAGCAGAAAACCCTTGAATTGTTCGCTTTTTTCTGCTGTATCAGGGAAAGTATCAAAATATAGACGCAGGCGGATATTCTCTGATATATACTCCAATCCAAAACCATGTTTGACGAATTGGTAATAAAGCAAATAATATTCCCAACCCACCTGTTCCCGGCTCAATCCGCGCGGCAGGTGAGCATTTTGCCGAAACATGATACGGGCATGGATATTGTTTCGAGCAATTTCTTCAAAAAAGACTCGGATCAATTCTTCGTATTTTGCGAGATATTGTTCAGTAACTTTTTCCCATTTCACTTCCTGATAAAGATTCAATTCTGCTTTCTTGTCATTGAGACGATTTGTAATGCGTTGATATTGCGAAGAGCCGACGATGACTCCACCGTAGAAGTTGGAGTAGTATTTGCCGCGTCGGTCTGATTCATCACAGAAGAGGATATATTCTTTATCCCGCATGTTTCACCTTTATCCCGATTATACACAACATGCCGTCCGTCCGCACGACGCAGACGAGGTTGAAATCATTTGGGTTGGATGAGCTGATGAGGTCGGAGTCGGTGAAGGTGATTACGGACGGAGTGCTGGAGGGTGAGGATTTTTTGATGAAGGAACAACTGGCAATCTTTCCCGAAATCAACAACGTGTCCGCTCGGGTCTCGATACGCCCTCACTATCGTTCGGGCTACTCGACCACCGCGCCGGTTGAAGAAGGTTACATCGCTTTCTTTTCAATATACTTGACACCCTCCAATCCTTTGAAATGCTCGTCCTGTGTCCAAAGCGTGGCATTGTTTGCGCGAGCAGTGGCAAGGATGATGCTGTCTGCCATTGCAAGTTTTAACTCTAGCGAAATATTTGCCGCGTGGATGGCGATGTCACGATTTAGTTCAACAACAGTACCCAGAGACATAATACCAGTGACTTGCAGGGCTTCGTCTTCGCCAAGTTCCAATAAGATGCGCTTAAATACTTCATACAGGCAAATGGTTGGGACAAGTAAATTGTCCGTGTCACGAATGGGAGAGTTGAAGAAGTCTGTATTCCTGCCGTTGACAAAATATTCTATCCAGCCTGAAGAGTCAACAACATTCATTAGCGTTCCTCATCCTTCTCTTCCCGAATTCCTTCAGAGGTGAGTCCTTTGAACATTCCCCGCGCTTTGTCAATCGATGGAACAACAACAAGCCTCAGCGTACTATTATAGGGGATGAACATCACCTTTTGCCCAGGTTTTAAACCAAACTGCTCCCGAACTTCGCGGGGAATCACAACCTGATACTTGGTGGAAATAGTTACAGGATACATGCTTTACTTCTCCTTATCGAATCTGTTTCGTAAAGCAATTATAGCCGTGATCTTCTTCGAAATCAACAACGTGTTCGCTCGAAAATGGGCAAGTTTTCAAACAGCGGCGATTTCTTTGACAGAGTCAAGATAAAGCGTATCTGGGTCAATATCCTGCTCGTGAGGCCATGCGATTGCCCCATTAAATGGTTGAACACGTTTGAAATATGCAAGGTCGTTCAGTTCAACGAAGACACCAAAATTTAGGAGTGGTTTGCAATCGTATATGCCAACCTCGCCGTTGGTGAAAAGCAGCGTCAGTGTGTAATTGTCGTTAGGGGTTACGTCTACAACTCTTGGGTTCATGGTTATTTGAGAGGGTCAATCTTGTAAGGTTGCTGTCCACTGACAGCGAGTTGCCAGTCAGCCATTAGTTCATCTTGATGGAGTTCGATCCATGCGGAGATGAGTTTTAGTTTTGCGGATGGAATGCTTCCTGCCAGTAATTCACATCAGGAATCCTGAACACCGCCTCTTCGTCCTGATATTTGACATGGATATGAGGCGATTTATGTTGCCTGTTATCCAGAAAGTACATGGACACAATCAAGCCGTAAAACATTGCGATGACTGGCATGACGGGATCTTATCAGAAAATTAGGATGTGACCGAAATCAGCAATGTGTCCGCTCGGGTCTCGATACGGCGGCGGAGGTGAGTGATCTTGCAAAGATGCGTTGAGTCCCGCCGCCTACTCGACCACCCCCAGGCAGAGAATTACTGACTTTCCAGCCAGGTGATAAATTCTCGCGCAGTGATGATGGGAATTTCTCTGAAAGATTTTAATTCCAGCAAATGATTGTCCCCACTGACTATAAGATTAACTTTTCCTGCAATAGCTGCTTCAAGAAATTTATTGTCTGTTGGATCGGCAAGGATGGCGTTGGCTGTTTCCAAAGGGATTACAAATTCTGCTTTGTCGAGGAGAAGCGCGGAAAAATCATCCAGTTCTGCGTGTTCGACTTTGAATTTGGGTCGTTTCAAAATTGTGTGGTATTCATCGGCAATGGCGTCACTTACAACCAGTGTAAACTTCCCCGATTTCCATGCAACGATGATTGCTTCCAGCGCGCCGCCAAGATAACCTGAAACGATGATGTTCGTATCTATGACCACGCGCATTACTTCCCCTCACGCACCGCGCGGATTTCGGCGTCAATATCTTCTTGTGTGATGTTCATTTCCTTCGCGCGAGCGCGCACACGCTTCCATGATTCATCAAAGCGTTTTTCGATCTCGCCGCTGTCTGCCAAACCAAGTTTGATGAAGCGAACATACTTCAACACATCGGTCAGACGAGATTCTGGCAAAGTGGAAATTTCAAGCATGATGGTTTGTTCTAAATTGGTCATGGCGCACCTCTTGAAATAATTATACTCCCCGAAATCAACAGCGTGTCCGCTCGAAAATGGTGGTCTTGACGCGTTGAGCGAAACTCTGGAGAACTGTTACCTTCGTGTGGAAATGTGGGTTGAGGAGGCGAATGATGTTTGCAGAGTAATTCGGAAGATTTCTCCCCGAAGGCATTTGCAAGCATGCCCCAAACAAAAAGGGTGACATTTATCTGCAATTGTGCGTGACTTCGTCTATGCCCTTCCTAAAAGCGGCATGGTAAGATAAGGAAAACTTTATCGTTTGGAGGTATCCATGCGCAAGCTGTTCTTGTTTTTAGGGTTGGGGGTGTTGTTTGTATTTCCAACTTTTGCATCTGCACAAAATAATGTGACCATTGCCAATATGACCGTTCAGCTCTGGCCAGAATATGACCAGCCTAGTATGTTGGTGATCGCCGATTTTCAAGTTGCCGCAGACTCATCCTTCCCGGTGGACCTGACCATTCGTATTCCGCAGGAAGCCAACCTAATCGCAGTCGCATCGCTGGCAAGTGACGGTACTTTTTTGAACGCCTTGTTCGATGGGCCAAAAGCGGAGGCGGAATGGCAGGTCTTCACCCTGACGATCAGCGAGAACACAGTCTATCGTTTTGAGTATTATCAACCGCTCTCATTCAATGGCAACCAGCGCATCTTTTCCTATTTATGGGATGGCGCGTATGCAGTGGATCAATTCCATGTGCTTGTGCTGGAACCCAGGGACGTGACTGCTATTTCAATGTCTCCAGCTTATGAATCCATTTCACAGGAGAATGGAAGCAATTATTACGATAGCGGATTTGTAAAACTTGTCAAAGGTGAACAATTTGCCTTAAACCTGCAATATGAAAAGACTACCGATACATTGGTTGCGCCACCGCAGGGGATTCAACCCGTCGCACCGTTGGATGAAAACACAACGGGGCGGGTTTCACTAAATAATTCCCTGCCATATATTATCGGCGGCTTGGGTATGGTGATGATCGTAGGCGGAATTGCATATTACTGGCAGGCAGGCCGCGCTTCCTCCAAAAAATCGAGGCGCAGATCACATACTCATGAAGAGCGCGAAGAGAATGACGAGGATGCATATTGTCCGCAATGCGGCACACGCGCCAAGAAAGGCGACCGTTTCTGCCGGATATGTGGTGCGCGCTTGCGCCAACAGGAAGAGTAATTCTGATAAAAAAGTATGAACCAATCAGTTCTCATTGTCATCTATTTTTTTTATGGACTTGCTTTTTTCAGCATGGGTGCGCTGGTGGCAATGGAAGGTGGTCGTTCCACAGATGCTCGTTTGAGAATGGCCCTCCGTCCATTGGCGGGGTTTGGACTTGTCCACGCGGCGCATGAATGGCTGGAAATGTTCAAGCTCATGGGGCATTTGAGCGGTCTGTTGCACGCAATTTATCCCCTGATCGCTCTGTCACTTTTGGCTTTTTCCTTTCTCTCATTGGCGGCCTTCGGCGCCTATCTCGTGTTGGGAAGCGAATCCACATGGCGGGTGAGTCTCATCATTCCTCTCGCGTTGGAAGCAGTTTGGGTTTATGGCTTGCTGACCATCAAAAGTATGTATGTTCTTGCAGATATTTACATCGTTGTGGTTGTCTGGACGCGCTATTCCCTGGCCATCCCTGCGGGATTGCTTGCCGCGGCTGGGCTTGTGGTCCAGCAACGCGCATTTCGTCGTGCGGGGCTTGTTAGCTTTGGCCGCGATAGTTTGTGGGCTGCGGTTGCATTTGGCTGGTACAGCCTGGTCGGGCAGATCTTTACTGCGCCAAGCAAATTACCCCCTTCCACTTTTCTAAACTCTGAATTGTTTATGGATATCTTTGGCTTTCCCATCCAGTTATTGCGGGCGGTCGCGGCCATTTTTGCGTCGGTATTTGTCATTCGTTTTCTGCGTGCCTTTCAGGTGGAAAGTGACCACAAGTTCGCAGAACTGCAGGATGCCCGTTTGCACGAGGCGCAGGAGCGTGAAGAACTGCGCACTGAGTTATTCAGAAAAGTTGTTTCCGCGCAGGAAGCCGAAAGGCAGCGCATTGCGCGTGATCTGCACGATGAAACAGGCCAGTCCCTCACGGCCATAGGCATGGGGCTGCGCGGCCTTTCAGTTGAATCAAAACATCGCAAAGGGCAGGGCGATACTCTCCAGCAATTGCAAGTCCTTACATCTGACTCCTTAAGGGAATTGCAGCGCATCATCTCGGACCTGAGGCCTGCCCACCTCGACGACCTGGGTTTATCCGCTACTTTGAGGTGGTACGCGAGTCGCGTGCAGGAGATGACAGGCCTGATCGTCAGGGTGGATATTACAGGTGAAGAACAGTCCCTCGATGAAACCGTGAAGATCGCCATCTTCCGCATTATTCAAGAGGCGTTGAATAACATCATCAAACACGCGCGTGCCAACAGTGCGAGTATAAGCATGGATTACAAGGAAAAATCCGTGCATATTCTGGTGCGTGATAACGGCATAGGTTTTGATATGGATGCGGTAAGAAATCGTATTGGGCGCGTCTCGCTTGGGTTGGCGGGCATGGCGGAGCGCGCCGCTCTGCTGGGCGGAAGCGTGGAATTGCACTCGCGCCCCGATTACGGGACCGAGGTGGAAGCGGTGATCCCTTATCGTGTGGTCAGGAAAGAGGAATAAATGACAATTCGTTTGCTATTGGTGGATGATCATGCGGTTGTGCGTTCAGGCCTGAAAATGCTCCTGGGCAGTCAAAGGGAAATGGAAATTGTTGGGGAGGCTGGCTCTGCCGCAGAGGCATTGACGGAAACCGAGCGCGTGCAACCCAATGTCATTCTTATGGATATTGGCTTGCCTGATAAAACTGGAATTGAAGCCACGCGCGAGATAAAAAATAAATTCCCAGAGGTGTATATCGTGGCGTTGACCATACACGAAGATGAAGAATATTTCTTCCAGATGCTGGATGCGGGCGCTTCGGGCTATGTGCCCAAGCGCGCCGCTCCCGAGGAATTGATCACAGCCATTAAAGCGGCGGCAAATGGGGAAGTATATTTATATCCATCGCTGGCGAAGTTGCTGGTGCGTGATTTTTTCAGCATCGAACATATGGCGGATCAAAAGATAAATCTTGATGGATTGACCGAACGTGAGCGGGAGATCTTAACCCACCTTGCAGAGGGCGAGAGCAACGATCAGATCGCCACACTGCTGGTCATCAGCCCGAAGACGGTGGAACGTCATCGTGAGAATATCATGCGGAAGTTGAATTTACATTCAAGGTCGGAGTTGGTGAGATATGCGATCCGCAAGGGGATTATTAAGGCATGATGCGTAATTCGTAATACGTTATTTGTGAATCGGAAAGTTGGCAGGTCACGCTTCAAGCGTGACCTGCGTTTTTAATGGGGTGAATCCACTATCAACTTGGGAAATGTATGGGGTGTAAGCCACAGGTTTCGGCTGGGAAAGATGTGTGAGTCCTGCATCCAAGATGGGGAGTGAGCAGAATTTACTTTGTTTTAAGGAAGGCGTATCCTATAGGCAGGATAAAGAAAGGAGATTGCGATGAACGGTTCTGAGATCATCTTATTGCTCTTCCTGGTTCGGCTGGTTTTGCCGTTCGGTTTGCTTCTGCTTGTGGGTGAATGGGCTCGCCATCAACAGGCCAATTACTGGCTGAAATCGTGAGGCGGCATGGATACCCTTAATATCATTCTCTTTGTTTTGAGCGGTGTTTTACTGAGACTGGTCGTGCCGCTGGCTGTGACGGCCCTGGTTGTTTTTATGCTTCACAAGTTGGATGCGCGCTGGCAGGCGGAAGCGGAACAGGAGCTGAAATTGCTTGTTAAAGATGAAATGCCCTGCTGTAAAGAGCAGCGTGTTTCTGTCGAACAAACAGCACTGCGTTTAGCTTCGGGTGAAAGACCTTGCTGGCAGACCCGTCGTTTGCCCAACGGACATTTGCGCGAAGATTGTCTGGATTGTGAAGTGTTCCGCGATGCGCCTGTGCCTGCGGTTCGTATACATACACATGCGCATGTATGAATTTAATAAGGAGATGCAAACATGTTTTCCTGGTTCAATCGGATAATGATCGCTTTGACCTTCGCCCTGATATTTGCGGGGATTACATTGATGGCGGTGGAGGCGCAAGAGGGAGTTACCCCGCCTGTGGATCAGCAAGCCAGCGGCAGTAATGACGACTGCGCCGTTTGCCATACTGAATTTCAAATGAAGTGGATGAACGGCTCGCATGGCAAATCTGGAACTGACCCCGTGTTTCTTGCAGATTGGGAGAGTCAGGGCAAGCCAGGCGCGTGCCTAGTTTGCCATACCACTGGGTATGATCCCGCGACTGCCACATGGGAATCTGCCGATATCAGCTGTTCGGCCTGCCACGTGGATGAGGGCGGGGAGCATCCCAAGACGACGATCTCAACAGATACCAGCCCGGACCTGTGCGGACGCTGCCATAGTGATACGCGTTTTGGCTGGCAGGATTGGCAGGGCAGTACACATTATCAGCGGGGTATGGAATGCACCACCTGCCACGATCCGCACAGCGCTTCCTTGAAGTTCACGATTGTCCGCGATGCTTCCGGTTATAACGATGTGTCGCAACTGTGCATTAACTGCCATCATGAAGCGAGCATGGAATTTCCATACACCCTGCACCATCAGAAAGGCGTCTCTTGTGTTGATTGCCACCTGGAGCATCTTGAAGCAACCGATTATGCCCCACACTCAGTTTCAGATCACTCGTTCAAAGCCAGTTTGCAAACCTGCAATACCTGCCATTCAGCCCAGATGCATTCCAGTGCGGAGGCTGTCAGCACAGGTGAAACGATCCCAGTTGCAAATGCGGTTGTTCCAGAGGCTGTACCTGTCGTGGAAATAACACCTGAGCCGACTCCCGTCAGCCCGATGGGATATGCGGGTCTTGCCGGGCTTTTAGGTCTGGCAGGCGGCATTGTGCTGGCGCCATGGCTCGAGAGATTTTATCGCCGCGAGGTAAAGCATCAGCAGCCTGAGGAGGGTGAAAATGAATGATCAGAATATCAGCCGCCGCGACTTTATAAAACTTACCGCTGTCGGGCTTGCAGTCGCCGCAGGTACACGTGCCATCACAAAGGCGGACGCATCCGAAGATGCGAAAGGCGAGCGTCAGTGGGCCATGGTCATTGACCAGTCCAACTGCACAGGCTGTGGATATTGTACGCTGGCCTGCCAGGCTCGCAATGATGTCAACCCTGATATTGAGTGGAACAAGGTAACCAGCACAGGCATGCTGGATGGCAGAATGACCTATCTTCCACGCCCCTGTATGCACTGTGAACATGCCCCGTGTGTGGAGGTCTGCCCGGTGGGCGCATCCTATTACCGCGACGACGGAATCGTGATGATGGATTACGACAAGTGCATTGGCTGCCGGTACTGCCAGATCGCCTGCCCGTATGAAGCGCGTTCCTTCAATTGGGAAGCCTTCGAAGGTGAAAATCCTGCCGTGCCTGAATGGGGCGCTCCTGAAGTGGAACGGCGTCCACGCGGTGTGCCGGAGAAATGCTCATTTTGCTATCAGCGCATTGACCGCGGTCTCGCGCTGGGTCTCGCCCCTGGTGTGGACGATGAAGCGACCCCCTCCTGTTGTGTGGTCTGCCCCACGGGCGCGCGCGTACTCGGAGATCTCAATGACCCGAATTCAAATGTCAGCCAGCTCTTGAAGAAATATCCATCCTATCGTTTGCGTGAAAATTTGGGCACGGGCTGTCGTGTGTATTATTTGCCAGCCGGCGTTGTGCCTGTCCGCAAAGTTGAGACGGAGAGTTAATATGAAATCCATCCTCAAAACGATTCGCGAAAATATCTTTACCGCCTGGGGTCTATGGCTTGCCTTGCTTGGCATGATCCTGTTCAGCGCTTTGGTCGGCGGGCTTCTGGTCTTCTGGAAAGGACTGGTCATCACCAACCTGACCGATCTGGTACCGTGGGGTTTATGGATCACCCTTGATCTCTCCGCCATTGCGCTGAGCGCGGGCGCATTCAGTTTGTGCGTGGGTGTCTATCTCTTCGGACTCAAACGCTATGCCCCCATTGCGCGCACAGCCACATTTGTGGGACTCATCGGTTACACCATGGCCATGCTGGCGCTTGTTTTGGATATTGGCCGCCCCGACCGTTTTTGGAAAGCGCTTGTATATTGGAATACACACTCCCTGATGTGGGAAGTGACCATGTGCGTGATCCTTTACCTGACAGTGCTTGTCCTTGAGACCATGCCCATCCTCGCATCCTTGGAATGGCTTCGAAAAAAATATCCGCGCATTACAGAAAAAATGGAAAAAGTTCATCACTATGCGCCTGTGCTTGCCATCATCGGCCTCGGGCTTTCCAGCCTGCATCAATCCTCGCTTGGCGCAATGTATGGCGTGATCAAAGCGCGGCCCATTTGGTACAAACCTGAAATGGCTGTCGTGTTCATGTTTTCGGCCATCGTCGGCGGCATTGCGCTCACCTTGCTTGCGTCCATGTTTTCTGCAAGGTTGACCCCAAAAGCCAAAGTAAATGATATTCTCATCGAGCGCGTTGCGCAATTCCTGGGCTATATGATGATCGGCTATCTATACTTCCGCTTTTGGGACTGGCTTGCTCAAACCTACACCTACGAACCCGGACGCACCGAAGCATTTGAAATTCTCACCAGAGGGACTCTCTCCTTCAACTTCTGGTTCGGCGAGATGATCTTAGGCGCGCTTCTTCCGACCGTTATCCTGCTCTACCGACCCCTGCGTTCAGCTCCCTTCTGGCGGATGCTGGCCATGGTGATGATCGTGGGTGGTGTGGTTGCCATGCGTTTCGATACCAATCTCGTCGGCTTACTGACAGTGATCTCATACCTGCCCGGTCAGACAACGGTAACCTACGCGAGTTACACCCCGTCTCTTGTGGAATGGGTGACAGGCATTGGCATCATCGCCTATGGTCTGCTGGCTTTTTCGCTTGGCGTGAAATACCTGCGAGTGGTGGATCATCGTTTGACAAGTGAAACCCATCAGACTGTGCGTGTAACAGCGGACGAAACTGTGAGGGCGTAGTGAGTGGAGTGGTAGAAACGTAGATAAGTAAACATGTGAACAAGTAGACACGGAAACACGTAAACAACCATAACAAAAAAGAGTCGCCTAAATGGACGACTCTTTTTACTTGTCTACCTGTATACCTGTTTACCTGCCTCATTTCTCCGCCGCACCCGCATCAATCCATCGGATGACGTTGTTGAGTTCTACGGCGGTGAATTTGGTGAAGTGATCTGCAGACTGGACCTGAATTAACAGGCTATTCGCAGAATCGCCAGGGATAATGACCGTGCCATTTTCACTGCCCTTCATTGCGGCGGCGTAGGTCGACAGGTCAAGCCCATTCGGCGCCGCATCGCCTTCGATATGGCAACCTGTGCATTTGACGGTGAAAAGGATGCCAATGTAGTTATCGTAAGTTGGGGCGCCTGTTAGCGCAGGGACTTCCGGTTCAGGTTCCGGTGGCGGCAATTGGCTTTTGATGATCTCGCGCAGGGCGGGCGCATCGAAGCCTGCGAAAGTGAATACACTTCCATGGCAGGCGCTGTTGGAACAGAAGGATGTATTACTTGTGCCGCCGGGGTCCCCGGTGGTATGGCAGTTCGAACACGAAGGCCCGATGGCCTGGTTGTGCATCGCGATCCAGTTCGGGTTGAGGTGTGTTTCAGGTTCGAGCCCGCGGCTGATCTCGATGTTGGTCAGGAAATCCTCAGGGCCGGACACCACAGGGATGGAGTGACACAGGTTACATTCAAGGCGAATCGCTTCATTCTCAGCGTTCAAATGTTTGCCATCGTGACAGCGAAAACACCCCGGCGAGTTGGTATGACCGACGTTCGTGGGATGAGAGTCCCAATCCACTTTCTGTTCGAGGAAGACGGAATCAGCGAAAATTTTCCGCAAAACTTCTATCGCTTGTTTGATCTTTTCGGAATTGGACGAGTAATACTCTGGAAATACGTTTTTGTAGTAGGGTTCCAATTCGCCGATTGCATTCAGGCCCTCTTCCTGGGAGGTATATTCGCCGCGCAAGACTTCAATTCCTTTTTGGTAAATGCCGGGTATATCTTTGGCGATTTTACCCAGGGTGAAGGCGTTATCAAGGGATTCTTCCGGTGTATAGACGCGGTGCGTGATGCGGTTATGGCAGGTGATGCAATCCATTTGCCTGAGTTGACTCTCGTCCATGGAGGCAGGGTCAAAGTCGGCTTCCACATCCACATATTCAACACTTGAACCGTCATCCTGGATCACTTTCACGTAAGGGATGGTCTGCGCCTCTTCATCCGTCGGATAGTAATAGATGGTATTCTCAATATGCCAATGAATTCCGCGCCCCAACCCCTCGCGTTTTGCGCCTCCGCCTGTTTTGAGGATCAGGTATATGTTATAGGCTGACACATCCTTACTATAGTGAGTGATGACTCGCAAACTATCATCAGAGAATTTTTCAGGCGAGTGGCATTTTTCGCAGATCTCAGGTGCCGGGCGCATGTTCTTGACGCGGATCGGGTATTCGTATGTCTCGAAGAGAGTGGCAAACACGTGCCTCATATCTCCCGCTTTGCGGAAGATCTGGTTGCCAATGAATTCGCGGCCGATGTGACATTCAACACAGGCAATGCGCGCATGAGGCGATATCTGATAAGCCGCGTACTCAGGAGGCATGGTATGGCAGGTGGTCCCGCAGAATGCCGGGGAATTGGTATAGTCCCAAACATACGCCCCGCTTACAAATAGCGAAACGATGAACACACTCAATATTGCGTAAGGGATGATATACATCCAACGCGAGGAGCCGTGTGGTGGAAATAGGAAGTTGCGAAGTTTGTGGCGAAATTTTGTCATACTTTGATCCTGTTTAGTTTTCTGGTGCGCCAGCCGCAATCCAATCCAGGATTACCTGTATATCCGATGGAGATAGAGATCCGATTGGAGGCATCTGGGAGCCTAGTCCCAAAATACTCTGGGCAAGGAGGCTGTCTGCGGCATTGCCGGGGATGATCACTGGTGCGTTGTCGCCGCTGGTCATAGAAGATTGATAGGAAGTTGAGTCCCAGCCCCCGCGTATCTTTTGCGGGTTATGACATGCCTGGCAATTTTCTTCGAAGATGGCGCTTACCCTGCCAGAGTAGATCAGCGAAGCCGCATAATCGGGGTCCAATGTTCGAATGAATCCAACCAGTAATTCGATCTGGCTAAAAGAGAGATTATCACCCCAGGCAACCATGGGTGTCGCAGTGTGACCGTTGCTGATCGTGGCGAACAATGCCTGATCGTCACGCCCACTCTGGAATTCCTTTATGTTGAAGGCAGGTCCCACGCCTCCCTCTCCTGAGGAACCATGGCAACTGGCACATGCAATGCCAAACAATTGCGCACCGGTCAAGCTGGGCTGGGCAACGGTTGGAGTCGGAACTTGAACATCGGCGCTTGCCGATGGCGCTTCGGCCGGCGGGTTGGATTCCCAGTTTCGTATGAATGCCACAATTGCATCCAACTGATCATCATCAAGAGGTCCACCGTTTTCAGCGCCAAAGGGCGACATGCCAAAATCGGGTTGCCCAAATGAGATGATGTTCCGAATGGTGGCGTCGTTGCGAGTCTTTAAATATTCGCTAGAGCTTATCGGGGCGATGGTATCGCCAGACAGAGCTGGATTTGGTCCTCCTTGTCCGGATTTCCCATGACAATCGCTGCAATTTTCCGCAAATAAGTTTGCTCCAACTGCAGGGCCGCCGCCTTTGCTTGCCTCAAACGTGTATTTTACAAGCGCATCAAGTTGTTCAGCGGTGAGAATATCCCCCCACACAGGCATTGTGATGTGAGCCCCACCCGAAGAAATGATCTTTAGGGCGCTTTGCTTATCAGGCGCTTTCGGGACTTTATCTCCGTGACAACTGGCGCAATGCTGCCCGAATAGAGTCCCCCCGCCAGGATTCTGTCCCGGATCCACAACATAAGAACTCAAGGCATCCATATCTTTTTCACTGAGGGTGCCTTTCCATGCAGGCATATCCAGGTGCTGACCGCCTTTTTTGATCAGCTCCGTAAGTTCTTCTTCTGTGCCGTTATACCCCACGCCTTGTCCATGGCAACCAGAGCAATTGATAACAAACAGGCGCTGTCCATCCGGCGCGGCAAGGAAGTTAAGCAGCCCGTTGATCTCGGCCTCCGTCACCGTCTCGTTCCAGTTTGCAGTCTGGACATCTTTATGAGGCGGATAGTTTACACCTTCGTCAAATACGCGCTGCAATTCAACCGGGTTACCGCTGGCAATTACAGGTTGCTGATGGCAAACAGAGCAATATTGGGTAAAAAGAGCGCTGCCCTTTGGCGAGAGAATAAAGCCAGCCAGCGCATCTATTTCATCCGTGCTAAGATCGCCTCCCCATGCCGGCATACCCTCATGCGTACCCGCGGCAATGATTTGATGCAAATCCGTTCCAGGCGGGACGTCAATGCCGGGCCCATGGCAATTCGCGCAATTTGCAGCGTAGAGCGCGGCAGCGTTATCCACTACAATTGCCTCTTGCGGCGGGGGAGCCTCTCGAACTGAGGCGATGGTCAAAAAGAGGATGCCTGCAACCACCACGAACGCAGAGATGCTGGCAAAAGGCCGATTTAGAAAGTGCCGCTTTGGGCTTCTATCAATAAAAGGCAATAGAATCAGGAGCAGGATGAAAAGCCCGGGAAGCACCATCGCGCCGATCACTTCCAGTTTACCGGGAAAATATTTAAGCGCCTGGAAGAGGAAGAGAAAGTACCATTCCGGGCGCGGCGTATAGGTGGTGTCGGCTGGGTTTGCGCGGGCTTCAAGCGGAGCGCCAACAAAATATGCCAGGGCAGCCAGAATGATGAATATCAAAAGAGCGGCAATCGTATCTTTGAAAATGATATCGGGGAAAAATGGCACACCCTTTTCTTTTTCCTTTTTATATTCGTCCAGATATTTCTTTTTTTCCTGTTCATTCATGGCTCACTCATCCTTTTTTGGCACGGCGGTAATGCCGATGCGAATGACAAGGTATAGATGGATGCCAATCAATGCCGCGAGTGTGGCGGGCAATATCCATACGTGGGTGCCGAAAAAGCGCGCCAGCGTGACAGCTGAAATATCCCGACCGCCTCGCGCGATACGCAGGATCCAATCTCCAACAAACGGGGCCAGCCCCGCAATTTGGGTTCCCACCGTGGTGGCCCAAAACGATTTCTGATCCCAGGGCAGCAGGTAGCCGGTGAAGCCAAAACCAATGACGACCAGGAGCAGGATCACGCCGGTGATCCAGGTCGCTTCGCGTGGATACTTATACGCGCCGAAATAGAACACACGCAACAGATGAAGGACCGTCAGAACCACCGTTGCGCTGGCTCCCCAATGATGCAAGCCGCGGATCAACCAGCCAAATGGCAGCTGGGTGGTTATGTAAACCACGCTGTCATAGGCATGATCAGGCGTAGGGACGTAATAGAGAGTTAGCAATATGCCTGTAACCCCCTGCATAATTGCCACGAAAAGAGTGGCGCTTCCAAGCGTGTAGAACCAATTGACATGCGGAACTTTACGCATGAAGACCGCCTCCCACACCTCACGCCAGGAGAACCGTTCATCCAGCCAGTCGCCAATTTTTACCAACATCTCAACCTCGCTTTATAAAGATTACCCCATCTTCCACCTTGCTCTCAAAGCGATCAAGAGGACGGGGCGGGGGTCCAGCCACGACAGTGCCATCTTTTGCAAAAACCCCATTATGGCATGGGCAGAAGAAACTGTCCTTTTCCGGGATCCAGCGCACCCTGCAAGCCAGATGCGTGCATACGTTGGACATCACAACATAATCCTGCCCATTGGAGGTTAACACGTAAGCCGAGATCTCCTCCTCGGTATTGATCCAGCCGGTTTGGGTTTCTATCGTTTTTTTGAAGAGTGTGGGAATATTGAGCTCCACCTTGCTGATGGAGCCAAGTTGGATCCAATCATCGCTTTCTTTCTGGAGCGCAGGTCCCATGATGTAGGGAATTGCCGGCAAGCCAAGCGCTGCGCCGATCAACCCGCCAATACCAGCGATTGCAACCTTCATGAAATTACGGCGGCCAAGTTGCTTGTCTTCTGATTTATCCATGGCTCTTTTCCTTTTGAATTGTAATGGATGAGTTTCAATTGTTTCGGGTTAGCGTGTTAGTACTAACCTGCGGAACGTTTTCAACCGCGTTTATGGCTGCGGTGTTTGTGGTACGTAGATCTCTGTCTCTGTCAATGGAGTGATGGTGGTGAGGGCGGTTTCCTCAGCGTTGATAAAGCCGAAGATCCCGCCGAGCATGACAACGGTCACGATTGCAGCGATGGGATAATAGAACAATTTTCGTTTGCGAAGGGTTGCGGCGTCGGGCCTTCGATCCGCTATGCCGGCTTTAATATCCGCGAGTTCAAGCGGATGTTCGTGGAGCATTTCATGCTCGGTTTGTGTACCCGTCCACATGGCTTTGTTGAAGCGTTTGATATGCACGCCGTACATGTGCCAGATGATGATGGCTAATACGGCAAGCACGGCTTCGCCTCCGTGCGCGGCTTTGGCGGCGGGGACGAATTGACCGGGCAGGTATTGTGTAGCGGTGATGGGATTCCACATGAAGAAGCCTGTTGCGCCCATCACAGCTGCGCCCCACGCGAACGCCCAATATTCCAATTTTTCTTCAAAGGTATAGCGTCCCATTTGGGGATAGGTCTTTACGATGCCGATGTTGTAGAGCAGGGCTTGTATGCCGTCTTTCGCATCCTGTATGGTTGGAAGCATGGACATCTGGTCGCGCAGGACAAAAACGCTGTAGCCCATGACGAGGATGTGATAAGCCGTGCCGAACATCATCACAATGGCGGCACTGCGGTGGATCAAACGCAGGGTTTCAATGCCTCCGAGGATATTAAGAACGAAAGCGCCAGGGCTTGATTCTGGATATTTTTGTGGCAAGCCTGTCAGCCCGAGCGTTGTAAAGGAAAGCAGCATGATGAGGTGTTCAATCCGGCGCAGCACGGGGAAGCGCAGATAGAGATTGGTGGTTGACTTGCTCATGAGTGCCTGACTCCTTTGACGCGATTGACGATGCGCCGGTAAATATCGGTGATGACGAAGAAGGTCATGCCTCCCAATACGGTGGGGATGAAGAATTTATAAAAGAGGTTGACGTAATAAACAATCGGGTAATGTTCGGGGCTGGGTTCGTAGTGGCTCATCCACGCGGCGGGGAAGTTGGCTGTGGCGCCCGGGTGGCAGCGCTGGCATTTGATGAGCAGGTTTTCGCGCAGGGCGATGCCTGCCTCGATATTATCCACTTTGGAGATATTATGCACGCCGTGACAATCGGTGCAGACCGGTTTGTTGGTGGGTTGCCCGGGGAATTCTTCTTCGAACAGTTTGACGGTTGTGCCGTGGAAATCTGCCACGTAGGAATTAAGCACGTTGGTGGAAATCCCGTACTTGTCCATGATGGTTGAATCGGTATGGCATTTGGCGCAAAGAAAGGGCGTGCTGTTGCGGAAGGTGACGGTGGTTGGGTCCTGGATGTTATGCACGCCGTGACAATCAATGCAGGTTGGCACGTCAGTATTGTTTTCTTCGGTGAGGGCATTGCCATGCACGCTATTTTTATATGCGTCGTAGATCGTGCTGTGACAACTGGCGCAGGTTTGCGGAATGTGCAGGCGGGCGGTGATTAAAATCTCGCCCGAATCTTTATTAGTGATGCGTGTCTGTTCATGAGGGTTGTGACAATCTGAGCAGACTGCGGCATTGGTATTTCCACCTGCCAGCGCGCGTTGGTGGACACTATCCAACACCTTATTATATTGTTCGGCGTGACATTGCTGGCAGGTCGTATAGTAGGTCGTTGCAATCTCACGCAGGCTGTTTGCTTTCAGATCGTCATGCGGGAAGGAGGTGAAATCGGCGTGGCAGTCTGTACAGGCGATCTGGTTTTCGCCGTGAACAGATTTGTTGAATTTATCCTCGTCTATCGTTAATACGAGTTTTTCATCATTGGGCAGGGAGGTTGTAAATTTGGGCCTGTTATGGCAGACCAGGCAGTCGCTGTTATCCATTTGCACGGCTGGCGCATTAACGGGAATGGCATCAGGTGCGGCACGCGCCGTTTCGGACCTGGATCCAGCCATGACCAGCGCGACCAGCACAATTCCCGCAAGAAATGGAAAGATGTGCGTTAGTTTTGGTCTTCTCATTACATTCTCCCGAGCAAAATATTTTCAAAAAAAAGCAAAGCCTATGTCATGGGGCAATTGCCCCAATTTTACTAGCCTTATCATATTTACCCTAGGCTGAATATCATTGATTTTATATGACTTATGGAGAGAATTTCTCCTAATAAATCTTTTGATCCCCCTGTTATTGCAACTAATGGATGAGACAGCTCCTGGGTTGTTTTGTTTGGCAACAAAAACATAACCTATCCTGAACTTCAGGATAGGTTATGTTGGTATTACTAGCGTTCCCTGATGCACATCTTACTTTAGCGCGTTCAGCGCTTGGTAGTTAAATTACTCACCTTACGCAGTTTTAGCGTAAACTTGACAGATGAAAAACGGCAAACTCCTTGATTTGTACAGCGACTACCTGATTAGTGCCTTTGGACAAACAAGCGCAACGGGATTATCTTCACTTCTCAACGGCGAAGTTAGCCATGACCAGACGCAACGGTGGCTGGCAGGCGAGAAGCAAACC
>VGNE01000042.1 GCA_016866215.1 Chloroflexota bacterium | reverse complement strand
GAGTAATTGGTAAATGGTAATTGGTGTGCGAAGACAGACTTCATTCAGTATCTCACAATACAACGGCAACCCACGATTATCGTTTTTCCAATTTGCGGCAAAAACGTGGAACGTGCGCTTTATGTCAAGGACGTTTCCGTTACTCAACAAAATACCTATAGGCATGTTCACCCTCCCGAAGGACATCGGGACGATGTGAGCGACAGCGAAGGGTCTCTAAGATAAGCCACTAATGACACAGAGTGGCATTTCGCATAGAATAACGGTGCTCACCCGCTATGGCTATACTGAGAATGACATTGCGTAAGGTGAGTGATTAAGCTAAATATCGCGCTTTTACGGTTTCTCCAACCCATGCGCGGTCAACAATTTTTCATTGTCCAAAATCTCCATCGTCGAACCATCTGCCACAACTCGTCCTTCATCCATAACGATCGTGCGTGGGAAGAGTTCTTTCACCAGCGCCATATCATGTGTGGAGACCAACATCGTATTTGGTAATTCGCGCAATAAATTAATTAATGTCCGTCGGGCGCGCGGATCGAGTCCAGCGGAGGGTTCGTCCAGGATCAAGATACTTGGGTTCATGGATAAGACAGTTGCAATGGCAATGCGTTTTTTCTCTCCTGCACTTAAATGATGGGAGAGGCGGTCTTTATAGGAAGACATTCGCACCGCTTCGAGGGCAACATCCACGCGGGCACGCACTTCATCTTCAGGCAAGCCCATGTGAAGCGGACCAAAGGCCACATCCTCAAAGACGGTGGGAGAAAATAGTTGGTCGTCTGGATTCTGGAACACGAGTCCGACCATTGCGCGGATAATGGGCAAATTTTCACGTGTGAGCTCCATGCCATTCACCTTGAGCGTAGTCGAAGGGTCGCCGCGCCCGCCCAAAATCCCGTTCAGGTGCAGTATTAAAGTTGATTTGCCCGCGCCGTTCGGTCCCACCAGCGCAACCTTGTCGCCATTGCACAACTTAAGCGAAATGCCATCCAGCGCAACACGACCATCGGGATAAGAGAAATGCAAATCCTTGATAGTCAACACCTCGCCGTCACATTCGAATGTCTGAAAATTTTTTATAGCATGAGTAACTGGCATCACAACCTTCCAATAAGCTGAACTATAGATATGGCCGCGATCGCAAACGCAGTCACGAAATAATCTCGCTGCTTCATCTCATGCGGATTCAATGTGTAAAGATGGCCGCTATAACCGCGAGACAACATGGCATTATAGATGCGCTCACTACGCTCATAACTTCGTAAAAAAAGTTGACCCGCCATATTGCCGGCTATTTTCGCACGCCACGCCACGCCTCCGCCCGACCTTTGACCTGCCACTGCCGCCGAACGGGATTCCCTCGCCCGAATCAGACGGAGGACTTCATCCGTCAGCACAAATAGATAACGATAGAGGAAGGCAATGATCGTGGTGAGTATGGCAGGTACGCGCAAATGTTCCAGCGCGTGGATCAGATCTGGAAAACGCGTGACCGCCACAAGCAATATCGCCATTTGCACCGAAAGCCATGAGCGGATCAAAATACTCACGAATCGCAAAAGTCCTGCGTCTGTGATGGTCAAGTCCCACATCAAAAACTGGAAAGTGGAAATTGGCTTACCGGGAATGGAAAATAAAACTGTGATCGCGACCAGCGCAAATGGCAGGGCAATAATGGAGCGTTTGAACGTGTATTCAATCCCCAACTGCGAAAGTAAATTTGCAGCGATCAAAAATATCCAGGCGGAAACAAAGGAATACCATGCGGCATCAGGCAGCAGGGTATTTGAGACGATGTAAATAACCGTCACGAGAACCTTCACACGCGGGTCAAGGCCGTGAAGAAAACTCGATTTTTCATGATAACGGTCGAATGCGTCAAAGTGCATGTTAATCCATTGTGTGACGATATTACGCTTTTGCCCTCATGCCGCGCCCGATTAATACAACGACCGCGCCAACGACGAATATACCGATCACACCAGCCACAATGGTGGAAAGCGCAGTTTCGCCGAGAAATGGAAGGGTGTAATCAGGGATGACTTGGTATGATGCGTCCAGACCTGCGTCAATGAAGCCCATGTTAATCGCGACACGTTCCAGGCCATCGGGGTCGCCGGAGGCGAGAGGGGAGATCAATACAACAGCAAGCGCGATCAATCCGCCTGCCAAAATCCAGCCGCGTCCGCCTTTGGCAGATTCGGAACCTTCGCCAAGCAGGTCGGGGCGGACTTGCAAGATAAAGGATAACGCCGCAACAGTGATGAACGCTTCGCCCAATCCGATCAATGCGTGGATACCGAGCATGGCAGGGATGACAATACCCAATTGAGAAGTTCCGCTCAACCAAAGTTGCAAGGCAGTGAACAACGCGCCCGCCATGACAGACAACCACGCGGCAACTCCAGCCACAGAAAGTTTGACCACCTTGGATCGACCAGCGGCGCTGCGATACAATCCATAACCAATTGCAGCGGTAACCAAGCCCATGTTTAGGATATTGGCTCCCATCACGAGCAATCCGCCGTCCTGGAAGAGCAGTCCTTGCACAGCCACAACTGCAGTCATGACAAGCATCCCTGCCCAGGGGCCAAGCACAATGGCGGCCAGCGCGCCGCCCAGCAAGTGACCGGACGTGCCGCCCGCAACTGGAAAGTTGATCATCTGAGCGGCAAAGATGAAGGCCGCCATCACGCCCATGAGCGGCACTTGTTTTTCGCCAAGCGCTTTATTCGTTTTGGAAATGGCAATGCCAAGGGTGATGATCGTGATCACCCAACAGATGATGGACACCATAATACTAAGGAATCCGTCGGGGATATGAAGAGGGACAGGTGAAAAGTGCATGTTATTCTCCTCTTTGACAATCGGGACATAGACCGAAAAACGTGACGTGGCTGTCGGTTAATTGATAGCCGCTGGCTGACTCTAATTGACGGTAAAGTTTTTCAAGTAAAGAGTGCTGCACCTCCATTTCATTTCCACAGTTTCGACATTTCAAATGATGGTGTTTATGACGCGCAATTTCATAGGCAAGATGTCCATTGCCCATGTGAGCGGGACGCGCCAGCCCATTCTCCGCGAGGAATTCCAGCGTGCGGTAGACGGTGGGTTCAGTCAGGCCGTCCAATTCCCTGGATGCTTTTTGGTAAACTTGAGCGGGTGTAAGGTGCTTTCCAGAATGGTGTAAAACATGCAAAATCGCCAGTCTTTGCGGCGTCATGCGGTAGCCGCGAGAGCGGAGTTCGGGAGCGTAATCAGCAGAACAAGTCATAGGTCTCCTTATTGCAACTTTTTGCAATAACACGATATAGAATAACATGGTTTAGGGTTTCTTACCTTAAAAATTCCTCTTTCTTCTATCTTTATGAAAGAAGAAAGAGGAAAGATATGAAGCTAATCCTCGTCCAGAGCGGAGCCGCACGCACTTACTCTAGTGTGGCGTAGTCGAAGGACAGGTTGATATGAAGATTACTATTCTTGATAATTCTGTCCTTCGACTACGGGCTTCGCACACCTGCCCTGGCGGGCGGTGCCAGGGAGAACAAGAACGCTCAACCCTCCGCTCAGGACGAAATTTTTTATGGTTCCCAGACATAGTGAGCAAGCGCAGTGATGTAAAGTTTGCCTTCGACAGGTGACATCCCCACTACCCAAGTCTGCCAGTCCAAGCCGCTGTATAGATCTGTGCCGGGAAAATGCACGGAATAATAGTTCATATTGGGGTACGGCCATTCAGGGAGATAAGTTGCACCGCCAACCTTGAGTTGATTACAAACAATCACAGCATTGGATATGAATACTTGCTGCAGTGATGGCAGGATGATTTCCTTGAATGCGCCCAGGATAGGTGCACCACTGCCGAAAGACAAGCCCCAGTCTGCCTGATAAGAGGATTCAAAGACAAATTTGGCATGTTCGATATCGTAATTGATCACATTGCCGCCGCGGTAATAACGCACGTCCATTCCAGAGGCTGGCGAGACAAGCGATGCAAGCAAGACCCCGTCCTTTGTCTGAATGGCGTTCCGCAGGGATGTAATCAGTTCAGTCCCACGCGGGTCGTTACAAAAAGAGGGTGCGCTTGTCGGTGCAGGAACGGGGGTCTGCGTCAGGACCGGGATGGCAGTAAATGTTGGGGATGCGATCAAGGCCGGCGAGGGAGTAGCAGGCGGCAGGGCGGTGGGAGGCGGAGGCGCGTCCACAGGAATGGAACAGCTTGCGAGAGTCAAAATAACCAGGGCGGGTATATATATTTTGGGATTCATTCTTCGACCTTTCAATAAAAAAACCGGTGGGGGATTCAGTCAGTTGATTGTACTCCCAAGCATTCGAATCTTCAGCCATTTTTTATTATCCGTATAATGACCTCTGCCAAACTGACGATCTGTGTAATGTCCACGCGAAAAATAAGATCGTCATTGAACAACAAATGCGGCATTTCTATTGACATTTTGTATGTTCCGCATATAATCAGCCGAAATAAACAAGGCACTGACGAGGAAGAGTACGCTTGCACGACGGTTCAGAGAGCAGGTAGAATGCGGTGAGAGACCTGCCCGAAACGACAATGCAGAATGGTCCTCCGAGCTACAGAGAAGAAAGGGCAATCGCCTGAGTAATTTTTGTCGGAATGCTCCCGTTATAGAGCTAGAGCATAACCCTTTAGGGCGTGCTTGAAAGAGTGAGGCTGGCTTCCCGTTGCATCATAACGGGAATTTTTCTTAATCGCCATTAGGTCAGCCTAAGTTGGGTGGCACCACGGATGCAACAGCGTTCGTCCCTTTTGGGATGAACGCTGTATTTTTTTACCCCACCCTCTTCCAAAAGGGAGAGGAATAAAAAAGGAGAAAAATGGACGAACCGATTGAACCCGAACCGCTGGAAGCAAATCTGCAAGAACGTGCCATTGAAACGCTCACCGATAATTCATTGCCTGCCGCGCAGGTGATCGAAGAGCAAAGCCATGAAACAGACGCTGCGCGAAACTACGCGCCGCGTTTCATCCCATAATTCATTTTTTGGAGGAACCCATGTCCAGCCAAACCCGCTTTCTTTTGAACGAAACCGACCTGCCAAAGTTCTGGTACAACATTTATGCAGATAGCCCGGTGCCGCCTACCCCGGTCCTGCATCCTGGCACGATGGAACCGGTCACCCCGGACTTTTTATCCGTGCTCTTTCCAATGGAGTTGATCATGCAGGAGATCAGCTCAGAAAGATATATTGAGATCCCCGAAGAAGTACGAGAAGTTTATAAGTTGTACCGCCCAACCCCACTCATGCGCGCACATAGATTGGAAAAAGCGCTCGGCACACCCGCGCATATATATTACAAAAATGAAGGCGTTTCGCCCGCAGGCAGCCATAAACCGAATACCGCCATCGCACAGGCCTATTACAACAAGATCGCTGGCACAAAAGCATTGACCACAGAAACCGGCGCGGGTCAGTGGGGTTCTGCGCTGGCTTTTGCATGTAATGTCTTTGGGCTTGATCTTGAGGTGTATATGGTGAAGGTTTCATACCATCAAAAACCATACCGCCGCAATCTGATGGAGACTTATGGCGCGAAGGTATATGCCAGCCCTACAGACCAGACAAACTATGGTCGCTCAGTATTGGCTGAAAACCCGGATAATCAAGGCTCGCTTGGCATTGCGATCTCGGAAGCGGTCGAAGCCGCCGCCACGTCCAACGGCGCGAAAAAATATAGTTTAGGCTCGGTGCTTAATCATGTGTTGTTACACCAGACCGTGATCGGCGAAGAAGCATTGAAGCAAATGGACCTGGCGAATGAATATCCCGATGTTGTGATTGGCTGTGTGGGCGGCGGCTCGAACTTCGCAGGCATTGCATACCCATTCCTGCGTGAAAACTTAAAGAACGGCAAACGCATCCGTCTCGTTGGAGTGGAACCAACCGCCACACCTACTTTGACCAAAGGTGTGTACACCTTTGATTATGGTGATACAGCGAAGATGGCTCCCATTGTAAAAATGCACACTTTAGGTCACGACTTCATGCCGCCCGGCATTCACGCAGGCGGCCTGCGATATCACGGCATGGCTCCAAGCATTAGCGGGTTGGTAGACGCAGGCTACATTGATGCAGTGGCTGTCAAACAAAAAGAGACATTTGAAGGCGCTGTGCAATTTGCAAAGGCAGAAGGGATTGTGCCTGCGCCCGAGTCCGCACATGCTATCCGCGCGGCAATTGATGAGGCATTGGATGCAAAAGCCAAAGGCGAGAAGCGCATCATTTTGTTTAACCTTTCAGGTAATGGCAACTTTGACATGGCCGCGTATGAATCCTATCTTAGCGGGAAGTTGGAAGATTATGAGTATCCTGCCGAGGCGGTGAAAGAAGCGATGAAAAAACTTCCTCAAGTAACACTGCCTGCTTGATCATCCACACTCAAAATTAAAAAACGAAGCCCGACTCTGTTGAGGCGGGCTTCATTTTTTTATCATCATGTATTTAGCTCTGGCTCGTTTCCCCAAATGCGACAACCACGATATGTTGATTTAAGAACTTTGGGGCTGCTCCATTTTTTGAGACAACCTGCCCTAATGTATAACCGCCAGCAATGGGAATATTTTCTCCCAGAATTTCCTGTACGGCGGCAATCTCTGCCCCGGGCTGGGCTTTCAACAGCATTTGCCAGGCAATATCTACAAGCACAAGCGCGAAGGCGGGTTTCGAATCACCAAGTTGCAAGAGGGCTTGCTGTGTGGCATGTCTGGCGGCGTTCTCGCAGCCGGCGCGGTTTCCAACCAGTAAATAGGCATCAAAGCCTTCCCGAATGGCGGCGTTCATACTAAAACTGCCATCTGCTTCCACGCGGATCGGGGCGCGCACAATCATCTCATCGCCCTGCTCAAATCCGATGGGATATAAACGCACAAGATAGTTCAAAGGAGGGAATGCCCAATCACGGGCGGGATACCCAAAAAGGGCGGCGTAAGTTTCGGAGGCAGGATGCTCATCCAGCGTGCGCAACGAGAAGCCGCGAGAACCTGTGACTCTGAATTGACTGCCTACCGGATTCCAGCCATGATCGGAACCCACTCCCATTTTCAGGTTGCCGCGTAAAAAGGCTGCCACCAATGCGCTGCCGTCACTTTTATTCCCAGTCATTTGATACGTATTGCCGGTCTGCAAATCCCCGCTGGAAAGCCCTCCAGTGATATTTAATGCGGAGGAGATCGCGCCGCAAAACTGCTCGGCATCGCCATTAAATCCATCTGCAAAGAAAAGGACGGATTGACGCTCAGTCCGCGCCGCGGCATATTCCTCGATCTTTAAGGCGGTTTCACGCCCAGACTGTGCATAGCCCGGTAACCAGAGCGTATCCACCTGGAAATCACCACTGAGCAAAGCCACCACGACAGAATGTGGATGATGCCCGCTATGCGTGAGTCCAGCAGGGGAACTAAAACCGATCATGGGTGTATCTCCCAACAAACTGGAGACTCCGCTTAAAACTTCACGAGGTTGGTATTGATGAGAGGCAATCACCACGGCAAAGCCCGGCGTGTTTGCACCCAACTGATTCAAGGCCTGATGTGCGGCTTGTAAACCGGCTTCACGGCCATCCAGCGCTTGTGTAGAGCCTACGGATGCAAACAATGTCATATCGCCTCGCTACTCTTCGGCAACCGGGATCGTGAAATGGAAAATTGTACCGATACGATACTCACTTTCAAACCAGATACGCCCGCCCTGCATTTCAACCAGACTCTTGGTGATGTTCAAACCGAGTCCTGTTCCGGGCACTTCACGCGCTTTGGGGTCATCAGAACGGAAAAACTTCTGGAACATTTTTTGCTGATCTTCCATCTTCAAGCCGATACCGTTATCCTTTACCCACAGGTGGATGACACGTGGAGCGCCTTCGGCATCCCATTGGTTTGCAGTTTCCTCCACCCCCACTTGAAGGATGCCGCCTTCAGAGGTGTATTTGTGTGCGTTGCTCAGTAGATTCGTGAGCACCTGCCCCACGCGGATCCGGTCTGCCCACATGCGAGGCAGATTTGGGGGGGTGACAATTTCGAGAGTTTGTTTTTTGTCTTCGATCTGGCGCTTTATGGTGCGGACAACTTCCTCCACCATGTCTGCGGCCTGAGTGGCTTTATATTCAAGCAGTAAACGCCCAGCCTCGATCTTGGAATTATCGTTAAGGTCAGACACCAATGTGGACATGCGTTCGACATTGGATTTAATGGTTTGCAGGAAATTGGTCTGCATTTCATTGATCTGCCCGACTGCGCCGCCAGCCAGAAGTTCTGTATATCCTTTAATGGAGGTCATTGGGTTCTTTAATTCGTGCGCGACAAATGAGACGAAGTCGCTTTTGGCAAGGTTGGCGCGTTGAACTTCGCCATACAATTGCGCATTGGAAATGGCGATGGCGGCATGATCGGTGAGGCGGGTAAGGAAATCGATATCCCCTTGCGTATCGTTCCTGCTTTCCAAATAGAGCAGACCAATCACAGCCTTTTCGCGACGAATTGGAATTACCATTTGAGCATGTGAATTGACAAGGAATTTATCTTTTTTTGCGACAAACGCCATTTTTTGCGGCTGCCCCGTTTCCACCGCGAGGGCCATGGCGGGCAGTTTCACTTTCAACATTCCATCCGGGAGATTTGCCATCTGCTTATCAAACCCCTGATGTGACATGACGCGCAGTTTTTCCCCTTCCAGCATACCGATCAAACCCGCTTCAGCGCCGGATTGTCTTAATGCCCAATCCAATGTGATGCGCATGGCGCGGTCCATTTCAAGGCTGGCATTCAATTCACGGTCAATCCGTTGCATGACCGAGAGTTCTTCCACGCGGGCCGCCAGTTTCTGGTCTGTGAGCGCATATAGACGCGCATTTTCAATGGCAACTGCGGCCTGGCCTACAAAAGCGGTCAGCAGGATCTGGTCATCATATACAAATGGAAGACCATCTTTGGGGTTGATCACTTCAATCGCGCCAATGACTTGGTCTTTAACTTGAAGAGGCACAGCCATCAATGAACGGCTGACAAACCCTGCCTGTTGGTCAACACCCTTGAATCTATTTAAGGGCGGCGGGTCTTTGTTTTCGATGACCGGACTGCGTGTTTCCACAGCGCGCCCAACTATACCCGCACCAGGCGGCAGACGGTGACCGATCAGGTTTGAAGGCAACGGTCCATCCGTGACTCTGAATACAAGCTCGCCGGTTTGGTCATCCACCAAAACCAAACTGCCCGCTTCACATTTTAAGATCCCCACAGCATTTTCGAGGATGTTTTGCAACAAGGGGCCCAACTCAAGCGTGGATGTCAATTGACGGGCAATCTCATTCAAGGTGGAGAGCTGGCGAGCGCGCTGCTGCGTCTCCTCCAACAGGCGCGCTTTTACGATGGCTCCGGCAGTTTGATCTGCTATAGCCTGCAAAAGTTCAAGCTGACCGTGTGTATAGGTAATCGCGCCATCACGGCTACCCACTGCCAAGGATCCGATGGTTTCAGCGCCTGCATTAAGCGGCACGCCCATCCAGGCAAAGGTGTTTTTCAATGCAGGGATATGATTGCGCGCCTGACATTCACGGACGTAATCCTGTGTAATAATCGGGCGACTCTTGCGGATCACCTCCGGGCCGAGCCCGGTATTCATCGAAAAAGGCAGGTTCTCACGTTCTTGAATTCGTTCATTATTCTCAACACAAAAGCCGTAGTAGTAATAGTCACCATCCTTGTGATACAGCGTGATGTGAAAATGCGAGGTGGGTATGATCTGAGCGGTTTGGGCAAAAATTAGTTCGAGAACATCATCGAAGGTCAGGGTCACGTTCACGCCTTGAGCGACGCGGGTAAGCGCATTCATTTCCAGAATTCGACGCTCAAGATGCGCCACAGTTTGCACCCGTTCAATTGCAATGGAGGCCTGGTCGCAGATGTTTTCAAGGAATCTCAAATCACGCGGCGCATATGGTTGACCGGATAATCGCGGTCCTAAGGCCAACCATCCATTTAAACGTTCCTTGCCGGGTAACACAATAAACAAACGCGCGCCAAGCAATGCAAGGCGTGATTGCTCGGATTGCAAGGCTTCTGGCAGGGCGGCAGTATTATCCAAATACAATGGCAATCGTTCGGTTTCAAAGAAACGCGGAAAAGGTCCAGTGGCATTAAAACGGATGTCACTTGTGGCACGGTGGTCAGACCCGGGCAGGGCGGAGAAAACGTCGTTAAGTGAATCGTAGGTATAAACATGGATCCGGCTCGGGGTCAGTGTGGAGGCGATCTGTTCCCGCAGGATTACACCCAGCGAGTTGAGGTCCAGTGCAGTGGTGAGCCGGCGGGAAAAATCTTCCAATTGTTCTACAAAAGCCCGCTCACCACGGAAGAAGATCATATCCACCAGACTTTGCAAGCGCGAGCGCAACGGCTCAAGCAAAATGGCGATAAAAAAGATATATGCTCCCACCAGATACGAATTGTTTGCCGGCATGGAATTATTGAAGAGCAATCCCACGCCTGTAACCAGCAAGGCATATCCGAGCATGACAACTACGGTAAGCAGGACATACATGAATCCGCGCCGGACGATATCATCCGTGCGGAGGAATCGAAAACGTAAAATGGTATAGCCAATCACCACAGTAAACAACTCGAGTGACAGGAACAAATAGGGCGAAAAAATGGCCGGTTTGTTGAAGCTAATTCCAAGCCAGATGAAGACAGGAACAAATGCAAAAAGCGTGCCGATCAGAATGGCGCGTGCCTGGGTCTTTACCACGGGAGATTGAGCATAAACTGCATGATAAAGATTGATGCAGATGTAAAATAAAATACCAATTGCAATTAGACCATAAATAGATTGCCAACTGTGGATGTAGGCGGTTGGCTGACTAAAATCATAAAGTGTGGTGAAGGAATATATGGCCAGAATCAGCCCGGCGAGTAGTCCGCCCCAGCGCAGGTAGGGACGATTGAAGACAACACGAGGCTCAATAGGGAAAACAAGTGCGAGGTTGATCAATGCTCCGCCAGCAAGCCCGCACGCCAATGTCCAAATGACCGTGAATTCGTGCGTAGTGATCAGGTTGAAATATACGCCTGTGATGATGGCAAGCGAGGATGTAAATAAAGAAAAGGCGCGCCCGGCAGGCTCATTGCGGCGAAAACCAAAGATCCATAAACTGACGGCCAGGAATATGGCACCTAAAAGAGAAGGCACAATAAAATATACTGTTCGGCTGGAGGAAGGAAAGGAATATAAAGTAATCTCGAATGTACGTTCTTCCCCGCTCGTTAAAAGCACTGTTGCTGTTATTTCCTCGCCGGGGAAACGTCCCTGCAAAATATCATGGACTTCAGCCGAGCTGCGCACAGGCATATTATTAACCGCAATCAACTGATCGCCGGCTTCAACTTTGCTAGATAAAACCCATGCAGGGTCAGTTTGATCTGGTCCGCTGCCGTTGAAAACCAGCGTGTGTTCGTAAAACGCGCCGATGAAAGGCTGTTGCAGCCAGCGGTTCGCCAGAAACAAGCCGCCTAAAAAGATCAGCACTGCAATGACCTGATACGCGAGGACCACCCACTGAAGAAACTGGCTGATCAAGGATGTCCTGCGTTGAAAGCCAACCTGCGCGACAGGCTGTATGCTTTGTGCGGTCATAATGTCAGGATTTTACACTACAACCCCACCATCGGTGCATGGTACTTTCATGACAAAGAAGTAAGGTCAAAAAAAGAGAGACTACGGGATCCCGTAATCTCTCAAGGTCGAAAAAATTATTGACTAAATATCCAGATTCCTGACGCTCTTTGCATGGGTTTGGATAAATTTCTTGCGCGGGTCCACAGCATCGCCCATCAGCATGTCAAAGGTGCGGTCAGCTTCGGCGGCATCTTCCACAGCCACCTGGAGCAGTGTGCGATTGGTGGGATTCATGGTCGTCTCCCATAATTGATCGGGATTCATTTCACCAAGACCTTTGTAGCGTTGAAGGTTGGCCTTCTCGCCAACCTCTTTCACAGCCTTATCCTTTTCCTTATCGCTGTATACATACTTGACCTGGTTCTTGTAAGCAATGCGATATAACGGAGGTTGTGCAATATATAAATGACCGTCTTCGATCAATTGCGGCATATATCGGAAGAAGAACGTGAGCAACAAAGTACGGATATGACTGCCGTCCACGTCAGCATCGGTCATGATGATGATACGCCCATAGCGCAGGCCTGCGAGATCAAAGTTATCACCAATGCCCACGCCCAGCGCAGAGATAAGAGACCTGACTTCGTTATTTCCAAGAATTTTATCGAGGCGTGCGCGTTCCGTATTTAAGATCTTACCGCGCAAAGGAAGGATGGCCTGGAAGTGGCGGTCACGTCCTTGTTTGGCTGAGCCGCCGGCCGAATCTCCTTCGACGATATAAAGCTCGGTCTTGGATGAATCACGCTCGGAGCAATCTGCCAGTTTACCGGGCAAGGTAAGTGACTCGAGCGCCGATTTGCGGATGACCAGATCACGCGCCTTGCGGGCTGCATCACGCGCGCGGGCAGAGGTGAGACATTTGGAAATAATTGCCTTCGCCGCTTGTGGATTCTCATCCAGGAAGGTACCAAAGGCTTCCCCCACAATCTGCGTGACATAGGTCTGCGCTTCGGGGTTCATCAATTTAACTTTTGTCTGGGATTCAAACTGCGGATCCGGATGCTTGATGGAAACGATCGCGGTCAAACCTTCGCGGGTATCATCGCCGGAGAAATTCGGGTCGGCGTCTTTGAGCAAACCATTCTTGCGCGCATAATCATTGACCACGCGGGTCAAGGAAGAACGTAAACCGGTGAGATGCGTGCCCCCGTCTATTGTATTGATCGTATTTGCAAAGGAGTATACAGATTCTGTGTAAGAGTCTGTGTATTGAATGGCCGCCTCAATGCCAATGCCTTCGATGTCTTTTTCAACATGCACAACAGGATGAAGCCCCTGACGATTGCGGTTCAGGTAGCGTACAAATGAAGTAATACCGCCTTCAAAATAGAAGGTCATTTCACGGTCAGCGCGTTCATCCTTGAATCGAATTGTCACGCCGCGGGTTACGAATGACATTTCACGAAAGCGTTGAACAAGCGTGTCGAAACGATAATCAATATCTTCCGTGAAAATCTGCCTGTCAAATTTGAAGGTCAGTTTGGTGCCTGTTTCGTCCTTCACTTTGCCAATTTGCTTAATAACGCCCTGCGGCACGCCGCGTTGATACTTCTGCTGCCACCACTTGCCTTCCCGTTTGATCTCGGTCACCACCCACTCAGACAGGGCGTTCACGGCGCTGACACCGACACCATGCAAACCGCCGGAGACCTTATAACCGCCGCCGCCAAATTTTCCCCCCGCGCCAATCACCGTCATGACCACGTCAACGGTTTCCATCGGATGTCCCTTCGCGTCCTTTTTGGAAGGGTGCGGGCCGACCGGGATACCACGACCGTTATCCTCAACCGTCACACTGCTATCGGCGTGGATGATGATATGGATGGATGTACAATACCCAGCCAGCGCTTCATCAATGGCATTATCAACAACTTCATAGACAAGGTGATGTAACGCTTTAATATCCGTACCGCCCACATACATGCCCGGGCGTTTACGAACGTGTTCAATCCCTTCAAGAGCTTGAATGGAACTTACGTCATAATTTATTTTCTTCTCTTTTTCAGCCATAACAACCTCCGGCGAATATTCTTTTAAGCAGAGCAGGTGTTCTCAAACGCTGATTTTGCAAGCGGCCCTTTAGAGAACGTACCTCTACGTAGTGTTTTGCGTAAGTCCTGATTCTATCCAGTTAAGCCTGTTTGACCGCATTGTTCGGGCGCAATTTTTCGATCACGCTTTGCAGCCAGACGCTCATATCGCGATAATAAATGAAACTGCCGGCCAGTAAGGCCGTTGTGACAAAAGAATGACCAAAAATGCCTATCAGGGTCATCCACGAATCTTCCGGGGGAATGTTCCACAAATAGTTCAAACCAAAGGAAAGCAGAAAAAACGCCAGCACGAACATACTGCTTGTGGGAAGTGTAAAGCGGGTCAGTTGGATACTGCTAAGGATGGATGTGATGACATTTTGTTTCTTCACGAAAACCCCATGCGGCCAAAAAAATATAGGTACGATCAACCACATGGAGGCCAGGCTGAGAAACAAAACGAATAAGTTTGCAAGAAATGCGTTCCACTGAAGCACCAAAAACAGTATTGTGAAAAGCGGAAAACCGACCATGATCAAAAACAGTATGCAAAATATGGAAATAAGAATAGTCTGCAAGATGGCGCTGGAAGAGCGTATGCCAGTTTGGTCTGTGGCCGGAATTGCAATCCATGCCACACTGCGGAAGTAAAGTCCGCCGCCGATCCAGCCGAGCAATGTGAGCAGGAAGATCCAGGCAGGCAGGCTTAAACCACTGACCTGCAAAATGGTGGGCACACCCAATGGGGTGGCAGATGACTCCTGAGGCAGGAGCAGGCTTGAAATCCCGATCGGTAGCGTCCGTAAGATCCAGAACAGATTAATGTGTGGAATTGTACGTTCGTACAAATCCAGAAAACCTTGAATATCCTGTGCTGGCACCCCGCCTCTTTGCCAGATCATGACCACATCGTTTTTGATCGAGTTGAAGAGCGTGTCCATTCGCAGGCGTGGACCAAGCCAGAAGAACAGGTTTAACAAGAGCGGTATCAGAATCGCAGTCATGTGAGAAGCGATTATGTCAAAGCCTGCTTTGATGGAATTAATAATACCTGGCGGCGGTGGGAGATTTTCTATTCGTGAAACTTCCATAACGTTTTGATTTTACCATACCCCTGCTTGCGTTCATGCGCCCGCGCAGGTACAATCTTTTCATGCAAGCGAACCGTTCCAGCCTGCCTTCTGCAGATCGTATTGGTGTTTTGATCGCGTCTGTTTTACTGACTTTTGCGCTGACCAGACTCATCCAATCCCCCCGCCTGACTTTGACCCTTTCCTTGCCCGGTTTCTATTATGCCTTGCCGCTCACACTTGGCACATTCATGACCCTTCTCGCCGCAGCGTTGACAGCCGCAGGGATGGACTGGCTGATCCGCAACCATCCCACACTTGAGAAAAAAACAACCTTTGAGCATCTAATGCTCCCCACGATCACAACTTATGTGATCGGCGCGCTGCTGGCTCTCCTTCCAGACGGCAGGTTATGGTGGGTGGGATTTGCATTCGGCTCAGTTTTGCTCGTGGCTGTTTTTATGGCGGAATATATCACCGTTGATCCATCCACACCGACTTATGCGCTGGCACGCGCGGGACTCACGGCGCTGGCTTATGCCCTCTTCCTCATCCTTGCCACCTCGCTTCGGTTTTCAGGCGCGCGCATGTTCGTGTTGGTTCCGGCGGTCTTTCTGTTTGCAGGATTGATCTGTCTTCGCACCCTGCATCTTGACGGCACAGATCGTTGGGATTTTCCCTGGGCAATCGGCATCGGCTTGATTTGCGCGCAGATCAGCGCAGGTTTGCATTACTGGCCTCTTACCCCCATTCAATTCGGACTCGCGCTCACAGGCCCGTTTTATGCGCTGACGTTGTTATCTGTCGACCTTGCAGAAAATATTCCCTGGCGCCGCGCAATGGTTGCTCCAGCTATCATCGTGGGACTGGCATGGACTACTGTGTTTTTGTTATAGCAATGCAAACCCTTCGCCTTTCAAAAGAACAACTTCAAAAGATGATCGCCTATGTTGATTCGCATGCGCCTCTGGAATCATGCGGACTTTTGGCAGGGCGCGATTCAAAAGTGGAAGCAGTGCTAGAGGTGACGAATCAGGCCCAAAGTCCGTTGCGATACGTGATGGATCCGATTGAGCAGTTGCATGCCTTTGAATGGATCGAATCCAATCAAATGGATTTGCTCGCCATCTTTCACTCGCATCCAACCGGACCTGAAACTGTTTCGCCCACCGATATCGCGGAGGCCGCCTATGCAGTTATCCACATCATCCTCGCCCGCGTGGACAGTAGGTGGCGCGCCCGCGGCTTTTGGATCGAAAATGGCGGTTTTCTTGAAGTGCCTTTGCAGGTCGTATAACAAGCAACCATCTTAAAGTTTCTGTGTTTTTATGACTACACTTCATCATTACAAGGCTCGAACAGGTGCGCTGGTTTCGACCGACCCGGCCATCAGGAATTGTAATGACGTAATCTACCGGAGGAGTTTTGATGCAAACTGTAATCAACCTTGGGATTATCCTTTTGGCGTATGTATTTGGCTCGATCCCATTTGGATTGTTGATCGTTAAATTGAAAACAGGAAAAGATATTCGCGAGGTGGAAAGCGGCAGGACGGGCGGAACGAACGCTATGCGCGCTGCAGGGTTTTGGGCGGGAATCGCAACCGCCATACTGGATATACTGAAAGGCGCGGGAGCCGTATGGATTGCACAATGGCTCACCCCCGATCATCACTGGGTGCATGTGCTTGCCCCGCTGGCCGCCATCCTTGGACATAACCATTCGATCTTTTTGCCCGAGCGTGATGAAAATGGAAAATTCATTCGCTTGCGCGGCGGCGCGGGCGGAGCGCCCTCCGTCGGCGGCGCCATGGGGCTTTGGCCTGCCTCCATCCTGATCATCCTGCCGCTCGGCATGTTGACCTTCTTCACACTTGGCATCGCTTCGGTGACTACGATGGCCGTGGCCTTATTCGCCATCATCATCTTCGCCGTCCGCGCCTCGCAGGGACTGTTGCCCTGGAGCGACGTCTGGTATGGCGTTGGCGCAGAGGTCTTGCTCATCCTGGCGCTGCGCCCCAATTTGAAAAAATTATTCGAAGGCAATGAACGCGTAGTGAAATATAGCTTGAACGGCTGGTTGAGAGCGAGGCATGAGGGGAAAGAGTCCAGTAATCAGTGATGTGTATACTGTCATTTACACGGAGCGCCTCCTTTTTCAGGCAGGAAATGTTCAGGCACACCACGCAGGCCTACGGTTAGCGAAAGAGGCGAAGAAAAAAAGCCGGGCGACAACATTCGCCCGGCTTTTACGTCAAATCATTTTATCGGGTCGGAACTGCTTCCGCTTTTGGAAGCGCATCGTGGTCGGGCAGGATGGCCTCCGCGTTGTGAATGGCCGGGATGAAGTATCCAGCGAGGCCAGCGAGAATGCCGCCAAAGCCGCAGAAGAAAATGATCAAGCCCATACCCGCGCCAGGGCCTGTGCCAACCAGCCATCCGAATGTTTCGGAGAGCGTGCTGGTCACACGCATTTGCGGCTCGAGGACAAAGTCTGCCAGGGTGCCTGCGATGATCGGCGAGATCGGATTGGTAAACCAGGCGATGAGACGGCGCGCGGAGAAGACGCGCCCCTGCACATCCGGCGCGACTTTGGACTGCCAGATAGCCTGGTTGGAGGCGTTGACCAAAGGCCCGACGATGGAAGTGAAGATTGCGCCTGTGATCCAGATTGGCAAGCCTCCTGCCAAACCGATAATTGACATGCCAAGCCCGGAGAGCATCCACCCGAGGAGAACGCCATGCACTCGGCGTTTGAAACCGCCCCAGGCGCTCATCAGAATACCGCCCACCACCCCGCCGACCGCGCCAGCCGTCTGTACCGAACCAAGCATGAGACTATCATTGCCGGTGCGGGAGAGAACCATCGGGGCAAGCAGGGTGAAGCCGATGCCAGCGAAGAGGTTGCCGACAAAGAAGATCAATTGCAAGCCCAGCAGGCTCGGGCGGGCAAAGATGTATTTGAAACCGTAGGCGGCTTCCTTCCAGATACCGCCCTTCCCATGCTCGCCTTCCTCTGTGCGCGGAGGCTGGGGGATATGGACGATCATCAACGCGCCGATGGCAAGCAAAAACGTGACCACATCAAAAAGCAGAACGCCGGTCAGGCCAATGATGGGAAGCAATGCGCCAGCGAGCAGGGGGGCAATCACGTGCGGCCCCGCTTCGACCAATGACATCATGCCATTGGCGCGGCCGTATTGTTCCTTTGGAACCATGGTGGTAATGGCGGCGGAATAGGCAGGCCACTGAAACGCCATGCCGAGGCCGTAGATGATGGAGGCAAAATACAAATGCCAGAACTCAAGGATGCCCAGCCATTGGAAAATGAGGATCACAATGGTGGCGATGCCCGCCCCCATGTCGCTGACCATCATCATGAGTTTGCGGTTGTGGCGATCCACCATGACGCCGGCAACCGGGGAAATCAGCAGGAAGGGGGTGATAAAGAAGACCTGCATCAGGCCAAGCGCGGTGGCGCTTTCTGTTTTCTGGAACATGAAAATCGTGAGACCGAACTGACTCATTGCGCTGGCAAGCACGGAGATGATCTGTCCGAGCCAGACGATGGTAAAACCAAACATACCAGTGGGGCGTTTTATAGAAGTTTTTTCCATGTATTATTCTCCGATTTTGTGCTCGTAACACATATAAACTATTGCCAAGTTTATAACAGACGGTTCCCCAATTGCCAAACATAAGTTGTCAAACACACCAGATTGAAAACCTGACTTTCATTCACAGGCGATCCCTTCTGCGTTTGAAAAGAGGCACACTTTCAGCACCAAATATTCGCCGTTATCAATAAAAAACGGGTTATTGCAACAATTTACAAAGGTTGAACGTCATGTCACACTCGCCTTTCTTGATAAACTATTCGACAAAAATTTCAACATGTTCGCCGTCTTCTTCGTCAACCACGTCGATAATTTTGCCCATTACACCCATACGCAAAGCTTCCATTACATTAGACATATCCACGCCCTGCACTTCGGGTGCAAAATGAGCGCCGATCTTCATGCCTGCGTCTACTAACGCAAGCGGGATTTGAACAGATGCCTTTGATCGGCCTGTGCGAGTATCCGTCACGCGGATACGCAGCCAGCGCGCACCACCCCCCGCTCCAGGCGGACGCGGCGGTGTGGGAATCCCGCGGCGCGTTTCGCTTAATGCGGACAGCAACTTTGACCCTTCGTCGGCGCTGATCTTTCCCTCCTCGATCAACTTCAGGATTTTCATTCTCTCTTCGCTGTTTGCCATGTTCTTCATCTCCTATCTATTTTCCATTCGTTTGGAGTGCAAATCCCAAACGAACGAAACTATTTAATATAGCCTGCAACAACAGATACACCCTCATCCGCTGACTCTTCCGTCCCTTGGGTTTCAGCTTTGGGAAGTTTGAATTTCAGCCATATAGGGATGACTGACAGTAATAAAACCACCGCAGTCACTGTAAATGGAAATGTCGGGCTGACGCGCTCCCACATCTGCGCGCCGATCCACGGGGCAGGCAGTGAGATGATCCCCAAACTGGTGCTGAACAAGCCAAATGCCATGCCGCGATTTTTCTGAGGCACAGCCTTGCTAATGAGAGATTGATAGGCAGGAGTAGAAATACCCGCGCCCATGCCCGCAATGCCCCAACCCAAATAATACATCCACTTGATACCTGCAGGGATATTGACCAGAACGAACAAAGCACTGGACAATAAGATCATTCCAGCTGCAATCCCCACCCGCTCGCCGGCCTTGTCCGAGAGCCAGCCGCCGGGGATGGTAGTCAACATCATGGCTAAGCCAAAAAACGACATGACCCAGCCGATCTGTTGCAGAGAAAGCCCGCCGATCTCCTGCATATATACAGGAAAAAGATTCCCGGACAACTGAAAGGAAGTGTCTCGCAAGCCGTCTGTGATCAACATCCAGGTGATCAGCCCGCCTGAAAAAACCAGGGCGACCATGGCGCGCAGGTTGATTTTCAAACCATCGAACGTAAGTTTATCCGTCTTCGCAGACACGCTTTTTGCCGCCTCACGCGCCATGCTTAAACGCATCAGCATCGCAATAAAGTAAAAAATGCCAGCCACCAACAGCATCAACTTAAAGCCGTATGTCCCAGCCAGCCAGCCGCCCAGCGGAGGTCCCACTACAGAAATAATCAAAAAGATTGCCTGTGAGATTCCAAAGACCTTGCCGCGATTCTCCTCGCTTGAATGTTCCGCAATGAACGCATCAAAGCTAGGTCCAACCAGCGCTCGCGCCACTGCCCCAATTGCCACGGCCAGCAAAAGCCACTGCCACGTATCCGCCAGAATGAGAGGAATAAAACCGATCACACCAAATACGCTTCCGATTGCAATCGCACGCAGCCTGCCCAACGTATCAGAAACCCAGCCGCCCAAAATTTGCAAAAGCAATGGCACGATCTGCGCCAGGGTAAAAAATAAACCAATCTGGGTAATCGAAGCGTTTAAGTCCTTGAGGTAAAGCGGCATCAAAGATTCATACATACCGCCGCCGATGTTGGCGAAGATCATCGCCGTCAAAAACAGGATCAACAATCCGCTTAGTAAGGGTTTCTTTTTAATCGTTTCCATTTTTATCCAATAAATACCTGCACACGCTCACCGTCATCGCTATCATTCACATTAATGATCAACGGTTCTGTGATGGATTTCGCCATTGAGATCGCCATAACTACTTCATCCACTGTTGTTCGTTTTAAGCCTTCGATGTGCGAGCCAAAATTTTTCAAAAACCAGCTTACCCATCCAAGCGGAAGAGGCAGAGCAATCGTAATATTTCTCGGCCACTCATTTTGGTGTGAGCGATCCACGTTCACGTACAACCAACGCGCAGACCTGCTCCCCGCTCCCATCGCGATCAGCAAAATACCCAACACAAACGGCATGGCCATACAAAAAAACCAGAAGTTCAAGCCCGCACGCTGCGCGTGTTGGATGGAAAACATAGCCCATGCGCTCAACACCGTGAAGATGACTCCGACCCAAAGCGGGATCATGGCGAATCGCAGTGCGCGTTTGCGGACTTCCTCAAACTCTGGAGCATCGCTTCTCGCTTCGCGTCCACCCGCGGTTGGTCCCCCGTAGGGAGCTGTGCTTGCTTTGATGACTTCTATCTCCTCCTCTGCAGAATCTCCCAATGCTCGCATCAACGTCGCGGCTTCCTCTGCGCTGATCTTTCCATCCGCAACCATCTGTAAAATTTTCCTGCGTTCTTGAGATGACATTACGAACCTCCTTCCAGGGCTGTCAATAATTTTTCAGCCTCTTCTGAGGTGATCTTCTTCTCCTGTAACATCTTAAGGATCACCATGCGCTCTTGGTCAGATGCTTGAGGCTTGGGCGGCATTGGTACACCTTTTGGTGAGAAGTCCCAATTCCAAGGACCAATTTCCAAACCACCTCTGCCGCGGCGGGAGCGTCGTTCTGCCTCACGAGTCTTATTTTCAATACGGCGCGCCGCTTCCTCCACTTTACGCTGGGCGCGTTGGGTTGCTTCTGTTACATGACGTGAAATCCGCTCGCCAAAACCTGACCAATCCAGGCCAATGCCTGCGAAGTTACCAAAGTCCTCAGCGGATTCACCGGCATCCGCTTTATTGCTGACACGGATGTCACCTCCCGCATTCAAAGCCATTGTGGCTGAACCATCCCCGAGGGTAATCACACGACTGGCGGCATCTTCATCTTTCTCAACCCCTTTCCAATCGACATCAATTTGATCTGCATTGAGTGTCAGTTTGGCATTGGCCTTCGGAGGCATGACCAGTAGAATATCGTCACCTGCCGTGACCGAATACACGTTACCAGCCTGTGGATTCAAATACATGACCACATCCTCGGCTACATTCGCGTTGACATTTCCACGAACATCACGCAAAGCAAGGTCATTGGCCACCGTATCGAGGCTTACATTTCCATCCACATCACGGATGGATACGTCGCTGTTGGCGCTTTTGATGGACAAATGCCCCTTCGCGCCTCGCAGGCTAAAGTCGGCATGAACCGTATCAATCGAGACAGAATCCACATCACGGATCGAAAGGTCACCCCCGATCTCTTTCAGTTCAATGCCGCCCATCACGCCTCGAATGGATGCATCCCCGCCAATTTTATTGATAAGGATGGAAGCGGCTTGGGGCACTCGCAAGGAAAGATCGTCATCACAGGAGAGATTGACCTGGTCGCCATCCTGGCTGACATGCATTACATCATCATCGGCTTTTAGGAGGATGTCATCCCCCTCCCAGCCGACCAGGCTGAGATCGCCGCCGATCGATTCAATTATTATCTTTGGTGCAGGCCCTGCAGAAATAGTTTTGGACATGGTTTACTCCTCTTCACCGCGCAAAATGCGCATGGCTTGATCCGCAGTGATCCTGCCGGCTTCAAGGTCAGCAATGGCACTGCTTCTTTTGTCAGCGTCAATTTCCGGAGATTCATCCTTGCCAGGTTCATAGCCCAAGGCGCGGATGACCTCATGTAACCGATTGCGAATGGTTGGATACGACAACCCAACCTCCTGCTCCATGCGATTGATCTTGCCTTCGCAGCGCACGAAGGTGAAAACGAATTCCAATTGTTCGGGAGTCAAATTTGAAAACTGTCCCATTGCAAAATGACCTTCAATGGAAGTATCACAAGAGGAGCAGTGTAATCGAGTAACTTCCAATTCAGATTGGCAGATCGGGCAGATGGTGGGTGCTGGTCGCATGGTTTCATTTCTCCTATGAGGTGGCAACTTAATGGGTTATATTTTGTAAAATATCCTACGCTCTAGCTTTTTTGGCTTTGCCTTGTGAATACCCCAACTGGTTGGTTTGCAAAGTTGCAGTATAACGAGCCTGCAGTTTTTCACCTTTTGCAACCATCCAGGCTCCAAGGGCAGCCAGCCAGCGATACCGATTAAAAGAGGTACCTTGCATGGTTTTCCAGGCTAATTGAGAATCCACATCTTTATGGTTTCTCTCTTTAGCCAGTTCCAGTAAATCTTCAGTCTGAAAATTGTTCATGGTAATTCTCCATTTGTAAATCAAAAGGAAAACAAGTTGCCAAAACCGAAAACTCAATATTTTCTCTACGTTTCTAATGAAATTATAGGCTTTTTTTTAATTTTGTCAAGTAGGAAATCAATAATCTCAATATTTACTTAAATATAATTGAATTTATCCTTGAAAATAGTAAAGTATCCACATTTTTTGGAGGTTAATCATGATGCGCACGCTCTTTTACACACCCGGTAGGCCTGTCCGCTCCGATATTCCCCCTTCAGAGTTCTCCCGCCTTCTGCGTGACAAGCGCGGCATGTTATGGGTTGACTTTATGTCAGAACCGCCTGAAACAGCGCTGCCCATTTTGCAAAGTTTCGGGTTCCACCATCTTGCCATAGATGATGCATTACAGGAGACTCACGCACCCAAAATAGATGATTGGGGCGATTATCTTTATATTGTTTTAAATTACATGCGCCTGGTAAAAGACACTGAATCCTGGGACACAGAAATCGATGAATTGGATATCTTCCTCGGACGCAATTACGTCATCACGCATCATGACAATCCCATAACATCCATAGATGAAACATGGGGTACAAGCCAGCGCGATCCACGCTACGCGCAGGACGGCGCAGATCATTTGCTTTACAAGATCATTGATGAAATCGTGATGAACTACATGCCGGTCATCGAAAAAATAGATGAGGAAATAGATATTATAGAAGACCAGCTTTTTGACCGTCCCAGCTCACAAACACTTGCAAGACTATTCACACTCAAACGGGTTCTGCTTGCCATGCGCCGCATCCTGCTTCCCCAACGTGAAGTGCTCAACAAAATGGCGCGTGACGATTACCAGGTCATTGATCGCAAAGACCGCATCTTCTTCCGTGATATTTACGACCATCTCGTGCGCCTGCATGAGGTGAACGAAAGTCTGCGCGATCTCGTGGGCGGTGCGCTGGACACTTATCTTTCCGTCATCAACAACCGCATGAACGAAGTTATGAAGACCCTGACCATCATCACCACCCTCTTCATGCCTTTGACTTTTGTGACCGGCTTCTTTGGGATGAATTTCTTCGCGGCGAATCCCCCTTACGCAAGTTGGACTCTACCAACGATCTTTTATGGGACCCTGGGCCTGATGCTGCTGACCCCGGTCTTTATGTTCTTCTGGATGCGCCGCCGCACCTGGGTCTAGTGCCCAGATTCTGACATCATCAAATCCTTGACACAGAACAGACGTTCGAGTATTATTTGTAGCACAAATGAGCGAAGAATGCTCGGCTGTGCCAGGTATCTGGCAGGAGGCATAAAATGATGATGATGGTCCGAAAGAGCAAAGGGTTAGGCGAACGCCACCAGAGAATTCTGGATTTTATTGCATCCTATCAACGCGAACATAAACACCCCCCTTCAATCCGCGAAATAGGCGAGCATTGTAATATTTCATCCACATCGGTTGTAAATTATTATCTCGATCAGCTTGAGAAAACCGGTCACATCGAACGCGATCGCAAGATTTCTCGCGGGATGCGCCTGACCGGTAATACCCCCCTCGGTGACATGTTCCGCGTGCCTATACTAGGAGTCATCCAGGCAGGCGAACCCATCCCCGTTCCCGCAAATGCAGATTTCGGCTCCTTCACTCCCGAAGACTCTGTAGAGATCGCAAGTTCACTCATGCCAGGAAAAGAAAAAGGCAAAGAGTTGTTCGCCCTGCAAGTTCAGGGGGACTCCATGATAGACGCCATGATCAATGACGGCGACATCATCATCCTCAAACCGACAGAGGATGCGCGCAATGGCGAAATGGTGGCTGTCTGGCTATCAGACCGCAATGAAACCACTCTTAAATATTATTACAAGGAAAAGGACGGTTACCGTCTGCAACCTGCAAACCCAACCATGAAGCCGATCATGCTCAAAAAGACCGAAGCCCTGGAGATCAAAGGCAAAGTGGTAATGGTCATCCGTAAAGTGGAACGGTACAATTAATAACTCACATTCATGTCACCCTGAGCGACAGCGAAGGGTCTCTACAATAATCTCAGAGATTCTTCACTACGCTCAGAATGACATTGCGTAAGGCGAGTTAATAAGAACAACAAAAAAGTAAAGCGGGTAAGTAGGATTATAATAAACGTATGAACAGGAAATTCCGCCCGCGAGTGCGTGCGCTCAGACTTGCAAGAGAGGTCCGTGAACGGCTGACCAAAGAGTTGGGACAGCCCGTTAAGGTCATCATGTTCGGCTCACAGGCGCGCGGAGACCCTGAAACAGATTCCCTTCGAACGCATCCATTCCAGCGGATACATCTTCCTCGTCGAAATGATCTACCTGACCCACTGTCTCGAATTCAGAATCGGCGAGTCACCCACCTATTTTGCCGACCGCAAATTTGGCAAATCCAAAATGTCGTTCAAGATCCAAATCGAAGCCGCGCTGCGCATCTGGCAGGTGCTGTGGAATTACCGAGACCTCAAGAGGGCTGGCATATCCGCTAGAATATGACCGATGCTGTTTTCGGACGTTGGAGTTGGAGGAGATCAGTGAGCCGGTATCGGTGAGGGTGATGCGGGTTTGACCCGGTAATTTTATGGGCAGGTTCTCACTGCCCGCAACATTATCGTAAGAGATCAAATCTCGAACGTGAATCAAGGATAAGTCATTCTTACGTTGTCGAAGAAATAACCCGCTGTGATTCCGTTCCTGTAGTCATCCGGGGTTCGCGCGGCAAAGAGTCCGATCCACCCGCTGTCATACGTCCCATCCTGCGCGGATGTTAGAAACTGACCGTTGACATAAAGGGAAATCGTTTCTCCAGAAACGGATACTTTGAGAACATTCGGCGTCTGTCCCCTAGCGATGAGTCTCGAAGACGTCCAATCGATCAATATTTTCCATGTTTCTCTACTTGCTTGATCTGCCCGGTGCAGGGCGAAAGAGCCGTTCGGCGAAACTTCGAATACGTAAAAATTATACGGGGCCGAACGGCGGAAAACAATCCCGCCAAAACCGCTGTTTGATGTTGAAGACAGGTCAAATTCCAAGGTGAAATCATTGAAGTTACCCCGGGAATCGCCTTGTAAATATTGTATGTAATGCCACGAATCAGTGCCGAATACGGAAAGACGATACCCTCCGTCATAATAATTGCCGTCGTGGTTTTTATCGCTGCCTGTGGTCCAACCGCTGGTCGGATCGTCAAAATGATCCGCGATCAGTACCTTTATGTCGGATGATGTGTCGGTCGTGGGTGTCGTTGGCGATTCTGTCGGAGGGATGGATGTGGGCGGGGGAAAACTTATCGTTGTCGGTTCTGGTTGCGCCGCTGGCAGGGCTGGCGCCTCCTCCGCGGAAGGTGTAAGCGATAATTCCGGAAACAACAGGATTGCTCCAATAATCACTACGATCAATGCGCCTCCCAAGCCCCAGGCCCAGCCTAGGATACTGCGAGTCGCAGGCGTATTTCGGGGTTGGGTCACTCCAGCGTGTTTGAATTTATAACCGCAGTATCCGCACACTTTGGCTTTATCGGGAATCTTGTTTTCACAATTTGGGCAGACCATGGTTTTCTCCTTGATAATTGGCTGGGCGTCGCGTGGAATCGCACGACGCAATTCCTAAGGCTCATCCAGCCAAAGATAACAACTTACTGCTCCGGATGGGTTTGACGCCCATGGATCCAAAGGTATGTCAACGCTGCCACTCCATCCAAACGGATCAACGGCGCTCCAGTTCCCATTTGCATCAGACCACAAGACTTGAAAATGGAGATGTGGTGATGAGGCGCAACCGGTCTGTCCTGATAAACCGATTTGCTGTCCCACTTGAACTTTTTGGTCTTCCGCCACATCAATTTGGCTCAGATGGTAATAGGCTATCAAATATCCCTCCCAGGCGCCATCTTTTCCGTGGGAGCGGGTGTCTACAATAACTCGTTTCACCACAGTCTTGCAAGGGACATTTCCTGCCGGGCATGGAGGACTTCCAAGGCATTCAGGCTCAACTTCCTCTCCAGCAAACCTAATCCATCCCTCCGCTGCGGAAAGCAAAGGAGTTCCTTCGGGCATTTCCCAATCAATACCTGGATGGCCATCATATCCTATATTTGCGCTTCTTTCCCCCCGCCAAGTCACAATGGATTTATTCCGTTCTTGTGTGGGATATTCGTGGTCGAAGACGTTCAACAATGAGAACTTTCCAATAAACGGCCGATATAGAAATCTATTCTCGCAGCTTTGAATGGATGCGCGGCTTGCTATTGTGGGTATCTGAGTCGAAGAAGACATCGCTGTAAAATCGGGCTGGTTTTGTATAATTGCCGAACGGTTTTCGCTAGACGAACCCGCCCACACGAGGATGATTCCAGCGATTAATGTAACCAGGGCACCTCCCAATCCCCAAGCCCAGTTTGGTATGCCTTGTTTTACCACCGTTGATTGAGCAGGGATCCCTGGATCTGCTTTTAGCCGATGCCCGCAGTGACCGCAGACTTTGGCTTTATCGGGGATTTCATTCCCGCAGTTGGTGCATTGCATAATCATGTCCTTCCTTGTTAGGGTAAACGACGCATGATTTCAGCCTTCCCATCCCCAGGCAAGACCGCCCAATTTTCGGATGCGTCGCCGAAAAACGGCGAACCGGAGCCGGTGTCTACATCAGGTATCGCAAAATAATCAAGAGACTGACCAGTCAGGCGCAGCGCGTTTCCATAGCCCAGCAATATCCGGTTGTCATCAAAAAAACAGAGGCGTCCAGAATAGTCATAAGTTTTATCCAGTTTTTCAGGGTGACGTGGGTCGGAAATATCCCATAGCGTAATTGGCAGATCTCCGCAAGCAATAAGCAGATCGTTTTTCACGATCAGATGATAGGGAGTCTCTTCAATCCATTGGCTGCCAATTTCGATTGGGCTGTTGGGATCGGTGATATCGAAAATCCCGAGCATGTCGCGTTCGGGATTATTGTCCTCCCACCAACTGCCAGTATAGAGCACATTTTGGGATACAGCCACGGACCAAAAATACTCTTTTTCGTCATCAGCCGAATAAACCTCGATCAGTTTTGGGGATGTCGGATTATTCAAAGAATAAAAATAAATTGAGCCATGCCCAACGCCGATTAGCAGATTCCCTGCCGATGTCATATTACTTATCCACCCCGTTTTTTCCTGATTCAGGATTCTCGGTCTTAGCGGATCGCCTACATCTAGCGTCATCAGCCCATGACGTCCAAATAGATATAGATAGCCTTTTGTGGCGATCATACCTTGATAATCGCCGAAATTTAGTTCGTTGACCGCTTGCGATGTGTTAATAATTGCGTGCCCTCCCTGATCCAGGCTTTCCAGATCAAAGATATACATCTCGCCGTCACTTGTCATAAGCAATAGATAGGGCTCGATAATTTTTCCTGCGCTCCAGTTTATCCAATCGTCGTCTTCGAGAGTAAAGACGCTCTGATACTGGGTCTGCGTGTCTGTTTCTTGAGTATTTGTTGGGGATAATGGCGTAAGCGAAGGCACCTGTGTCGGGATGATCGCGGGAGGAAGAGTTGTGGGTGGAGGGGGCTCTTGCGCATTTTCCCGCCTCAAGTTTGCGACGGTAAAGATGGCAATGCCCAAAAATACAACCAACCCCCCGATCAAGCCCCATGCCCAGACCGGCATCCCGCGTTGGGAAGAGACTGGCTGTGAAATCGTTCCTTGAACCGGCGCGCCCGCCTTCAACCGATATCCGCAATATCCGCATACTTTGGCTTTATCCGGGATTTTGTTTTCGCAATTCGGGCAGTTCATGATTTGACTCCTTGAATATCGGATACTGCTATTTCACCGCATTGATTTATGGCGACCAATCAAATTGGTAGGAGACATTTTCCACCAAAAGCACCTGATTACTTCCATCGGAATTCGCCGCGTAGAGATCATATAGGTTCAGTTCACCGATATGATTATCAACAAATGCAATATAGTCCCCGTCCGGCGACCACTTTGGGACACCGCCAGTGTAATAGTGCATCCGGTTACTGCCATCCGCATTCATTACATAAACACCATCTGATACAAACACAATCCTCTGACCATCCGGCGTCCATCGAGGGTAAAAATTGGAACCGGTGTTATTCGTCAACCGGGTCACAGCCGTGCCATCTACATTCATCGTATAGATTTCATTATTTCCATCGCGGTCGGATGCAAAAACGATTTTCCGTCCATCTGGCGACCAGTCGGGCGATCCGTCGCTTTTAGGATCTTTGGTTAATCGCATGTCACCGCTCCCGTTGACGTTCGCAACATAGATCTCATAATTACCATCGCGGTCAGAGACAAATAAGAGCTGTTCTCCATCCGGCGACCAGAGGGGACAATCATCGTTGCCAGGGTTGTTGGTGATGCGTCTCTCGCCGCTGCCATCCGCGTTGACGATGTATATCTCATAATTGCCATTGCGGCCTGACACAAATGCGATTTGTTGACCATCCGGCGACCAAGCCGGACAAATATCGTAACTGGAATTATTCGTAAGCCGCGTCTGGTTATTGCCATCTGCATCCATGACATAGATATGCCCTCCGTCACGGTAGGATACAAACGCGACCTTTCTTCCATCCGACGACCAATCGGGATCGTCCCCATCTTCTGCCAACAATCGTATATCACTGCCGTTCAGGTTCACAGTATAAATTGCCCTCTTGCCGTCCAGCTCGGCAACGTATGCGATCTGTCTCGTCGGTGCGGCTTGGACGCTTATATTCACAGTAAAGCCGATGAATTTTCCCCCATTGGCATCCTGTAGCGCATATTCCCCAATATAATTTCCCTCGGCTTCAGGCGCGACCAAATTAACGGATAGATCCACTTCTTGCCCTGGCGCGACGTTGCCCGGCAGGGCCTGACTGTCCGCTCCTGTTATTCGGTCGCCGCCCGAGAAAACAATAAGGTAATCCGTCGTCCAGGTGCAGGTCCCAACGTTTTTAATTCGCCAGGATTTGGTGAAAGTCTGGCCCGGCGTCATGGTGGTGCCGTCAGGGACGTTCAAATCGGAAATAAACCGGGCTTCGTTGCAATTCGTTTGTTGCGTTGATTGGACAGCCGCGGGAGGCAAAGGCAGCGTTGGCGCGAAGCTTGGAGCAGGAGGCTCATTGGCCGCCGGTACCCTGAACTTCAGCAGCCAGTAACCCGCGCCCGCAAGGATAACAAGGCAAAAAATTGCGCCTACGCCTGCAATGATTCCCCACCTCCAGCCCGGCGCTGCGCCTGTGGTAGTAACAGGCTCTCTGGTCTTCTTCGGCTCGGTCTCAGGCGCACCCGCCTTCAGCCTATGCCCGCAATATCCGCATACTTTGGCTTTATCGGGGACTTCATTGGAACAATTGGGGCATTTCATGATGGGTTTCCTTTACTGTGTGATTCCTATCTTTGTTTTGACACTCCGCTTTAAACACATGCCCGCCTCAGGGCCCTTCCCCTGCCGAAAAAAAATCGAACGCGACATGTACATTGAGCGATTCGTATGCCCCCACGATTACTCCCACTCCACCAGCTGGCATCCTGTCATCATCAGAGTAGCTGTCAACGCGATGGCCGTTGATATATAGCTCTATCTGGGTATCAGTAAACCAAACATACAAATCATTGGTGGCATTTCCAGAGTTCACATACCCTGATTGGGTCCAGTCAATAAGCGTCTCACGCTCTCCGTTGATTTCCCTCTCTAAGCGATATTCTCTATCGCTGTCTATTTTAAAGCCATAATAATTGTCCATATCATTAAAGCCGAATATTAGACCATACTGCCAGTACGCGATTTCTTCGACTATTCTCGCCTTTGTCTCAACGTAACTGTAACCATCTCCTCCAAGAGTAAAATCCGTTGTTGGTAAACACTGCAAATTAGCCGCTTTAACAACGATGTGATATTCACCGCTATTAAAGTTGAACGAACAGGCTTCGCTTTCCCACTCATAAAACTCGGTTTCACTAATATCATCGTCGAATGCCCAAAATACCTTAAATAATTCCGGCGTCGGCGTCGGGAGGATTGGAGTTGCAGTCGGCCTGAGAGGCACCTGTGTCGGGATGATCGCGGGAGGAAGAGTTGTGGGTGGAGGGGGCTCTTGCGCATTTTCCCGCCTCAAGTTTGCGACGGTAAAGATGGCAATGCCCAAAAATACAACCAACCCCCCGATCAAGCCCCATGCCCAGACCGGCATCCCGCGTTGGGAAGAGACTGGCTGTGAAATCGTTCCTTGAACCGGCGCGCCCGCCTTCAGCCGATGCCCGCAATATCCGCAGACTTTGGCTTTATCGGGAATTTTATTTTCGCAATTTGGGCAGATCATTTTTGTTCTCCTCTCAGGGTCTCTACTCTGGCAAAGAAACTGCGCGTCATTTTCATCGTATCGTGATGACTTCCACATCCCCTGTTTTTCGATCCACGGTCACGACCGCTCCCACGGTGAATTGCAATGCGCTTCCGTCCTCCGTCTGGGCTGTGACAGTTTTGGTATAGGAGTAGGACAGCAACGGCTCCCCGTCGCCTCCTTGAATTTCCTGCACCCGTGGCGCGACATCCGCCAGTTCGGGGTAATAAGCCGCAATGATCGCGCCAGCCATGTCCCTGGCTTCGCCTTTGGTCACGGGGTATCGCAATCGGTCCATTCCGAAACCGATCAGAAGAACAGCCATTGCGAAGGCGAGCGCGCCGAGGGCGAACTTTTTTGGATTACGCCTCAAGGAAATCAGACCTGCCCCCAGGCGGCGCATTCTGGAGCCCGTCAATACGGCGCCACATTCCTCGCAGAACTGCACGCCTGCGCGGTTGCCGTGTCCGCAGGCGGGGCAAACCACATTTGCCATTGGATTCACGCCTTGCGTTTGTCCTCTCTTTGCTGAAATTGCCCGTTGTTTGGGGGCAAGTACCGAACCACATTCCTCGCAAAATTGCACCCCGGGGCGATTGGCATGCCCGCAAGACGGGCAGGCTATGCTTTCACGCTTAGCCGCAGACGCAACTCGCACAGGTTTGTCCAATGCCTGCCCGCATTCCTCGCAGAATTTCACGTCAGGACGGTTGGCGCGCCCGCAAGAGGGGCAGGTCATTCCTTCATGTTTAACCGCAGACTCAATTCGCGCAGGTTTGTCCAACGCCTGCCCGCACTCCTCGCAAAATTTCACGCTTGATCTGTTCTCAAAACCGCAATTTTTACATTTCATACCGCCTCCCGATTAACGGTCATATGGACTCGTGACCTCGTTGAACCACATGTTAGCCATGGACCCGGCACAGGGTTCATCCTTAAGCGTGTCCCCACGAGGGGGAAGGCTCCCACAGAACATTTCTTTCCCGTCAGCGAGATCCTCGAAGGAGATGCCATGCCAGGCATACTCGCCCGGATAGCCCGGTAGTTCGTCCATCAACTGATCCGTCAGTTCCCCCACGTTATAGTCCGGGGAAATATAAGGCAAACCGACCTCCAGCCTGCCCGCTTTTGAATTGGCGCAATCTTCAGGATTGACATTACATGATGCTCCTCCCAACAAATCCACGTTAAATGGATAATCTTCGCAGGCATTTGCCGTTGGATACATGGCATGTTTGTACTCGGAGACATACAGAATCGGGTGACTACCTGCATAGAACTCCAGACCGTTTGCAATTTCCTCCTCGACAGGGATCGGATCCCCCACAGCGGCATATCCTTCGTGATGCCGCTTCCAGTCGAAATGGGTCAGGGTCCAGGTATCGGCGGAGCCCGATCCCGCCACGAACATGCGCAAGGCTTCCGTATCCCCGGGATGGCCTACGATACCTTCTCCTACATTGCTGCCGTGTGCTCCATAGATGAGTGCCCCACCATTAATAAGGTTTTTTAGTGCTTCCCTGCCGATACAGGTACTCGGGGAAATCAGGCATTTCCATGTCACTATTTTTACATCCATACACGCCAAAATATCCGATGTTGAATTGATATCAATTTTTCTCTACCGTACATGAGTTGGTACCTCTGGCAGGCTAAAAAGGAAGACGGGTTGAAAGTCTAGCGAATGCTTCAATGCGTACTTTAGCCAATCGAGTCCCAAACGGAAGAGACTTTTATCGCGCCG
>VGNE01000041.1 GCA_016866215.1 Chloroflexota bacterium | reverse complement strand
GGGTGCTTAAACTACCGGCTGTAAAATTGGAGGTCGTGCAGTTGTAAACAGTGGCTGTCAGCGAGGCCGGCAGGCTTGTGACAGGCGTTCCACCGATACTTGCCGCAGAGGTGCTGTGCACAAGGGTTGAAGAGCCAGTACCGGATGGATGGGTATAGGTGTAGGTGCAATTGGTTGAAATCCCTGGGGCAATGCTGGCGGCCGCTGAGGTGCAATCCGAGCTGATCGAGGTGGTTGTATCGGAGCCACCTGTACCTGCAATGAGCAGGGTGGATTGCAGGCTGGATGTGATGCTATATGGCTTCGAAAGCGTGACACCGCCGGTGTTGGTGAGTGTATACGTGTATGTGATGGTTAGATCGGCTGGCGTCACGACAGTCTTATTCTGTGTCACAGCCAGGCTGAAGCGTGCGCCGGAATATGTGATGACCGTGAAACTGGCTGGGCTGGATGTGATTGTTTGAGCGCTAAATTTAGCGGATGCAGTTCCGGTATTGATGATCGAGCCTGCCTCGACGTCGGCTGCTGTAACTGTATAGGTTCCCGAACAGGTTTTTGTCGACGCGGGAGCCAGGCTGGCTTGGTCGGAACAAGTGATCGTGATCTTATTGTCAGTCACTGAAAATGGAGATGTGAGTGTGACGTTGCCTGTATTTGTTAAAGTGTAGGTATATGTAATTAATGTGCCGGCAGGCAGGGTGATGGATGGGGAGGTTGGCTGTGAGGGTGTGCCGCTGACCGTAGCCGATAGAGCCGGGGTTTGTGTAATTACCAAACTGGCTGTTACAGTATTGGAAGAAATCGGGGAGCCATTATTTGCTGCAGCCTGTGCGGAATTACTGATCGTGCCACCGACATCAAGATCCGCCTGGGTGACAGTGTATGTACCGGTACAGTTGATCGTACTGCCCGCTGCTAACGTTGTGGATGGGCAGGTAACCGTTATCCTGCTGTCGGTAACACTTAATGAGTTTGCGGTGAAGGCACTGTTGTTGAGTACCGAAAAGGTGTATGTTATTACCTGGTTTGGAAGCGTAGCCGTAAGCGGTGAGACGCTGATCGCTAGCACCAACGGAGGAGTTAAAACCGTCGCGGTTGCGTTGTTGGATGTAATCGTTGTTGTCTTAAATTTGGCGCTTGCCACTGCTTGATTAACAACAGACCCGTTGGTAATATCATTGTTTGTGATCGAATAGGATGCAGTGCAGGTCGTAGTTGCTGTAGGCGCCAGCGGGCTGGCTGCCCCTGAGCAATTTACGCTTGCAATCTTATTGTCAGCGACTGCATAGGGTGATGTCAGGCTGACGTTTCCTGTATTTCTGAGCGTGTAAGTGTAGGTGATAATTGCGCCAACGGTGGATGAAGCAGTTGGGGATGCGCTTTTGCTCAAGGACAGCGCTGGCGATTGAATTGCTGTTATTGTTTTTGAAACTGTATTGGAAGGGGACCCGTTTGCTGAGGCTGTCGCAGTATTTGTTACTGTACCTGTATCAAGGTCGCTTTGTGTGACCTGATATGTGCCGGTACAGGTAAAAGAGCCACCAGACGCAAGTGTGGCAGGCGCGCCCGAACAATTGGTGGCAGCCACGTTGTCAGTAACTGTAAATGGCGCGGAAAGATCTCCCGAGCCTGTATTTTTCAGAGTATAGGTGTATGTGATCGTTTGTCCGACTGTCGAATAGGTGGTTGGTGAAACGGAGATAGAAAGAGTAAGAATGCCATTGCCGCTGTTTTGCCAGCCCTGCGGTACAGAGGTCACAGAAATGGAAACAGATGCAAGAATGGTGCGTTCACTTTGAGATGTGATCGTGAAAGGCTCAAGCGGTACGATGGAAACAATCGGCACCCACTGCGCGGTAACTTCAACAATGATTCGGTCGCCATTTTGGACATTTGCATCGGTATAATTTCCACAGGTCGGATTAGCAGGATCTAATGGAAGAGGATTTCCGTTATTACTGTCTAGACCACCATCATAGGAAATAGTGACGCTCTCAAAGGTATTGATGAAGCCCACCTGACGCGCCGCGGCCTCAATGCCGCCACAATCCATATAATAGGGCATTCCATTTGGGCTCTCGCCTGTAGCTGACCCGTAGCGGACAGCCTGGCGCGCGGCTGTCACTGTGGAGGCATAAATGAACAGTAACCTTCCGGTTTCCAAAAGACCGTAAAGCAAGGTAAGGAGAATTGGAAGCGCCAGCGCAAACTCCACCATCGCCTGTCCGTTGGATTTTTGTTTTTTATTATGTCGTGAACTGTTCATACGATCATCCTATTTTTATTACTATCAGTACTTCACGAAAGCGCGTAATCGGCGTTCTTCACGAAAGCGTAATCGGCATTCTCAAACGCCGAAAATGCGCTAGAGAGCGCAATCTAAGCAGCATTTTCAAATCCTATTTTGGCACTATGTTAATGATCCAGTTTGGAAGGAAGATAATGAAGAAAGCGGCGAGGATCAAAAATGAACCATAAGGCATAAAGACCATGAACACATTTTCCTTGTATTTCTTGATGACCAACATAAAAATAACCGTCAGCAAACCAAAAACACCGGCAAGCAGAATTCCTAATAACAGGCTGAACCAAATCAGCGGCCATCCGAGCACAAAGCCCAGGATGGCGGCCAGGATCACATCCCCGGCGCCAAGCGCCTCTTCATCGTCCGCTTCCTGACCTCGGGCTCGAAGGCGGGCTGTCCGCAGACGTGAAAAAAGTACGCCGAAATAGTACAATGCAAGCATGATCAATAAACCGCCCAGTCCGCCTAAAAGGGTGATGCCAGGCCCGTTGGAAACAGAACCAACCACCAGTCCGAGCAAAGAACCGAAAATGCTGGTGGGGTGAAGGATCAAATGGTGTTCCATATCAATCACAAAGATAACGCCAAAGTAGGCGATCAGAAGCAGTCCGAGTCCGTACCCAATTCTGGATGAAGGCTGGAACCATGTATAAACGCTGATTGCCGGAATTGCAAATTGTACGATCCAAAGCCGTGGTCTGCGTTTATGCCCGTTGACGCATGCCTGAAAAAGGAGATAGCTCCTCCAGGTGAAGGGCGCCTGGCATTGCGGGCAGTCCGGCCGGCTGAATCGCCTTGTCACAGGCAGAACATCTGCCAGATAATTAATGATGATTCCGGCGAACCATCCGAGCAGTACGGGAAAAACCAGCGTTGCATTCATGGGAAATCATTATAATTCCAATTGTAGTATGATGCACAGTTCGTGCCGGATGTAAGTGAACTGTAATGTTTTGGCGGATCCATACAACTGCCTTACAATCCTGATTGTTATTCTGAGAGAGCGGACTGAAGTCCTGCCTCAGTTCGTGAAAGTCGGTTAAAACCGACTCGTCGCGCCAGCGGCCAGAATCAGGTGAATAAAAAACCGCAATTTATGACCAAGTTTATAAAGGAGATTAAATGGAAGAATTTGTGATCGAAGGCGGGGTTCCCCTGCGAGGGGAAATAACCCCCTCCGGAAATAAAAATGCCGCATTGCCATTGTTGGCCGCCTGTTTATTGACCGATGAACCGGTTGTGCTTCATAACATTCCGCAGATTCGGGATATATTCGCCATGCGAAAACTGATCGAGAGTATCGGCGCGCATGTGGATGAATTGGATGCGAATACCTGGCGGATTACAACCCGTGAATTGACCGCTTCAAATTTGGACCCGGACCTGTGTCGCCGCATCCTGGCTTCGATCCTGATTGCCGGCCCGGTCCTGGCTCGCGCTGGAGCAGTACGCCTGCCTCCTCCGGGAGGGGATGTCATTGGCCGCCGCCGCCTGGATACGCATATCCTGGCCTTGCATGCACTTGGCGCAAAAGTCAATTATGACCGCATCTTTGATATTGAAGCAACTGAACTGCGCGGCGCCGACATTCTTTTGGATGAAGCCAGTGTGACTGCCACAGAGAACGCGGTGATGGCGGCTGTACTCGCCAAGGGAAAAACCCAGATCCGCAATGCGGCCTCTGAACCGCATGTACAGGAGCTGTGTACCTTTCTAAATTTGCTGGGCGCGCAGATCAATGACATTGGTTCGAATACTTTGCACATCATGGGTGTCCCGCGTTTACATGGCGGTGAATTTACAATTGGCCCCGACCTGTTGGAAGTGGTCAGCTATATTGGAGCGGCAGTTGTGACCCGCGGGGAAGTTCGCATTCGTAATGCGGGTGTTCAGCACCTTGAAATGGTACATCAGGTTTTTCATCGTTTGGGAGTCCATTGGCAGGTGGATGGGAATGACCTGCTCGTGCCAGCGGAACAATCTCTCAAGATCATTTCCGACCTGGATGGGGCAGTCCCTGAGATCAAAACGAACGTCTGGCCTGCTTTCCCAACTGACCTGACCAGCATCGCGATCACAATCGCAACCCAGGCTTCCGGTTCTGTGCTTTTCCATGATTGGATGTTTTCGGGAAGGATGTATTTTACGGATAAACTGGTTGGCATGGGCGCGAGGATCATTTTGTGCGATCCCTACCGCTGTTTAATTCAAGGCCCCACCCAGCTTTACGGAGAAAAACTTGAAAGCCCGGATATTCGCGCAGGCATGGCTCTCCTGCTGGCCGCATTGGCCGCGAAGGGGACATCGAAAATTGGCAACGTTGTTCAAATCGAAAGAGGTTATGAGCGAGTGGATGAGAAATTACGATTGCTGGGCGCGAGAATAGAAAGGGTGGATCAGTAACATAAACAAAAGCAGAAGCCCAACTATAGTGGGCTTCTGTTTTTGTTGTAGCTGCGCTGTCGGACTATTAAGGTACAACGATAACTTCTTTTTTGATTTTCACAACAAATGTGTGATTATCCCCACCCCGATTATTGATATAACCGGATGCATTGCCCGAAGAGCCGTTAGGATACGCGATCAGCGCATAAGCAAAGTACTCGCCCTTCGGTATGGAAACGATCATACTACTGTTTTTACTCAATGGCGATAGGCCGGGCACGAATCCACATTGTCCGAAAGCGTTGGGTTTACCGAGGTACAGTGAAAAAGTAGCCGTTCCCCCAGATTCATTTTCGACCCGTATATTTGATTTAGGTCCAGCTTCGGCGATATTCATGATTCCATCACAGGCTCCTGCAACGCCTTTGGGAGTGGCTGTCGGAATGGACAATCCCAGGGTTGGTAAAGGAAAAGGTGTGAAAGTGGGTAATGGGGTTGGGCTGGGTGTTTCTGTAGGCGGTACAGGTGTAGCGGTTGGGACGGCTAATTGAGTCATCGCCACGATCGTCCACGCTGCTGCTATGGCAGTGCCTTCAACCTCTGCGGGCGCTAATGTGGGCGCCTCTTGCGGAGCACATGCAGTTAGCAATAGTACAATCGCCAATGGGACGGGTAATAAATATTTTAACATTTCTTTCTCCATTTCTTTTCATACTTCGGGTAATTTCCTTATTATACCGATTCTTTCTTTGAAAATATTTATCGCAAGGTCCTGATCTTTGGGCAAGGAAAATGCGCCGGTGAATTGTCTGCCTCCGGGCCAGGCAGCATAAGTATATTTGCCAGCGGGCGCTCTGGCTTGGGCGCTGGCTTTTAGGGGATATTCGCACAGCCTGTTGACAACACTTTCGCTAATAAGGAACATCGGGGGTGCGTAATGTTATACAAATCGAAAGAGGACATGAGGAGATGAATGAGGAGTTGCGAATGTCGGGTGAAAGGAAGGAACGAGCGAGCGAATAAGTAAAAAAAGAAGCCGCATTAATGCGGCTTCTTTTGATTTATTGTTTTATCAGTCAATTAGGGTACTACGATAACCTCTTTTTTAATCTTAACCACAAACATGTGATTATCACCGATGCGATTATTGACATAGCCGGATGCGTTGCTTGAAGAGCCGTTAGGATACGCGATCAGCGCATAAGCATAGTACTCGCCCTTCGGTATGGAAACTATCACACTACCGTTTTTACTCAATGGCGATAGGCCGGGCACGAATCCACATTGAGCAAATGCGTTAGGTTTACCGAGGTACAGCGAAAAAGTTGCAGTTCCCCCCGATTCGTTTTCGACACGAATTTGAGATTGAGGTCCTGCTTCCGCCATATTCAATATCCCATCGCAAGCCCCGGTCGCTGACTTGGTGGCTGTCGGAATGGACAATTGCAGGGTTGGTAATGGCTGCGGTGTGAAAGTGGGTAATGGGGTTGGGCTGGGTGTTTCTGTAGGCGGTACGGGTGTAGCGGTTGGGATGGCTAATTGAGTCATTGCCACGATCGTCCAGGCTGCTGATATGGCGGTACCTTCAACCTCTGCGGGCGCCAAAGTGGGAGTGCCTTGAGGGCCGCAAGCGGTTAATAGTATAGTAATAGCCAAAAGCACAGGTAATAATTTTTTTAACATTTATTTCTCCATTTTTTTATTAAATTCGAGTTATTTCTATTTAATATCAATTCTATCTTTGAAAATATTTAACGCCATGTCCTGATCCTTCGACAATGAAAACGCGCCGGTGAATTGTCTGCCTCCGACCCAGGCAACATAAGTACAATTGCCAGCGGGCGCTTTGGCCTGAACGCTTTCTTTTACCGGATATTCAAGGATCGTTATATTCCCATCCTTGGTTACACATCGCAATGAGATGTAAACATCCACTTTTGCCTTGTTGACCAGGACGATGCGTCCAAATGGCAAATTGGGTGGCAGTGTGCCATAAGAAAGTGGGTGCGCTGTTTCGGTCGGTGTTGTGTTAATTGCCGGCTTCGCAGTGGCGCTGGGCGTACCTGTGAATGGCAATGTTCCGCTTACAAGGGTTGTATTAATTCCCGTCACTGTGCCGGTACTCAACGTTGCAGTTAAAGTAAGCAAGATGGGATTTTGTGTTTCTGTTGGCACGGCCAGTGTTGGCGTCTGTGTGGCGGGCAGCACCACGGGTGTGGCACTTGGAAGGAGGGTGGGCGTGGGTAATAAAGACTGCAGAGTTTGTTGTGAAAGGATGGCAGCCGTCGCTTGAAGATCCGCTTCGGATATTGGAGTTGGAACCGGTGTTTTGGGCTGGAATACGGCTGGCAGGCACCCACTCAGCAAAACAACCAGCGCAACCATCACTACAATCATTTTCTTCATGGCCAACTCCTTACGCAAGGGATTTATTTTGACTGATCACTTCCATGAATTGTACGACGGCTTCCCGCAGCATTCGTTCTGGCAAAGCGCCGACCTGACGATGCACCACCTTGCCGCCTGAAACGAACAACAATGTAGGGATGCCTTGAATGCCAAATTTTTGCATCCATTCAGAGTGCTCATCCGTATTGACTTTGGCCACGATCAACTTGCCTTCTTGTTCTTTCGCAAGTTTTTCCAGAGTGGGGGCGATCATCTTGCACGGGTTGCACCATGCCGCCCAGAAGTCCACGATCACCGGCAATGGGGATTGCATGACCACTTTTTCAAAGGCTTCATCTGTGACATGAATAGGTTCACTCAACATTTATTCTTCCTTTATGATATTCAAACACTTTTAGCGCTTTCCTTATTTAGCCGCTGGAGTATAACATAAATTCCCTGATATAATCGCGGCTCATGAATGGACTATTTACACGCTGGAGAGCGGGACTTTCCAAAACAAGCAAAGCCGCGTTTGGACAAATGGCATCCATTCTTGGGGCTTCTGAAATCAACAATGAAACATGGGATGCTCTTGAAGCCCTGCTTGTTCAGGCGGATTTGGGAATCGACACGGCAACATCTATTTTGGATTCCCTCAAACGATTCACACGCACCGAAGGACTGATCCGCGCCAGTGAGCTATTCTCTGCACTGAAACGAGAACTCCGCTCCCGCCTTGAAACGCCGCCTGAATTAAAATTTGAGAGCAAACCAGTCATCATCCTGGTCGTGGGCGTCAATGGTTCCGGAAAAACCACAACCATCGCAAAATTGGCCTCCCGTTTTCATCGGGAGGGAAAGAAAATCCTGCTGGGGGCCGCCGATACCTTCCGCGCCGCAGCGATGGACCAACTCCAGGTTTGGGGTGACAGGTTGAAGGTGGAAGTGATCGTGGGCGCTGCTGAGAGTGATCCCGGCGCAGTGGCGTATAATGCCGTTCAGGCTGGAGTCGCCCGGGGCGCGGACATTGTCATGATAGATACAGCCGGACGTCTGCACACCCGTTTCAATTTAATGGAAGAGTTGAAAAAGGTTAATCGAGTGGTTGGCAAAGCGCTCGAGGGCGCACCGCATGAAGTCTGGCTTGTTTTGGACGCAACGACAGGACAGAATGCGTTGCAACAGGCACGTGTATTTAAAGATACGGTAAATGTAACGGGTGTCATATTGTCAAAACTGGATTCATCTGCCCGCGGCGGCATGGCCTTTGCCATCCAGCGAGAGTTGGGTTTGCCGATCCTGTTTGCCGGTTTGGGCGAAAATACAGAAGATCTGATGCCATTTGACCCGGATGCATTTGTAGATGGAATTTTGACGAATAATTAGGAGAACCCATGCAAGACTTACTTCAACGTTTGCAGGCCGCGAAGGACCTGACTCAGCAGTTAATGGTGCGTCTTTGACCTGGCAGGCAAAGAACTTCAACTTCCGCAACTCGAAAACGATATGGAGCACCCGGAATTTTGGAATGATTCCACCAAGGCGCAGAAAGTAATGAAAACGGCCTCCAGTTTGCGCGAGCAGGTTGTCTCCTGGAATTCGTTAAAACAACAAATTTATGATTTGACCGAATTGGCAAAACTTGAGGATGAATCCCTGCGCACAGATTTGGAAGCCGAGATCACAAAGCTTGAATCTGAATTGGAGAAGCGTTCGTTTGCCGCGATGCTTTCGGGTCCGTACGACCATGACGCGGCCATTCTCGCGATCCATGCCGGCGCAGGCGGGACAGATTCACAGGATTGGGCGGAAATGCTTCAACGCATGTACCTGCGTTGGATCGAAGATCAGGGATTTACTGCTGAAATTGTAGACACTACACCCGGTGAGGAAGCTGGCATAAAAAGCGTGACCATCGCAGTGGGCGGAGCGTATGCATTTGGCCATTTACGTTCCGAAAAAGGTGTACATCGTTTGGTGCGGCTTTCCCCGTTTGATGCGGCCCATCGCCGGCATACTTCGTTTGCGCTGGTCGAGGTCCTGCCGCAGGTCTCCCTGGAAGAGGCGAATATGGACATTACCCCCAGCGATATAAAAATGGATGTGTTTCGTTCCTCAGGCGCGGGCGGACAAAATGTTCAAAAGAATGCCACTGCCGTACGCCTAACTCACATTCCGACCGGCATTGTGGTGACTTGTCAGAATGAACGTTCCCAAATTCAGAATCGTGAATTTGCCATGGGTATCCTGCGGGCGCGTTTGCTTGAACTGCGCCAGGCTGAAAGAGAAGAGGAGCGAGCCATCCTGCGCGGTGAATATACCAAAGCGGAATGGGGGAGCCAGATCCGTTCCTATGTTCTGCATCCTTATCAAATGGTCAAGGATCACCGAACGGATTTTCAGGTTGGGAACGCCCAGTCCGTTTTGGATGGCGATCTGGATGGCTTTATGGGAGCCTATTTGAAGAGCGCTTCAAAGTAGTCCGATTGATGAATCAAAAGAGCGGGTTCAAAACCCGCTCTTTTTGTTATCCACCAGTGGGAAGCCGGTTTTCCAAAGTGCTGTTGAAGAGTTTTTCCTGTTCTTCTGAAGCAGACTTGTAGGATTTACGGCGAACTTTGCCTTTTCCTTTGGACTTTTCCAGCGCCTGCTGCCAGGCCATTTGCATGGCAGTGAACTGCGGCTCATTTGGCGCTTCAACTTCCATCGTGTAGGACTCATCTTCCTTTTTGCCTTTGCGTTTACCCGGTCCTTTGCGTTCTTCGCGCTCAGGTTTGGCGGACTCAATCACAGCGGCTTGGAGCGCCTTCATGCTCAAACGGATTTGTCGTTTGCGGCGGTCCACATCCAAAACCTTGGCTTCGATTTCTTCGCCTTCCTTGAGAACCTCGCTGGCGGTCTTGACATAGCCTTGAGTGATTTCGCTGACATGGATGAGTCCGGGACGTTCTGCGCCAAAATCCACAAAGGCGCCGTAAGATTCAAGGCGAACCACTTTGCCTTTAACGATCATTTCAGGCAGGATTTCCTTCCATTCGTATGCCAGGGGTTCGATCATGGTGAGTTCGATGCGATCTTTCTTCACGCGCCGTACCCAAACATCCACTTGTTGTCCTTCTGTGACAACATCCTCCACTTTATTGACTGCCTCCTTTTGGAGTTGTGAGATGTGGATCACACCAGGTACGGCTTGTCCAATATCCACGAGTGCTCCTGCAAGAGTGGTCTTCAAAATTTTTCCGCTGAGTTTGGTTTTTAGTTCAAGCGCAACGACGGATGCGCTGTCAGGTGTAGCCATGGTTAATCTCCTACTTTTTGAAATAATGCCGACGAAGATTATACCTGTCTGACATAAAACCGTCAACGTGAAATTGATGAGTATATGGATGGTAAAAACAGGCTCTTGCAGATTATGTTTTCCGTGTGTATAATCCGAAAATAAAAGCGTTGATGGGAACGAGTAAATCTGTCGAAACGGAAAGCGAGTCCGACGTTTGGTGTGAAGCGGATACGCGTAGGCAATTGAAAATCATCCCGAAGCTGTGCACTGAAATCAGTCAATTAGTTTGATAGTTTGTTAGTTGACTGAGAGTAGGGAATCCGAAGTTGTTCTTCGTTATCGGAACAGGATGATGATTGTCATCCAATGAGTGTCCGTCCTTCGGATGGAAATCAGAGTGGTACCGCGTGAGCCTTGCTCTCGTCCCTGTGTGAGATGAGAGTTTTTCTTTTAAACTACGGGACTAAGCGACTAGCAGACCAGGAGGCTAGTTTTATGTTCAAATCAGTATCCCCAAAATTCAACGCGCCTTTGATGGAAGAGAACATTCTCAAGATCTGGCAGAAACGGGAGATCTTCAGGAAAACAATCGAGCAGCGCAAGGGCAATCCTGAATATGTATTTTATGAAGGACCTCCCACAGCGAATGGACGCCCGGGCGTCCATCACGTGTTGGCGCGCGCATTCAAGGATATGTTTCCACGCTATAAGATCATGCGCGGATATCATGTGTCGCGCCGCGGCGGCTGGGATACGCACGGCCTGCCTGTCGAAATCGAAGTGGAGAAACAACTTGGCTTCAATAATAAACAACAGATCGAAGAATACGGCATAGATAAATTCAATGAGCTCTGCCGGAAATCCGTCTTCACCTATATTCAAGATTGGGAAAAACTAACGGACCGTATCGCCTTTTGGGTTGACCTTGAAGATGCCTATGTGACCTACACCAACGAATACATCGAATCGGTCTGGTGGATCCTGAAAAATTTTTGGAAAAAAGACCTTCTTTTCAAGGGATATAAGGTTGTGCCGTACTGTCCGCGATGTGGCACGCCTCTATCTGACCATGAAGTTGCTCTCGGTTATGACGACGCGACCGACCCTTCTGTTTTTGTGCGCATACCGCTGGCGGATAAGCCAGACACCTCCCTGCTGGTTTGGACAACGACCCCTTGGACGCTTCCCGCCAACGTGGCAGTCGCAGTGCACCCTGAAGTGGATTACGTGACGGTTGAACGCGATAACAATGGCACAAAAGAAAAACTGATCCTTGCGAAGAATTTGGTCGAAAAGATATTCAAAGATGAAATAGTGAAAGTGGTGGATACCTTCAAAGGCAGGAAGTTGAAAGGTGTGAAATATAAGCCGCTTTTCACCTTTGTTCCCGTGGATAAACCCGCTTATTTTGTTGTCCTTGGCGATTTTGTTACGACAGAAGACGGCTCCGGCCTTGTACATCAAGCTCCTGCATTTGGCTCTGAAGATATGGAAATGGCGAAGCAACATGATTTGCCAATCCTGCTGATTGTCCTGCCTGACGGTACTTTCATTCCCGAGATCACCCCGTGGCGGGGTGTCTTCGTCAAAGATGCCGACCCACAAATCATCACGGATTTGGAGGCGCGCGGCCTTTTATTCCGCTCGGGAACACTAACACATACTTATCCGTTTTGCTGGCGCTGCCATACTCCGTTGTTATATTACGCGCGCGATTCCTGGTATATCCGTACAAGCGCTCATCGCGACCGCCTTGTGGAATTGAACAACACGATCAATTGGGTTCCTGAGCATGTCAAAAGCGGACGCTTTGGAAATTGGCTGGAAAACAATATTGACTGGTCATTGACCCGCGAGCGTTATTGGGGCACACCGCTTCCCGTTTGGGAATGTGAAAATCAAGAATGCAAGCATCGTGAATGCGTCGGCTCGGTCGCGGAATTGTCTGAAAAAGCAGGCCGGGACTTAACCGACCCTTCGATGAACTCAGGGCGAGACTTAGACCTGCATCGCCCGCATGTGGACACCGTTCATTGGAAATGCGTGGAATGCGGGGGCAAGATGACTCGCATCAAAGACCTGATTGACGTCTGGTTCGACTCTGGTTCCATGCCTTATGCGCAATGGCATTATCCGTTCGAGAATCAGGAAAAGTTTGAACAACAATTCCCGGCGGATTACATTTGCGAAGCAGTGGACCAAACTCGCGGATGGTTTTATTCGCTACATGCGATCAGTACTTTGCTGAATGATGAAGTATCGTTCAAGAACGTGATCTGTCTCGGTCACATTCAGGATGCCGAAGGACGCAAGATGTCCAAGTCGCTTGGCAATATCGTTCAACCATGGGATGTGCTGAATCTGCATGGTGCTGATGCGCTGCGCTGGTATCTCTACACTGCCTCGCCTCCAGGTCAGGAACGCCGCTTCTCTTCCGACCTGGTTGGGGACGTCATCCGCAGTTTTACGCTTACGCTGTGGAATGTATACTCGTTCTTTGTAACCTACGCCAACCTGGACAAGCCGCAAGGATTGACCGTTACCGCGCCGACCAATGATCTCGACCGCTGGCTGCTCTCTGAATTGAATGTGCTGGTCCGTGATGTGACCAAGGCTTATGAAGAATATGATGTCTTGAATGCAACACGTCCCATAGAGAAGTTCGTTGAAATACTTTCCACCTGGTATGTGCGCCGCTCACGCCGCCGCTTTTGGAAGAATGATTCAGGCGCAGACAAGCAAGCCGCGTATTCCGCGCTGTACACTGCGTTGGTAATCGTTTCCAAGTTGCTCGCGCCTGCCATGCCCTTCCTTGCAGAAGAGCTATATCAAAATCTGGTTCGGTCGGTGGATGAAACCGCGCCAGAATCTGTTCATCTCGCGGATTGGCCCAATGTAATGGAGGAGTTTATTGACGAATCCATCAACCGTGATATGGAACTTATTATGCGGGTTGTGTCCCTGGGACACTCGGCGAGGCAGAAGGCTAATCGCAAAGTGCGCCAGCCTCTCGCAGAAGCCGCCTTCTCGGTGGGCAACCCTGCCGAACGCAAAGCCTTGATGAATAATATGGATGTCATCGCGGACGAGTTGAATGTCAAGCGTGTCCGCTTGTTGGATTCTTCCACTGAGGCGCTTACTCACACGATCAAACCCCTGCCCAAACAGTTAGGTCAGAAATATGGCAATAAATATCCTGCCATCCAAAAAGCGATCCTCGCCATGAATGCAGAAGAAGTTGCGAGTATCTTACAATCTGGCAATCCCGTTAAAGTGGCGGTGGACGATGAGACCTACGATATCCTCTCCGATGAAGTGGAAGTGAAAGCCATGGCCAGGGAAGGTTTTGCTGTTGCGGAGCAGGGCGCCTATGTTGCCGCCCTCGTGACGGACTTGACACCTGAACTTGTGGCTGAAGGCTTGGCGCGTGAATTTGTGCGCCGCGTGCAGGACCTGCGCAAGAGCGCCGAGTTGGATGTTGCCGACCGTGTGGAACTCTTCGTCGAAGCCTCTGCAGGCTTGAGGTCGGCGGTAGAGGCGCACGAGGCTTATATCAAAGCAGAGACGCTCACGACCAAATTATCCTTTGCGAGTCCACCGCAGAATGCATCAATTGTTGATGATGAATTTGAAGGGGAGCAGGTTAAGGTAGGTTTGGTGAAGGCGAGCCAGTGATCAGTAATCAGTGATCAAGTAATTGGACTTCGGAAGTTGAAAAAACTCCGAAGTCTGTTTTCATTTATAATTTCAACGTACCGATTTCCTTGCCACCGTGTTTCCATGTCTACGTGTCTACGTGCTTACATTTCCCATTATCAAAGGAATAACTTATGATGACTTCTGCATTAGCACATAAACCAAATCCCTTGCGTGTGATTGTCGCATGGGGCGTTCATCTCTTCACCGCCACGGGCGCGGTGTGGGGGCTGCTTTCCATCCTTGCCATCTTCGAGGGCGATTACAAAATGATGATCGTGTGGATCATCGTCGCCATCCTGGTGGACAGTTTCGACGGGATGCTGGCGCGCTGGGCGGACGTGAAAAAATACGCCAGCGGCATTGACGGCGCATTGCTCGATAACATTATTGATTATCTCAACTACGTGCTGGTGCCAGCCTTTTTTCTCATTCAATCGGATATCCTGCCCGCCCCCGTGCGATTGCTTGCCGCGTGTTCCATCCTGCTGACCTCCGCCTATCAATTCACCCAAACCGACGCCAAGACGGCTGATAATTATTTCAAAGGCTTTCCGTCCTATTGGAACGTCCTCGCGCTCTACATGCTGTTGATGGGTCTGCCGCAATGGGTGAATTTCGGTTTGCTGATGGCGTGCAACGTGCTGGTGTTCGTCCCGGTCAAATATATCTATCCCAGCCGCAACCGGGTCATGCGTCACCTCACGCTCGCGCTCACCTATCTCTACGCCGCCATCGGCGTGTGGGCTTTGTTGCAATATCCGGACCAGCCGGGATGGGTGGTATGGGTTTCGTTCGTGTACGTGGCCTATTACCTCGCGTTGAGCCTGATGCCCAAGAACAAAGTCCATGCGCATTGACATTGTTACAAAAGCGGATGAGGAACTCTACGAAGCGTTCCAGCGCCTTGTCCCGCAGTTGACGGATAACAACCCGCCTCCCTCCCGTGCCGATTTATCTGCCCTTGTCCGGGATGCGGCTTCCACGCTGGTCACAGCTCGCAATGAAAATGGCCAGATCGTGGGCGCGTTGACTCTCGCAGCGTACCGAGTGCCGACGGGAATCCGCTCGGTCATCGAAGATGTGATCGTGGATAATTCCGTCCGCGGGCAGGGAATTGGCGAAGCCTTGATGCTCAGAGCCATTGAACTGGCGCGTGAAAAAGGCGCGGGCAACATCACGCTTACATCCAATCCCATGCGTGTGCCGGCGAATAAGCTTTATCTGCGGGTGGGGTTTACGAAAAGGGATACGAATGCGTACCAAATAAAATTGTAATTTGCTACCATATAAACCCTTTAACGATGTCGTTGCGAGGGCACTCTTGCTCTTGCCCGAAGCAATCTCTTAGCTGTTATGGACGTCCGCCGCCTTTGCCATTATCTTTACCGTTGTCTTTATCGTTCCCGTTTCCATGTCCGTTACTATTACTATTGCCATCACCATTGCCGTTATTGCTGTTTCCGAGTCCCTTGCCAGGGACTTCAGTAATAACTTCACTGGTATCTTCAGCGCTTTCACCTTTGCCTGACGCAACACTGCCAAGATTATCTCCCTTTTTCAGGGACTTTACAACATCGCCCCAATTATCCGGTGTTGTGCCATCTGCAAGCGTGATGGCGCTGTAGTTGCCGCTTTGTTTGGCTTCCAGCAGGGCTTCAAAGGCGGCAGTGTCACCGCCAATATTATTGGTGAGCCATAAGGCTTGTGCGATCACACCAAGGCCAACACCATCTTCATGGTAGGTCATGATCGTTTCATAATCCACGCCTAGCAGCCCACTGAAGAAATCTGACAATGCAGAACCAACAGGGTGCTGATCTTCTTCTGTTTCCTCTTCGAGTAAAACAGTTGCTGGGTCAATTTCAACGGTTGTGCCGACAGCATCCTCTGTAACTGTTGATTTGCCTGTGGTTGGATCTGTAACAACCAGCCCGAGGGATTCTGCGGTTTCAAGGCTGAGTTTTACAGTCTGTAATGTGTCTGTTGTTTCATCAAGTAATGTAACAACAATGGTTGTTTCACCTGTAATTGCATCGGTTTCGAGCACAACGGATTCGACGGTGCCTGTAATGGGTGTGGTTTCCTGCGCAAAGGCGGTGCCTGCGGTCATGGCGAGCAAGACAAGCACAAGGAATATGCTGGCGAAGAAATTTTTCATTGTTTACTCCTTAAATCTGATGTAGAATGCAATTTACAATTGCATTCTACATCAGATTTGCCTTGTATTTGTTTTCATTTCTGAAAGCTGAGAAGTTATTAAAGTACTAGATCTCTTGCATAAGTTGGTAGATTAATCTTTTCATTCGCTAATCTTCACGAATTCATGCAAATTATTAAAACCAATTCGCGAGGATTAGCGTAAATTTGCGGAAAAGAATTTCAATTGCCAACCAGTGATTGACTTTTGCAATAGGTCTGCTGTTTATTGAAGATTTCTTAGGAATTTTTTGGTGGCCTTGCTCATATCGCTGTATTCGCCGCGATATTCTTCGGGGAGTAATTTCGCAAGTTCGTACATCATCTCGTCCACAATTTGCTGACGGATTTCACCATTGACTTTGACTCCTTCAACATTGATCCTGAATGGATCACCGACGCGGATGTGAAAATCTGTGCGTTTTAGACGCTTGAGATTTTTTAGATACACCTCGCCGCCCCAGTGAGCAATAGCGATGATCGGCGCGCGCGAGTGCAGTGCGATCAGGACCGTGCCTGGCAGGGCGCGTTTGAGTTTCCCGGTTTTGTTACGCGTTCCCTCGGGGGCCAGCCCGAAGATCTTTCCATCTTCCAGGGCTTTCAACGCATGTTTAAGCGCTTTCATATCCGCCTCGCCGCGGCGGACAGGGATTGCTCCCCAGACACCAAAGACCCAGCGCAGAAACCAGTTATCCCATGACTCCACCTTTGCCCAGCCTGTCAACGGACGAGGTTGCAGGTGCGCGAATAGCATCGGCACTTCGATCTGCCCGGTGTGGTTTGCAATTGCAATCAATGGACCTTGCATTGGGATTTTGTGCAAGTCTGGCGCGTCCAGCCGGCAGGTGACGCGGGTGTAGACACGGATGATGAAGTTCATTAACCAATGGATCGGATGCATAGGCTCAGGCGCAGACAATTTCCAATTCTTTCGGAAGCAGTTCGAGGGTCAAGTGTGAGCCGTCGAGACAAATGAACTCTCCATCGGCGTGAGCGGGGAAGGTCATATCCAGTGATTTGATCGAAACGGTTTTGGCGCGTTTCATTTGGATTTCAGGAAGCGCGGCTTGTGTGCCTTTGATGAAGTACGGGATCATTTGCAGAATGCGTCCCTTCGAGGCGGTTTCAGCAATGCACAGATCGAAGAGTCCATCATCGGGCAGGCTTTCTGGGGCCATCTGAAAACCACCGCCCATGCGCCTGCCGTTCATGACTGAGATCATCAGGGAAACCTGATGAATGGTTTCCTTGCCATCCAAAATAATTTCAACCTGCGCGGGATTGTAATAAAGGAAAACTGTTTTGACGACGCCGATCAGATAGGCCAGCAAACCGCGAGTCCAGCGGACTTTGACGGCCTCGTTGCCAACCGCCGCATCAAAGCCGACGCCGATGCCATTTCCAAAATATCTGCCTTCCGGATAGTCACCGCCCTTGACAAGACCAATGTCAATATTTTTACGTTTGTTTTCCTTCAAGGCTTTCAAGCCGTCGTTCAAATTTGTGGGGATGCCCGTGCCGCCTGCAAAATCGTTACCTGTGCCAATTCCCAAAACCGCGAAGGCAGATTTGTTGTGGCCGTCTTTTCGCGCGCGCATGATGCCGTTGATGGCTTCGTTCACTGTGCCGTCTCCGCTGGCGCACACGATCACATCATAGCCATCGCGCGCGGCGCCTGCGGCTAAATCTGCGGCGTGCCACATGCGTTCGGTTTGCACAAGCGTAAAATCCAGCCCGTACTCGCTCAGGCTGGATTCGATGTGTTGAATTGATTTTCCACCAAGCCCGTGGCCTGAGGTTGGATTGACGATGATATAGTATTTCACTGGTTGCTCCCATTTTGAAATTGATGCGAGTGTAACATAAACCCAATTTATGCAGCCGGTTCTAAGATGTGAATTTCAAATAATCCTGCGGGGTATCCAGGTCTTCGATCACACTGGGAGTATTCATGTTTACATAATGTATTGCGCGGGCATTTTTTTTCAAAAAATCGCGCGATGTTTTTGGCGCTTTTAGGGTTAACAGTTCATCCCATAGGGATCGCGCCACAAGCCAGGGATGTCCGCGTTGGTTTTGATAACTTGGGACGACGATCCTGGATTTGCTTTCAAGGAAGGCATTGCAGATGCTGCGCACGCTTCTTTCCTCGACCTGGGGCTGGTCGCCAAGACAAATCAGAGCTGCGCTGGCCTCGCGCATTTTCACAGACAATCCCAACTGGATCGAACTCAACATTTCTCCATTTTGATAATTTTCATTGAAAGCCGTCTGAACCGTTTTCCCGATCAGCATCTCAACCTGCTGACGGGCGCCGCCAGTGACAACCAGAATATCTTTTATGCCGGCAGATTGGATTGTTGAAATGACCGTCTGTAAGACCGTGCTTTTACCATAGGGCATGAGCATTTTCGGTTCACCCATACGCTTCGATTCACCTGCGGCCAAAATGATGGCTGTGATCATGATTTATCTCTTAAGTTTTTCATTTTCTACCAATCTTTGATAGTCTTCGGGTTTATCAACATCCAGTAACAGGATGTCGTCGTGCCAGGGAATGTATTCTACTTGGTATTTCGAGAAAATGGCGCGCCCGCCGATATCCCCAGTCAATTGCAGGAGATCGGGGAAGGTGACCTGGTCAAACAGCACCGGGTTGGCGCGGCGTTCTTCGAGGACAAGCGGCGCAATGATGGGATGAAGTCCGCGCGTGTGTGACTCAGTCAATGCGCGGATCACTTCGGAGGGAATCTGGGGCTGGTCGGCGAGCAGGAAGATGGCGGCTCCTGCCTGACCTCCCCCAGAACCGACGCTCGTGTCGTCGGATTCTCCCTTACGGGATGTTTCTAAGTAGTTGATGCCTGCTTTTATGGAAGTACTTTGACCTTGTTGATATGCAGGGTTGTGGACGATATCAACGGGCAGGTCTTTTAAACAAGATTCAACCTCAGGGGCGCAAAAGCCTGTGACGACGACCACCGGCCAAAGTCCGGAATGAAGCGCGGTTTCGGCAATATGTCGCACAAAGGGTTTGCCTTTCCAATCCAGCAATTGTTTTGCGGAACCGAAGCGAGTCGCTTCACCTGCGGCGGGAATAATAGCGGCAGTGTGCTCGAAGGTGTGAAAAATATTTTGCTCGAATGACCCAACCACGACAGAATGGAAGTGATCCAACAACTGACGCGTCATGCCGCCGGCGATGGAACGCAGTTCGGGCGTATCGGTTTGGTTAAGGAGGACGACCCGCCGCGCAAGGGATGGAATGTTTTTTAACCCTCCCTGTGGATGCGTGAGCATGGAAATAACAGCCTGCGGAGTGATGGTTTCGCCGATCTGCAAGCCGCTGAATTGAGAGAAAATATTGGCGCGGTGGACGTGCTCATCGGTGAGAGGTTTGCCAATGGCGGACATCCCCGCAACAACGATAACCGTTTCTGTAACCTCGGGGATGGCCGGCTCGTGAGAGGCAGGTGCCTTGAGGGATTTTTGGCGGGAGCCATCTGCTTCGATCAGGAGGGGGAGGTTGTGTTCTTTTGAATAAGAGCGCAGATAATTAATAATGGATTCACTGACGGGTTTCGTGCGGTCGCGATCCAATTCACCTGTGATAAGTGTAATGCCCTCGCGCTGGATATTTTTAAGATCGTTCAAATCCTTGACGATGATGTGTTGGTCTGCAAGTGGAATTTGCCAGACGCCGAGGTGAGTGGTGGCGGTTACGATGGATGAAACTGCGCCGGAAGTGTTTCGAAGCTGGCGGGCTAGCTGAAACAAGGTGGTGGACTTTCCGCCCGCGCCGACCAGGCTTATGATCTGGTTTGAAGCGGTGGGGGAGTCAAGCCGAAGCGCATGAGCGATATGCATGTCTGTATTGTAAGTCAAATAAATCTGGATTTTGAAATGGAATTTTTCTTATTGAGTACAAGTTCTCGAATTCACCCTCAACCCACACCCCTGACCACGCAGTCATCCTGATGGACTCGCACCACGATAAAACCTGTCAGGTCTGCCACCCTACACTTCCACCAGTTCAATGACCGGGCTTGTCGTGGTCGGCGGGCTTCTCTTGTTTTCCATTCCTGCTGTATAATCATTCCATGCCATTCGTGCCTGAATTCATTCGCGCTGAGATAGACAGTCAATCCTATCAAATATCTGTGCATGCGGATGACGAGCGTCTTGCGGATGGATTGACCATCGCCGAATTGGAAACGGCGCTTTTGGATTGTGAAATCATCGAGTCGTATCCAGAAGATGCGCGCGGTGAGAGTTGCCTGATACTTGGCTTTGTCGGTGAAAGACCCGTTCATGTTGTATGCGGAAGGAATCGCACTGGGCATTTGGTTTTGATTACCGTTTACCTCCCAGCCATGCCCAAGTGGAAAGACCCGTACACACGAAATCGTTAGAAGTTGGAGGCTGAAATGACACATCAATACGACGATTGCTATTTCTGCGGCGGCTCAGTGGAAGAGCGCCTTGTGCCGCGTGAGATTCGCTGGAAGGGCGAATTATTGGTATTTGAAAATGTGCCGATGGGTGTTTGCGCTCAGTGTGGCGAAAGATTTATTCTTCCCGAAGTGGCGAAAAAGATTGACTCTGTGCTTGAATCAAAAATGCGTCCGAGCCGTATTTTGCAAGTGCCTGTTTATCAATATCAAATGGATTTGGCCTGAACTGCCATGTTCAGATGTCACGTATGCAGTTCAACGGAGTCTCGCGAAGAACTCGTGAGCGAAATCTTTCAAATTGACGGGAAGCCTGTTCTCGTGGAAAACATCCCCGCCCAGGTGTGCGTGCGTTGTGGTGAAGAGATTTTCAGCAGGGAAGCCACCGAGAAAGTGCGCTTGATTGTTCGCGGTAAGAAGAAGCCGATTAAGTCTGTGCAAATGGACGTGTTGCTTATGCCTGAAAACGAAATTCCCGATATGAAAATCAGCATCGGGAATTTTTATTCTCCCAAAGACCTGACAGGTTTTCACGAATCCACAATCCACCCGCGCCCTTGTCCGTGTAATCACCCGAATGGACTCGCGCCACGATAAAACCCGTCAGTCCCCCCATTTTCGCCCGTGGACTTAATATCCAATCCCAACTTTAGCTTGCGAAAATGGGGGGGGATGTCCTTTAGGATAGGGGAGCGGACTGTTGAACGCGTTTCTAGCGGGAACTAATAATCCCTGAATTATTTTAATTCAGGGACTTTCCCAACTAAATTAATGCGGGATGGCATGTTCAATTTTTACGTCCAACATGGCTTACTTAATTCCGAACAGCAACTTCAATTTTTCTTCAACCTTCTTTTGCTTTGTCTCTGGCAACCATCCCAATTCGCGGACAAAAATCCCCGTTGTGACTGTAATCATTCGGTGAAATTGAAGCGTGGAAGAAACGCGCAACCCTGTGATGGCAAAGTCTTCGTCACTCTCCGCAAAGACAAGGTCGGTTGAAAGCGGTTCAGCGGGAATGCGGCTTGTGATGAATGCAAGGACAACGTGTTTGTGTTGACCGATAGGCTCAGTGAGACATACAGCAGGTCGAACCTTCGCGCTGGAAAGGTCGTCAAATGGAAAAGGAACAAGCACAACTTTATGCTTTGTCATCGAATGGTTTTCCGTCGCTGAGTGTGTAGATGTCTTCTTCGGGGTCATTGAGAAAATCGAAAACAGGATTATTCAACGAGGCTTTTAGCCATTCTGTTTCATTCCACTCATCCGTCTCTTCCGTCATCTGCGAAAGCACAATAACGCGCACACGCTTCGGCCCCGCAAACGGAAGCGTGCCGTCCAGTTGCAGTTGGTGATTTTCATCAACTGTCCCTGTCATTTCTATGGCTGTCATCGGAAATTCCATCTCACACTCTGCCTTTCTATAAGTCATACCTAAATAAATCTGTTGCGATTGGCTTTATTATACGACAGTTGAAGACCTGACAGGTTTTCAAGAATCCACCCTCAACCCGCGTCTTTGACCATGCAATCACCTCAATGGACTTGCGCCAAGATAAAACCTGTCAGTCTGGACTCTACTTTCCAATCACCGCTTCTATTTGCTCAATCACACTCTTTTGTGCTTATCCATTTCCTGGCTCGCGCTCGCGGGCAATTTTCTCCGCTTCCAAAAGTGGAATCCCTTCGGGAATGGGCGAAATGCTATCAGGTCGCGATCCAATTCACCTGTGATAAGGGTAATGCCCTCGCGCTGGATATTTTTAAGATCGTTCAAATCCTTGACGATGATGTGATGGTCTGTAAGTGGAATTTGCCAGACGCCGAGGTGAGTGGTGGCGGTGATGATTAATGATCTGCGATTTACGATTTGCGATTTTAGTGGTCGAGTATCCCGAGTGTTTTTCGAGGGCGTATCGAGTCCGCGATTTACAACGTCTTGCTCGTTGGGAATTAATAATTGAAGTTGACGGGCGAGTTTAAACAGAGTAGTGGACTTTCCCCCAGCGCCGACCAGGCTTATGACCTGGTTTGACACGGTGGGGGAATCGAGCCGAAGCGCATGAGCGATGTTCATGTTTATATTGTAAGTCAAATAAATCTGGATTTTGAAATGGAATTTTTCTTATTGAGTACAAGTCCTCGAATTCACCCTCAACCCACGCCCCTGACCACGCAGTCATCCATGTATGACCCCGGATCACGATAAAACCCGTCAGCCACTCCTCCATTCCCACCAGTTGACCTTACCCTCTTAACCAAAATTCACCTTGCGGAACGGGGGTGAGGTCGAAACTATTGAACGCGTTTCTGGCTGGGTTACTGCGGGTTATGTTAATTCTGCGTCCAGAAATCAGCCAACAATTCAGCTTGATCTAACACCTTCGTAACAGACACAGTATATTCACCTGTGGCTGGATCATCGGGTGGATACTTATACTTTCTCAATATTCTCTTGACCATCACGCGCAACTTGGCTTGAACGCTTTCTTTTAGTTGCCAGTCAATGGAAGTATTCTTTCGCACACTATCCACCAATTCGTGAGCGATTTGTTTGAGCGTTACATCACCCAAAATAGTCTCGGCGGTGGGATTATCGGCGAGGGCGTCATAGAAGGCAAGCTCATCCATGCGTAAGTTCATCTTCTCGCCGCGTTTGTCGGCTTCGCGGATGTCTTTGGCGAGGTTGATGAGTTCTTCGATGATCTGTGCGGAGGTAATCAAGCCGTTCTGATAGCGCTTAACGGCTTCGGCAAGCATGTCGGAGAACTTTCTGCCTTGTACCAAATTGAATTGACTGCGCGTTTTGATTTCGTCGTTGAGCAAGCGTTTGAGCAGTTCCAGCGCGAGGTTCTTGCGTTCCATGTGTTCGATCTCGGAGAGGAATTCATCCGAGAGAATGGAAATATCAGGTTTGCGGATGCCTGCGGCATCGAAGACATCCACCACTTCACTAGAAATAATGGCGTCGTTGATGATCTGACGAATGGCAGTTTCGATCTCTTCGTTGGTGCGGGTCTTGGTCTGGTCATCAAACTTGTTGAAGCGGGCTTTGATGGCTTGGAAGAAGGCAAGGTCATCGCGGATTTCAAAAGCTTTCGGGTTCGGCACAGAGAGTGCAAAGGCTTTTTGCAGGCGGATGACATTTTCTTTGAAACGTTCCTTGCCTGTAGAGACCCTAAAGGTCTCTTTGCCCGTCGTGTCGTCTTTTTCATCGGACAGACCTTTAGGGTCTTTTTCCGCAATGTAGTTTGCCGCATCCAGAATGAAGCTAAGTTTTTCTCTCGGTTCCAGCGTGAAGTATTTACGATAATCGAAAGCCCTCACCTCACCTCTCCCAGTGGGAGAGGGATAGAACATATTGACCACGACTTCGTAAATCTCCAGCATTTTGGCGACGGCTTCTTCCTGGTCGTGCTTGATGTCGCCGCGACCTTTGCGGGCGGCGTACACAGCCAGCGCATTCCTCAAATCCTGTGCGATGCCGATGTAATCAACAATCAAGCCGCCTTCTTTGTCGCCAAAGACGCGGTTGACACGGGCAATGGCTTGCATGAGCGTATGACCACGTATGGGTTTGTCAATGTACATGGTATGCAACGGCGGGACATCGAAACCCGTGAGGAACATATCACGGACGATGATGAGTTTGAGCGGGTCTTTGGGGTCTTTCAATCTATCGCCGATGGACTTACGGCATCCCTTGGTGCGGATGTGTTCCTGCCAGTCGAGCGGATCGCTGGCGGAGCCTGTCATGATGACTTTAATTGCGCCTTTGTCATCTTCGGAGTTATGCCAATTGGGGTGGAGTTTGACGATCTCTCTATACATCTCCACACAGATGCGGCGGGACATGCAGACGATCATACCTTTGCCTTCGGCAGCGGAGAGACGTTGTCCAAAGTGATTGACCAGATCAGCAGCAACCTGTTTAATGCGCTGTTCACTGCCAACAACAGACTCAACACTTGTCCATTTGGCGAAGCGGCGTTGGCGTTCGGTCAGTTCGTCGTCTTCGGTGACTTCTTCCACGCGTTCATCGAGTATCTTCTGATCGGCGGGGGAAAGCTCAATTTTGGCGAGACGGCTTTCGTAGTAGATACGAACCGTCGCGCCATCTTCGACGGCTTGTTGAATGTCATAGACGTCAATGTGATTGCCGAAGACTGCCTGGGTGTCGCGATCCGCCATTTCGATGGGCGTACCCGTAAACCCGATGAAGGAAGCGTTGGGCAGGGCGTCACGCATGTTTTTGGCGAAGCCATCGATGAAGTCATATTGACTGCGATGGGCTTCATCAGCAATGACGACCACGTTGCGGCGGTCGGTGAGTAGGGGATAGGCTGCGCCCTTTTCATCGGGCAGGAATTTTTGAATGGTGGTAAAGACGATGCCGCCCGATGCCACAGCCAGCAGTTTCTTTAGCTCGTCACGATTGGCGGCTTGGACAGGTGTTTGGCGTAGCAAGCTCTGGCAATTGCTGAAGGTCTCGAAGAGTTGCTGGTCGAGGTCGTTGCGGTCGGTGAGTACCACGATGGTGGGATTGTTCATCGCTTCCGTCAGCACCAGTTTGCCCGTGTAAAAGACCATCGAAAGGCTCTTGCCGCTGCCTTGCGTGTGCCAGATGACGCCCGCGCGTTTATCGCCGATGGGTTGTTCATCCACAGTGGGCAAGCCATATGCGGCGGGGTCTTCACGCACAGATTTATCATTGCTTGCGGACGCACGTAACGTGGAGATAATCGCCTTGTTGACCGCGTAATACTGGTGATAGGCGGCGATCTTCTTGACGGTTTTCTCTCGGGTCTTTTCAAAGACAATGAAATGACGGACGCAGTCCAGCAGGGTCTTTTTGTTGAACAGACCTTTGATCAGAGGTTCGAGTTCGGGCTGGGTCTTGGAATCGACAATCGTTTTGCCGTCTGCCGTCTTCCACTCCATAAAGCGCGGATAATCACTGGAGATCGTGCCAACCTTGGCAAAGTGACCATCACTGATGACGAGGAAGGCGTTATAGGTAAACAGGGAAGGGATAACGTGTTGATAGGTTTGCAGTTGACGGAATGCCGCGCTCACATCGGCGTTTTCGTCCGTGGCATTCTTCAATTCAATGACCACCAAAGGTAAGCCGTTGATAAAGAGGACAATATCGGGGCGTTTGTTGGTGTTGTTCTCAATAACTGTAAATTGATTGACTGCCAGAAATTCGTTGTTTTCTGGATTGTTGAAATCAACCAACCAAACCTTATCGGTGCGGGTCTTGCCATCGCCTACGCTGAATTTGACATCCACGCCATCCACCAGCAGACGATGAAAGGCTTCATTGTTGTCTATAACGGTCAACGCTGCCGAGCGCATGACCTTCTTGAAGGCGTCATCCCGTGCGCCAGCGGGGATATTGGGGTTGATACGCTCAATGGCAGAGTGCAGACGCTTGGATAGGACGACTTCGTTATAGTCGCGTTCTTTGCCCCCGCCTTCTGCGAGATCGGGTCCGAAGCGGACTTCGTAACCGTTCTGGTCGTGGAGAAGGTCGAGGGCGATTTGCTCAATTTCGGATTCAGGGAACGAGACCCTAAAGGTTTTCATGGCTGACTCGCGTTTTGGTTTGCCAGGATGCCTTGCCAATCAAGACGCCTGATAACGAAGGAAACCTTTAGGGTCTTTATGTTAATATCAATCATAATCATCTTCCGCAAACCATTTGGCATCTGCATCTGAAACCCATTGTTCGTGCAACTCAATATACGATTGCTTATTCCCAAACCACTCCATAACCACGTAACGGTTCAACTTTGTTGGCTTCTCGGAAAGAAGCACGCTATATGATGACCACTTCCAATCACGGAAGTCTTTCACAAACCCATGCTTTTGCGGGTTCTGGTGAATGTAGGCAATGACATTCCAGAACTGGCGGTCGGACGTGATCGGCACGCGCCCAAAAGGATGTTGAAATAAACTGCCTGTTCGATTGTAAGCGTTGTTGATGGATTTGGCGTAGGCATTGAAGAAATTGGAGAATTGCTGACTCAAGAAGTCAGACCCTAAAGGTTTTCCCAACTGACTCGCGTCCTGATTTGCAAGACTACTTTGCCCGACCAGGTTCTTGTTTACGGAAGAAACCTTTAGGGTCTTTTTCAAGTTATCCAAAATCTCCTCTTCCGATTTCGTCTTCACCGACACATGAAAGTGATTTCTCAACAAAGAATAAGCAAATGTCTCTGCGACAGGACTGATGTGCTTTTCATACAACTTCATAAAGTAATCGTAATTGCGTTCTTGAATAAAGATATTCTCGCGGTTGTTGCCGCGATTGTAGATGTGATAATAGGTGTCGTAGAGTAAAGGCGATGGACTGGTCATAATTCCAAGTATAAGACCCTAAAGGTTTTCCCTGTTCCAATTATCAAACCTTAAAGGTCTGCTTGATTATAAAGACCCTAAAGGTTTTCATGGCTGACTCGCGTTTCGATTTGCGAGGATACTTTGCCAATTAAGGCGCGTGATAACGGAAGAAACCTTTAGGGTCTTTATTGACTTGTCAATCATAATCATCCTCTGCAAACCACTTTGCATCTGCATCCGAAACCCATTGTTCGTGCAACTCAATATACGATTGTTTATTCCCAAACCACTCCATGACCACGTCACGATTTAGCTTTGTAGGTTTCTCAGAAAGAAGCACGCCATACGATGACCACTTCCAATCGCGGAAGTCTTTCACAAACCCATGCTTTTGCGGGTTCTGGTGAATGTAGGCAATGACATTCCAAAACTGACGGTCGGACGTGATTGGTACGCGCCCGAAGGGATGTTGAAATAAACTGCCCGTTCGATTGTAAGCGTTGTTGATGGATTTGGCGTAGGCATTGAAGAAATTGGAGAACTGCTGGCTCAGGTAATCCTCTCCTAACGTCGGAGACCCTAAAGGTTTTCGATTATCAAACCCTAAAGGTCTTTTTAACTGACCAGTTTCACTGTTGACAAAGTTACCTTGCTTGACCTGACCTTGGTTGGCGGGGGAGACCTTTAGGGTTTTTACTATTTCCTCTTCCGATTTCGTCTTCAACGACACATGAAAGTGATTTCTCAACAAAGAATACGCATACGTCTCTGCGACAGGACTGATGTGCTTTTCGTACAACTTCATGAAGTAATCGTAGTTGCGTTCTTCGATAAAGATATTCTCACGGTTATTGCCGCGATTGTAGATGTGATAATAGGTGTCGTAGAGTAAGGGCGATGGACTGGTCATTACGGTTTTAGACCCTAAAGGTTTTCTCTGCCTGACCTTCGCCCCGTTATGCCAGACTCTTTTGCCAGACATGGCGCGGGATAATGAAAGAAACCTTTAGGGTCTCTTACAAGGGCGATTTGTTCGATTTCGGATTCGTAAAGTTTTGTCACTCTCAATCCTTATTATCTAGGCAGTAGAGGAGGTTTTTATTGTTTCAAATACTTGCAATATTTCTTTGGCATTCTCAATAATTTTTTTAGATATTCCTTTTATGTATTCGTAGTTTTTCCCTTGTTTCCTTTTCAAATCTTTTCCATAAAAAGCTTCGAACATTATTCGAGTAAAAACTTCAATTTGATTGCCTAAAGAGGCAATTTCATGAACGTTATTAATTATCAAATTATTTTTCCGAGCTTTTTTGAGAATATCGCTTTCCTTCTCTTGAATAATTTTCTGTAACTCAAGGCTTTCTGTAAAAAGCAACCCTGATATAGTTATGCTTTGAATTACCTGCTTAACATATACTAACTGTGAGGCTAAATGCTCTGACGCATTTTCAGACTCTAAAATACTCTTAACTAGGAATCTTTTTATTGCGGTTGGAATACTATCTTGGTCTGCATAATATTCAAAATACTGTCTGTTGAAATGAAATAAGTAGTAATTGGCATCCACTGTTTTCTTTTGATACTTCTTTAAATATGGATAATTTCTAATAAGTTTTCTATTAAATTCAACTAAGTATTCCTTCGCTCTTGGAATTACTTTCTCCTTCATAAACTTTTCCACAGACCAATTTCTAGCCCCTGCTTCAAATCTTTCTGGGTAAATTACATACATAAAATATTCTTTTGGGGCTAATCGCTCAATACAATAACTAAAATCCTGAATTGCTTTAGAAAAAGGTTGTGGCGTCATTAATTTCTTGAGATTTTCTTCCTCTTTTTGGTATTCTTTTTCTCTTTCACTTTGCTTTGCGTATTTTAATGAGATCTGTTTTTTTATTTCTGTATGCCATTGACGTTTGGGAATACTAAACCTTTCATCATACTTAAACATTATTACCAAATTGTGTTTTGAATCATCACTTAGTTGCTTATCAAGATTGCCAATATTGGTGTAGGCATTTTCATAACACTTATTTAGCAAGTATTGTATTTTTTCTCTGCTTTTCTTCTCGTTTAACAAAGTCTCGATTAATGGGTTGGATTTCTTAAGTGTATAGTTTTTTGTGTCCTCAATAATCGCATCATCAAGAACTAATTTATCTGCTCCATTTATATTTCCCTCATTTGCAAGAAGATAAATCTTTTTGATAAACTTATTGTGAACTGTTCCGTTGGAAAAATAATCCCCATTCTCAATTTCATTAATTAGCGTTGGAAAGTGACTTGTCATGGTTGAACTAACAACACGATACTTTAGGAATAATTTATCACTTTCATCTAAAGCACCTTGCGAAACAATATGGTTTAGATAACTATCTAATAACTGATACTCAAAAGGTTTAATGTTTTTATGTTTTTTCCAATCTTCAAGGTAGGCTGACAAAACCTTCTCTTCAGCTTTTAGAGTGGATTCTTCCAAATCAGGAAAATGAGAAGCGATTATATTATCGCAATTTTGAAAAACATTAATTGCCTCAACTTCAAGGGCTTCAGATTCTCGTAAATCATTATTATATTTGATCAAAAAACTTGAGACGCCATAAAGCATCGTAACTAAACTAAATATTAAGTTTCCAAGCTCCGCCATTTCACGATTCAATAGAGATGTTCTAATAATCAGAATTAAGAACGCTAATGAGATTAAAGCAATAGCTAGATCAATACCCCAGTGGACATAAAAGAGAAAAGTAAATATACGAGGTGGGTTGAATTTTTTCATTTGCTTTGCCTCCTTAACATTCTAGTTCTCCACTCATCAACTTCGGCAAGAGAGTGTTGCGCAGAGACGCTAATGTGGCGGATTGTTGTTCAAGATTGAAAATCGCCATATCTATTGGATTTACAATCCTCTCAAATTCTGAGATGGCTTCTTGGGGTGGAATAACAACCGTGATATTTTCCAACTCTTTTTTGTTGATAGATCCAAAAACGGTTCCTGTTCCTTCGTACGAATTGAAATGTTCTTCTAAGCTTTTAAGAAGGTAGAAAGTGAAAGACCAAACGTTGTTTTTGCCACTTATAGCGGCAAGACCGCGCCCAATACAACATTTTTCCGAAGCCATGTTTATGCTTCCAACAGGTGCACGAACACTTAACAGCGTATCAAAAGGTTTGGCAAATTTCTTTGGCTCAGTCGTATATTTATCTACGGTTGGAAACCGAAAGCCAAATTCTGCTTTTCCTTGAAAAAATATAATGCCTTCACCGTTTTGGTTGTAACTCTCTCCCGATGGCGATTGCCCCATATTAATGTCAACAATCTCTTCTAGCTTGCCTACTTTCCAATTCTCAACATCTTCTCCGTCCACAAACCACTCCCTAAAAATGGACTGTGCAATGGCTTCCAGCGTCGCATTGGTTTGACGGTTGAGTTCAATTTTCTCATCCAGCGCGGAGAGTACTCCCACGATGCGGCGTTGGGTAGGTATATTGGGTACTTTGAGTTGTATACCCTCAACAATATTTCTTCCAGCAATGTTTATTTGAACTGAGCCGTGAGATGTTGATACTAAATTATTGAATCCCTCTCTAGTCGAAAAATAATACTGAAGGTATTCGGGTATAACTTTTGTATTATCTGGGCGAAGAATTAATAAGGCTTGGCTTATTATGCCTTTTGGGTCCTCTTCTCTGATGATTGAAACTTTACCAATTGTTCCTGAACAACTAACAATAAGGTCGTTAGTTTTGACTTGAAACCGTTTTAATTCCTTTAATTTATCCTCATCAATGTAGAACCGAAAGTCACGGGAATTGTAAATAGCGTGTTGCTGCTCATAAACTGGAATACCGCTTGATTTCATCTCTCCGCGTTTAAGCGACGAGCCAAAAGGACCGCGTACATATCCTTTTTCTCCAAGTAGATAACCAAGTTTATGTGTTGTCCACTCTTTAGAACTCATACCCAATCCCCGCTAGGTTTTCACGAATCTTTGTTTCCAATTTTGCGCTATTAGCAAATTGCTCGGCAAGTTTTGAGGTGAGGGCGTTCATTTTTTCATCGAAAGGTACGCCATCGTCTTCAATTTCTTCTGCGCCAACATAACGCCCAGGCATGAGAACGTAATTGTTATTTCGCACTTCGTCCATTGTGGCGGATTTACAAAAACCTGCTATATCTTTGTATCCAGACCCTAAAGGTCTCTTACCTGAGTCTGGTACAGAGCTGACTTTGTTGTTCTTCTTGTCGGGCAAGTCTTCCTGACGGGAAAGACCTTTAGGGTCTTTTTCCTTGTTTCGCCAAGCGTGATAAGTGCCAGAAATCAAAGCAAGGTCTTCATCAGTCAACTTTCGATTGCGGCGATTGGTCATTTCGCCAAGTTTACGGGCGTCAATGAATAGGATTTCATTCGAGCGATTGCGGAATTTGTGATTGGTTTTATTGCGAGCTAAGAACCACAAGCAGGCAGGAATCATGGTGTTATAAAATAACTGAGAAGGCAAAGCTACCATGCAATCAATCAGCCCTGCTTCGATCATATTTTTGCGAATTTCCCCTTCGCCGCCTGTATTGCTGTTCATACTTCCATTGGCAAGTACAATGCCTGCTGTTCCGTTCGGGCTGAGTTTATGAATAAAATGTTGAAGCCATGCGTAGTTTGCGTTACCCGTTGGCGGCGCGCCGTATTTCCAGCGCACATCATCGCGCAATTGCTCCCCGCTCCAATCGCTGATATTGAACGGGGGATTGGCAAGGATAAAGTCGGCTTTCAAGTCGGGGTGCTTATCATTCAGGAACGTATCGCCGAGTTCGAGTTTGGCGTCAATGCCGCGAATGGCAAGGTTCATCTTGGCAAGGCGCAAGGTGGTTGGGTTCGATTCCTGTCCGAAGATGGACAAGTCCTTGATGTTGCCTTGATGATTCAAGACAAACTTTTCACTCTGTACGAACATCCCGCCGCTGCCGCAACAGCCGTCATATACACGACCGTTGTAGGGTTCGAGCATTTCCACTAATAACTTGACGATACTTTCAGGCGTGTAGAACTGTCCGCCCTTTTTGCCTTCCGCATCCGCAAATTGACCGAGGAAGTATTCGTACACTCTGCCAAGCAGGTCTTGGGCTTTGTTGCCTGCTTGATTGAATCCAATCGTGCCTATTAAGTCAATCAGCTCACCAAGGCGTTGTTTGTTCAATTCGGGGTCAGCGTAGATTTTGGGGAGCACGCCTTTTAGGGATGGATTGATCTTCTCGATCTCATCCATTGCGTCATCAAGGTCTTTGCCAATGCTGGGGAGTTTTGCGCGACCTTGTAAATAATCCCAGCGTGATAGTTCAGGGACAAAGAAAACATTGTTCGCTAGATATTCATCGGGGTCTTCGGGGTTCGCGCCTTCGAAATCGCCACCTCCCCCCGCGAGTTTGGCGTGCATGTCATTGAAGGCATCCGAAATATACTTAAGGAAAATCAAGCCCAAAACAACATGCTTGTATTCGGCGGCGTCCATGTTGGAGCGCATTTTGTCCGCGGCGAGCCAGAGGGTTCTTTCCAATTCGTTGTTTTCAGGCATACAATGATCTCCCGTTGACCTTGTGTGGCGGGAATTATAGGGGGGTAGGCGAGTCCGCTTTAGCGGGCTTCGTAACCGTGGCACCGGCGATTTGATCCCCATGCCGTTCCCAACGTGTAGCCTATATCCCAGCGGAGCGTTTGGTTTGCGGCCAATGTGCGCGACAACCCTTCGCCCACCGCTCCCGTCGTCACATTGGTCCAGCAGGACCGCGTATACGCCCAATCCGCCGTGGGAGGCACGATATCCATCGTGTAGGAACCGGTCACGATATTGGCAAACTCTTCATACACGGCACCAACCTGATACTGCGCGGCAGGCTGACTTGCCGAAGAAGGGGTAAATCCGATCGCCGTGCCGGTAATATATCCGTCGGTCGTGGGAACCGCACGAACCGCCGTACATGACGTATCTATGGGATCCACCCATACCGCACGCGCCTGAATGGTGCCGACAGGCACGGACGTCGCTGTCGGCGCAGGGGGCACGGTCGCCTCAGGCGGTGATGTCGGTCCCGGGGAGCCTCCCGGACCAGTCGGCGTGCAGCAATTTTGGGTTTGCCCTAATTGCGGATTACCGTTGCATACCTTGAATTGCCAGCAATTGACACAAGGTCCCCACTCACCCCATCCGGTAGTACAGGTAC
>VGNE01000040.1 GCA_016866215.1 Chloroflexota bacterium | reverse complement strand
ATATAAAACACAACATGAACTTCCGCAGATTCATGCTCAGGGGTTTGAAAAAGGTAGAGATTGAGTGGGGCTTGGTCTGCATGGCTCACAATTTACGAAAACTGGCGATCCCATGACCGCCAGTTTTTTTATCTCTCGCTCTCTCCTGACTCTTTTTCCATGTTTTCCATCCTCTTTTTAGACAACCCCCAAAAAACGCGTGACCGTTTCTTTCGGGATAAGCGCAGTCATCGCGCCCGCGATGTAGAAGGCAGGAAGCAGGCAAAGAAGTACGTGCGCGGCAAGATAGGATGCGAGGTTGCCAAGCCCGCTGTACAATAGATCAGTAAGGAAGGAAAGGATATTCATGCTGTTTTCAGGCTTTCAACAGAGATCAACGCAGGCGCACATTGCGGACATTCACACGAGGGATTGACCTGGGTGCTGATGAGCACGGAAACGGATTCGGCGGAGAGTCCGCTCAGGCGTGCAGAGGCAGCGATCAAATCCAGAAGAGAGACGTCCTTAAGGCGATAGAAAATGTAACGTCCTGAACGTCTATCCAGCAAAATATCCGCTTTACGCAGCGTCATCAGATGTTGAGAAATATAGGCTTGTCGCCAGCCGAGTGCGGCTTCAAGATGACAGACGCAGGCTTCGCCGGTTCCGATGGCAATTAGGATGGCAATGCGCTGTGGTGAGGCAATGGCTTCCAAAGGTGCGGCGATCTGTTGTGAGATTTTTTCCAGGGGTTGTTTTTTTATATTCATAATCCTGAATGTATTATAGCAACATATTCGATTTTGTGAATGTAATAAATGTCCTGTTTTTAACGGCTGTTTTTCACTTTTGTTTTACAATTGGCTTACGAGGTTAACCATGAATAAATATGTCGCCGCAATAGATCAAGGCACAACCAGCACCCGGTTTATTGTTTTCGATCACGGCGGGAATGTTGTTGCTGTTGACCAAAAGGAGCACGAGCAAATTTTCCCGAAACCCGGCTGGGTGGAACATGATGCGCTGGAGATTTGGGAACGGGTGCAAGAGGTGATGGCAGGTGCGCTTTCACAGGGTGGAATCTCTGCCTCTGAAATTGCCGCAATTGGTGTGACGAATCAACGCGAGACGATAGTCCTGTGGGATAAAAATACAGGCAAGCCTGTTTATAACGCCATCGTCTGGCAGGATACACGTACAGATGTGATCTGCGCGAAGCTGGCGCGAAGCGGGGGTCAGGATCGTTTCCGTAGGAAAACGGGGTTACCTCTCGCTACTTATTTTTCCGGCCCCAAGATCAAATGGATTTTGGACAATGTGAAGGGTGCAAAAGAAAAAGCCCAAAAAGGTGAGTTGTTATTTGGCAATATAGATACATGGTTGATTTGGAACTTAACGGGCGAGCATGTGACCGATGTAACCAATGCCTCGCGCACACTGTTGATGAATCTCAAGACTTTAGATTGGGATGATGAGATTTTGAAGGTGATGGGGATTCCGCGCAAGATGCTGCCGAGGATCAAGTCTTCTTCGGAAGTTTATGGTTACGTTGGAAATGCTCGAGGCGGCGTCCCCGCCGCCGAGGACGGCGGCTGGAGCCAGTCCTTACAGGGCATCCCCGTCTCAGGTGATCTAGGCGACCAGCAAGCCGCGCTCTTTGGTCAAACTTGTTTCAGTGCGGGTGAAGCAAAGAATACTTATGGCACGGGTTGTTTTATGTTGATGAATACAGGTGAGAAACCTGTGCATAGCAAGGCGGGTTTGCTGACAACCTTGGGATACAAGATCGGGAATCAAAAAGCGGTGTATGCGCTGGAGGGGTCAATTGCCATCACAGGCGCATTGATTCAATGGCTGAGAGATAACCTTGGAATCATAGAAAAGTCTTCTGACATTGAATCGTTGGCGAGAACTGTGGAGGATAACGGCGGTGTTTATTTCGTCCCGGCCTTTTCTGGTCTGTTCGCGCCGTATTGGAAATCCGATGCGCGCGGCGTGATCGTGGGGCTGACGCGTTATGTCAATAAGGGTCACATTGCGAGAGCCGCGCTGGAAGCAACCGCGTATCAGGCTTGCGAAGTGCTTGACGCGATGGAAGCAGATTCAGGTGTGAAGTTGACCGCGCTGAAAGTGGATGGGGGCATGGTCTTCAATGAATTGCTCATGCAATTCCAATCTGATATTTTGAATGTGCCTGTGGTGCGCCCCAAAGTTGCGGAGACGACCGCGTTAGGCGCTGCATACGCGGCCGGGCTGGCGGTCGGTTTTTGGAAAAACACCGATGAGTTAAAAGCCAATTGGGGACGTGACAAGGAATGGACTCCGAAAATGGACGTGAAGCGCAGAGAGGGCTTATACTCAGGTTGGAAGAAGGCGGTCACGCGCACATTTGATTGGGTTGAATAAATCTACGTCATCTTGATATTTGGTTTATAATTTTTTCAAAATCGCTTCGTACACATCCGGACTAACCCCCATATCGCGCAGGATTTTTCTCATCAATAGGCGCACAATCACCTGTGAACCATGATTGGGAATAACTATGATCTTTCCATCAGCACTGCGAAAAATATTGTGACTCCTTCCTGCCGTATTCGATAAAAGCCTTTTGCTTTAGCCTCAGCGAAACTTGTATTGGGCCCGTCGAAGTATTCGCGGCATAAATTTTTTTGGATAAAAATGAATCGACAGGAAATTCTCGCTCATTTAAAAAATAACCCTGAAGTCTCCGTGCTGATCGTTGGCGCGGGGATCAATGGCATCGGCACATTCCGTGACCTGGCCCTCAATGGTGTGGATGTTTTGCTGGTGGACCGCGCGGATTTTTGTTCGGGCGCGAGCGCGGCCTCCTCACATATGGCGCATGGCGGGATTCGTTATTTGGAGAACGGTGAATTTCGTTTGGTGCGTGAGGCGGTACGCGAACGCAACCGCCTAATCCAAAACGCGCCGCATATTGTGAAACCTCTTCCGACGACAATTCCGATCTTCAAATTTTTTTCAGGTATTTTCAATGCGCCGTTAAAATTTTTGGGCTGGCTCGATAAACCCTCAGAGCGCGGCTCGTTGATTATTAAACTCGGTTTGTTGATGTACGATGCCTACACAGGCCGCTCCGCGAACCGCACAGTTCCTCGTCACCAATTTACTTCGCGCACTAAATCGCTGAATCGTTGGACTCGCTTGAATCCTGAGATCGTAAACACTGCAACATATTACGATGGCTTGATCTCCAACCCTGAACGGCTTGCGCTTGAAATTCTCTTAGACGCAGAAGCCGACAACCCCAATGCAAACGCTCTGAACTATATGAGCATGGTCAGCGGTGAAAAGGATACGATCATTTTGCGCGATGAGTTGAGTGATGAAACCTATAAGGTCCGCCCGAAGCTGGTGATCAATGCGGCAGGTCCATGGATAGACTTTGCTAATCACAATCTTGGCTTGTCCACGCGATATATTGGCGGCACAAAAGGCTCTCATATCGTAGTAAATCATCCCGAGTTGCGCGCCACGATCGATGGGAATGAATTCTTCTTCGAGAATAAAGATGGGCGCATTGTGCTTCTCTTCCCGTTGTATGATCGTGTGTTGATCGGCACGTCGGATATCAAGATCGAAAATCCCGATGAAGCGCGTTGTACCAATGAAGAAATAGAGTATTTCCTCGGTTTGGTCACCCGTGTCTTTCCCACTATCAAAGTGACGCATGAACAAATTGTTTTTCGTTTTACGGGCGTGCGTCCGCTGGCGAACAGTGAGGCAAAAACCACAGGTCAGTCCAGCCGCGACCATCATATTGAAGTGCTCAGTGGAGATGGGTCAAATTTGGATTTTCCCGTCTATTCACTGGTGGGCGGCAAGTGGACTTCCTTCCGCGCCTTTGCAGAACAGGTCACAGACAAGGCTTTGTCTTACCTTGGAAAGCCGCGCCAGAAAAACACACATGACCTTCCGATTGGCGGCGGGCGAGATTACGCAACCGATGCGAATGAGCAGAAACATCAAATTGACGGCTTTGCCGCGCGGACGGGATTAAACAAGGAACGTCTGCAAATTTTATATGCGCGCTACGGCACCCGCGCCGAAGGGCTTGCCGCTTATATCAAGCGCGCCACTGATACACCGCTAAAATCTCTGCCTGATTATTCGCGCCGCGAGATCGCCTTCCTTGCTCAAAGCGAGAAGGCGCTTCACCTCGACGATATCCTTTTGCGCCGCACCATGCTTGCCATGTTGGGGCGTTTGACGAAGGATGGCGTGGAAGAGATCGCTGACGCCATGGGCGCGGCGCTTGGCTGGAGCGTCGAGCAGAAAAATTCCGAGATGGAGCGCGCGCTCCGTTTGCTGGCTGACAGGCACGGGGTCGGGTTATGAAGCGCATGACATCTTGCCCGCGTCGCCGTCCCCGGCGACGTTTTCAATTTAATCCTGTGCCGGGGACGGCGCAGGAAGCAACCCCCGCGTGGTAAAATCCTCCCGATGTCTCCAAAAAAACAAAAACTCAAAGTTGACCTGGTCATCCCCGTTTATAACGAATCCGAAGTGGTCGGACAAACCTATGCGGATATTTGCCGCGTCGTGGATGCGCTGCCTTATGACTTTAAATTCATATATGTAGACGACGGCTCAAACGACGGGACAGTTGATACGCTCCGAAAAATAGCGGACGATGACCCGCGCATTTCCCTGCTCCAGCTCAGCCGCAACTTTGGGCATCAGGCCGCGCTGACAGCCGGCATGGACGCCTCGCGCGGCGACCTGATGATTTCCATGGACGCGGACGGCCAGCACCCGCCTGAGATGCTCCCGCAAATGATCAAGCTCATCCAACAGGGGTTTGACATTGTGCAGGCTCAGCGCATGGAGAATAACCGATCGATTTCAATTAAAAAAGTTACCTCCAATTTTTTCTACTGGCTGATCAATAAGATCAGCGGCACACAGGTCTTGCAGGGCGCGGCGGATTTTCGCGCACTTTCGCGCAACGCATTGAATGGACTGCGTTCCATGCACGAGTATCATCGTTTTTTGCGCGGCATGATCTCATGGATGGGATACAACAGCGTCATTCTCCCGTATCACGAGCCTGCGCGCCTGGCAGGAGTATCGAAATACTCTCCCGGCAAAATGATCCGCCTGGCATCGGATGCGATCTTTTCCTTCTCTCTTGCGCCTTTATATATTGGATTAAGTTCAGGTTTGGCCTTCTTTGTTCTGGCGATTGCTCAATTGGCTTATGTATTGATCCTGTGGCTGACGGGTCGAACAGAGCGGGTGGTGGCGGGATGGAGTTCATTGATGGGAGTCTTGCTGATCGCCAGCGGTATCATCATGATCCTGCTGGGTTTTATCGGTGTTTATGTAGGGTATATTTTTCAGGAAGTGAAACGCCGCCCTATTTATTTATTGAAGGGCAAACTGCCGGATGATGGGGAATAAATTCGTAATTAGTGAATGGTAATTCGTAAATCGAATATCAGAGTGTCATGGTACAACCTCTTTCTCAATCCGCTGACCTAAAATTTCTCGTTTTTGGCGCAGGCGCCATCGGCACCTATATTGGCGGGTCACTGGCGCTGGCCGGGCATCAAGTCGTTTTCGTGGAACAGCCGGAAATGGTGAAGGAATTGCGCCAGAAGGGATTAAGACTTGACCTGACCATTGATGAAAGCGTTGTTCTGAGGCTCTCGCAGGGAAGAAAGCGCGCTTTGAGCGGAGTCGAAGGGACAAAAGAGGCCTTCATTATTGACCCGCGTTCCTTTGTGATCGAACCTTCGCTTAAAGAAGCCTTGAAGTTTGGCCCATTTGATACAGCCATCTTTGCATTGAAATCCTTCGATACTCTTTCCGCATTGGAAGGCTTGAAACCTTTTGCAGATAAACTCCCCCCGCTTCTGTGCCTTTCCAACGGCGTGGAAAATGAACAAGCCATTGCACGCGTGCTGGGCGCGGATAAGGTCATTTATGGCACAGTCACTTCTGCCATTGGCCGCCGCGGACCGGGCGATATTGTCCTCGAAAAATTGCGCGGCGTGGGCGTGGCAGCCGGGCATCCGCTCTCGGAGAAACTAGTCAAGACATTGAATCGTGCCTTTCTCAAATGTCGTTTGTATCCCGAAGCGCACAGTATGAAATGGTCGAAGATGCTCACCAACCTCATCGCCAATCCCACTTCCGCAATTTTGAATATGACGGCCGCGCAGGTTTTTGCAAACAGGAAATTATACAAACTTGAAATTGACATGTTGAAGGAATGCCTCGCAGTGATAAAGGCGCAAAATCTCGAAGTGGTGGACCTGCCTGGCACGCCCGTCAAAGCATTGGCTTTCGCAACGAAACTGCCTCTCTGGCTTTCCAAACCTTTCCTCTCCCGCGCCGCAGGCAGTGGACGCGGCGCCAAGATGCCGTCCTTCCACATTGACCTGTACTCTGCGCGAAGCCGCGGCCAAAGCGAAGTGCAATATTTGCACGGCGCAGTTGTCCGCGAGGGAAAAGCGCGCGGGATTCCGACTCCCGTCAATGAATTGCTGACGGACACTTTGCTCGCGTTGACTAGAAAAGAAATTCCGCTGGAAGAATATGCGAATCAACCAGAAAAGCTTTTGTCTAAGGTCAAAAGTCGAAGGTCAAATTGACTTTAGACTTTAGACCATCGACAACGAAAAACCATGTCCATAAAAATCGTTCAACCAAATAAAGAAGTCGAACTTCACCTCCTCGATGGGCGCGTACTCTCAGGTCCGCGCGGAGCGCAGGTGGGGGAGTTTCTGAAAATGGTCAAGGATGATTTCAAGGCGCCCATCGTTGCTGCGATCATCAATAACGAAATTCACGAACTGACCTTTCCCATTGAGATCGAGTCTTACTGTCAGCCCGTCAGCATGGGTACAGCCGATGGCGCGCGTATCTATCGTCGTTCGCTGGTCTTCCTGCTGGAAATTTCCTTTTCCGAATTGTTTCCAAAAGGCAGGCTCAATATTGATCACTCGATTTCATCGGGCGGTTTTTATTGCGAGGTCACGCAGCGGGAGGCGCTTTCAGAAAAAGAGCTCGATCTGCTCAAAGCTCATATGCGCAGATTGAGCAGGGAAGATCATGCATTTATCCGCAGGGAAGTACCCATTCAGGAAGCCCTGGATTATTTCAAACAGCGCGGCTATGAGGATAAGCTGCGCCTGCTTGAGTATCGCCGCAAGGATTATCTGACCATGTACAGCGTGCTTGATCAAATGGATTATATGCATGGTTACATGGTGCCATCTACTGGGTATTTGAAATGGTTTGATCTTAGGCTTGTCGAGGGCGGCTTTCTCATTCAATTTCCGCGCCGTCATGCGCCGACCGAGCTTGAACCGCTGGGGGATTATCCAAAACTGATCAGTACATTTCGTCAATACGGGGATTGGTTAACCCGCCTCAACATTGATAACGTGGGCGCGCTCAACGATGCCATACTATCGGGCCGCGCCGATGAGATCGTGCTGGTCTCGGAAGCGCTTCATGAACAAAACTTCGCAGATATCGCGCAGCAGATCGAAAAAAAAAATTCGCGCATCATTTTGATCGCTGGCCCGTCCTCATCGGGAAAAACAACTTCGTCGCGCCGCCTTGCCATTCAACTGCTTGCGCGCGGTATCTCGCCGTATCCGCTTGAACTCGATCATTATTTTATAGATCGCAGCAACACGCCTCTGGGTGAAGATGGCAAACCCGATTTCGAAAACCTCGAAGCATTGGATCTAACCCGCCTCGCGCAGGATATCGAAAAAATTCTCGGTGGAGAAAAAGTCCAATTGCCGCGATTCAACTTCAAGTCAGGGATGAGCGAAACGGGGGATGTCATCCAATTAAAAGATGGACAGCCGCTGATCCTCGAGGGCATTCATGGGATGAATCCCCGCCTCATTCCTGACCTTTGGTCTGGTACGGCGTTTCGGGTATACGTCTCCGCTTTGACTCAGATCAACCTCGACCGCCACAATCGGGTATCCACCACAGACACGCGCCTGATCCGACGCATGGTGCGCGACGCGCGTGAACGCGGATATTCCGCCACGCAAACGATCAGCCGCTGGGAGTCTGTCCGCCGCGGCGAGAAGCGGCACATCTTCCCCTATCAGGAAAACGCGGACGTGATGTTCAACTCGGCGCTGGTGTATGAGCTCTCCGCGCTTAAGCCGCTGGCTGAGCCTTTGCTCAGGCAGGTGCAGTATCGCGCGCCCGAATATATCGAAGCCAGAAGATTGCTCGCCTTCCTCGAATGGTTTTTGCCATTGGATGCGAGTCTGATTCCTGCCAATTCCATCGTGCGCGAATTTTTAGGCGAATCAGGTTTGAAGGATTTCAAGATTTGGAGAGGCTGAAGTAAAGCGTAATTGGTAAATGGCAATGTAAAAGCAGATCCCCGAGTTTTTGCCCAAAGGGTTCTCACCTGTACTACACCGCACCTGCCCTCCCACTTGCTCCGCTTCGGGGATTATAGTGGCGGGCGGCGCCATGGAACGAAGTGTGGCGCAAATGTCGCAAAGAACTCGGTGATTTTACATTGCATTTTTTACGGTCACAATTGTTTCGTCAGTTGGGTTGTCGGAGAGTAGAGGCCTATCTGTCGTTTGGCGTGAAACTGAAAATATTGTCAAAACTTAGAAAGGGTTGTATAGTTGAGAAAATGAAATGCGAGGTGCTAATAAGATGAATCAAGTAATTCAAGTATCTTTAGATGAGTTGGGTCGTATTTTCATCCCTGCGCTTATACGTGAACGCCTGCACTTATCCCCCGGGATGATTTTAGTTGTTGAAATAGGCGAACAGGATGGCGTGCGCCTAACCATTCAGCCTGAAACCACTTCAATCGTAGAAAAAGATGGTTTGTTGGTCGCTAGAGTGACAGCGATCAGCAACCTCGCCGATGTAACGCGCCATGAGCGTGACCGGCATGTTTTCGATCTCTTGCAGAGAGTTGGTTTGTGAAAATCCTGCTGGATACCTCCATTCTGGTCGCCGCGATGGTAGAGGCGCATCCTTTCCATGAGCAAGGTCTAATCTGGTTAAAGCGTGTAACAAATGGAGCAGATGAAGGAGTCATTGCGGCGCACTCACTCGCGGAACTCTACTCCATTCTCACAACCTTGCCCGTCCAGCCTCGCATCTCACCTGACGAAGCGCGGCGGCTTATCCAGCACAATGTTATCCAAAAATTTGATGTTATAACTTTGACCAGCCAGGATTACACTGAGGTCATAGAACTCCTGGCTGAAATTGGCATTATTGGCGGGGCAACATACGATGCCTTGATTCTTCGCGCCGCCGCAATTGCAAAGGTTGATCTGGTGGTGACGCTTAATGAGAGGGATTTTCGAAGAGTGTACCCTGACCTTGCTGATAAGATTGTTGCGCCATAATGCAGTAACGACTTAATTCACTCACCATCATTGTGCGCGAATTTTTAGGCGGATCGGGTTTGAAGGATTTCAAGATTTGGAGAGGCTGAAGTAACCGTAATGCACAGACCTCCGAGTTCTTTGCGAAGCCCCCTATGGGCGAAGAACTCGGAGGTCCTGTTATTAATAATTTTGTTTATGAATACCTTGCTCTGCTTTCGTGAATTGCTTCCAAAATATCCATCCTTGTAATTGGTAACTTAATACTGCGAACCTCAAAAGGGGATTTCTTCGCAGGTGTTTCAGGTCGGATAACAAAGACCTGCCCATCTTTGGTTCTAAACATAACCTGCCCTTCGCTCAGTGCTTTCTTGAGCAAAGTGGAAAATTGTTTTTGTACTTCGGTGGATGTGTAGATCATCATGGTCATACCTCTATTACTTGAACGCCTTCTTTTGTTGCGATGTCAATCAGGTTTTTATCGAGTGAGATAAGTGGAAGGCGGCGCGACAATGATAGCATCTTTGGTTAACTCAATTAATCTGGCTTTTTCTGGTTCGTCGGCGATTACTGCTATGATGGCGGATGTATCAACTGCAACTCTCATGTGGTTAAACCTTTGCATCAATCATAGCATGGCTTGTTTTGAATGTTTTGCTCGTGAAGTTCATGGGGGCACTCAAAGGTTGTGGACGAGTTTGCTCCTTGCACTATCCTTGCGGAGCGCCCTGCGGGCGGCGCAGAATTTACACTAAAAACGCCGCCGAGGACGGCGGCTTGAGCATGTTGAAGTGGTGAGGGTTATTAATCTATTCAATATCGCTTCAATGAATAACAGGAGTTTCATCTTTGAACCGCCACCATGAACCTCTCGCGTTCAGCGGCAAAACTTAAGCAGGCTAGAATATCATCTTTTGTAAGGTATGGAAAATCGTTCAAAATTTCCTGCTGACTCATTCCAGATGAGAGATATTCCAGCACGTCATAAACGGTCATACGCAAACCGCGAATGCACGGTTTGCCGCCGCGTTTTCCAGGCTCAATGGTAATGATGTTTTTGAAATTCATAAATATCTCCAATCTGTATTATGACTGATTATAGCATTATGAATGCAATTGCCATAATCACCCCAAACGCACTGCACGAGAAATTGACCCGGTCATTATCGAGCCATTTCCAGCCGCGGATATGAATGGTCTGCGTGCCGCAGGTGTGGAGGGGATGTTTCTCGGTCTCTTTTTTATCTTTCGGACAGTAGTACATGGCTTGCACTGTCGCGCCGAGAAAAGAGTCAAAAAGCGAGCCAGCGAACCCCGCGAAAGTAATTAGTAATCCATAATTCGTAATTCGTAACCCGTAACTTGTAACTTGTAGATTATCCATCGGAAACAGGATCACAGCGAGGAAACCAATGACGCCAGCGCCTGCCAATGATGCGAGTGTTCCGACGAGTGAAATTCCGCCTGAGGCGCCTTTTTCGACTACTTTAGTTAAGTCCGTGATCATGCGCGGGGGCTGCGGATTCAACACGCCCAGTTCAGTCGCCCATGTATCCGCGTTGACCGCGGCCAGCGCTGCGGCGAATCCGACCCAGGGGAGAATTGATTCGGGATAAAAGAAATGCAGTGCGGCGAAGAGGGTTGCGAGACCGCCATTGCCAAAGACCTGACCCGCGTCGCGTTCATGTCCTTTTGAAAATTTTTCTTCGAGACCTTGTTTGCGTTTTTTGAAGGCGCGGCTGAGCACGGAGGAGGTGATGAAGAAAGTGAGCAGAAGGATTGCCCATTGCCATCCGCCAATGCCAAAGATGATCGTGCCTGTGAAGGCAGCGGCGATGGCCCCGCTTTTATTTAAACTGCGCGCGTGATATGCGAGGAATGCGATCAGAATTGCAAGCAGGAAACCGAGCAGAAGCTGCATTGGGTTATTTAACCACAAAAGGATTATCCAAACACCGCAATTACCATCACCCCTGCAAACACAATTACAGATCCAACCACGCGCATCCCGCCCATTTCCTCCTTCAAAAGTCTCCAACCGAGAAATGCCCCGATCACCGCGCTCACTTCGCGAATCGCGCCCGAATAACTAAGCGGAGCAAACGTGTAGGCAAATAATGCCAGCATGTATGCTACCAATCCTAACAGGCCGCCAAGCAATAAATATCCGTGTTTTTTCTTCCACATATCCGCAAAATGACCCCATCCATATTTTCTGGTGAGATAGGGCGTGGTCACGAACGGAACCATCACAAACATGGACAATCCGTATGGCAAAACGGGTCCGTTCTTAACGGCGGTTCCGTCAATGAAGGTGTAAATTGAAATAACCAGCGCCACAGACAAAGCCGTGAGGATGCCTCGTAAATGCGGCTTTTCACTTTTATTCTGCAAAAGCGTCGTCGCTCCGATCACGATTATTCCGCCTGTGATCATGGCGATACCGAGATAACCGCCTGCGGTCAATTGCTCGCGCAAAAATATCGCAGACCATAAAACCAGCAAGGCCGGCGCCGCTCCGCGCGCAATCGGATAGACAAGCGAAAAATCATGGTCGCTGTATGCACTGCAAAGCAAAATGAAGTAGATCGCCTCCAGGATCATGCTGATGACAGCGAACAACCACATTTCCTTTGGCGGCAGGCCCGTGAAGAAAATGAAACCCAGGGAGAATATCCCGCTCAGGATCACCTGCCACCCCATGGCAATATATTTTTCCTCCGCGTTTTTAAGCAAAAAATTCCACAACGCATGCATGGATGCAGAAAAGAAAAGCAAAACAAGGGCAAAGATCGGCATGGATTACCTCAAAAACGCAATCAATCTTTTATTGACTTCATCCGCCTCGTCATGCTGCACCCAATGCGTGGCTTTATCGAACAGGACAGCCTCGCCATTTTCACACAACTGAATCGACGGCTCCACCATCGCATGGCTGAGTGCTACATCCCGCCTGCCCCATAACATCAAAGTTGGGACTTTCACCCGCCGCGCAGGAATATGCCCTCTTTGAAAAGCGTATTTCAAACTGCGCCGGAAGGCTGCTCGATACCAATTCAACATCCCTGTCAACGCGCCGGGTTGTGACCAGGCCTTTTTATATTCCACCAGATCCTCTTCTATAAATGTGCTTTTTCGCCCCGAGCCTGCCAGCATCCGCGCAAGGTTATGGAAGTTATTCCTGCCCAGTATCCATTCCACAAAAATTGGAATTTGAAAGAAGAATACATACCAGGATTTCTTTCGCTGGGTTTTGTTATTCAAAACAAAATCCACCATCACATCAGGATGCGGCACATTTAAGATGACCAGTTTCTCCAGCCGTTCCGGGTGATTCAAAGCCACGGTCCATGCGACGGCTGCGCCCCAGTCATGCCCCACTAATTTCGCCTGTTCGATCCCAAAGTGATCGAACAGGCCAACGATATCTTTTGCGAGAATATCCACATCATAAGCGGAAACACCCTTGGGCTTGTCGGACAAGTTATACCCCCGCTGGTCCGGGACGATCACTCGAAATCCCGCCTGCACCAGTGCCGGGACCTGCTTCTTCCAGCCATAATGGAACTCAGGGAAGCCATGCAACAAAACAACCGACGTTCCATTTTCAGGTCCGTCGGTCAGTACATGCAGTTTTATATTGTTCGTTTCTATGGATTGACTTTGCATGGCGCGAGTATACCGTTAATAATAAAAGCCCCGAGTCTTGGATGATGAACTCGGGGGAGGGTATTACGGTCTTTTGCCAAGCGTGACGGTCACATCCACTTTCTCGGTGCCGCGCAGGACTGTGAGAACCACGGTATCGCCCGGGCCTTTATGGGTAATGAGATAAGCCAGCAATTCATCGAAGGTGCGGACTTCCCGCCCGTCAATCGCAACGATCAGATCACCGCCGCCAAGTAAGGCGGGGCTATTGGCAGGGGCTGTGTCTGCTTTAATGCCTGCTTTATCTGCGGGTCCATCGGGAACAACATCTGTAACATACGCACCGGTAAACGTATTCAACCCAAGCGCTTCGATCATTTCAAGGCTCAAAGAGTCCAGGGATGCAATGCCAAGATATGGATAATCATATTTACCGTCTGCGATCAAGGAAGGGACAACACGCTTGACAATGTTAATGGAGATGGCAAAACCAATACCCGAGTTAACAGGCTGACCTGTATCCGTTGTGCTGTTGGTGCGGATGGCGCGATTAATGCCGATCACTTCTCCATTGATGTTGAAGAGCGGGCCGCCAGAGTTACCGGGGTTAATGGCCGCATCGGTCTGAATGATGTCGCCGGCTGTGAAGGGGCGGCCATCTGGAGTCTCACGAATGGCGTCAAGCGTTCGCCCTAGCGCGGAGATAATGCCGACGGTCATCGTGCTTTCCAAACCAAAGGGGTTGCCAATGGCCACCACGGTCTGACCAACTTTCAGTGAGTCCGAATCGCCGAGTGAGAGCGGGGAAAGCTCACCCTCTGGCATATCCACTTTAATGATGGCAAGGTCCGAATCCAGATCAGTGCCGATCACGGTGCCATAGGCCATAAAACCGGAATTGAAGCGGACTTCCACATTTTTGGCGCCTTCGATCACATGATAATTTGTTACGATATGACCCTCCTTATCATATACAAAACCAGAACCCTGTCCCTGATCGGTAATGATCGCAACCGTGCCAACGCTGGCATGTTCATAAAGCGCAACCAGCCTTTCCTGCTGTGCGGCAGGGTTGATGACAATTGAGTCAACTGGCGCAATTTGGGGAGCTTCCGCAACTACAACGGTCGGCAATATTTGATCAGTGAACACAGAGGTCTGACATGCAAGCATGGCCAGTACCAAAACCACTAAAGCGATAATGTTTTTTCTTGCTTTCATATTACTCCTGTAATAACCTTTAAAACTTTATGCGGGAGGCTTCTTCGATCAGTTCCCTTTGCTTGGACGACAGGTACTTCGGAACTTGTACTTTCAATTTTACAAACAGGTCGCCTTTTGTATTTGCCTTTTTCAGGTGCGGCATGCCGCGCCCCGCCAGCCTGAAGACCTGGTCGGTCTGTGTACCTGCGGGAATACTTAACTTTACTTTTCCTGCGGGTGTATCCACATCCGCCTCACCGCCAAGGATCAAAGTAAAAATGCTTACGGCAGAAGTTGTGGTTAAGTCGCAGCCATCCCGCTCGAACCGATCCTGATCCTCCACACGGATGACAAGATAGAGATCGAGTCCTTCCGGTCCCGCACCGGCCACCCGGACTTTGGAACCGGTCTTCACCCCGGCAGGGATACGCACCTGTAACTTGCGTCCATTGGTTTGCAACTGACGCAATGTCCCTTCATAGGCTTCCTGAAAACTGATCTGCGCTTCCTGTTGATAGCCAGTCCCCTGCGCCGCCTGACTGCGCGTGGAGGAACGCATCGCCTCGCCAAAGATCGTGCGGAAGAAATCTGAAAAGCCGGCGCTGCCGCCGCCGTTGAACATATCATTCACATTGCCGCGTTGCCCTGCATTTTGCTGGAACCAATCGTCCCATTGAAAATCGCCGGGGCGGCCACCGCTTGTGCGGAAATTGGAATAGGCGCTGCCTAACTGGTCGTAGCGGGCGCGTTTTTGATCGTCGCTTAAGACCTGGTAGGCCTCGTTAATTTCCTTGAACTTGTCCTCAGCTTTTTTATCGCCGGGGTTCTTATCCGGATGATATTGCATGGCCAGTTTACGATATACCCTGCGGATGTCGTCTGCGCTGGCTTTACGGTTCACGCCGAGGATTTTATAATAGTCTTTATAATCCATGCTGATATTATTATCCTTGCGCAGGGTGTAAGTCAAGCGTTCAATGATGACACTTACGTAACTCTAACCTGTGCTTTTATATGCAGGACTTTCGCTTGTTGCTAAAAATCGGCGCTGGAGAGCGCCTTTTACGCTCAATACCATCATTATTTGCGTAGCCAGCGTTCTCTCACGCTGGCAGAGCGAAAGTCCTGATATGATAAAGGTGCCGAAGAGCATTCTAAGAGGAAAATATGAGAAGACAATGAAATCAATCTGTGTTTTTTGTGGGTCATCCGACTCGGTTCACTCAGACTACAAAACTGCCGCGCATCAAATGGGTGTGATCCTCGCCCAAAAAGGGATTCGTCTCATCTACGGCGGCGGGAAGACGGGATTAATGGGTGAAGTGGCAAATGGCGCGGTATCCGCTGGCGGCGAAGTGATCGGAGTTATTATCCCATCCATGAACACGCCGGCGCTCGCACATCTGGGTCTCACCCGCATGGATGTGGCGACCGATATGCATGCCCGCAAAGCCCGCATGCACGAACTTGCGGATGGATACATCGCCCTGCCCGGTGGTTTTGGTACCTGGGACGAACTCTTTGAAACCATCACCTGGGCACAAACCGGCGCACACGAAAAACCTGTGGGCCTGTTGAATGTAAAAAAATATTACAAACCTTTGCTTGCGGCAATGGATCATGCCGTGGCTGAAGGTTTCATCTTTGCAGAACATCGTAAATCCGTATTTTGCGAATCCAGTCCTGAAGAATTGTTGAGCAGGATGGCACAATATGAACATCCGCACGAGGCAGTCAAGAGATGGTTGAAAGAGGATTAATAAAAACAAGGTTATTCAGCGTGTGGGTGGCATTCCTTTTCACCAACCGGGGACAATCGTGAATACTCCTCATGCCGGGAAAACATATTTTGCCTAAGCTCTATAAGGTCAGGATAATCGGTTCGTTCTTTGTGACAATGATCGTATGCTCGAACTGGGCAGCGATGGTTTTATCAACTGTCTGTAAGGACCAGCCATCCTTTTTTTCGACGACATGTCCCTTGCCTGCGGTGAGAAAAGGCTCAATGGCCAGAACCAGCCCTTCGGCAAGAATGCGGCGGTCTTTTGATTTGTAATAATTGAACACCTCGGATGGTTCTTCATGCAGTTTATGTCCAATGCCGTGACCCGTCAGATCGTAAATGACATTGAATCCGTTTTGTTTGGCTTCCTGTTGAATGGCCTTACCGATGATGTTGAGCGGTTGTCCCGCTTTGGCAATATGGACTGCCTTCGCCAGCGCGGACCTGGTTGCTTCGAGCAACTTCTCCAGTTCAGGCACGCGCTTTGAAACGACCATCGAACCGCCTGTATCAGCGAAGTAGCCATCCATCTCAGCGGAGACGTCAATGTTGATCAACTCGCCTTCGCGCAAAATGTGACCGCCAGGAATGCCGTGCGCAATGACAGGCGAAATGCTGATGCAGGTTGCGCCGGGGAATTTATACATGGCTTGCGGCGCAGGCTTTGCGCCTTCTTTTTCAAGGAATTCTTTGCCAATGTGATCAAGTTCGGCGGTGGTCATGCCGGGTTTGGCATCCTTCATCATCTTTTTCAACGCCAGCGCAACGACTCGCCCAATGGCTTTCAGGTATTTGATGTCTTTTTCGGAGTTGGCAGTCATGATTAGTTCTGTTTGATTCCTCTTTCAATGGTTTCGCGGTGTTCCTGGAAGTGCTCGGTGGTGTTGCCGAGGACAAAAGCAAGCAGCGGCATTTTGTCGGGGTCGTCTTCATAGCGCGGCTTCATCAGGTCGTCGAAACTGGTGGAAACGAGTTTCGCAACCAATAGACCGTGTACCTGCATCAATTCGTCCATCACATCGCTTCTGGAGCGGTTGCGATTGCGCTCGAAGAAAAGCTGGTTTATTACTTTATAATCCCAATTATTGGTGACTTCTTCAGAAACGTTTATAACTTCGTGCGCAGGGCGTTTGTCCATGTGATAGCCCATGAGGATGTTCATCCATTCGGTCAGATGAGCAAGATTGTCTTTGGGAGTCCAGCCACCGGCGTCGGGGGTCGTCATTTGTTTATCAGTCAGTTTTTCAGCCACTTCGAGTAATAATTTCCACTCGCGTTCAATCGCGGGCATCAATTCTTTTTTGGTTCCGGGTATCCATTGTTCATTCATGATATTTTCCTATAAAGATATTAACTTGCCTTCTTCGAGTTTTTCTTTTTCCTGATCCTTGCACAAGATCCACGCCTCACCACGGACCAGGGTCGTTTTCTTTCCATCTACATTGACATACGCCCCATCGGCCAACATAATAACAGGATTATCGTTGAAGAAATGATAATCTGAAAGCCGTTCATCTTTTACAGACTGTTCGAATTCATCCAGCGGATAATGAGGTGAAAAATTAAACTGTGTGGCGTTCATTCCTTCAAAGTATGAAGAGCCAACATTATTTATATCCGTTTGGCCGGGGGAGGAAAACAAATGAAGATTGGGGGGCATGAAATAATTGTATCAAAATAAGTAATGTCATTCTGAGCGACAGCGAAGAATCGTAGAGACCCTTCGCTCGCCCCTTCACTTCGTTCAGGGCTTCGGCTCAGGGTGACATTTTGAGACGACTTGAAACCTTCAACCCGCAACTTTCAACCTGCAACTTGCAACCGTTCTACAATCACCTTCCGCAGTTCCTCTTGCACCAAATCCCACTTTTGATCCGAGTTGACCACAACCCAGCGTTTTGGCTCAGCCTTGATCATCTCCAAATACCCCGCGCGGACTCGTTGATAGAATGCGACTTCGTGGGCGTCCATACGATTCCATTCATCACCATTTTTCTTTTTTCGCTTGAGGCCAACTTCCACATCTAGATCCAGCAAAATGGTCAAGTCGGGAGTTAATCCGCCCGTTGCATATTTCACCAGCGCGCGGATTTGCTCCAAATCCTGCTGGTGCCCATAACCTTGGTAGGCAATCGTCGAATCATAATAACGATCAGAGAGGACGATCTCGCCTGCGCTCAAACGCGGCTTGATGACCTGCTCCACGATCTGCGCGCGCGCTGCCTGGTAGAGCAAGGTCTCTGTGCGCGGGTGCATTTCCGTATTTTTTATATCATGCAGAATATCGCGGATTTGCTCGCTGATGGATGTGCCGCCAGGTTCGCGGGTGGGGAATACGATATGCCCCTTCTCGCGCAGGTATTCCACGAGATGCGGGATGTGCGATGTCTTGCCGGAGCCTTCGGGGCCTTCAAGGGTGATGAACATGGGGGAAAGTAGACAGGTAGACAGGTAAACAAGGAAGTAGTTACGTGTCTACTTGTTTACCTGTTTACGTTTTTACATTTATTCTCTAAAAATTCTCACGTGCCTTCTTGGTTCTTTTCCATAGGAATGAGAAACCAGCTCGGCATTGCGCGCCATTTCGTGTTGGAATCTTCGCACGAGGGAGGAGCCGGGAGGCAGATCCACCCAGCGCTCGCCATTGAGGACAGCGGCGATGGCTTGCTTGGTTTGGTCGCGCACATCATCCAGGCTGTCGCGGGGATGCTGTTGTTCAGAGAGGTTGTATAAATCGCCGAGGAATTGCTCCACCTGCGCCACAGTGTTTGCGCGCAAAACATAAATGGGCATTCCGCGCCCCTCGGCTTCGATCACGGTCGCTTCGCGGTTGCGGTAATAGGTCCGCAAAGTGACCAGCACGTTGGCTTCGTCCACATCGGTCACTACCACGGCAGGCACACCGAGTCTCTTTGCGGCTTGCATCAACCGATTGCGTGCCACGCCATAAGCAAACACCCGCACCGTTTGTAATTTCGCGCCAATATTTGGCGTAACGATCACAGGTGGGTTGATCGAGTCAGAGCGTGGTGTCTGCTCCTGGATAACAGGAGCAGGCGTCCGCGTGCGGCGAGGCGTTTTAGTCGTCTCCGGCTTCGCTTCGCCTATTCGTTCAGGGCGGCGGGATTTTATTGGCGCGGCTTTCTCGATCTGGATCTGTCCCGCTTCGTCGCGCGTGCGAATCTCCGAGGGCGTGGGGACATCGCGCAGAAGCGAATCCACAGCAGACATGATATCGAGATGGACTGAAAAACGTTCGCGGTGTTGGATCTCGATCAGTACATCAAAAGTTGGGGGCGCGCGTCTTTCGAGGACCGTTTTCTGGGTGCCGCGTCGGCGGGCTTCTTCATCTGAAAGCGTTACCGCTTCGATGCCGCCGACCAGGTCGCTTAAAGTTGGGTTGAGTAGAAGATTTTCGAGAGTCTGGCCATGCGCGGTGCCGATCAGTTGCACGCCGCGCTCGGCGATGGTGCGCGCGGCCAGGGTTTCGAGTTCGCGCCCGATCTCGTCTATGACGATGACTTCGGGGTTGTGATTTTCGACGGCTTCGATCATGACTTCATGCTGGAGCATGGGTTCGCGCACTTGCATGCGGCGCGCCTTGCCGACAGCTGGATGCGGCACATCGCCGTCGCCGCCAATTTCGTTGGATGTATCCACAATGACGACGCGTTTATTTTCCGCAAGGATGCGTGCGGCTTCGCGCAGGAGGGTGGTTTTTCCAACTCCGGGTCTTCCGAGAATCAAAACGGATTTACCCGATTCGACGATGTCTTGAATGATGTCCACCGTGCCGTATACGGCGCGGCCCACGCGGCAGGTTAAACCGACAATGGCTCCAAGCCGGTTGCGAATGGCGGAGATGCGGTGGAGCGTGCGCTCCATGCCGGCGCGGTTATCGGCGTCGAAGGTGCCGATGCGTTCGGTGATATGGTCAATATCTGCGCGGGTGATCTCTTTCTCAGCGAGAATGATTTCACCTTCCACAAAACGCGCGGTGGGCAGGCGCCCAAGGTCAATGACAATTTCCAATAAGTTCTCGCCGTTGTTTGCCTTTTCCACCGCATGGCGAATATTGGTTGGGAGCACGTCCAGCATGGCGTCGAGGTCGTCTGTGATTCTGTGTTGGGTCATTTTTTTTAAGTTTACAAGTTGAAGGTTGAAAGCTTAAGGTTTCAGGATTAATGGATAATGAATGAAACGTGAAGCCATGAATGCGCGCGCAATTGACCGGGCGCGGCTTGTTTTTGGAAAGGAAGCGTGGGAAATATGACGCATGGCGGAATACCTGCCTGAGCGGGAAGTGTCGCGAACATCCCTATTATAGCAGTGTCCCCTTTATTCCTTCATCCCTTGTATAATTGAAACCATGTCCTTATCCGACGGCCCGATCATGCCAATGGAACCGCCGCGTCCGCCCCGCGAGGGGGTTCGCAATCTCCGCCGGCGCGCCACACGCCGTTCCTCCATCCCTGCCGATGCAGAGGGACAGGCTTCGCTCATCTCTGATCTTTCACGCCGCGCATATCCATCCATTGAACTGTTTGTCTTTTCACTGGTTTGCGGCGCGATCCTCGGGTTTGGCTTTTTGCTTGATTCGCAAACCGTGCTTTTACTCGGTATTCTCGTCTCCCCGTTAATGACTCCCTGGGTGGGCTTCCTGCTTGCCATTCTGACGGGTTCCCCTCGCTTTCTTTTTGAAACGCTTATGGCATTGCTGATCAGCGTCGCGCTTGTTTTCATTGGCGGTTTGCTGACAGGTTTTTCCGCGCGTCTCTTCATGCCGATGACGCTCCCCAATGTTTTCATCCATTCGCGTTTGTGGATTCCCGCTTTGGTGGTGCTCGCCATTGGCGCGGTCACCCTCGTGGTCTCCTTCGCGCGTTCAGAAAGTAAACCTTTCCTGCCCAGTATCCTGATTGCCTACGTTTTTTATTTGCCGATCAGCGCAGGCGCTTTTGGACTCGGTTCCGGTTTGGAAGGCGTTTGGCCTCAGGGACTGCTGGTCTTCGCTGCGCATTTTGCGCTGGCAAGCGCGCTCGGCCTGATCACACTGTATATTTTACGACTCCACCCTTCGTTTGGTGGAAAAGTTTTCAGCGGAATCACACTCCTGCTTTTCGCTGGGATTCTTATTGCGTTGATGGGATCAGGCTTCCCGTCGGCGGCTGAAGCGAATGGTGCATCCTCCACGCCCACAGCGCAGGCATCCACGCTTCCATCCTCAACCCTGAGCCTGCCGCCAACAACAATCAGTCCCCGCCCTTCGAGCATTCCCGCTGCGCGCAGCCCGACAACAGATACACCCAGCCCTGTTCCGCTGACACTGAATGTGACCCTGCCGCCCGCTGAAACAGCGACCGTGACCCTTACCCTCCAAGCGACTCCAATTTATGGAATGATATCTGCAAGCGAAGGCGGCGGTGCAAACTTAAGACAAACAGCTGACGGGATATATATATTAACTCTGCTCAATGGCACCATCGTGGAAACCTATTCGGAATCCCAGGTAGTAAATGGAGTGACCTGGATCCATGTATATGCCACGCTCAGCGGGCAGAAGATCGAAGGCTGGCTATTGGAATCTGTCATAGCTTATGCAACGCCCTCGCCAAATTTCGAAGCCTCGTCCACGCCGGTTTTTGGCGTTACGCCTGCCCCATAATTCACACTAAAAAATCAGGGAGAACCTTTTCGCCTCCCTCATGGAGAAAAATTAATGCCCATTCACTTCGGCACAGACGGCTGGCGCGCCGTCATCTCGGACAGTTTTACATTCGACAACCTGCGCATGGTCTCGCAAGCCATCGCAGATGCAGTGGCTTCGGATCATTGGGATAAATCTCCAGACGCGGACTCCAAGAAGATCGTTGTCGGGTACGACACCCGTTTTCTCTCAGACCGTTTTGCGGGAGAGGTGGCGCGTGTACTTGCGGCAAACGGATTCAAAGTTTTGCTGGCACAATCCGATTCGCCGACACCCGCCATATCTTACGCCGTCAAGAACAATCACGCCATTGCTGGCGTGATGATCACGGCCTCGCATAACGCGCCGCGTTATAACGGCGTTAAATTGAAGGGTGCGTTTGGCGGCTCGGCTCTCTCCGAACAATGCCGCCGCGTGGAAGTGTATATCAATGACAATGAAGAACAGGCGCGCGGGCCCAACCTGATGGATTTTAATAAAGCGCGGGAAGCGGGGTTGATCCAAAAGTTCAATCCATTGCCTGCTTATTTCGACCACCTGCGAAAATTGATCAATACAGATATTATTGCAGATAACCCGCAGCGCTTTGTCGTGGACGCAATGTATGGTTCAGGACGCGGCGTGATCAAATCCTTTTTGCAAGGGACCGCGTGTGAGATCACGGAGATCCGCGGTGATATGAATCCCGGTTTTGGCGGTGTGCATCCCGAACCCATCGCAAAATATCTTGGTCCTCTCGCGAGTGCAGTAAGTTCCGGTTTCGGTAATTTCGGTGTGGTCACCGACGGCGATGCAGACCGCATTTGCGCGATGGATGAGCGTGCCAATCTTGTTGATCCGCACAAAATCATGGCGCTTTCCCTGAAATATCTGGTTGAAAAACGCGGTATGAGCGGCGCAGTAGTACGGACGGTATCCACGACCCGCATGATCGACCGCCTTGCAAAGCGCTATGGCTTGGAATTATATGAGACACCCGTCGGCTTTAATCACATTGCTGACTACATGATGAAGGAGGATGTTCTGATCGGCGGCGAAGAATCAGGCGGCATTTCATTCAAAGGACATATTCCCGAAGGGGATGGTCCAGTCATGGGCTTGCTGCTGGTGGAGATGATCGCCGAATCGAAAAAATCCCTCTTTGAACTGGTGGCTGACCTGCTTGCGGATGTTGGCCCGGCCCTTTATGAGCGCGTGGATTTGCGCCTGAGCCGCCCGGTTGCCAAAGCGGAAATGACCGAGTTTCTCACCCAAAAAGCGCCTGCAGAAATCGGCGGGCAAAAGGTGCAGGAGATCAGTCAACGCGATGGGGTGAAGTACATTATGGCGGATGATTCATGGCTTCTGATCCGCCCATCAGGAACGGAACCCGTCCTGCGCGTGTATGCGGAAGGACGCACACAGGAAATGGTTAAATCATTGTTGAGTTTTGGAAAAACAGTGGCTGAGAGCGTGGTCTAGCGAAAGTAAAAATGGGGCAGCATTTCTGCTGTCCCATCAGATTTAATTTGGATCGGTGATTATGACCTCTTCACCGGCGCGATGCGTAATCTACGCGCCAGCAGGATCACAATCACAAAGGCCAAAGCCAGCGTAACAAGCCCGGACACGCCATAGTCATCCAATAAGCCGGTATTGGGGCAGCGCGGTTGTGGTTGGAACAATCGTGAGTTGAGCAATTGCGGCCTGGGTCAAGGCCGCGCCGACAGTGGCAGTCGCCGCAACGGCTGTGCCATCAGGAGTAAGGCCAGGGTCGAGCGTGGCGGTGGCCAGGTTTACCACTGACGTCGGCTCAGGAGTGATTGTGGTTGTGGGCAAAATGGACGCCTGGAAAGTAGCCGTCAATGCATTGCTGATAAAGTTATTGGCAGCCTGAGCTGTCAGGGTGGCTTTGGCAGCCTCTGCTTGTTGGGCGGCGGTGTTGCCGCCTGGACCAAACAGATAAAATCCCACGAGACAGGCGACCGAGAGCAATATGATCCCGCCCAGAATAGCTACAGCAACCAGAAAGGTACGGTTGTTGTTTGATTCTTCCGGAAGTTGAGCTTCGTCAAAATTATCGTAATTGTTTTCATCGAAAGACATGGAGCACTCTCCTGATTATTTTGTCATCGCCAAACTGATATTAATTATCTTCGCAATAACTTCGATATTATCCCATAAATTCAAGGTTTATGAGGGGGACAATCACCGTCTCACCGTTTTCCAATTTTACTTCAGCGGCGGGCGCTTGCAAACCACTCGGCAGTCTGGTTAAGCCGGGTTTGAGGGCCACGATCGAACCGATCATTCCCAGAGCAGGCGAGAGTCGCATTCGCACCTGCAAACCGGGCGCAAAGGTTTCAACCTCACGCGGAATAAGCGGAATTCCCGAAATGGGAAGCGGGATGATCACTTCAGGTCTTGCGCCGCTATAACGGTCATGGATCTCCGCATTCACGGTTACGTCACGCCTGGCGTTCGTGCTTAGTAATTTATATGCCGCAGAGTTCATTGGCAGGGAGCCAAATCCATCGGTCACCAGGATGGGATAACGCATTTCCATCGCTTTCTGGATAAGAGAAGGCAAAATACTTGACAATATAAGCCCGCGCACAGGTAAACCAGCGGCGGCTTGCAAAATCTCCACGTCATTGACAATGCCGGCCAGAATAATGGAACCGCGCAGACTCACATCCAACCGCCCAACCGTCAGGATTCCATCCGGCTTTTCGGCCAGGTTCACCAACGTTCCTGAAGCAATTCTGCCATTGCCCCATACGCCTTGAATCAACGCCCCGGCAGTTTGGATCACCACCCCACGATTTGGCAGGACCTGCACGACCGTACCGGGGATGCCTGCCCTCAACTCCATTTTCGTTACACCAACTTCCATGAGAACCTTGCCCCCGCCTACGGCGACCACGCGTCCATCCCGCGGCGCGCGAACTCTGCGCGAGAATAGCCCCTTGCCGGAAGCGATCACTGCGCCTACGGCAATCCGATCACCGACATTGCATGTGATAAGTCGGTCCGCAACATTGGAAGTCACCCGCATGAGGCGTGTCACATCCAAAAGCAGGTGCTCACGTGCCCAGCTTGTTTGAGCGATCACGTCCAGCGGGCTGACTTTTTGATTAAGGCGTGCAAGCACAGTGCCAGGGACAGGTAACAATCGTTCCCGTACAATGGAAGTCAGACCATTAACATAAATGACCGGCGCTTGCATCTTCTATTCGCCTCCGAGGGCCCAATTCCACTTTTTGATGAGCTCACGCCGTCGCACAGCATCGGCTGGAAGGTCGAGGGGGCGTCCGCGTCCATCGAATACCACGCCTAAGGCCCCTCCGCTAACTGGGATGGTAAGGCTGCGGCCGGGGCCAAAACCGATATCTGCTCCACGCAACCCCTGAATGCTCAATTCGCCCACTTCCCCGCTGGATAACGGCAGGGTCTCAATGTTTCCGTATTTCAAGTCCACCTGCGCTTCAGCGCCGTTCTCATAATTTAATTTTGCACGCAGAATAACCGTGCCATAACTGGCGGCAACAACGGGGGAAATCACCGTGCCCACGCTAAGGAAGGCGCCAGACTTATACACCTGCACAGGCAGGATATTGTTCCGTGAGACCGCCGCTCCCAGCAATGGAAGCAGGCTGTTTTGATCGAGCATAATGGTAGTGACACCCACAGGCTGGATGGAGTCCAGGAGCAGGAGCAGGCTGGGGCCGGGGCGCGAAGCGCCGCTTAATGCGCCGCCTCCTGCCACGATGGATTCAAAGAGCGGAGTGAGAGCGGGGTTGATCGTTGCAATATTTTCCGGAAAGTCACGGCGGGCAGATTGCATCGCAAGGTATAAGGCCTGCCTTGAAACCGCCTGGGAGATGGCAAAGTCTTCCTTCGTGGCTGGAATGCTGGCTGGATAAAGTGATTTTTGATGAAGATAATTACGCAGTACGCCCACTGGAATATCAAGGGATGACCAGCGTAGAATATCTTCCAGTGTTGTATAGTTTTGCATGCGGGAGAGGTTCTCGCCCAGGCCAAATTGCGGATAGACGCTCAATGTGGTTTTACGATTGAAGCCTGCAGAAATGATCGCAGCCGAGGAGCCAATATCAACGCTCAAGATTCCTTTTTCCCCGCCATAAACTTTTGCAAGGAAGCGTACCATGCGCCCAGCGGCGTAGGCCGTCGGAAGAATGTGACCGCTGGACCATAAATCCAGCGTATCTACACCTTTGATCTGCCGCTTGCGGATGTTGATGAACATGCGCGCCAGTTCGCGCCCAGCGGGATCCAAATCTTCTGTTTCAAGCGATGGACGCACATTCGGGCTAAAATGCAGGGATGCTGCCAGAGAACCCATCAGGTTTTTTACTTCGTCTTCCATTTTTTCATTACCAGCAAATAATACGTCGGGACGTTTTTCTTCCGGCAGCAGAAAACAAGCCAGTCCGATCGGCTCCAGTACTTTTTGAATGGAACGGGATGCGCCGCCGTCAGTGCCGCCACTGATGACCACCAGATCAGGACGCAAATAATGCAGGAGGCTGTCTATTTGTTGATCGGGTTTGCGTAGATCATTCAACCCTATCGTATCCACAATGCGGGTATAGGTGGATTCTGCGAGCCGGCGAGCACTCTCAAGTGACACATCGTTTACCAAACCGACAATGACTGTTTTGATAACAGGTCCCGCAGAAAGGGTGACGACCAACGCATCCACACCGGAACCGTTGGGTTGACTCGGTGTAATCAGCCCGCGGGATTCATCCAGCAGGGTGTTCCCAATAAGCTTTTGTAAATTTCTAATTGCATTGCGGACCCCTTCACCCACATCTTTAATAGGCGCTTCGGCCGTGGTGGGCGCAGAGCCGGAAGCCACAAAGCGATATTCGCTTTCTATGACATCGAACAGCACCGCGCGGGTGTTCGCCGCGCCGACTTCTATTGCAAGCAGAGAGCTGCCGTCAACCCACGAGGATGGCATGAGGTTAATAATTTCCAATGAAGTTTATCAGTGATGAAATACGCTCGATCAGCGCTGTCAGCGCGGCGGCATATACACCTGCAAAGATCGTGCCAAGCGTAATGCCGATGAAGATGCGCCCAACCAAGGCGTTAATTTCGATTAACTTCAGGCGGCGTATGGAACCATCCGCTTTTGTGCTGGCGCCAAAATGAAAATAGATAAGTGTAAAAACTGTGCCCGCCAAGATGAAAGCGCCGTTAAAAACCACCTCGACAACGCTGATGTTACGCGCGCTGGCGGCGCTCAGGTCAAAGGCGTTGATGGTTGCTGCAATCTGAGGCAGGAGAGTCCCGCTCAATGCCCCGGCGATGATCACCGCCGCGCCTGCGCCAACCAAAAAAGCCATTGCGATGCGCGCCAACCCAGCCAAACGCGGCGATATTTTCATTAAGATCAATACCGCTCCAAGCAAAGGGATGGCGGTAAAGGCTTTTTCAAGAACCGAGCCATACACCAACGGATAAATGAGACGCGGCACAATCACCTGCCACCATGCAAGTGCGGCAAGATAGCCCGAGGAAACACCGACAAAGATATACACTGCAATTCGAAAAAGCGGATTATCCCCGATCAAATAACTGAAGATAAGGATGGTGAATAAAAAGCTCAAAAGTCCTGTGACCAGATCAGAAGAGAACACCATGCTATTGTGTCTCCCATGCAGCCACACGCTCACGCAGACCGAGAGCCAAATTCCATAAACCGCCGCCAAGCACCAAGGCCATGGCAAGCAACATGCCGAGACTGTAGGCGTCCCAATAGGAGCGCGCACTGCCAGGACGCCCGGCATTGTATTGTTCAAACAGCGCACCGCCATATAAGCCTGGTACCAGTCCGCTGATTTGCTGTGATTCGTAATACGGCTGGATCATCGGTGCGGACTGTGCGCTGGAAATGACCACGAATGGAACAGCACCACGGGCAGATTCGGTCTGTTCGATCCATGTGCGGGCGGCTTCGGCATCATCGGTGATAACGATCAAGGCCGCAAACTGGGAGAGGGAGCTGATCCCTGCCAACGGGATAGAGTCCCATGCAGAAGAAAATGACATGTCAAACGGAGCAGTGACCCGCGGGTTTTGCGCAAAAGCGCGGATACCCATTTGTCCGCCGGGCAGGTAACCCAGATTCAAATACTGGATTCCGCTTTGGTAGTTGTGAACAGCCAAAGGTCCGGAAATGAAGCGTTCGACGAGGATTGCGCCAGTTTCGTTTGTTGAGATAAATGTCAAGTGCGGATGTCGCAACAGGATCATCTGGTCAAACATAGGCGCGGCTGCGGCTTCCATTTCTCCAACGCGGGCAGGCTCATAATCAAATGCCACCAACACAGGCGCGGATTCCGGAATGGTTTGAGCGACTTGCAGCGCGCCGTTGACATCCATTGGAACGCCCACAGGCAACGAAAACATTTGAGTACGCATAAATAACGGAATCGTTATCATAACAAAAACAATAAAGGCAAGGAACCAGCGCAAACTGTGTGAAGTTCTTAACACAGAAAATGAAGCAATTGGAACAGGTGCGGTTTCTGCTGCCAGGATCTGCTCAAGCAATGCCGCCTGAGCCTGCTGTTCATCACTGACCTGTAATTTAGTTGAATATGCTTTAGGCCTGCTCATCTGTGCAAAGCCCGGCCCTGAGGGCAGCACACCTGACAAACCCGCCAACACACCGCTGGATTCAACAGTTTGATCGGCAGGAAAATTGGAAGATAATTTCGAAATGCCAGAATCTACAGAGCGCATGGCCTCCACCCACGAAGTCTGATCATCGGGCGCAATTGTCTCTGAGTAGGCGTCTGCGGTGGGAAGCGACGAAGGCGGAGCTTCCAATGCGCTCATAAGCTCATCGGGTATATCCGTAAAGAGACCATCCATGTTATCGCTTGCTTGAAAATCTTCGGCAAAATCGAGGGGCGTAAAATCTGCCTGTGCAAGAGAATTCTCAGGCTGATATGCAGATACTGCCTGGAAGGTATTGAGCCAGCCCAGGGTATCCGCATCTTGAGCAGGTTCAATGGATTTCTCTTCGGACTCTGTATGGATGGGAGACTGCAACGCGACTGTTTCTGACCGATCTGAAATACCGTTTGATTGTGCATCCTTCAGTTCGGCAGATTCATCCTCTGCAGCTGTAAAAGTAGGGGGAACAGCTGCATCATTGGATAACCAGTCAGGGATCTCCTCCCCTGAAGTTGCAGGCACTGTGCTTTTCAACCATTCAAAGGATTTATCCTGATCAGGTTTTGGGCTATCGGAGGGACTTTCAGCCTCTTCAGACATTATCCCCGCAGGGGGCTCGCCGACACTTGATTCTGAATGGTCAGCTGAGTCAGCGCTTTTTGATTTTTCATTCTGGCTCCCCAATACGCGCAGCCAATCCGGCACATCACTGGATGGCACGGGAGAGTTGTCCAAAACATCTGCTGAATCATCGGGGGGTGTACCTTCGGGTTGCAAATTCTCTTTTGTCGCCATCTGAGTCAGCCAATCCGGCAAGTCACTATCTGTGGAATCTGATTGTTCAGGTTGCTGCGCCTGTTCCGGATTGCCTAAATTGCGAAACCAATCACGTACCTCATTGTTTTCATCAGGTTGTGGTTCAGATGACTTTAACCCAGCCAAGTCAGAAGATGATCCGTCAGACTCATCTTTTGCAAAATCATCCTTGCCGCCCAGTTCAACCCAGCGGACAGCAAAAGATTCAGTTCGAGATTTTATTGGTTTTGATGTAACCCCGGTTATACTGGCAAGCCTGTCTGGCATGTCCTCTTCGTCTCCGGCTTGAGATTGCAGACCTGCCAGCGGGTCTTTTGCAGAGGAGGCTGGCTTGGGTTGCGACGGTTGTTGTAAATTTTGCTGTGCCGCTTGCTGGTCATCCTTCCGCGCTGAATCACGTGCATCTCTTAGCCATTGCGGCAGAATGGGTTCAAGTTCAGCAGTATTTATCTTGGTTGGGGCTTGTCCTGGTTTGATGGGCGCATCCGCTCCATCCAGAGGGTCTGTCAATGGCTGAAGACGGGTCTGGCAATATTGGCAGAACTCCTGATCTGGAAGGTTGTTCTCTGCGCATGAGGGACATTTAATCATGTCCGACATTAATTGCCTCCATACGGGCGATCCGCGCCAAACAAAACGCGCAAGCCTGTCATGAGTGTACCAAGCGCAACGCCGATCAAGATTCCGCGCGCTCCGCCAAGCGCCAGTATTTGAGTGACCCAGGGGCGCAGTAAAGTGCCGATCAATGGAATATCTCCAAGGGGCAATGTGGCTGAGCCAAGCAGGAGCAAGGCGGCTGTGGACAAAAAGATGATGCCCATCAAATCTGCGCGGCGGCGAAGGAGGCGGATGGCCGCGTAAAGCAGGGATATGGTCAACACACCCATCAATGATGCTTCTGCAGGGATGATGATGCCGTTCATCACGATCTTCATGGTGGAGTGGTGCGGGCGCAAGATCATGCCGAAGGACAGCGTGGCAACCAACCCGATGACAAGCAGCGCGCTATAGGCGCTTCCCTTTTCTCTGCGGCTGATCTTATCCGTATGCACTGAGATCAAATTAGATATCCCGACCAGCACAACAACCCCTGCGAGAATGATCGCCCAATTCAATAAGAGCGTTTGAACATCTGCCAATGCAGGGAAGAAATAACCAGCTAATATTAAGGCGCCGGCTGCGATGGCAATGACTGTAGTTAATACGCGCATCAGATGATTCCCGCAAATTTTGCGAATGCGCCGCCAAGTAAAGCGGCGATCACCAGCCAGCGCAAAATATCCTGCACGGTCAGGCTGGCAGTGTGCGATGCGCCTGCATTTAGATATGCGCCTGCGGCAAATAGTTCTTCGCCGATCAACGCATCCTGTGTGCTTGCGAAGAGGACAGCCTGCCCGGTCAGGTTGTCGCTGGCGCCGATCATGATCTCATTCTCGCGGTCTGAGGCTTCGGCAAGCAAGGCAACTTCAGAGCTAAAATGCCCGACCAGGATATTTGCAGAGACTTCTTCGTTTTTAGAAATGTGCATTGCGCCGGCCGCATAACCAAATGGCGTTAGCCCCGTTACGCGCCCCATCGTTGGGATATACAACTCATCCGCACCTGCCGCTTGATAACCGGCCTGTAATGTATCCTGCATCAAAAGTCCAAAAGGCGGATTACCAACAGAAGCAACTACGGGCTTGTCACTGTCGGATGTGCGTTCTGCGATGATGCGCAACATGGCCAGCCCTGCCAGCGCGGAACCTCCACTTGTATCAAGCAGACTTCCACTTCCAAGAGAAACGTGCAAGCGCGTTCCGTCTTCTACACTTAACCCCAGTGTGCGGTATAACCGCGTGAATGCCGGTATCTCTCGCAGCATGGCAGGAGACTTTCGTTTCCACAAGGTTATTCCAAGCAGAAGTGCGCCGCTTAAGCTAAGAATTACCAGTGAAGTCATTGGCCTGCCTGTTCCTGGATTAAGAAGGATGCAAATGCGCGCGCTTCTGTTTCCTCTTCAAGGGTTTCCGCAAGCGCGTTCCACTGATCACTTTTTACGAAGCCTGCACCAAAATAAATCGCCTGCGCCCCTAGCAAAGCAAGGGGGTTTCCTGCTTCAAGGAACGAGGCGACCAGGTCGTTAAGTTGATATCGGCGCAGGGACTCAGCCCAGCGCGGCCAAAATTCGCGCGGTGACTTCATAATTAATGCGAGTATAGCATAATTCTAATGTTGATCCTCATGCCCCATGCAGGCGAAAATTACTATTGGCCTCCTGCATAAGCGTTCGCAGGGTGGGTTTGCAGCCCCGTCAAAGCTTATGTTTTCAAAAACTGTCAGCCTGCAAGTCTGACCTGTTTGAGACTTTTGCAAGGGGTCTGGTTGTATAAAGAGTCTTTGAGAGTGCTTTGAAATTCGGATTCACCAGAGATAAACGGAGATGAACAAAGATTTTCAAGATCCTTGAAGATCGAAAAACAGGCACAGTTCCGTTTGTCAGGGCGAATCCCTGTTTATCTTTGTTCATCTCCGGTTAAATTTTTGATATTCAAAACACTTTCTTAAGGCGCAATGGTCGTGCCGGATAATATCTCCGCATCCTTTGGGATGACAACAATGCCATCCCGCACATACCATTTCTCATTATCAATATCCTTATTGCGCGGGAAGGGGCGCATGGTTACATTATTTCCAATGCGCACGTTCTTGTCGAGGATCGCACCTTCAATGTAACAGTTTGCGCCAATGCCAATCGGCAGGCCTGCGCGGTCGGGTTCATAATAATCCGAACCCATCATAATACTGTCTTTGATCATGCATCCAGCTGATATCTGGCTGCGAATGCCAATGATGGAATGATCAATCTCGGATTTTAATATACGGCATCCTTCAGCGATCAAAACATTTTTCAGGTTGCTATCTTCCACAATGGAGCCGGGCAGAAAACGCGTATCGGTGTAGATGGGAAGTTTTGCATCGTAAAAATTAAAAGGCGTTTCAGGAGTGGTAAGTGCAAGGTTGGTCTCGTAGAACGAGCGGATCGTCCCAATATCCTGCCAATAGCCGTTAAAGTCAAACCCATACACCGCGTTGGATTTGATCGCCTGCGGGATAATATCTCCGCCAAAGTCGTCATGGTGCGGGAAATCCTTCAGCAAATCCATCAGTATTTTTGTGTTGAACATGTAAATCCCCATGGAAGCGAGGAATGGTTTGTGGGGGTCGTCCCGGCTGATGTATTTCTTTTGGATTCGCGGGTCTTTGGGTTTTTCCACAAAGTCTGTAATGCGGCCATTCGACTCGCGTTTCAAGATGCCAAAACGCGTTACCTCCTCTTTCGAAACGGGATGCACCGCGATGGTGATATCGGCATTATTCTCCCAGTGATACTCAGCCATGGCCTTGTAATCCATGCGATAGAGATGATCGCCCGCCAGAATCAAAACGTAATTCGCTCCCGTAGACTGTATCTCGAGGGTTTGCTTGCGGAATGCATCCGCTGTACCCTGATACCAGTCTGCGTTTTCGAGGGTTTGTTCCGCCGCCCAGATCTGAATCCAGCCCTGATGGAAGGCGTCAAAGTTATAAGTACGGGTGATGTGACGGTGCAATGAAACAGAATTGAACTGCGTCAGGATCGCAATGCGATAAATCTCTGAATTAATACAATTACTGATGGGAATATCGATCAGGCGGTATTTGCCCGCGATCGGCACGGCTGGCTTCGAGCGCATTTGAGTCAGAGGATAGAGGCGCGCGCCACGCCCTCCACCCAGAATCACCGCCAGGACATCTTTCAATGAGGGCATTATGTACCTCCCGGATTATCCTTCGCGTATTTTGAAAGCGAGGTCGTTCTATTTTACACCCATCAACTTGCGGACGCTATAAAACAGATACACAATCGGATAGGCCACCAGGATCAAAATATCAATAACGGCAAAAAGCAGATAAAGTCTCATCTTGTTCAATCTCCGGAAAACATTGGATATGACTCGTCTCAGGAGGATTTACGTTTTTCAGCGTCATATGTTGCTTTCGTAATATTATTTTACGTTCATCAAAATATCTGTCAACGTTTGAGCAGGCAGGATATACAAAAATAAAACATCCTCCAAATTCAGGAGGATGTTTTAAAATGTTTTTATACCCGTGAGGTATAATACCGCTTCCGGTACATTATCCGCTGTGCCGAAGGAGGGAATCGAACCCTCATTCCCGTAGGGAACACGATTTTGAGTCGTGCGCGTCTGCCAATTCCGCCACTCCGGCTCATTTGCGAACGGAAGTATACCACTCCCAATTACAAGGTCAAGATGAAACTAGGAATAATTGGATTACCCCAATCAGGAAAAACCACGATTTTTAACGCGCTTACACGCGGCAACGCCCCCACCAACGCCTCGGCGGGGCGCATCGAAGTGCATCAGGCAGTCGTGGATGTCCCCGACCCGCGCGTGGACAAACTCTCCAGCATGTTCAACCCGAAGAAAACGATCTACGCCAAAGTGACGTACGCGGATATTGCCGGACTGGAAACCGGTTCGGCCAAAAGCGGGCTTTCCGGACAATTGTTGAATCAACTGAACCAGATGGAAGGGTTGATCCTTGTGGTGCGCTGCTTCGAGAACGACAGCGTGATGCATCCCAGCGGAAGCATCGATCCGCTCCGTGATGTGGATACCATGTTGACCGAGCTTTTGCTGAACGATTTGATCGCCGTGGAACGTAAATTGGAACGCCTGGCCGATGAACGCAAAAAAGGCGGCACAGATAAAACCGTAAATGCGCGGCAGACGGAAATGTTCGAAAAATTACACAAAACGCTTTCAGACAACCAGCCTTTGCGCGCAGTGGAATTCACACATGAAGAGCAGAAGGAACTTTCCAGTTTCGGCTTGCTGACCCGTAAACCCATCCTGACCGTGTTTAATCTCGGCGAGGGACAACCAGCGCCCGATGCAAAACTGGACCATCCCTGCGTAGCCTTGATGGGCAAACTTGAAATGGAAATCGCCCAACTCTCTCCGGAGGATGCTGCTGTTTTTATGAAAGAGTATGGCATCAAGGAACTTAGCTTGAATCGCATGATCAACCTGTCTTATGACCTTTTGCAGGTGCAGATATTCTTCACGGTCGGTGAAGATGAGGTACGCGCCTGGACCACGCATCGCGGCGCGACAGCGCAGGAATCCGCCGGGGAGATCCACACTGATCTGGCGCGTGGATTTGTGCGGGCGGAGGTGGTGGCCTACGACGACCTCATCCGCCTCGGGTCCATGAATGAAGCGAAGGCAAAAGGGAAATTAAGACTCGAAGGCAAGGAATATTTAATTAAGAACGGCGATATCATGCACGTCCGATCCAGTTTGTAACATGTCACACCGCACTTGCGCGCGGTGCAAGTGTTGCGAGGGCGGCGCTTTTCCGCCCGATGCAGTCTTCAACATAGTGGGAGATTGCTTCGTTGCAACAAACGCTCCTCGCAATGACGAAAATTATAGGAAAATATCATGGCATATAAACTTTCGAAATGGAGCCTGGCTTCGTTGTACCCCGGTTATAAAAGCGCAGAATTGCAAAGCGCATTCGATATGATCGAAGAGCAGGTGACTTCGTTCGAAGGCGTGCGTGAAAAACTCAGCCCTGACATGCCCCCTGACCAATTTGTGGCTGTGCTGCATGCCAGTGAAGAGACTGCCCGTGTGGCAAACAAGTTGTATTCGTTTGCGGGGTTGTCTTTTTCAGCAGATACGCAGGATCAGGCGGCGCAATCCTTGCAAGCACGCGTGTTACAGTTTTTGGCGGAGGTGGAAAACCGTACGCTTTTCTTCAGTTTGTGGTGGAAGGAAGTGGATGAGGCCAACGCAAAACGACTGATGGATGCTTGCGGTAATTATCGTTATTATCTTGAAGCCATGCGTTTGTATAAGCCGCACACCCTCAGTGAAGCGGAAGAGAAGATCGTCAACATCAAAAATGTGACCGGCTCCAATGCGCTGGTTAATTTGTACGACTCGATCACGAACCATTACACTTTCAAAATGAGGGTGAACGGCAAAGTAAAAGAGATGACTGCGGCAGAGTTGTTCTCGTACCGCTACAGCACAGACCCGAAAGTTCGCGCCAAGAGTTATCAGGAACAATTCCGTGTATTTGGCAATGACGGCACGATCCTCGGGCAAATGTACCAGACACGCCTGCGTGACTGGCATAACGAGAACGTCAATCTACGCAAGTTCAAAAATTCCATTGCGCCGCGCAATCTAGGCAATGATATTCCCGATGAAGCAGTAGAAACCTTGCTGAGTGTGGCGCGCGAGAATGCAAGCATCTTCCAACGCTATTTCAAGATGAAAGCAAAATATGTTGGCGTAAAGCAACTGCGTCGTTATGATATTTACGCGCCCGTGGCCGCATCCAAAAAGACCTATGACTTTGACGAAGCCGTGAAAATGGTTTTGGAAGCATTCTCCGGATTCGACCCCAAGCTGGCTGAATTAGCGAAGCGAGTCTTTGACGAAAAACGCATTGACAGTGAAATTCGCAAGGGCAAACGCGGCGGCGCGTTCTGCTGGTCTGTTTTACCTGAGATGACACCGTGGGTGATGGTCAACTACCAGGGCACCGGCCGCGAAGTGGCGACCCTCGCTCATGAGCTGGGACACGCCATCCACTCCATGCTGGCGGCGCATCACAATATCTTTACCTTCCATTCATCGCTCCCGCTTGCTGAAACAGCCTCTACATTTGCTGAAATGGTGTTGATTGATAAACTGCTCTCCGAAGAGCATGATGAATCGGTGCGGCGCGATATTCTCTTCAAACAAATGGACGATTCCTACGCGACCGTCATGCGTCAGTCTTATTTTGCCTTATTCGAGAAACAAGCGCATGAAATGGTGCAGAAGAACGCATCTGTGGATGAACTCTCTGCCGCGTACATGGAGAATCTGAAAGAACAGTTTGGCGATTCTATTGATTTGAGTGATGAGTTCAAATGGGAATGGGTGGGCATTCCGCACATTTATCACACGCCCTTTTATGTGTATGCGTATGCCTTCGGTCAATTGCTGGTGCTGGCTTTGTATCAGCAATTCAAGGCGCAGGGCGAATCGTTCAAGCCGAAGTATCTCAAGCTCCTTTCGGCGGGCGGGTCTGAAGCGCCGGAGAAGATCCTGAGCGAAGCTGGCTTGGACATCCACGACCCGAAATTCTGGCAGGGCGGATTCGATGTGTTGGAGAAACTGGTCAGCGAGTTGGAGAAACTGCCTGTGGCGAAAGCAAAGGGAAAAGTAAAAGGTAAAAAGGTTGCTACGACGTCGTCCCCGAAGGGGAAGAAGGCTAAAACAGTGAAAGCCAAATCTGCCAAGCGCAAAGCTGCGACAGTGCCCGCGAAGAGGAAGAAAAAATAACACAACCCAAAAGCCGCTCCGAAATGAGCGGCTTTTTATTAGGGCAAATTTGTAAAACCAAACTAAAAGTGCGTATAATAAAGCAGACTTAATATCAAAACTAGCCACCAGACAGTTTTGAAACCAAGGGGGTTGATCGGCGAGCAAAATCGAGTAAATTTGTTTTTACGACAAAACGATTTACTTGGAGATGCTGATGCCGACCAACCGCCTGTATCATACTTGGA
>VGNE01000039.1 GCA_016866215.1 Chloroflexota bacterium | reverse complement strand
ATCCCGAAGCGCGGGAGGCAAAAGGCGATTTGTTGCTTCAACTTCCGGGTCTATCACGCGGAAACAACTTGGGGGATCATAATCAAAAACAAGAATGTTGGAGGTGTTTCCATAGAAAGTCGGGCCGATATAATACAACTGATGCGGCTGGCCGGGTTCGACACCTGGCAGTGTTTTTCCAACCCGAATGGAGGCGAAATACAATATGAGATTCATTTCGCCGGGCGGGCTGTAAATCCAATTGAGAGGGCCGGTCAACGAGTTATCTGAATAATAGGCCCCCGGCAGGTCATTGGAAAGCAAAATTGTCCCTTTTTCAAGCGCCGGGATTCGCCATGTCATTTGCCAGAATAAGTTCTGTTGGGTGGCCCAATCGCGGCGGAAAATATCCTCAAGCCGGAAATGTCTGCTGATGGCAAAGCCCACCAACAAAGCTACCAGAATCATTTGCGCCCGTTGATTTTTGATCAGGGCGATCAGACTGGCCAACAATAGACTCGCGCCCAGCATGAAGGGCAGCATAAAGCGATCCATCGAAAAATTAAGTTGCGGCACGATCCCAATCACCCAAACCGAGCCGCCTGATAATCCCCAGACAATCAAGCCGATAAACCCGGCCTGCTTTGAAAAATTACGATCATCGGCAGCATTTGTAACGAACTTGAATAGAAATATTCCAACCAGAAAAATGACCGAGAATAACAGAACCAGCATAACGGTCAGGGTGAGCGGTCCAAGTCCGGTTATGCCGATTGTGAAAAGCGGATACAACCAAACTTCAAAAACAGTCCGCCAGAAACTCAAGGCGATGTTATTTAGTAAGAGCAACATGCCAGCAAGAAAATCCCTACGAAAGACATCGAGCAATACATATGGGTAACTGGCGTTCTGGAAAGTAAAGAAGAACATGCGCCAAATTGTGACGCACAAAAATATCAGCAGGTACGGTAAAAAATAAACAGCGGCTTTTTGTATACGGTTTTTATTTGTGCCTGTTAACATCTGCCAGAAGAGGAAAATCCGCGCGAACTCGAGGAAATAAAAATATTCCATCGTAAGCAGGTTGATTGCGGCGAGTAACCAGGATGCCCCAAATAAAACCACACGCCGCTTTTCATCCTTCAACGCCAGCAGGGAAAGGTATATTGAAAGCAAATAACACGACAGCACAATGTAAAAATGGCTGTACATCATGGCGATGAAGTGTTGTCCCATACCGGGGTAAACCAGGAAAAATAAACTCGCCCAAAATGCGGGTTTGGAATATGCGGGCCACAAGACCCGCAATATCACCCAAAACAAAAGCGCAGTGAGCCAGCGCAAAAACATTGCCAGTAACTGCCAGGCCCAGGGGTTTGGACCGATGATTGGCAAGGTCAATTGATAGATCATGCCCCAGAATGGGCGGCTGGTGGAGAAGGTCTTGGTTAATGCATCCGGGCCGAGACGAAAATAGATCCAGGCCCAGGGAAATTCATCCCAGTAAAAGCCGCGCTTCCAGAAGAACAATCCATAAGTCAGCGCCGCGATTAACAACATGAACCAACCAGCGCTGCGGGTTGTAAACTTCAAGGTGTCGAACTGATCAATCCACTTTTTCATCTGATCTACTTAAATCAAGTTACCGATTTGGTATATAACGTTCCTCGTTGCAGACAAAAACCCTCACCCTGCCCTCTCCCAAGGGGAGAGGGGGAAGTCGTCCCTGTGAACAATCACGTCAAACGGGGTGAGGGGAATTTTTTTCAACACGGCGCCAATGAACACCTCAACTACAAAACTATTCAACCTCTCCGCGAAACTACAAAACTATTTAACTATCCGCGTACCTGTTTCGCCTTTGAGTGCGCGCCCGATGTTTTCAGGATTAGTTATGAGCGCTTCCTTACCGCCATTCTCCAAATACCAAATCGCGGCTTCGATCTTCGGAGCCATTGAACCTTTGGCAAAATGAATGCCCTCAGCCAGATAAGCTTTGGCTTCGGCGACGGTCATTTTATCGAGCCATTTCTGTTCGGGTTTGCCGAAGTGGATCGCGACTTTTTCGACAGCCGTGGAGATCAGGAACAAGTCAGCTTTAATGAGGCGCGCCAGCAAACTGGAGGCAAAGTCCTTATCGATCACGGCCGCCACACCTTTGTATTCATGATCGCTGACATCAATGACAGGGATGCCACCGCCGCCAACTGTGATTACAACCACTCCCGCTTTAATGAGGGCTTCTACTGACTCAAGCTCCACAACTTCCTTTGGGAGAGGGGAAGCGACCACGCGGCGCCAGCCGCGGCCCGCATCCTCGACCACGCTCCAACCCATGTCTTTTTCACGGCGTTTGGCTTCGGCCTCATCCATGAACGAACCGATCGGCTTGGATGGGCTTTTAAAAGCAGCGTCATTTTTATCCACCAGCACCTGGGTAACAACGGTGGCAACAGGCTTCTTGATGCCGCGGCGATAAAGCTCGTTCTGCAGAGTCTGCTGCAAGGCATAACCAATGGCGCCCTGACTATCCGCGCCGCAGACATCCAGCGGGACTTCGTGCATGCCCTCAACTTTAGCCGCGATTTCCGAACGTCTCAGAATAAAGCCAACCTGCGGCCCGTTCCCGTGACCAATTGCCACATCCCAGCCTGACTCGATCATGTCTGCAATGTGGAAAGTGGTCTCTTTGGCGGCCTGATATTGATCTTCGACAGATTTTTGTTTCTCATCTTTGATCAGTGAATTGCCGCCAATTGCGATGACTGCTAGTTTATTTGTCATGGGGTCTCCTACTACGCCATCGTCAACGCCATCACGGCTTTCTGCGCGTGCAGACGATTCTCGGCTTCATCAAAGACTACAGATTGAGGGCCATCCAACACACTGCTGGTGACTTCTACGTCTCGGTCAGCAGGCAAGGGGTGCATGTAAATGGCATCCTTGTGGGCGACCTTTAACTTGGCATCGTCCATGATCCAGTTCTTGTACATATCCTGTAGTTTCTTACCTTCGACATTATCATTTGTAGTCAAAAGCGGACCCCAGGATTTAGCGTAGATCACATCAGCATCCTTGCAGGCTTCGGTCATGCCGTCCTTGGTGTCAATGATCTCAAACCTAGTTCCAGCGATCTTGGCTTGTTCCTTAGCCTGTTTGACGATATCAGGCATCAGGGAAAATTCAGGCGGGTACGCCAGCGTCACATCCATGCCAAAGCGCGGCATCTGCAAAATCAAAGACTGAGGCACAGAGATCGGTTTGAGATAAGAAGCGGCATATGCCCATGAAACGACGATCTTCTTCTTGCGCAAATCTTTGCCTTTCTTTTCCATGATGGTCATTAGATCAGCCAGGCATTGGAAGGGGTGATAAATATCGCATTGCATGTTCAATACCGGCGCACGTGAATTCTTCGCAACCGCGTTCAAGTATTTATTGCCGTCACCAAAATCGCAATGGCGAATGGCAATGCCGTCGAAGTAGCGCCCAAAGATCTCACCAATTTCAACAGGTGTATCACCGTGCGAGATTTGGGTTGTGTTGCTGTCAATGAAAGCGCCATGCCCGCCAAGCTGCGCCATGCCCGCTTCGAATGATCCGCGCGTGCGCGTGGATGAGAAGAAGAACAGCATCGCCAGCACCTTGTCGCACAGGTAGGGATGCGGCTCGCCGAGAGCGCGTTTGCGCTTTAAGTCCCAGGCCACTTCCAAAACAGTTTCGACTTCCTCTTTGGTAAAGTCAAGATCGCCGATGAAATCACGTCCACGAAAATTTGTTTGCATAATTTAGTCTCCTTGTTTGTTTGGTATACATGTACACAGGTAAACAAGTACACAGGTGATGTCCACGTGTTTACGTGTGTACCTGTCTATGTATCTACTTATTAGATTCGTAAAGTTCCTCGAACCGCGTGAGCAGTTCGGGCATTTCGAGCGCCTCGGCGAATTGAGTCAGCCAGTGACGGATGTACTTGAGGTCGAGTTTGCCGCGTTGGCGATACAAGACTTGGGGAATATCGAGCCAATCCTTGCCGCGATTGGCAATGGCCTTATGAATAATAAAATCTTCCGGCGTACAGACTCGCGTGGAAACTCCCATGATCTCGATTGCAACTGCCCGACGAACGGCTTCCTTTTCGTAATCAAAGATACACACTAAAAGATCCGCTGCCACATCAGGAGCCGCCCAAACTTGAAGGACATACTGACTTTTTTTATGCGCGGGAATCTTTGTCGGTCGTTCAGGAAACCGACTTAATACCAAGTGTCTGAATTCTTCCAAAGGCGTATCAATCACAACCTTGAAATCAGCGTCATGCGTGGCGCGCCCCTCGCCCCAAATCGAAACGGCAAGACCGCCAATGACCATGTACGGAATTTTATGCTCATCCAGAAAGTGGAGAACCGCCTGGAATACTTGAGGGTTGTCAAACATTCTTTATTCTCCGAGACAACGTCTCCCATTTCGCAATCAAGGACAAATAATAATCGGCTTGAGATTCCTGTAACTCTTCCGGCATATCAGGCCTGCGAGCAAAAGCAAGCGCGAGTCTGTTCCAGACGAAGTACCTTCGAACGCTCTCCTCGATGGTTTCCGTATCCAAGCGCGCGCGCAGTTCCGCATCCTCCATCTCATTAATCAGTTTGTACTCAGCCGCCCATTCCTTCACGGCCTTCTTATCCAATGCCATTCGCGCCTCTTCTCTTTATTGGATGGTCGGGCAATCAACACCACAAGGCAAATTGCCCAACCATCCAATTACCAATTACAAATTACCAAACTATTCCATCGCGCCCAGCACCAGCGCCAGCAGTGTCATCCTCATCACCACGCCGTTGAAGGCTTCCTGCCAGTAGCGCGACCATTTGGTGATATCCACATCAAGAGGAATTTCATCCATGCGGGGCAGGGAATGGAGCAGGATTGCGTCTGATTTGGCTTTCTTCTCCAGCAACTCGCGCGTGATCTTGTAATTCGCGGGCGTCAGGTCGAGTTCGCCTGTGCGCTCATCGCGGGACTTGGTGTAATCCGGCTGGACGACTGGCTCGACCAAAATCACATCCGCTTCACCGATGGCTTTTTCAACGTGATCGGCTTCCTTGAAGTTGACGCTGTATTGCTTGAGTTCCTTTTTGAATTCATCGGTCAGTCCCATATCGGGCGGGGCGACGAAAGTGATCGGGCAGTCGAATTGACTCAAAGCATAACCGAGGGAGTGCATGGTTCGCATGCGCATATCGCCGACCGCCAGCCACTTGAGACCGTCAATCCGCCCCTTCTCACGCAAGACCGTGTACAAGTCAGTGAGAATTTGCGTCGGGTGCTCGCCCCAGCCATCGCCGCCATTGATAATGGGAATACTTGCCCACTTCGCGGCTTCATGCGGCGCCCCCTGCTGAAAGTGGCGCATCACGATCACATCGCCATAAAACTCCAGCATCTTGACCGTGTCCTTGATGGACTCCTGATAGAAGTCTCCGGCGCGGGTCATCTTTGCATCGGAGAAACCCGTAACATGGCCGCCGAGGCGGTGCATGGCGGCTTCATGGGCCAAGCGCGTGCGCGTGGAAGGCTGGTAAAAGGCCGTCACAAGAGTCTTTTCCCTGAGCATATCCACGTTCTTCCTGGAACGTGCGATGGGTTCCATTTTCTGAGCCACATCAAACACATGGAAGAATTCGTTCCGCTCGAATTCCTTGAGCGAAAGGATATCACGACCAGCAAAACTACGCATTCAAACCTCCATTCAATTGTGAAAAATGATTTTAGACGATACCGACTTCTCCTAATTCTCTTCCACGAATCCTTTCCTGACGATGCACCAATCTTGACCGGGTAATAACACGAGGCAAATAATAATTGGAAATTACTTCACCTTTTCCCTCAGCACTTTCGGCAGCAACGCGTAAAACTCCGTTGCGTGTACCACGTCGTCGAGCGCCACGTTTTCGTTGCGCATGTGTGCGGTTTTCTCGTCGCCAGGACCGAAACCGATGGAGGGGATGCCAGCCTTGCCAGCCCAATAGGTGCCGTTGGTCGAGAAGTCCCACGTGCCCAGCATCCGCTTCTCGCCCCACAGCGCCTCGATAGTGCGTTGCCCCGCCTGCGTCAACGGATGCGCGTCATCCAGCAGCCAGGGCGGGTAGAACTTCGCCACCGGAAAGACAAAGCCCGTGTAGGAAGGTGCGTCGTAGAACAATTCTTCGACGTGGATTTCGTCCTGCAGATAGTCGGGGATCAGCCCCTTGATCTGCGCGATCACCTCGTCGCGCGGCTCGTTCGAAGTGATCCGACGGTCAATATAAATCGTGAACTGATCTGGCACCGCGTTGAGCGAAGCCGTGCGCGCCTCGACGTCGGTAACCGCTATGGAGGGAAATCCCTGCACCGGATGATAGCCCATCCCAAAGCGCATCCGACGATCCAGCTCGCGGATTTGCGTGATGGTCGCCATCATCTTGTATACGGCATTGTCGCCGAGGTAGTGCGACGCCGCGTGCGCTGACCGGCCAGTGGCGGTAATCTTCAACTCGATGCGGCCCTTGTGCCCGCGATAGACCTGCATCTTGGTCGGCTCGCCGATGATGACAAAATCAGGCTTCACTTTGGGGTCGGCCTCGACGAAGGTGTTGGGCGCGATGCCATCGCACCATTCTTCCATGTTGCCGAAGTAGTAGGCGGTGTAACCATCGAGCAGTCCCAGGTCACGGGCGATTGCGAGGCCATACACCATGCCGGGCGTGCTGCCTTTTTCATCACACGCGCCGCGCGCATACAGGATGCCGTTCTCCACCTTGCCCGCGAACGGATCCCATTCCCATTCGCTGGGATCGCCGACGCCCACGGTGTCAATGTGCGAGTCGAAGATAATCACCTTAGGCCCGTTGCCGATGCGACCGATGGTGTTGCCCATCTTGTCGAAGCGCGCCTCGTCGAAACCGAGCTTCCGCATCTCAGTCTGGATACGCTCACCGACATCTTTAAGTTGACCGTCCATACTGGGAATGGCAACAATATCACGCAAAAATTGGATAATATTCTCACGATTTTCCTGTACTTTTTTCTTAATATCGTTCACTTTTGTCATTAATACACCTCAAGAATTTAATATGGATGATTGCAGTGCCGCAATCAGTTTAAACTAGACAATTTTTACACGACGCACGATATGGAAATGAAAATACCCGGGAATAGAATAGCTTAAAGAATAATCCACAACCTTACCGCGTTCATCGAAAAGCTGAGAATAGAAGTGCAACAACACATCTCCGCGCTGGATCTGAAGCGCTTTGGCCACCTCGGGGGTTGCACCAATAGCACTGACATTCGCGCGGGAAGTCTTCAAGGCGTCGCCGCGACCCAGTAAAAAGTCCAGAACAGAACCGTGAAAATCGGCCGGCAGATCCTTCGAGCCCAGAAACGTCGCAGGTAAAATATCCACAAGATATGCCACAGGTCTTTCATCTGTGTGGACCACGCGGCGCACACGAGTCAAGTTTTCACCCAATGGAACGTTCAGCATCTTCGCAAGTTCTTCATCGGCAACCGTCGCTTCGATGCTTAAATCACTAACCGAGACTTTCAGCCCGAGGCGCTTTGCAATCGATTCAAGGCTTTCAAGCACTTCCAAGCCGCTCTCCATTACCTGGGTCTTGCCGACGACAAAAGTTCCAGAACCCTGCCTTCGGCGAATGAGCCCCTGCGTTTCAAACGACCGCATGGCTTCGCGCAAAGTGGCGCGAGAGACGCCAAGTTGTTTTGCAAGGTCAGGTTCCGAGGGAAGCCGCTGGCCGGCTGGTGAACGGGAGATCAAAGCGGCCAGGTCAACCTGCAATCGTTGAAAAGGAAAATTAGACATGGGTCCTCAATCATCCAGCACTGAAATAAAATCAAACTGTGCCACATCCACCAGACCTTTATCAGATATCCGCAATTCGGGAATCACCACCAAACCGAGCAAACTCAATTGCATGTTCGGGTTGTTCAATTCACATCCGCAAGCCTTGAACCCCTCCAGCACAGTTCCGGTTTTTTTCGCCACAATGTCTGCGCGCTCATTTGACATCAACCCCGCGATCTGCAAATCCACCTGTCCGATCACTTTACCATTCATCACCACGATCTGACCGCCGCCGCACTTCGCCAATTCATTCGCCGCAATCGCCATGCACTCGTCATCCGTACCCACCACAATCATGTGATGGCTGTCATGCGCCACCGTTGAGCCGATCGCACATTTCCTTGTAAATTCAAAACCATTCACCAATCCCACTGTGACCTTGCCATTCGCGCGGTGACGCTCCACCAGCGCAATCTTTGCGAGGTCACGTTTAATATCTGCTTTGACTTCACTCCCTTCCGCTTTTACTTTCATCCTGAGATGACGAGTCGGCGCTTGATTCTCGATCACGCCGATGACATGCGCTTCGACCTCCGCCCCGTCACTTGCTCTTGTCCGAAGGACAAAATCCTCAGCCTTGAGAGGTCTCTTCAAATGGACGGACTTCGTCACCCATTTGGGATATTTCACAGAAGGCAGTTTGATCTGCAACTCGCCTTTCTCAGCAATGACCTGTCCTTTGGCAATGACCATATCAGCCTTAAAGTTCATCAAGTCTTCCACCAGCACCACATCCGCCCAGCGGCCGGGCGCGATCATACCCAATTCCTTGCTGAGACCAAAATGCTCGGCTGAATTGATCGTCATCATTTGAATGGCGGTCATCGGGGTTAGGCCTTCCGAGATCGCATGGCGCAGCACACGATCCATGTGACCATCCTGCGTTAAAGTTTCTGCGTGAGAATCATCTGTGCATAAAATAAAGCGGCGTGAATCCAATTTCATTTCTGTAATGGCCTTGACCTGATTTGCCACATCATGCCAGGCTGAGCCATACCGAAGCATGGTTTTCATACCCTGACGCACTCGCGCAACTGCATCGTCAAGGCGTGTGCCTTCGTGGTCATCTTCCGCGCCGCCTGCCACATAGCCGTGGAAGGGCAGCCCGAGGTCTGGCGAGGCGTAATGTCCGCCGATCACCTTCCCCGCCGCATGGGTCGCGGACATTTCATCGAGCATCTTTTTATCGCCCATGACTACAGCCTGGAAGTTCATCATCTCACCGAGGCCGATGATGCCCTTCCATTGCATGGCTTCGACGACTTCCTTTTGCCCAATCGAAGAGCCGGGAGTTTCAAACCCGGGGGACGAGGGTACACACGAAGGCATTTGCACCCAGACATGAATGGGTTGCTTCTGGGCCTCATCCACCATCAACTTGACCCCCTTGAGACCGAAGATATTCGCCATCTCGTGTGGGTCTATAAACATACCTGTTGTACCGCGGACAGCCACCGTGCGCACAAACTCTGTGACCGTGACCATGCCTGATTCAACGTGCATGTGTGCATCGAGCAAGCCAGGCACGAGATAACGTCCTTTGGCTTCAATAACTTTTGTCTTTTTACCAATTGTATGACTGGCATCCCGTCCCACATAGGCAATCCGGCCTGCCACAATGGCAATGTCGGTATCAGGAATGATCTCACCCGATTGCACGCAGACCCATTTGCCGCCGCGAATCACAAGGTCTGCATGAGCGCGTCCCATGGCTACATCAACAAGGACTTGGGTAAGTTTTGTGGAAGATGACATAAGTTCTCCAAAATAAATTACTTTGAAAGCTGCGAGGTATATTCCTCAAGCAGGTAATCGTATTGACCTGTATTGAACTTCCATATTTCTATAATACGATCCCAATTGTATAACGATCCTGAAACAACGAACTGTAATTTGTCATAATACTGAGACAAATTCGAATCCACAATTTGGTTTTCGCCGGTCTCCAAGGTCTTGAGATACCCATCAGGCAGGTCATGGCGAAAATGACCGATCTCCCATTCTGAAACAGGCAGCCGTGCCAACAGGGGGTCTGTCAGAGCATAGTAATCGATCATATAAATATTCGGACCTTTTTTATACCCGGGTTTCCCAAGTGCTTCGGCAATATACACCTTCTCAAAACCTGTAAAGCGCCACTGGCGGCCGGCAAACTCCGAGCCCAACTCGTCATCACGGAAACCGTTTTCAACAAAGCCATTGAATTGACCCTTGCGTTCATTTCCGAAATAATGCATGCGTTGATCGGATACGCCGCTACGGTCACTAATTGGATAGGTAGGCAGATACAACACCATGTTCGATGCCCAAAGGGGAGAGCGCATGGAAAATACGCCCAACAGGATCACCAAGCCCAAGCCGGTCAATTGGTGCTGCCTAGCGGTGAGTTGGTTTGAAACGATCACCACAGACAAAAGCAAAGGGGCGGTCAGGAAGCGGCTGCTCATGAAATCCCCGCCGATCTTGACGACATACATCACATAAAGCAAAACACCGGCAAATAGGAAAATAAACTTTCTGTGCCGTTCAAAGTACAAGGTGATGCCTGCCAGAGCAACGGTTAGGAACATAAGCGGGTCCCAGTTGATCGCGTTCAGGAGGTAATCTCCACCCTGTAGGATGAGTAGGGTATCGGAAATGCCCGTGTTCAATTTTGCATATGCCGTATTGGGAAAGGGAAAACCAAAATAGAACAGGGAGAACAACTCCCATAACAGCATCGGCATCAAGCCTATCAATATTTTCACAAGATCATTTTTGCGCTGGCTGGACATCCACCAGGCATACAAAAGCGCAGGCGCGACCAGAACAAACACATCCATGCGGTTAAGCATGACAAGGGATGAAATGAAGGCTAACAACAAAAGGTTGGGGCGTTCATTCAGATACACTACGACAAAGATCATCAATAGAAAATGCGTCAGTGGATTTTCCAACCCCGAGGTTGAGAAATCGATAAAGCCAGGGGAGAGACTCAAGATCAAGACAGCCAACCCGAGCGGCAAGATACCGGGTTTGGAAACGCGGGTCAACAAGAGAAAAACGGTCAGGAAGGACAATACAACGGATACGAATATCGTTATAAAGAATAAGGCATTCGGCACACTGGGGATGAACAATCTCTCTATAAAATAGATGAGTGAGATCAAGAACATCCAAAGGGGATGGGTAAATGCCTGCACACGCACATATGGGTTATAGCCCAAACCATAGCCTGCCAGAAAATTCTCCACAACGCGAAAGGTGATAATGCCATCATCTGAGATCCAGGCGTTGCGAATGACCAGCAGCAGGTAAAAGACCAGCAGCGAGTAAATGATGATCGCAGTTTCCTTTTGTGGATATTTCATCGAGTGTTCTGTAGGGTTCGATTCCGATTGCATAACGGGTTTGATTTCCGAATATAGATAATGACTCAAGAAATTTGATAAAGCACGATCACGACAAGCAACCAAATGACTGTAAAGAACGCGGGCAGGAGCAGAAGCCATGCCCAAAGTTTATTTCCTTCTCGCACCGCCGCGGCGGAACCGATCTGAAAAAGCGGTAGGAGGATGGCATATCCATACAGGGTTGGAGAGCTATTAAAATAATATGAAATTGGAAAGAACATCACTGCACCGATAAGGACCAGCCAAAATTTATTTTTCTGCACACCGATCACCGAAACTGCCAGTGACAGCGGAATGGATGACCAGAAAAGCAGGAGGATCAGGATGTCGCCTGCCATCGTTACAGAGACACTATCCTGCTAATAGCCTTTTTGCGGCTTTGTTATGTTTTTCGATCAACTTGCCCTGGTCCACCGTCACAAGTTGACCTTCATTGACAACGAACTTTCCGCCGACAACAGTGTAATCTACATTTACGGGTTGACCAAAAACAATTGCAGAGACAGGATCGTGCATGCCTGCATAACCAAGCTTATTTAAGTTGACAGCGAAGAAGTCGGCGCATTTTCCACTTTCCAAACTTCCAATATCCCTTCTACCCAACACCGCCGCCCCACCACGCGTGCCGAGATACAATGCTTCGCGCGCGGTCATCAGTTCCCTCACCCCTTCCCCTCTCCCTGAGGGAGAGGGGTTAGAGGTGAGGGAGAAGCCTGTGATGCCTTCTTTGAGACGTGAAAGCAGCATGGCATTGCGGACTTCAGCCAGCAGATGCGAGCCGTCATTGGAAGCGGAGCCATCCACGCCGAGGCCGACGTTCATACCAGCGGCGCGATATTCTTTGATGGGCGCGATACCTGAGGCGAGTCGCATATTGGATGTAGGACAGTGCGCCACACCGCAGTTGTGTTTGGCAAAGACTTTGATCTCTTCGTCATTGACCCAAACCGCGTGCGCGAACCACACATCATCACCCACCCAGTTAACTTCCTGCATATATCCAACGGGACGATGACCGAACATCTGCATGCAGAATTTTTCTTCATCTTCGGTTTCAGCAAGGTGCGTATGCAGATGCACACCATATTCACGCGCCAGTTTTGCGGACTGTTTCATTAAGTCCGATGTGACGCTGAATGGTGAACATGGCGCGAGCACGATCTGGGTCATCGCGCCTGGTTTTGCATCGTGATATTTTTCTATGAGGCGCTGTGAATCCTTGAGGATGTTCTCTTCGGTGTCCACAACTGAATCGGGCGGGAGTCCGCCTTTGGATTCGCCGAGGCTCATCGAGCCGCGCGATGCCTGCAGGCGTAAACCGATCTCGGAAGCCGCGGCAATTTCATCGTCAAGTTTTGATCCGTTTGGAAAAAGGTAGAGATGATCCGCTGCGGTGGTACATCCCGAAAGGGCCAGCTCTGCCAGTGCGGTCTGAGTCGAAATAAAAATATCGTCGGGGGTGAGGCGCGCCCAAATGGGATATAAAGTTTTGAGCCAGTTGAAGAGGTTGGCATCCTGCGCGGCAGGCACGGCGCGCGTGAGGGTTTGATAAAAATGATGGTGAGTATTGACGAGACCAGGCAATACGATGTGACCTTTGAGATCAAGGACTTCATCGGCGGTGGCAGGAAGTTCGCTCATGGGAGCGACCTCTTCGACGAGTCCGCGCCGAATAAAAAGACCACCTTCGGGAATCTCCCGCTGATGGTCATCCATGGTAACGATGTGTACGTTTTTTATGAGGAGGGTGGACATGAGGTGGTTGGTAATTAGTAATTAGAGATTGGTCTGCTGAAAGTAACCAGCACTGCGTAGTTGTCTGACAACTTCAAGTTTAGCAGAAGAGGGAGAGGATGTCAACAAGTTTTCCAATATTTGCATCAAACGCGATTGGCTCTTGTAATTATTTGAATATTTTTGTATTATATAAACACTCAGATTGAAAGGAGAAATCATGAATAAAACAGGCTTGTTACGATCATGGGAAGAATGGTCTAAAAAGGCGGAAAAAGATTTCACAGCCAAACTGCAAGGGAAAATCATTGCAATCAGCGGCAAATGCCCTGAGTGCCAGCATCAAATGCTATTTCCATACGCGCCTAAAATCATTTTAGGGCTAAAAGTAAAAACGGAAATCCTTTCCAGAGAAGAGAGAACCATAACGATTAGTTGCACGTGCAATGTTAAACATGACACATCCACTACTGCCAGAGGATGTGGCGCCGCATGGAAAATGGGATTGGAAATCAAGGAAAATGGTCAGATTATCTTAACTGCCAGCACAGAACCAGCCGATTCCAATGAAGGAGACTTTTGGTATACCTATAATGAAAAGTTGTTGGAAAATTTGCGAGCAGTTTCGGAAAAATGGCAAGTAGGTTTGGCCTCTTTAGTCACTCTCGTGACAGGCTATAGTGCAATTAAAGGCAGGGAATCCATTGCAAAACTACCGGCTTGGGCTCAAATAACAATAGGCGTCCTAATATTATCGGCTGTTGCTACCCAAATAATAGGTGCGTTTTTTGCGCTAAAAGCCGCGCATGGAAGCCCTAGAATGGGAAAGCATCCCGATTCAAAATGGACCTACATCTTTGACGAGGCGACTCTTACTCTTAAGAATTTGAATATCACCAAGATTCTGACATTTATCAGTATTTTAATTTTTATTCTTGCCATCGGCTTTACATGGTATGTGCCTGAGAAACCAATTTCATACCTGCAAGTCACCTACAATGAAAAAGATAAAATTTGCGGGGAACTTGTTGATATTCAAGAAACCAATTTACGAATAAAGCTAAACAGCTTTGACGACCCAACGAAAATACCACTGCAAGGTATCAAGTCAATGGAACTGTTAACAGAGTGCAAATAATTACATCTCAAATTATCCCAAATCCCCGCTCTCCCGGTGGGGATTTGGTTATTCTTACTGAGCCGTGATGCAGGCCTGCAAGACGAGTCTACGGTTAGACGATTCTATCCGCCGGATCATCGAATCATACTGCTCCGTCCGTGGATATAAACTGTGTTACACTGAAATCGTAATAACTGGATCCCTGTCGTACCTTGACCGCCGACCCTTTTACATAGTGCCGCACGCATGCTGACATGCGTAACTGAACCGGAATTATGATTTTTACTCATAAATTCTGCCAATAAGTTTAGTAAATGATGCAACAAGCGGTATAGGGGTTGCGGTCATTTTTATTTCCAGCCGTGCTGGAGAAGGAAGTAATAAAATGGATATTCGAATTTATGTAGGAAACCTGAACAAGTCAACCACACAGGATGAAATCAAAACCTTGTTCGCACAAGCCGGAGCGGTCTCTTCAGTGGAACTCGTCATGGACAAGGGCTCCGGCCTCTCGAAGGGCTTTGCATTTGTCGCCATGCCCAACCAAGCTGAAGCAGAAAAAGCGATCAGCATGTTCAATGCCTATTCCCTGGCGGGCAACACGCTCAAAGTCAATGTCGCAAAACCAAAGGTCGGATAAGCACAATACAGAAAATATATCACAGCAAAGCGCCCCTCGTTCCAAATCGAACGGGGGGCTTTCCTTATTCGGTAATTGATAACTGACATGACGCAGATGGTCGAGTAGGCGGCGGGTTCCAAAACCAAGTTTGCCTTATTTCCCTTCGCCGCCGTATCGAGACCACATAAGATAATTGATAAATAAGTTCTCATTCCCCCTGGGCTATAATCACGCAATCCAATTCAGATCGCATTGACGTGACAGGTCCCCATGCCCAACCACTTAATTAACGAAAACTCACCTTACCTGCTTCAACACGCCAAAAACCCCGTAGATTGGTATCCGTGGGGTGAAGAGGCACTAACGAAAGCCAAATCAGAAAACAAACCCATATTTCTAAGCATCGGATACGCCGCCTGTCACTGGTGCCATGTCATGGAACACGAGTCATTTGAGGACGATGAAACTGCCGCTCTAATGAATGAGAATTTCGTCAACATCAAAGTGGATCGTGAAGAGCGAAAAGACATTGACAGCATTTACATGCAAGCCGTGATCGCCATGACGGGTTCAGGCGGCTGGCCGATGTCTGTGTTTCTCACGCCCGAACTCAAGCCATTTTACGCAGGCACATATTTTCCACCCGCTCGCCGCTTCAATATGCCTGCTTTTAGAGATGTATTAACTAGTCTCGCTAACGCCTGGAAAAATGATAGAGGAGATATCGAGAATACAGGCAAACAAGTCAGTGATCATTTGCAGGCGCAGGTAAATCATCAAACCAACGATTCGCTCACAGCTGAACACCTGACCCTGATTGCAAAGGCCATGCAGGAATCTTACGACTGGGTCCATGGCGGCTGGGGTGATGCCCCCAAATTTCCGCAGGCCATGGCGGTTGAATTCCTCCTGCATCATTCCTTCGTGGGCAAAAACGAGGAATATCTCAAACCCGTCAAACATTGTTTGCAAGCCATGGCTCGCGGCGGCATGTATGATGTGGTCGGCGGCGGCTTCGCCCGCTACAGCACCGACAACCATTGGCGCGTGCCGCATTTTGAAAAAATGCTTTACGACAACGCCCTGCTCGTCCGCGCGTATTTGCATGCCTGGCAGGTCACCAAAGAACCGGCTTTCAAACGTATCGTTGAAGAAACGCTGGATTTCGTCGCACGCGAAATGACCCACGAGCTGGGTGGTTTTTATTCCTCGCTCGATGCAGATTCTGAAGGTGAAGAGGGCAAGTTCTACGTTTGGTCACTCGCTGAAATTCGCGCCGTGCTAAAAGATGATTCAGATTATTTTGAAGCGGCTTACGGAATCAGCGCACAAGGAAATTGGGAAGGCAGGACAGTTCTTCAACGCGCGTTGGACGACGCCTCCCTCGCCGCCCGCTTCAGACTTAATCCGGAGGCTGTTACTGAAAAACTGGCAGAGTCTCACGCTTTGCTTTTATCGGCACGCGCCTCACGCACCCGCCCTGCCACAGATGACAAAATCATTACCGCATGGAATGGACTCATGCTCGCGGCATTTGCAGAGGCGGCGCGAACGCTGACTCTGGAGTCCGGAAGCTTGCTTCCGAATCCCGATCAGCAAGCTGTTCGACTCCAGAGTCATTACTATAATGTGGCTACGCGCAACGCAGAGTTTTTACTCTCAAAATTAAGACCCAGTGGAAAATTGTGCCGCGCCTGGCGAAATGGACAGACGACAAAAGTAGTTTTCCTCGAAGATTACGCCGCCTTAATACTTGGACTCCTGGAGTTATATCAGACTGACTTCAATAATAAATGGTTCATCTCCGCACAAGAACTTGCTGATGAAATGATCGAACGCTTCAGCGACCTCGCAGGCGGCTTCTTCGATACCCCACAAGACGGCGAAAAACTCCTTATCCGACCAAAGGATATTCAGGATAATGCCACACCTTCAGGGAATTCAATGGCTTGCGAAGCCTTGATAAAATTAGCGGCATTTACAAATGAAGGTATCTACCGCGACCTTGCAGAGAAATCACTTACCTTGATCACAGGCTTTGTTTTACGCTATCCGCTGGGCTTTGCGAACTGGCTGTCAGCGGCGCAAAATGCCTGGGGGAAAATGAAGCAGGTGGCAGTGTTGGGCGAAGCCCAGGATGACCACTTCCAACGAATGCTCGATGTCCTTCGCGCAGAATACAGACCAGGTGTGGTAACTGCCGCTTCCTCCCATCCCATAAAAGCAGGCTCCCCCGCCCTGCTGAGTAATCGGCCGATGATCGATAACAAAGCCGCCGCATACGTTTGCGAAGGGTTTGTTTGCAAACTACCAGTCACTGAAGTTGGCGGTTTGATCGAACAACTGAGATTTTGAATGAGATACCAAAGGCTTGAATAATTAAAGGCAAAACGAAGGCTCTCCATTCTGGAGAGCCTTCGTTTAGTTTTGCTTTACTTCTTCTCTTCGCCTTCAGGCTTGTTGACATCTTCTTCCTTATTCCCCAACCCATCGCGGAAGGATTTTATACTGCGCCCGAGTTCGCTTGCGATCTTGCCAATGCGGCCTGGGCCAAACAGCAGGATGACAATAATAAGAATGATAATCCACTCTGAACCACGCGGTAATCCTAACATGAAATACTCCTTGATTGAATTCCTTTTTCGAAATCTTATCACAACTTAATAAAAAAGTGATTAGAGTTCTTTTCGCGAGAGGAAACCTTCAATAAAGCGGATGGCCCGGCGCACAAACGAACGCAGGCGGGCAATGATGCGATATTGTTCGGGGTGGACATGCTTCTTGGTCGGGATGGGACCTGTCCATTCGACCACCATGGCGCCCCAGGTTAAGCCTGCCCCGAAAGCGACGAACACAACCTTATCTCCGGGCATGACCCGCCCATCTTGAGCCGCTTCAACCGTGGCTATTGGAATGGATGCCGTGGAAGTATTGCCATAGCGGTCCACGTTGACCACAAATTTATCCATTGAAAGTTTGAGATATTTGGCCGCTGTTTCGATAATGCGGTAATTTGCCTGGTGGGGAACGATACATTTCACGTCATCCGTGGTCATGCCGGCCAGCTCCAATGCTTCCAGTGTGGCACGTCCCATCACGCGGGTGGCGAACCGGAAAACTTCCTTGCCATCCATCTGAACAAAATGTTTGCCTTCGTGAATGGTCGCTTCGCTTGCCGGATGGCGTGAACCTCCACCTAACAAAGTTAAAGAATCCGCCCCTGAACCATCCGAGCGCATCACAGCGGATAAGACACCGCCCGGTTTTTCACTTGCCTGCAAGACAAATGCGCCCGCACCGTCTCCAAAAAGGATGCAAGTATTGCGGTCCTTCCAATCTACAAAGCGTGAGAGGGTTTCGGTGCCTATCACCAGGGCATTCTTGATCGAACCACTGCGTATGGCCTGCGCAGCCATGTTGATGGCGTAAACAAAACCCGTGCAGGCCGCTGATAGGTCGAACGCGCCGGCTTTGGTTGCGCCGATTTGATCCTGAATAAGACAGGCGGTGGCAGGAAAAATATATTCAGGCGAGGAGGAGGCACAAATAATCAAATCCAACTCGGTGGGCGCAAGGTTGGCCACCCGCAAAGCCTTGATGGAAGCCTCCACGGCGAGCGTGGAGGGGAATTCATGCTCCCTGGCAATGTGGCGTTCACGAATGCCCGTGCGGTCACGGATCCACTCATCGTTGGTATCCACAAGTTTGGCAATATCGTCGTTGGTAAGAACTGGCTCAGGCACATACATGCCCCAGCCCGTGATATGCGCGAATGGCATTCATGCTCCTTTATTTGTAGCGGCTTAAGATCAATGTGGCATTATGACCGCCGAACCCAAACGAGTTGGACATGACATTATTTACGGTTGCTTTGCGCGGCTGGTTGGGGACATAATCCAGGTCACAGACAGGATCGGGGGTTTCATAGTTAATGGTCGGAGGCAGGGTATTCTCAAGGATTGAAAGTGAACTAATGACCGCTTCCAATGCGCCGGAAGCCCCCAGCAAATGCCCGGTCATGGATTTTGTGGAGGAAACAGGAGTTTTATAGGCCTGTTCTCCAAATACACTTTTGATTGCGGCAGTTTCACTCTTATCGTTCAGATAGGTGGAAGTGCCATGAGCATTAATGTAACTAATATCGGCTGGCTTAAATCCTGCATTTTCCAATGCAAGACTCATGGAAATCGCCGCTCCCATCCCATTTTCAGCAGGCGCAGAAATGTGATGCGCATCATCTGTTGTACCATAACCTGTAAACTCACAAAGGATATTCGCCCCGCGCGCCTGTGCATATTCAAGCGACTCGAGAATCAAAATGGCTGAACCTTCACCCATTAAAAAACCGTCTCGATCTTTGTCAAATGGGCGGGATGCCTTTTGCGGATCATCATTGCGGGTGGACAAAGCGCCCATAACGTTCATGCCCGCCATGGAGATTGACGTAATTGGGGCTTCCGACGCTCCTGCGATCATGGCATCTGCCGAACCACGTCGAATCATTTCAGCGGCTTCACCGACCGAATTTGTACCAGATGCACAGGCAGTGGCAAGCGACATGTTAGGCCCGCGCGCGCCAACCCGAATGGCAATATTCCCCGCGGCGCTGTCTGAGATCATCATCGGAATAAGGAATGGGCTGACGCGCTCCGGACCGCGCTCGCGCAAAACATCATACTGGTCAAGCAGGGTGATGATTCCGCCAATGCCGGTTCCGATCAAGATACCCACACGGTCACGATTCGATTCATCTGTCTTGAGATTTGCATGCTGCATGGCTTCCAGGGTTGCCGCAGTGGCGAATTGAGTAAAGCGGTCCATCTTGCGGGCATCGCGTGTCCCAAACAAAGCCGCAGCGTCAAACCCTTTCACTTCTGCCGCAAATCTTGTTTTGTGCGCGCTCGCATCAAAGGTAGTAATAGGAGCCGCCCCGGATTTCCCAGCCAACAGCGCACTCCAGGTATCTTTAACATTATTTCCGACCGGGCTTACACAACCCAGACCTGTTACAACGACACGTTTCCTCATTATCCTCAGACTCCTTGAATAAGGTGTTTCCAAATAACAAGTGAAGGACAAACTTATTTGTCCCTCACTTCCATAGTAACACTGGCACAGGCAGGAAGACACGCAAAAACCTGGTACTTCCGCAAAACTCTGTATGGAAGCACGTTCTCTAAAGTGCCGCTGGCAAAATCGACCTTTGAGAACGCCGGCTACGCTCAAAACATAAAATTCTACTTAAGTTCTAAATCCTACATCTTTTTCAAAGTAGTCCATGCTTGCTGAATGTGCATTCGGTCGTGGTCAGCTATAAAACTGATCACTTCAAGAAATATTGTCGGACCAAATATGGCATGACGCGCTTTACGTTCCCAGTCTTTCTGGGTCATATTTTTCAGCAGTGCTAGCGTTTCACGTCTCGCAATATTAAATTCTTTCAAAGCAGAACTGCCGCATTCATGCAAATAATCACGCTGACTCGCCCACACGCTCGTATCCGGACGAGGAATAAACGGCTCGCTCTGTTCGTTAAACAACTTGATCTGTATCTGATGTATCTCACGTTCGCTATCCCGCAAATGACAGACAAGTTCTGTTAAAGACCATTCGTCCGGGGACAGCTTGCGAGACCATGATGAAGAATCTAATCCATTCAGCAACCCGTTCAACGCGGCGGGAGTCGCAGATATGATTCCCATCACGGAGTCGGTTGATTTGAAAGATGGCATCAAGGATACGGGGTCGATGGACTCAAGCCAGCGACGCAGATCATCTAATGTACCGCGCGGCCCCGCCTCAGGTCCAGAACTGGAAGTGGGTTCTGCATTTACGTGATAGGTAGCCAGCCCAAGTTTTTTCGCGGGGAGGATGTCGCGTGCCAAATCGTTCCCCACCATCAGAACAGGCCCCACCGGCCAGCCGAGGAAGGCTAGGATTTCAGCATAATAGGCAGGATGTGTTTTTGAAAAATGAAAATTCTCGTAACTTGAAATCAGTTCAAACTGCTGCGGGTCAAGACCAGCCCAACGCAAACGATGAAGCGTGGCTTTACGAGGAAAAAGCGGGTCCGTGGCAATTGCAATCCGATAGCCTTTTGATAGCGCCCAATCTACAAATCGTTTTGCCTCGGGGATCTGCGAGGTCAGCCCGGCAAGGTTTGGAAAAATATTATCGTAAAAATTCTCGATGGCAGGTTCAAGATCACTGCGGGAAATATTTGGCTGCGGATAAAATTCGGCGTCGAAGACTTCCTGCAGACTGTGGGAAAAATCAACACTTTCATTCATCTGGCGGGTGCCGGAAAGCAAAGCGCGGGTCATCTGGCCAGGAGCGATGTATGGCGCAAGTTCCCTGGATAAAGCCTGAAAATATGCAGGGATAAAAGCATGCATATTTGTGTTAAGTAATGTGTCGTCAAGATCAAGCAGGAGTGTTAGCTTCATATTTTTTTCGACTCCCCCGGAGTCTGGATTTATTCTTTTACTTCAAATGTGAATGGCAGGGCGTGGCATTCTCCACATCCGATCTGCGGTTCTGAAACATCCTGTTTTGATTTTTCGCAAAACGCGCTGACCTGCACTCGGCGTTGAAAAATGGCTGTGATCGGTCTTGCCACCACAACCTTCAATTCCATATGCTGGCAGGAATTGGCTCGCGCAATATTAGGCACAGGGCAGGTTTTGCATAGGTCACGGGACCAGTTTTGTCCCTGTACCTGCAACAAACGGCATTCCTCAACATTGCGTCCACGATAATAATCACCATAGAAATGCGGGCATTCATGCCCGGCGGGAGTTTTCATGAGACCAATTTATACACGGGTGAGGTATTCGCCCGTGCGAGTGTCTACGCGAATGGTGTCCCCAATGTTGACGAAGTTCGGACATTGCACGGTAACCCCGCTTTCCGTGGTGACTTTCTTGGTTACACCAGTGGCCGTATCGCCGCGAATCGCCATTTCAGCTTCAACTACTTTGAGATCCACGGAGGTGGGCAATTCCACATCAATGGCTTCGCCTTTGTAGAAAGTCAGCTTGACTTCCATGCCTTCCTTAAGGTATAGGGCGCTTTCACCAAGGGATTCCTTTTTGATGGCCGGCTGTTCAAAGGTCTGGTTATCCATAAAATAGTACATATCTCCATCGTTGTACATGTATGAAACATTTGCGAAGTCAAGGTTGACATCCTGCACAGACTGGCCGGAACTGAATGTACGTTCGATAGTGGAGCCGGTTAACAAGTTGCGGGCTTTTACTTTGATATTGGCGTTCCCTCGCCCGGTTTTGTTATGACTGTAATCCAACACTTTTAAGAGATTGCCGTCCAATTCGAATGTGACCCCTTTGCGAAGTTCATTTACATCGATCATACTTAGACTTTCCTTGAATAAATAATTTTTTATCCGCTATTGCATCTGTAACCAAATTTTGTAAAGGGAAATATGGGCAATCATCAAAATTTTAGTTTAGACATTTATGCGGCATCATGGTGGGCGGGCGGATTATACCAATGAGTTTAGAGCAGTGTCCAGTAAATGGTAACCAGTGAGTAGTTATCAGTGGGAGGATTCGGAGGATGGATCATCTTTAAGCAATTGAACCGCATGAAGCAATACAGGCAGGATAGTTTGCAAATTTTCGACGGCGCCTTTGGGACTGCCGGGTAAATTGATGATAAGGGTTCGTCCACGGATGCCGGCGACGGCGCGGGAGAGCATGGCGTGCGGCGTTTTCTTGAGACTTTCTGCCCGCATGGTTTCAGCCAGCCCGGGCGCATCTCTTTGGATGACGGCGCGAGTTGCTTCAGGAGCAACATCCCGGCCAGAAAAGCCTGTGCTTCCGGTGGTGAGAATCACGTCCATTTCACCGCTGTCTGCCCACTCTGCCAATATCGCGCGGATGGCAGATTCTTCATCGGGCAGGATGTGCTGTCTGGCGATTGACCAGTTTTGGGCGCGGATGAGGCGCGCGAGTTCTGGTCCGGAGGTATCTTCCCGTTCACCGCGAGAGGAGCGGTCAGAAATGGTTAGAATCCCAAATCGAATAGTCATTACCGCTCGTTGCATAAATTACCAAACTTTCTTGAAAATATTTTAGGCAAAAATCACGACTCGGGTTCGGTTATCCTGGGGGCACGCTGTAAAATTCTTTTACCAAAACAACGTCTTCTTTTGCAATACGCCAGCCGCGATTTTGATAGAACTGGATGGCTTCTGTATTATCGTTGAGTACGTGCATTAAACATTTGAGGCAGCCTTTTGCTTGCAGGCGCATCTCCACTTCTGTGAGAAGCATGGCGCCGATGCCCTGCCCGCGAAATTTGTTATGAACCGCAAGGTGATAGATCATACCGCGGCGGCCGTCAAATGCGCCGATGACTGAGCCGATGATCTCGTTGTTTGTTTCAGCAACTAAAAATAAGTCTGGATCGTGTTCAAGTTTTTTCTGGATTTCCTCAGGTGTATCTGAACGCCCCACCTTCAAGCCTGTTTCAATGCCCTGCCATAGCTTTAGGATGGAGTCGTAATCATTTGTGAAGGAAAAGTCGCGAATATTTATTGACGGATTAATCATGCGGATCGAATATTTTGTTTCAAGATCGCGATCAGGTCATTGGGCATGTAAGGCTTGAGTAAAAAGGCGTTTGCGCCGCGACGAATACATTCATTTTCGACACTTGAGCCGGAGGACATCACAACGCGCACATCAGTTGTATCTTGTGAATTGCGCAGGCTGTCCAAAATATCCAATCCATTCTGTTGCGAAAGATGCACATCCAGCAATATCACATCCGGTTTTTCCCTCCGCACAACCGCAAGCACATCTGCATCTGCCTGCAATGCCACTACATCGAATCCTTCCATTTTTAACAATGTTTTTAAAAGTGACACCATGGTCTTATCATCTTCGGCGAGCAGGACTTTTGCCTTTGACATTCTTTTTTGCCTTGGTTAATTTTGTTTTCTTCTTGGGGGAACTCTTCTTTTGTTTCTTCTGCACTTTTGGTTTTTCCAGTGCGGCATTGATCACTTCATCCACAGATTCAGCAAAAATGAATTTCATGGTTTTTCTGATTTCATCAGGGACGTCATCAATATCCGGCTCATTGGGTTTTGGCAGGATCACAGTGGTTAGACCATTCCGATGAGCCGCCAGTACCTTTTCTTTGACACCACCGATTGCAAGAACCTGACCTCGAAGGGTGATCTCTCCCGTCATACCTACCTGAGGCTTTACCTTGCGCCCGGAGATCAACGAGACCAGAGAGGTAGTCATGGTCACCCCTGCCGATGGCCCATCTTTTGGCTGGGCACCGGAAGGAATGTGCATGTGCAGGTCAAATTTTTCAAAAAACTCATGCGGGATATTTAAGGATGAGGCGCGTGACCGGACATAGGATAAGGCCGCTCGCGCCGATTCCTGCATGACGTTGCCGATGGAACCTGTCACCTGAAAGCCGCGCCCGCCAGGCATGGCTGTAGTTTCTATGAACAAAATATCACCACCAAAGGATGTCCATGCCAAGCCGGGTACCACACCGGGAATGGAGGTGCGCTTGTTCAGCTCTTCGGGCCCGAGGAAGATCGGGTGGTCAAGATATTCTTTAACAAGATCAGGGGTGATCTCAAATTTATCGGCGCTGCCCTCAGCAATTTTCGTGCCAACCTTGCGGCAGACTGCGCCGATCTTGCGTTCCAGATTACGTACACCTGCTTCACGTGTATATTGACGCACGATCATCTGCAAGGCTTCGTCGGTAAACTTAACCTCGTCTTCACGCAGACTGTTTTCGCGGATCTGGCGGGGAATCAAATAGCCGCGCGCGATTGCCATCTTCTCATTTTCGGTATATCCCGAAAGGAAGATGATCTCCATTCTGTCAAGCAAGGGGCGTGGAATTGTCTCAAGTGTATTGGCTGTGGTGATGAAGAATACCTGCGAAAGATCATAGGAGACTTCGAGATAATTATCGCGAAACTCGCTGTTCTGTTCCGGGTCAAGTACTTCAAGCAATGCCGAAGCCGGGTCACCATGAAAATCGTTGGTGAGTTTATCCACTTCGTCCAGCATGAAAACGGGGTTCTTCGAATCCACGCGGCGCAGGGATTGTAAAATGCGTCCCGGCATGGCGCCGATGTATGTACGGCGATGTCCACGGATCTCGGCTTCATCCCGCAGGCCGCCAAGCGAGGCGCGAATAAATTTCCGTTCCATCGCTCGGGCAATGGATTGGCCAAGCGAAGTCTTGCCAACCCCCGGAGGTCCGACAAAACACAAGATCACACCTTCGCGCTCACGACGAATTGCATCAATAGAAGCCGGTTTCACTTCATCCTTGCGGTCAATCCGTAATTTGCGAATTGCAAGAAATTCAAGAATGCGGTCTTTCACGTCTTCCAGTCCGTAATGATCATTGTTCAAAATTTCCCGGGCATGCTTGATTTCAAAATTATCCGTGGTGGATTTAGACCATGGAAGGGTCACAAGCCAATCCAAATAAGTGCGGATCACGCCATACTCTGCGGCGGCAGTCGGCAAACGGGAGAGACGGTCCAACTCCCTTTTGGCCTGCTTCAGGGCTTCTTCGGGCATTTTTGCATCTTCGATCTTTTTACGAAATTCCTCTGTCTCTTCGGATTGTTCATCCTTTTCACCCAACTCGCGCTGGATGGCTTTCATCTGCTCGCGCAGGAAGTATTCACGCTGGACTTTTTCAATCTCTCCGCGCGCCTCGTTTTGAATCTTCTGCCCGATTGTCAATACTTCCGCTTCGCGGACGAGCAAGCCGATCAATTTTTTCAGCTTATCGTAAACGGAATCCAATTCAAGAATTTCCTGCGCGTCTTTTAGGTCAATGCGCTGGAAGTTGGCGATTGTATAGGCGGTTTGAAGGGGATCTTCAAGTGAAGTGATCGAGTTGACCAGCTCATCCGGGAAGGAGGGAATCATTTGCGTGATCTGCTGGAACTGATCCCTGGCATTTCGCGCGAGCGCATCTGTCTCTATATTTGTTTCATCATTTTCCGGGGCAAGATGGATATGCGCTTTCAGATACGGTTCTTCCGCCACAAATTCTCCAAGTCGGAAGCGTTTCATACCCTGCACTAGCAAGCGGACTGTGCCATCCGGGGCGCGCAACAAACGATGCACGGTTGCAATCGTGCCGAACTTATATAACTCATTCGGTCCTGGCGTTTCCTGATCCGGATTAAGCGCAGCGACGAGTCCGACCAGTTTATCACCGCCGACAACATCATCCACCAGTTTGATCGAGCGCGCCTGACCCACAGTCAGCGGGACTGCCGAGTTGGGATAGACAACCACTCCGCGCAACGGCAGGATGGGAAGCACATCGGGAAACTTCTGTCCCTCATTTTTGTCATCAGTTTCATGGTCAGGTGAGGCGTTTTCCATATTTTGGAATCGCGAAAGAACCGACGACATGAAAGAGTTCATCAATTCATCGTCAGATTCGCCCATCGCTTGAAAAAATTGTTGTATACCGGATTGCCATCTTTGTGCAGGCATGGTTTTTATTAAACCTTTATATGATTTTGTTTTGCTTTTGGAAGAATAATGGTCAGGAAGCCATTTACATATTCGGCCTGCGCCTGCTCGACATTGACCGGCCCGGGTACTCCCACGGCAATTGCAAACTTACCAAAATTTATTTCCATTTGATGATAAGCGCGCCGCTCGGAAGAATCAGGGCGGTAGCCCATGATAAGCAATGTGTCATTTTCGAGGGAGACTTCAAAATCCTCTTCGCGCATCCCCGCTATTTCCACGCGTACGATGTAGGTATCCTGAGTTTCATATTCATCAGTGGGAGGGCTCCAGACGTTTGAGCGTACCTGCCAACTCACCGTGGACAAAGTATTACGCCTGTTTTCGATCAGATTTTCACTCGATTTGCGAATAACGGTAGGCATTGGGCTTTCTCCATCTAATTCGCCTGCATCATTATTTTTTCAGCGCCCCCGGCGGGATTCGAACCCACAACCTCCTGCTTAGAAGGCAGTTGCTCTTTCCATTGAGCTACGGGGGCAATACATAATTTTACACGACAGACGGAGCGGCAGCTTCCTGACTTTGATACGGTCTCAAACCACGATACACGCGCGGGCCGGCAATCGTCTTCAAAATAATGTCAGCGGAACGGCTGAGTCTCTGACCAAGCTCTTCGGCAGACATGGGAATATTGCCATTTACCAGAAAAATTCGGAAGACTGCTTCGACCATCGCAGTTCGTTCATTGCTGAACTCAGGCAATAGTGCACAATGACTTATCAAAGCATGCTGAACGCCATCCACCTGCCTTACTTCAGCGGTTTGTGGGTCAATCCAGTCGATCCTTTCGTCTTCTTCCATGTTCGCAAAGACTTCCTGATGTTCGGCGCATAACAACGAACGCAGAAAAATGTGCCAATCGCGTTCGTTTTTTTTCCACCATTCAAAATCAATGTGGAACGGTGTTTTTGAAGTTGGTTTTAGCAGGCTCACAGTATCTCCTGATCCAGACGGAAGTGTAAATCGCCGACATGTTTGAAGACAGGACTGGTTTCCAGCAGGGCGAATAGGGGCGCGGGCGGCACCCGACGGACGAGGTTGACCGCTGCATACATTTCCTGCGCGTGCACATGGCCTTGAGGGTTTGATTTTGCCAATTCACGCATCACTTGTAAAACCAATTCTTCAAAAGGGCGTTTCTTTTCCCAAATCGGGTCCAATGTTTTGAAATCAGAGACATGGATCACCATGCGGTCATTGAACTCGGCTGTAATGGACTGTTTCAGCATGGCGAAAACAAATCCGCCGTCAGCACCTACCATGACCGTGCGCACCCAATCTTTTGAGGAGCGCTGGCTTTTTACTTCCACGATCACTTCGCCGGGCTGTTCACCTTTCCGAATCTGTACAAGTGAGCCTGGAATTAATTGGTATGATTTATACCATTCTCGCAAACCAAAGACATAGCCATGCTCAAGCACGACCCAGGCCGGGATGCGTTGTTTTGTCTTGCCATCTACGAGCGTAAAACGAACACGCTGAGTTTCATAAGCTGTCGGGAATAACTTGCGCGCCCGCGCAGACATCGGTAAGGTCCCCGCGCGCAGGTGGGGATATATAAGTGATATTGTGACTGAGGAAATTTCCTCGCGCGGATCAAGGTCTTCAGACGGAGTCAGTTCATCATCCAGTTGTGATTCGAGATTCTTCATGGCCGGGCTCAGGGCATTGCGGTCATGTTCGATCTCAACATAACCCAGCGGCGGCGGGACTTCCCGCACATAGTCCGGTTCGAGTCGGCGCAGGCACCACAACACCTCACCCGCCGGACCCACCTCGTCAAAACGGTCATCATCCTGCAAAGCATAATTTAAGGAGAATTCAGCCAATTTGGGGTTCACACCTGCCGGCAGTTCGATATCCTTCATTAATGCAGGGGTGGGAAGCGGCTCGCCGCCGGACATATCCAGAACTGCCTCTGCAAGATTCAACTGGCCTTGATTAATATCAATTAACAACGCACTCGGAAACCAACGTCCTGCGATCTTCACCAATCCTTCTTCGGTGTTGAATGCCGCTTCCAGTTTCTTTTCAACCAACTCGCCATGCTCTCGCAAAATAAAAGCGGAGCTAACTTCATCACTCTCCGGTGTGGAAAGTTGGGAATCATTTAATGGATGTGAATCCAGCCTTGCGGCAAACATCCGCTTGGTGTTATCTTCCATATCAACTGTGAGCACGTCAAAATCGCCGACGGATGGACTCGCCCCAGAACGCACACCGCTTACTTTTCCGCGCTTCCATTCTAGAGCGGGAAAAACAAGCTGATCGCCAACCTCATATTTTTCCTTCGGAAGATAACTTTTACTGCCAGCATTTTGCCCGCGCTCTGCGGACGTGCGCTCCAAGCGAATGCGCGATTCCACATATTCAGCGGCTAGATCGCGTGATGTTAACGGCGTCTCTCGCTCAAAAAGAAAAGTGTGAAGATTTTCAATATCTTGCGGGGTGACTTGAATGGATAACCAATACTCGTTAGGAAGTTTAAATACGCCTGCCATATACAGCCTTGTGATGAATTTGCGCCTGACTTTCGGCTTTTTGATTATACCTTACCTTGCGCGGGCTATCCATTATTTTGCGAACAAAATCACGAATTGCCGGACAAGATAATTACTCAGATCGAATCTTCAACTTCATTTGAAAATATTGAACGTTATTTCGGTTAATTAAATCCAACCAATTGTTCAAACGATATCTCATAACTGAAAAAACTTCTTTCCCAAAGGGAACATTGCGAAAAACCAAGTTTCATAAAATTTTTTCTGGAAAAAAGATCACTCATAAAAAGTCTCAGAAATATGCGACACGGTTATCAGATTCTTTCTGTAATCTACTAAGGCCTGTATGCAAAATCAACACAGGTATGTCATTCTGAGGAGCGGAGCGACGAAGAATCTCTACCTTTGCCCGAATTCACCCGGTTTAGGGCAAAACGAGACCCTTCGCTCGCCCCTTCACTTCGTTCAGGGCTTCGGCTCAGGGTGACACAAATTTAATTTGCATATAGGCGCTAGGCATAAACCTTGACTCTTCCAAAATCTCATCGTAAAATATGATTAATAGGATTAATCAAACTATATGCTGCGCGAACGTGTTTCCCCCAACATTTCTGAGTTTTTACGCTATCTTGCCGCTCACCCGGAGGCAGAGAACAGCCTGCCGCCATTAATAGAACTTAGCCGCGAGTTGGGCGTTGGCGTGGCAGCATTGCGTGAACAGCTTGAAGTGGCGCGTTCGCTCGGATTGGTCGAGGTCAAGCCGCGTACGGGTATGAGGCGCAAGACTTATACTTTCGCTCCGGCGGTTTTGAAAAGTCTCGATTACGCCATTGCGTTAAATAAGGATCATTTCATCGCCTTTGCAGACCTTCGTCAGCATATAGAAACCGCATACTGGCACGAGTCCGTCAACTTGCTGACCCCTCAAGATCACGCCGCTTTGCAGGAGCTTGTGGCGCGCGCCTGGAAAAAACTGCGCGGCACGCCCATCGAAATCCCCCACCCCGAACATCGCGAATTGCATCTCGCCATTTATGGACGCTTGAACAATCCCTTTGTTACCGGCCTGCTTCAATCGTATTGGGATGCCTATGAAACCGTCGGGTTGAACTTCTTCACCGATTACAACTATCTCACCGAAGTCTGGAATTACCATCAAAAAATGGTTGACGCCATTTGCTCAAACGATGCGGAGGCAGGCTACCGCGCCCTCTCCGAGCATACAGATTTGATCCACCAATTAATTTCTTCGTCTAAATGACGAATCCAACGAGGAGTTCCATGAATAAAATTGTGAATGATTTTTCGATCACCGTTGGCACAAAGAACGGCTCAGGAAGTTCCACCGCCAACAATACCATCCTGCGATCCATTTTCAAGATGGGCATCCCTGTTTCCGGCAAGAACCTTTTTCCTTCCAACATTCAAGGCCTGCCAACCTGGTATACCATCCGCGTCAATAAAGATGGATTCATTGCCAGGCAGGATACCAACGACATTGTCATTGCGATCAACCCTGATTCGTTCACGCGCGACCTGGCATCTGTTACGCCGGGCGGGGCATTTTTCTACTCTGACGATATTCGCCAGCCCGTCACGCGCGTGGACATTTCCATCTACCCCATGCCGATCAAGACCATTGTCAAGAACGACCCGAATGTGCCGACAGATTTTCGTGACCTGGTCGGCAACATGGTCTATGTAGGCGTGCTCGCCCAAATGATCAACATGGATTTGGACAAGATCCTGGCCGCGCTGACCTTCCATTTCAAGGGCAAGCAAAAACCGATTGACATGAACTTCAACGCCTTGAAAGCGGGCGCAGAATGGGCGAAAACCAATCTCGAAAAGAAAGATCCATTCCAGCTTGAGCCAATGGACAAGACCGACGGACTCATCATGGCAGACGGCAACACCGCCGCCGCTCTCGGCACCATTTTTGGCGGCATACAATTTGCAGGCTGGTATCCGATCACGCCGGCTTCCTCCTTGGCAGAAGCCCTGAACGATTACCTGCCTGTTCTTCGCAAACGCGAAGACGGCAAACACACTTATGCAATCGTACAAGCGGAGGACGAACTTGCCGCGCTGGGCATGGCAATCGGCGCAGGTTGGGCGGGTTTACGCTCGATGACCTCCACTTCCGGCCCCGGTCTTTCCTTAATGACCGAGTTTGCAGGACTGGCTTATTACGCCGAAGTGCCCGTCGTGATCTGGGATGTACAGCGCATTGGTCCAAGCACAGGCTTGCCGACGCGCACCTCCCAGGGCGACCTGACCTTTACATATTTCATCGGCCACGGAGACTCGCATTCCATCATCCTCCTGCCCGGTGATGTGAGCGAATGTTTTGATTTCGGCTGGCAATCCTTTGATATTGCAGAACGCGTTCAAACCCCCGTCTTCGTTTTAAGCGACCTCGATATGGGCATGAACCAGTGGATGAGCAAGCCTTTCAATTATCCCGAAGTACCGATGGATCGAGGCAAGATCTTATCGGAAAAAGATTTGGAAGAGATCAAAGGCAATTGGGGCCGTTACCTCGACAAAGACGGCGACGGAATTCCCTACCGCACGATTCCGGGCAACAAGCACCCGATGAGCGCATATTTCACACGCGGCACAGGCCACGATGAACATGCAAAATATACCGAAGACTCCGACGCATACATTCGCAACATGGAACGCCTAAAAAAGAAACACTACCAGGCAGTGAAGTTCATGCCCAAACCCGTCTCTCACCCACTCAAAGGCGCAACGGTTGGCATCCTTGCTTACGGTTCCACGGAAAACGCCGTACTCGAAGCCCAGCATCTTCTTGAAAAAGAAGACGGCATCAAAGCAGATTTCCTGCGTGTACGCGCCATTCCCTTCACAGAGGAAGTCACCCAATTTATCGAAAAATATGACCAGGTCTTTGTGGTGGAAATGAATCGCGATGGGCAGATGCGACAAATTCTCTTAATAGAGTATCCGCAGTTTGCAATGAAGCTCAAATTAGTTGCATATCATGATGGGTTGCCGGCTTCGGCGAAATGGGTGCGCGAAGGTATTCTGGCGAAGTATGAAAAAGTGATCAGTGATCAGAAGTCAGTGGTCAGTGCGAAGAAGGTATCAGCGAAGAAAATGACAAAGAAAACCGCAGCAGACAAAACGGTCAAGAAGACGAAGCGGAAATAATATCAATAACGTAGTAACGACTTCAGTCGTTCCGGTAAAAGGCGACTAAAGTCGCCACTACAAGAAAAGTCAAATAGGAGCAAATAAAATGGCAGAAGCTCTCCCCATGGCTGGCGCACCGATGAATGTCAATCTCGCTGGCCTAACCAAAAATGATTATCGCGGCGCACCCAGCACTTTATGCCAGGGTTGTGGTCATAACTCGATCTCGAATCAGATCATCACGGCTTTATACGAAATGAACACCGTCCCTGAAGATGTAATGAAGTTCAGCGGCATTGGTTGTTCATCAAAATCGCCCGCATATTTTTTGAACCGTACTTTTGGCTTCAACAGCCTGCACGGACGGATGCCTTCCATTGCAACGGGCGCATTATTTGCAAATACTCAAATGAGAGGCATTGGCATTTCAGGCGACGGCGACACAGCCAGCATCGGCATGGGGCAATTCAAACATATCATGCGCCGCAACGTAAACATGGTTTACATTGTTGAGAACAACGGCGTCTATGGACTCACAAAAGGCCAGTTCTCCGCCACCGCTGAAAAAGGTTTGCAATTAAAACACCAGGGTGAGAACCCGTACATGCCCGTTGACATATGCATGGAGGCGCTTGTATCCAATGCAACATTCGTGGCGCGTTCATTCGCCGGCAACTCCAGGCAGGTCAAGGAATTGCTCAAAGCCGCGCTCGCGCATGATGGCATCGCCGTGCTGGACATCATCAGCCCGTGTGTGACCTTCAACAATCAGGAAAACGCCTTTCATTCCTACGCCTGGGGCAAGGATCACGAAGAACCTTTGCATGAAATTTCCTACATTGCGCCGCGCAATGAAATCATCCTTGAGCGCGAAATGGAGGATGGTGAGATACGCGAAGTTGCCATGCACGATGGTTCAACGGTCATATTGAAAAATCTTGAAAGAGGCTATGATCCTACCAACCGCTACGAAGCTCTGCGCGTGATGGAAGAATCCCAGCGCAACAACTGGCTGGTAACTGGTTTGTTGTATGTGAATACCACCAAACCGAATTTAACTTCGATCTACGAATTGGTGGATACCCCTCTCAACCGCCTCACCGAAGCCGATCTCAGGCCTGAACGCGCGATGATCGACAAGATCAATGCGTTGATGTTCTAACCGAAAGCCCCACTACGCCCCTCTCCCAGGTCTCGATACGCGCTTCGCGTTACTCGACCAGCAAGGGAGAGGGTTTTTTATAACCATGAATCCTGAAACTACAACAAACGAAAAACTGGATTTCAAACGCATCCTGCCCGTGCTTGTCATCGTGCTGGTGGACTTGATGGGATTGTCCATAATCATTCCGCTTTTGCCGTTGTACGCGGCACGCTTCGGCACGACGCCTTTAATCATCGGAATCTTGCAAGCCACCTATCCCATGATGCAATTCATCGGCGCGCCGATCCTGGGGTGGCTGTCTGACCGCTTCGGGCGCAAACCAGTTTTGGTCATCAGCCAGATCGGGACATTTGCAGGTTTCATCCTGCTCGGCTTCGCGGATACGCTCTGGCTGTTGTTCCTCTCGCGTGTCATTGACGGTCTCTCTGGCGCGAACATTGCCACCGCCCAAGCCGCCATCGCAGACAGCACCACCGGAAGGACCCGCACGCAGGGACTGGGCTTGATCGGCGCGGCATTCGGGGTCGGTTTTGTGCTGGGACCGATCCTGGCTTTCATCGTCCTTGCCTCTACGGGGCAAAACTATCAAGCCGTGGCGTTTACCGCCGCGTTCTTCTCGTTTTCATCCATTTTGCTCACATCGTTCTGGTTCAAGGAAACCTTCAAGGAAGTGGTAAATCCCGAAGCGTCACGCACGCGGCGTCCGTTTTCGTTTGGGGCGTTACGAAACGCACTCAACCAACCTGCCATCGGATTTCTGCTAATTATCATGTTCTTCTATCGCGTAGCATTTGGCGGATACGAACAACTATTTTCACTGTTCACGCTCACCCGCCTCGGCATGGATGCGCGTGACACCTCAGGTTTGTTCGTGCTGGCGGGCATTACTATCATCATCATTCAGGCAGGGTTGATCGGCAAGTGGTCACGTAAAAAAGGAGACCGTTGGCTGGTACTGATGGGTCTCGGCCTGCTCGCCCTCGGCTTGCTCGGGACCGCGCTCACTCCCCCCACACCCGTCCCCTGGTATGAGAAGGCAAAAGTTCTCGAAAGCATGGCGGGGCAGGGCGAATTCCGCGTTTCGATCCAAAGCATCAACATTCAACTGCCTGAAGAAAGCGCGAAAGGCTGGAGCGGCATCCTCTGGCTTTTGGCGGCAAGCATCCCCGCAGCCGTCGGCGGCGCGGTACTTCATCCCGCCATCAACAGCCTGATCTCGAAATCAGCAAAACCAAACGAAGTCGGCGGCACACTGGGCGTCTCCGCTGCCGCATACAGCGCCGCAAACGCCATCGCGCCGTTGTTCTACGGCATACTCTTCCAATGGTTCGGCGGACCCGTCCCATTTTTTGTGGGCGGGTTGATTTTGGCGATCTTGTGGATGGTCGCGCCGAGGATTGTGAAAAAATAGATTGAGCAGGGGCGCAGAGACGCTACGTTATAATCTTGGGGAAATGAAAAATCTCGACAAAGAACTCATACTTGAATATATCAGAGCCTCAGGCCCCGGCGGACAGAACGTCAACAAGGTTGCGACGGCGGTGCAGCTGCGCTTTGACGTGGTCAACTCCCCCTCCCTCGCCTCAGACCTAAAGGGACGGCTGATTCGGCTGGCTGGAAAACGCATCACCGCTGACGGAGTGCTCATCATCGAAGCGAAAAAATACCGCACACAGGAAGGTAACCGCGCAGAGGCAGTTCAGAGGTTTTATGATTTGATACAAAAGGCCAGTGAAAAGCCAAAGCTGCGTCACAAAACCAAACCAACAAAGGCTTCAAAAGAGAAAAGATTGAAAGAGAAAAAGAAGCGGGGCGAGATCAAAAAGATACGAAGAGACAGGCAAGGTTTTGAATAATGCTTTTCCCAAAGGATATTGCAAAATAATAAAATGAGTCGTATAGTAATTCATAGTTAGCCTGCTCTTCTGCAAAAAAAATAACCTCTCCAAGTTGGGCATCAAGGTATATTTAAATGGATATTTTCTCACTTTTAGACACACTACAAACGATTGCACTGAATGGTTTGCGTTACACAACAAATGAATTTGACAAAGAGCGTTACGAGCGTCTTTTAAAGATGGCAACTCATACTTATGGCGAACTTTTGGCAGTTCCAGATAAAACGATAAGAGAGCGGTTTCTGGTTGAAATCGGACACATTACGCCAAAAGTTGGAACTGACGCAGCAATATTCAATGAAAATGGCGAAATTCTTTTGTTGGAAAGAGCCGATGGTAGTGGCTGGTGTTTACCATGTGGATTTGTTGAACCAAACGAAACGCCAGTTGAAGGAATTATCAGGGAAGTGCGTGAGGAAACTGGCTTAGAAATAAAAGTTAATCAATTAGTCGGTGTATTCACTCGTAAACCGAGCGCTCAAATGGGACTACATACAACAGTATCTATTGTTCATTTGTGTGAAATTGTAGATGGTCAATTGGAAACATCGCATGAAGGTCATGATCTGAAATATTGGGCAATTGACAATATGAAAAACTGGCACGCTACACATGAAATAAATGCTCGTGCGGCGTATAAAATGTGGAAAGCGAAACATTTAATTCCTGCGATATCAGCATGAATACTTCTAAAGTCAAAAGCAGATGAATTTAAGGATACACCAGTGGACAGTGGAAATTCGCCCCGCCAAATTGGGTTTATACTACAATTAAAGCAGTATCCAGTTTTGACGGAGAGACCAAGTCCGCCCTACTGCCGCTACCCACAGGGTGCTTCGCGAACCGCTAGCGCGAACCTTTCCAAAGCCTTTTGTATTGCACGATAATCGGATAACAACAACTTCGATATAATCGGGGACTATGCAAAAACACCACACACTCGCAGGTTTATTTGCAGGTCTCGCCGCCGCTTCCATTTGGGGCGGGATGTATGTCGTTAGCAAAATTGTGCTTGAGGTTATTCCGCCGTTTGCATTGCTGACCATTCGCCTTGTGATGGGCGCGCTGACATTGGGGATTGTGATCTATTTTCATAAAAACAAAACTGCGATCACAAAAGAATTATTTTGGAAAAGTCTGCTGGTTGGCTTTGTGGGCTATGGTATCTCACTCGGATTTCAATTGTCAGGGACAAACCTCTCCACCGCGTCCAACGGCTCGCTGGTCACCTCTGCCACGCCCGCTTTCGTTCTACTCTTCGCGCCCTTTCTGCTGGGTGAACGCGCGACGCCGCGCCGCATGATTGCATTGCTTATTTCCACACTGGGCGTGCTGGCTGTGATCGATCCGCGCAACGCAGAACACTCGCCATCCCTTTTTTGGGGCAATATCAGTCTGCTGGCGGCCGCGCTGACCTGGGCTTTGTACTCAGTGCTGGTTCGCAAATTTTCAAATTCAGCGGATTTGCTGACTTCCGGCATGATCATGCTATTGGGCGGCTTGCCCTCCAGCATCGCATTTGGGGTTTGGGAAATCAATACAAAAGGCGTGGGCGAAATCACTATTGGGATCATCGGCGGGTTGTTATTTTTGGGGATCATTTCGACAGCCTTCGCCATGATCCTTTGGAATTATGCCTTTGCAGAATTGCCCGCCTCTGTCGCTTCACTGACGTTCTTCGCCCAGCCCGTCGTTGGCACACTGCTCGGATGGTTCTTCCTCACGGAGAAAATCACGCCGTTATTCCTGGCTGGCGGACTGTTAATTGGATTTGGGATTTTGATCGCGGCGAGGGAGTAACAAAAGTGGGGTTGTCTAAAAAGAGGATGGAAAACATGGAAAAAGAGTCAGGAGAGAGCGAGAGATAAAAAAACTGGCGGTCATGGGATCGCCAGTTTTCGTAAATTGTGAGCCATGCAGACCAAGCCCCACTCAATCTCTACCTTTTTCAAACCCCTGAGCATGAATCTGCGGAAGTTCATGTTGTGTTTTATAT